>NZ_JH725023.1:502904-515677 GCF_000278135.1 Candidatus Bartonella washoeensis Sb944nv
TTTGTAGCGACGCATGGAGCAGAAAAAAGCAATAGCAAGCTTACATCACTTCAGAACGGAGACATTTCTGCAACCTCCACGGATGCAGTAGCGGGTAATCAGCTTTATTCTCTTGGCAGCGAAGTTGCGAAGTCTTTTGGTGGTAATGCTGGATATGAGGATGGTCAGTGGACCGCTCCAAGCTTCAAGGTTAAGACCGTTAATTCTGATGGTAGTGGTGTTGAAGAGCAGAGCTATGAGACTGTAGCGGAAGCTTTTGCTGGTGTTGGCACTTCTTTCACGAACATTCACAATGAGATGAATAAAGAAATTGGCAAAGTTATAGGTGATAGCCTTGTTAAGCGAGTTGAAGAGACAAATGTTATTACTATTGGTAAAGAAATCGGTGGTACTGAGATCATTCTTGCAAACAATGAAGGTAAGGATCGGACACTTTCTGGTGTGAAGGCGGGGCAGGTTGGCAATGAAGCTGTTAACAAAGCACAACTTGATGAAAATGTGAAGAATCTTTCTGAGAGTATTGGAAATACGAAGGCGTCTGCGGTTCATTACGATAATCAAGATGGTCAGGTTGATTATACGAGTGTAACCTTGGGAGGTAAAGATAAAGACCCCGTAGGTCTCCATAATGTTGCCAATGGTAATATTTCCAAGGATTCACATGATGCGATTAATGGCTCTCAGATTAATACAATCTTTGGAGATGTAGCCAAATTTTTAGGTGGTAATACATCATTTGAAAATGGTACTTTTAAAGGACCAATCTATAATTTATCCAGGATTACTACAGATGGTATGAGCACGCCGATTGCCTTTACCGATGTTGGGAGTGCATTTGTTGGTCTTGACACGAATATCAAGAATGTGAATGAACGCATTAAGGAAGTTTCGCAAGGTGTTGCACAGGATTCTTTGTCGTGGAACGAGGCAGCAGGGGCTTTTGTTGCAAAGCATGGAGAGGAAAAAACCAATAGCAAAATTAAGTTTCTTGCGAATGGGGATATTTCTACAACCTCAACGGACGCAGTGAATGGATCACAGCTCCATTCATTAGGCGGTAACGTTGCAACATATTTTGGCGGTGGCGCTAAGTATGAGGATGGTGCATGGATCGCTCCAAGTTTCAAGGTTAAAACTGTCAAGGCTGATGGTGCTGAAATTGAAGACAAAAGCTATAATGATGTTGCATCTGCTTTTGAAGGTGTTGGTGCTTCATTTACGAATATTACAAATGAAATAAAAAAAGAAATTAGCACTGTTCAAGGTAACGCTTTGTTGTGGAGCAATGATAAAGAGGCTTTTGTAGCAACGCATGGAGAGAATAAAGCCAACAGCAAGATTACATCACTTCAGGCTGGGAAGATTGCATCAGATTCAACAGATGCAGTGAATGGTGGTCAGCTTTATATTCTTGGCAGCGAGTTTGCGAAGTATTTTGGCGGTGGGGCTGGATATGAGAATGGACAATGGGTATCTCCTACTTTCAAGGTTAAAACTATCAAAGATGATGGTGTTACAGTTGAAGAGAAGAAGTATGATAATGTTGCAGAAGCTTTAGCTGATGTTGGTACATCTTTCACGAATATTAAAAATGATATCACTAATGTCGTAAGTGATAGCCTTGTGAAGCAAGATGAAGAGACAAAGGTTATTAAGATTGGTTCTGAAAAATATGGTGATAAAATCACTCTTGCAAACAGTGAAGGTAAGGATCGGACGCTTTCTGGTGTCAAGGCAGCAGAGCATGCTAATGAGGCTGTCAACAAAGCTCAGCTTGATGAAAGTTTGAAGGATCTTTCCAAAAGTCTTCAGTCTGATGAATCAGCCGTTGTTCACTACGATAAAAAAGGTGATGACAATAACGCAATTAATTATGCGAGTGTGACGTTTGGGAAGGGACAAGATTCCGCTCCTGTAGCTCTTCATAATGTTGCAGATGGCAAAATTACCAAGGATTCACATGATGCGATTAATGGCTCTCAGATTAATACAATCTCTGGAGATGTAGCCAAATTTTTAGGTGGTAATGCATCATTTGAAAATGGTACATTTACAGGACCGACCTATAAATTATCTAAGATTTCTGAAGATGGCGCAGCAGAAGAAACTAGCTATGATAATGTTGGAAGTGCTTTTTCTGGACTTGATACAAATATCAAGAATGTAAACCAACGTCTTAAGGAAGTTTCGCAAGGTGTTGCACAGGATTCGTTGTCGTGGAACGGGGCAGAAGGGGCCTTTGTAGCAACGCATGGAGAGAATAAAAATAGCAGCAAGATTACATCTATTTTGGATGGAACAGTCTCTGAAAGTTCCACTGATGCTATTACAGGTAGTCAGCTTCATTCTCTTGGCAGTGAGGTTGCAACATATTTTGGTGGTGGCGCTAGATATGAAGAAGGTAAATGGACCGCTCCAAGTTTTGTAGTTAATAAATTTGATGCAGAAGGCAAAGCTACTGAAGAGAAGTATGATGATGTTGCTACAGCTTTTGCTGGTGTGAGCAGTTCTCTTACGAATATTCATAATGAAGTTAAGAATGAGATTAACAAAGTGGTAGGCGATAGCCTTGTGAAGCAGGATAAAGAGGCTGATGCTATTACTATTGGTAAGGAAACAAATGGCACTGAAATCAGTATTTTGAATAAAGAGAAGGCTAGTCGGACACTTTCTGGTCTAAAAGCTGGGACCCTTTCCGAGACCTCAACAGAAGCAATAAATGGTGCACAGCTCTTTGCGACTAATCAGAATGTTACCGCTGTAACGAATGATTTGAAAAAAGTTACTGAGAATACCTCACAATATTTAGGTGGTGGTGCAAATGTTCTTCAAGGTGAGAAACCCACTTATACTGTTGAAGGCAAAACATATAATGATGTTGGTTCTGCTTTTGCTGGTGTTGATACTTCTATTACGAATGTTAAAAATGATGTTACTAACGTTAAGAATGAACTGACCAATGAAATTATGAACCAAATTAACTCTGTAAAAGGTGATAGCCTTGTTAAGCGAGTTGAAGAGACAAATGTTATTACTATTGGTAAAGAAATCGGTGGTACTGAGATCACTCTTGCAAACAGTGAAGGCAAAGCTCGGACGCTTTCAGGTGTGAAGGCTGCAGAGAATGACAATGAAGCTGTTAACAAGAGCCAACTTGATAAAAGTTTGAAGAAACTCTCTGATACTCTTCAGTCTGAAGAATCTGCGGTTGTTCTCTATGATAAAGGAACAGATGGTAACACTGATTATAGCAGTGTGACTTTTGGAAAAGGAAAAGGTTCGGCTCCTGTTGCACTTCATAATGTCAAAGCTGGTAAGATTGCTGAGAATTCGTATGATGCGATTAATGGTTCTCAGATTAATACAATCTCTGAAGATGTTGCCAAATTCTTAGGTGGTGGTGCGGGATTTACAGAGGGTATTTTTACAGGACCGACTTATAAGATCTCTCATGTTTCTAAGGATGGTGAGGTAACGGAGAGCGGCTATAACGATGTTGGTAGTGCATTTGCGGGTCTTGATACGAGTATTAGTAATGTGAACACGCATCTGACGAATGAGATCAAGAAATTTGAGGACAATATCACGAATATTACGCAAGCAGTTCAAGGTGATGCTTTGTTATGGAGTGACACTGCTCATGCGTTTGTAGCGACGCATGGAGAAGAAAAAAACAATAGCAAAATTAAGTTTCTTGCAAATGGAGATATTTCTTTAACCTCTACGGATGCAGTAGCGGGTAATCAGCTTTATTTTCTTGGCACCGAGGTTGCGAAGTCTCTTGGTGGTGGCGCTGGATATGCAGAAGGCAAATGGACCGTTCCTACTTTTACAGTTAAGAGCATCAAAGAAGATGGTAGTGGTGTTGAAGAGCAGAACTATGCGAGTGTTGCATCTGCTTTTGAAGGCGTAGGTACTTCATTTACGAACCTTCACAATGAAGTTAAGAATGAGATTAACAAAGTTGTAGGTGATAGCCTTGTTAAGCGAGTTGAAGAGACAAATGTTATTACTATTGGTAAAGAAATAGGCGGTACTGAGATCACTCTTGCGAACAATGAAGGTAAGGATCGGACACTTTCTGGCGTGAAGGCAGCAGAGAATGATAATGATGCTGTTAACAAAGCGCAACTTGATGAAAGCTTGAGGGCTCTTTCCAACAGTCTTCAGTCTGCTGAATCTGCAGTTGTTCTTTATGATAAGAAAGAAGATGGTGAAACTGATTATAGCAGTGTGACTTTTGGGAAGGGTAAAGATTCCGCTCCTGTAGCTCTTCATAATGTTGCCAATGGTCAGATCGCTGATGGATCGCATGATGTTGTCAATGGTTCTCAGATTAATACAATCTCTCAGGAAGTTGCTCAATTTTTAGGTGGTAATGCATCATTTGAAAACGGTACTTTTAAAGGACCGATTTATGAGATCTCTCATATTGCTGAAGATGGTGCGGTAACAAGCAATTCCTATAGCGATGTTGGTAGCGCGTTTGCGGGTCTTGATACGAGTATTAGTAATGTGAACACGCATCTGAAAAATGAGGTCAAGAAATTTGAGGACAATATCACGAATATTACGCAAGCAGTTCAAGGTGATGCCTTGTTGTGGGACAAGGATAAGGGAGCATTTGTAGCGCAGCATGGAGAAAACAAAGGCAATAGCAAGATTACGTCTCTTCAGAATGGAGACATTTCTGAAAACTCAACCGATGCTGTTAATGGTGGACAGCTTTATTCCTTGAGCAGCGAGGTTGCCAAGTATTTTGGCGGTGGCGCTGGATATGAGAACGGAAAATGGATAGATCCTAATTTCAAGGTAAAACAAATCAGTTCTGATGGCGATCTTACTGAGGATTCCTATAAGACTGTAGCGGAAGCTTTTGAGGGTGTTGGTACTTCTTTCACGAATATTCACAATGAGATAAATAAGGCAATTGGCAAAGTTGTTAGTGATAGCCTTGTTAAGCAAGATGATAAGACAAAGGTTATCAAGATTGGTGCTGAAAAAGATGGTGATAAAATTACTCTTGCAAATAGCCAAGGGGAGGCTCGGACGCTTTCTGGTGTGAAGGCAGCAGAGAACGGTAATGAAGCTGTTAACAAGAGCCAACTTGACAAAAGTTTGAAGGAACTCTCTGATATTCTTCAGTCTGAAGATTCTTCTGTTGTTCTTTATGATAAGAAAGAAGATGGTGAAACTAATTATGAAAGTGTAACTTTTGGAAAAGGAACAGGTTCTGCTCCTGTTGCACTTCATAATGTTGCTGATGGTAACATTGGTGAGGGGTCACATGATGCAATCACCGGTAGCCAGATTAATAAGATCTCTGAAGATGTTGCCAAATTCTTAGGTGGTGGTGCGGGATTTACAGATGGTGCTTTTACAGGTCCTAGTTATAAAATCTCTCAGGTTGATGTCGATGGTAATGTAAAAAAGGATGAATTTACCGATGTTGGTAGCGCGTTTGCGGGTCTTGATATGAGTATTAGTAATGTGAACACGCACCTGACGAATGAGGTCAAGAAATTTGAGGAAAACATCACGAATATTACGCAAGCAGTTCAAAGTGATTCCTTGTTGTGGGACCAGGATAAGGGAGCGTTTGTAGCGGCGCATGGAGAAGAAGGGAACAAAACCAATAGCAAGATTACATCTCTTCAGGCTGGAGATATTTCTGCAATCTCCACGGATGCTGTGACGGGTAATCAGCTTTATACATTGGGTAGCAAGGTTGCGAAGTCTCTTAGCGGAAATGCTAGCTATGAGAATGGCGCATGGATCGCTCCAAGTTTCAAGGTTAAGAGCGTCAAAGAAGATGGTAGTGGTGTTGAAGAGCAGAGCTATGAGACTGTTGCAGCTGCTTTTGAGGGTGTTGGTACTTCTTTCACGAACATTCACAATGAGATTAATAAGGAAATTGGCAAAGTTGTCAGTGATAGCCTTGTTAAGCAAGATGAGGCGACAAAGGTTATTACTATTGGTGTGGAAACAGATGGTACTGAAATCAGTATTTTGAATCAAGAGAAGGCTAGTCGGACACTTTCTGGTTTAAAAGCAGGGACACTTTCGGATACCTCAACAGAAGCAGTAAATGGTGCACAGCTTTTTGCTACCAATCAGAATGTTACTAGTGTGACAGGTGATTTAGAAAACGTTGCTGAGAATACCTCACAATATTTGGGTGGTGGTGCAGATGTATTTCAAGGTAAGAAACCCACTTATACTGTTGAAGGCAAAACGTATAATGATGTTGGCTCTGCTTTTGCTGGTGTTGATACTTCTATTACCCATGTTAAAAATGACGTTACTAACGTTAAGAATGAACTTACCAAGGAAATTACTAATCAAATTAATACTGTGAAAGGTGATAGCCTTGTTAAGTGGAATGAAGAGAAGAAGCTCATCAAGATTGGTGGAGAAAAAGAGGGTAGTGCGATCACTTTTGCAAACAATGAAGGTGCAGATCGGACACTTTCAGGCGTGAAGGCAGCAGAGAATGACAATGAAGCTGTTAACAAGAGCCAACTTGACAAAAGTTTGAAGGATCTTTCTGATACTCTTCAGTCTGAAGATTCTTCTGTTGTTCTTTATGATACGGGAACAGATGGTAAGACTAATTATGAGAGTGTGACTTTTGGGAAGGGAAAAGATTCCGCTCCTGTAGCTCTTCATAATGTTGCAGATGGTACCATTGGTGAGGGGTCGCATGATGCAATCACCGGTAGCCAGATTAATAAGATCTCTGAAGATGTTGCCAAATTCTTAGGTGGTGGTGCGGCATTTACAGATGGTGCTTTTACAGGTCCTAGTTATAAATTATCTAAGATTTCTGAAGATGGTGCCGCAGAAGAAACTAGCTATGATAATATTGGAAGTGCTTTTTTTGGACTTGACACAAATATCAAGAATGTAAACCAACGTATTAAAGAAGTATCTCAAGGTGTTGCACAGGATTCTTTGTTGTGGGACAAAGATGCGCAGGCTTTTGTAGCAACGCATGGAGAGAATAAAGCCAACAGCAAGATTACATCTATTTTGGATGGAACAGTCTCTGAAAGTTCGACTGATGCTATTACAGGTAGTCAGCTTCATATTCTGGGCAGCGAGGTTGCGAAGTCTTTAGGCGGTGGCGCTGGATATGCAGAAGGTATATGGACCGCTCCTAGTTTTACAGTTAAGAAATTTAATTCAGAAGAGGAAGCGACTGAAGAAAAGTATGATAATGTAGCGGCAGCTTTTGAAGGTGTTGGCAATTCTCTTACGAATATTCATAATGAGTTTAAAGATGAGATTAATAATGTCATCAGTGATAGTCTTGTTAAGCAAGAGAATGAAACTGCTGCTATCACCATTGGTAAGGAAGCTTATGGCACTGCAATTAACATTCAAAACAAGAATAATGAAGATCGGACCCTTTCTGGTGTGAAGGCGGCAGTGAAGGGTAATGAAGCTGTTAACAAGAGCCAACTTGACAAAAGTTTGAAGGATCTTTCTGATACTCTTCAGTCTGAAGATTCTTCTGTTGTTCTTTATGATAAGCAAGAAGATGGTGAAACTGATTATGGTAATGTGACTTTTGGAAAAGGAAAAGGTTCCGCTCCTGTTGCACTTCATAATGTTGCTGATGGCAAGATTGCCAAGGGTTCACATGATGCCGTCAATGGCTCTCAGCTTTTTGAGACACATCAGACTGTTGCTGAGTATTTTGGCGGTGGCGCTGGATATGCAGAAGGCAAATGGACCGCTCCTAGTTTTACAGTTAGGAAATTTAATTCAGAAGGAGAAGCGACTGAAGAAAAGTATGATAATGTAGCGGCAGCTTTTGAAGGTGTTGGCAATTCTCTTACGAATATTCATAATGAAGTTAAGGATGAGATTAACAATGTCATTAGTGATAGCCTTGTTAAGCAAGATGAAAAGACCAAGGTTATTAAGATTGGTGGAGAAAAAGATGGTGGTAAAATCACTCTTGCAAATAACCAAGGCAAGGCTCGGATAGTATCTGGAGTAATGGCTGGCGCTTTGACGGATAGTTCAACAGAAGCCATTAATGGCTCACAGCTTTATTTAATGAGTAAACAGTTAGCAGCCTATTTTGGAGGAGGTGTTGGATATAGCGGTGGCCAGTGGACAGCTCCAGAGTTTAAGGTTACGCAATTTAAGGGAGATGGTAGTTCTTTTGAGCAGAAAAGCTATAATGATGTTGCGAGTGCTTTTGATGGTGTTAGTGAGAGTATGTCGAGTATAAATGAGCGTATTAAAGAGGTTTCCAAAACTATTAATACCAATAGTTTAAATTGGAATGAAGAGAAAAGCTCATACGACGCTAGTCATAAAGGTGTATCAAGCAAGATTGATAATGTTGCCGATGGTAGAATTGAAAAATGGTCGCAAGAAGTTGTGAATGGCGGACAGCTTTGGGAGACAAACGAGAAAGTCAAAGAAGTTGAACACAAGGTAGATAGTATTGATAAACATGTAAAAGATATTGAAAGTGCGGTTACCGATGGTGCTGTTAACTATGATAAAGATACCAATGGGAAAAAAACCAATACAGTTACGTTGGTTGGTGGGAATGAAAGTGATCCGGTAATTATTGATAATGTTGGTGATGGTAGAATTGAAGTAGGATCGAAAGAAGCGGTTAATGGCGGTCAATTGCACGATTATACCAAGCAGCAGCTTGATATTGTTCTCGAGGATATAAAAAAGTATACAGAGCAACATGTTACTTCAGACATTGATGATGCAGTTGAGCGTGCTAAACAGTATACAGATACGAAGTTTAATGTTTTAAAGTATGGCCTTGAAGATGTACGTAAAGAAGCAAGACAAGCTGCAGCTATTGGCTTGGCAGTAGCTAACTTGCGTTACAATGATACACCTGGAAGATTAAGTTTTGGATTTGGTGGTGGTTTATGGCGTAGCCAATCTGCCCTTGCTTTTGGTGCTGGTTATACGTCTAGAAATGGAAACATTCGCTCTAATTTGTCTATAACCAGTGCCGGAGGTCACTGGGGAGTAGGGGCAGGATTCACCATGACACTAGATTAAAAAAACAATAAAATATTTTAATTAAAATCTCATTCACCTTTGTTTAATGAAACAAGGGTGAAAATTTTATATAGAAAAAAATTTTAAATAAAAAAATACACAATAATTTACTGAAATTAAATAAAATATAACTTAAATAGATTTACGTAAAAAGAGACTGAATACCTATTATTAAAACTTTTCCAAATGCTCATTTAAATATATCATATTGAAAGAGAGCAAAAACTCTTTCATTTTTTTGCTATTTTATCAATATTTTTTATAGTTAAAGGTTACAGCTATAAATAAGAACCATTGTATTAAAAGCGAAGAAATTACTTTTCAAAATATCACGCAATAATTTAAGATCATTTTATTCTTTGAATGAGAAGTTAAATTAAAGCAATATTAATCTTCTCTAAAAAAATAAATTATCAATACGTAAAAAAATTCACATCTTCAAAGAGTAAATTAACTTACAAAACAAGAAAACAACTAATACGCGAGTTTTTTTGCTATAAAAAATTCTAGAAGACAAGACCTTTTTTAAATTTACCTCTTAAATACACAAAATTGGATCTTCTAAATTTACAAATTCTGTATCTGATGATAGCGTTCAAATATATTTCTGCTATTTTGCATTATCTTTAGGCGTTGGTGATACCTTGAAAAGGGGTATTTTTATCTTTAATATTCAGTTTATCTTGTAAGATCAGGAGATCTCTGGGAATTATGTGCATGGGTTTCATATGGCACTCAATTGATGCTAAAAGCCAAAGATTTTAATGAAAATCTTGCATGCTATACGTTTTTAGAGAGGCACGTAAGCTCTACAAAGTAAAATAATATTTATACATAAGCGAGTATAGCGCTTAACGAGGCTATAAAGTTTAATTTTTATAATAGTATATTACGTAATTTTGTTGAAAAAGTAGCGCACTAACATCCATAATTATACGTTTTATGAAGAAATTCATTTTTTTCTTGCTATTTGATTGCAGATCTTATAAGTATACAAAAAGTATATTAGTAAGACTCATTTTGTTCGCAAAGAAATATTTCTGATAGAGAGATATTTAAGAAGAAGGGGGGGATGGATAATGTCTTCAAATAAAAAAGATTACGAAATTGCACATATATAGCAACGTACTTAAAATATCTTTAGCTGAAATACGAAGTAAAAACCCGTGAAATATTTTTACTGTCTTTAATGTAATAAGATTTATTTTCTTTTTACAGTAAACAGTACTACCAATAATAAATATATTACAATACAAAAACACTCAACATTTCACTTTAAGATCTTCATTTAAGTGGTTTAACCTCTTTTGAAAAAAAACCAATATTATGTAAGTACACAGAAAATTCTTTTATGAATTTATACCACGATAATCCAAAAACTCAACCATTACTTATAAACTAAATATATTGCTCTTACATTTAATAAGTTCTCAATTTTTTTATAAATCTTATTATAAGACGCAGAGAAAAAACGAAGCGAAAGAATAAAAATGCTACTCTCCTACAAAAAAGTAGAATCCAATTCCATACACCGTAATCTTTTAACAAGTAACATAAGAATGTGTCTTTTTTATGTTTTAGTTTTTTTTGTTGGAGAGTTTGTTATAAAAAAATTATATGACACATTAGTGCAGAATGACGAAAATCACCCTCGTTCTCCTTTTCCCTTATTTTGGATGAAGAGTATTTTATTTGCTGCAATAGTTGCATTTTTATCAAATATTTCTCCTAGTTTTGCAGCAAATCTCGATTTTGGAAATACATTTCTTGAAGGTGTTGAAAGTGCTGGTGTGTCTTATCCACAAAACATTATCTCTGTTGCTCATTTGAATGCCTCTTCTGTATCAAAAGACAATGATGTAAGAGTGCTTAATACTGCAGCACAGGAAAAAGTTAAAGCTTCCAGCGACCACGCAAACTTTTTAACCAGATCCCTTTCTGATAAGGAAAATCCTATCGTAGACGTTTCTGCTACAGATGATCCTATTGCACAAAAATATGTACAAAATATATTAAAAATAGGGAGCATTGA
This sequence comes from Candidatus Bartonella washoeensis Sb944nv, assembly GCF_000278135.1. Taxonomy (GTDB): domain Bacteria; phylum Pseudomonadota; class Alphaproteobacteria; order Rhizobiales; family Rhizobiaceae; genus Bartonella; species Bartonella washoeensis. The sequence continues at coordinate 513,988 of NZ_JH725023.1, forward strand.
GGATACAAATATTCAAAAACTTAAGAGAGTAGAACTTGACAATAATAGATCGTTTTCTTCTTCGGGAAAAATACAAACGCGCTTGATAGACGATACTAGAATTGCATTGGGGACGAATGCTTATGCTGGAGGGTTCGGATCCGTTGCGATAGGCGCTAAATATGAAAATGGTAAATGGGATTTGGGAACAGAGGCAAGAGCATTTCCAAGAGATTCAGTCTCTATAGGTACAAACTCTCTTGTTTCTGCTAGTACTAATTCAGCCAAAAACGGGGCGGAAGGGGTTGCTGTAGGATACTTTGCGCGTGTGGTAAATAATAGAGGTGTAGCTTTGGGTCCTTATGCTGTAACTATGGTTTCGAGTTCTATAGCTTTAGGTGAGCGCTCACGCGCTGTTACTTCAGGTGGCATCGCAGGTTATGATCCTGTAAGTGATAAAAGTACAACACAAACAAGTCCAATATGGAAATCATCATCTGATTATGGTGTATTAAGTATTGGGAATACAGAAGACGCTGCAGAAGATAATTGGGTAACGCGCCAGATTCAAGGAGTAGCAGCTGGTACTGCAGACACTGATGCAGTGAATGTTGCTCAGTTGAAGGCGTTAAGAAAAACGATAAAAGGAGGTTGGAAGCTTTCTGTAGCTAATAAAAATGTTAAAACCGTTGATCCGGAGAGCATAGTAGATTTTACTTCTGGAAGTAATAATCTCACGATTACAAAAGGTGGTCAAGACAATAATGTAAAGTTTGATTTGGCTAAAGATGTTACGCTGAGTAGTGCAAAAGTGGGGAATAATACCTTAGATGCAAAAGGCCTAGTGATTCCTGGTGGCCCGCAAATAACGACTGCTGGCATTGATGCTGGAAATAAAGAGATAAAAAACATTAAGGCTGGAGAACTCTCTGCAAATTCGCAACAAGCAGTGACTGGGTCTCAGCTTTTTAAGACTAACGATAATGTTGCATATACTGCTAATAGACTTAATGCGCTGGAGAATAATATTAAATTTAATGAAGCAGAAAATTGGATGGCTCTTGGTTTTTCTGCACAAGCGCAGGGAGAATATGCTATAGCTTTGGGTTATAAAGCAAATGTAGCAAAAGCAAATGGCATTGCTATAGGGCAAATGGCTCACGCTGTAGGGCTAAGTAGTATCGCAATAGGTTCAGAATATCATAAGGAGAATGGAGATGATTATACAACGGCTAAGGATGACTATACGACAGCAGTAGGTGCCATTTCTAAGGCGCTAGGCTATGGTGCAACTGCTTTAGGTCATCGTGCATATGCGTATAAAAATAGAAGTATTTCTATTGGCTTTTATTCAAGGGCAAATAATGACGGTAGTATTGCTTTGGGCTCTGATGCCAAAGCGAATGTTGACGGAGGTGTTGCCATAGGAAAGGGATCTGTGGCTAGTGTTGCAGGTAATATTGCAGGTTATGATCCGATTACTGGGAAAAATACAACACAAACAAATGTGATATGGAAGTCCTCACCTGGTTCTGGTGCAGTTAGTGTTGGTGTTATAACAGGTGATGCTAAGGACTGGAAAACACGACAAATTACCGGGCTAGCAGCTGGAAGTGTAGATACAGATGCAGTTAATGTTGCGCAGTTAAAAGCGTTAAGAGCTTTCGCGGCACAAGGTTGGAAGCTTTCCGTTGGTGGGGCTAATGCTACA
>NZ_JH725023.1:519827-520430 GCF_000278135.1 Candidatus Bartonella washoeensis Sb944nv
TTATTAATATTGGTGCTGAAAAAGATGGCACTAGTATCAATATTGCAAACAAAAGTGGTGTGGATCGGACGCTTTCTGGTGTGAAGGCGGCAGAGAATGACAATGAAGCTGTTAACAAGAGCCAACTTGATAAAAGTTTGAAGAAACTCTCTGATACTCTTCAATCTGAAGAATCTGCGGTTGTTCTCTATGATAAAGGAACAGATGGTAACACTGATTATAGCAGTGTGACTTTTGGGAAGGGACAAGACTCCGCTCCTGTTGCACTTCATAATGTTGCAGATGGCAAAATTACCAAGGATTCTCATGATGCGATTAATGGCAGCCAGATTAATCAAATATCTCAAGATGTAGCAACATATTTGGGTGGTGGTGCTGCATTTACAGATGGTACATTTACAGGACCGACCTATAAATTATCTAAGATTTCTGAAGATGGCGCAGCAGAAGAAACTAGCTATGATAATGTTGGAAATGCTGTTTCTGGACTTGACACGAATATCAAGAATGTGAATGAACGCATTAAGGAAGTTTCGCAAGGTGTTGCACAGGATTCTTTGTTGTGGGACAAAGATGCGCAGGCTTTTGTAGCGCAGCATGGAG
>NZ_JH725023.1:524900-525682 GCF_000278135.1 Candidatus Bartonella washoeensis Sb944nv
TTTGTAGCGACGCATGGAGCAGAAAAAAGCAATAGCAAGCTTACATCACTTCAGAACGGAGACATTTCTGCAACCTCCACGGATGCAGTAGCGGGTAATCAGCTTCATAAACTGGGCACAGAGGTTGCGAAGTCTTTTGGCGGTAATGCTGGATATGAGGATGGTCAGTGGACCGCTCCAAGCTTCAAGGTTAAGACCGTTAATTCTGATGGTAGTGAAGTTGAAGAGCAGAGCTATGAGAGTGTTGCAGCTGCATTTGAGGGTGTTGGTACTTCTTTCACGAACATTCACCATAAGATTAATAAGGAGATTGGCAAAGTTGTCAGTGATAGCCTTATTAAGCAAGATGACACAACAAAGGTTATCAAGATCGGTGGGGAGAAAGACGGTACAGAAATCACAGTTGCAAACAGTAATGGTGATGCCCGTAGTATCTCTGGCGTGAAAGCAGCAACTCTTTCTGAAGGATCGATGGAAGCAGTAAATGGTGGTCAGCTCTATTCTCTTGGCAGCGAGGTTGCGAAAACTTTAGGCGGTAGTGCTAGCTATGAGAATGGCACTTGGGTTGCTCCTACATTTACGGTTAAGAACTTCAATTCTGAGGGCAGCGTTTCTGAAACGACCTATGATGATGTAGCATCTGCGTTTACCGGTGTGGGTAATTCATTTGAGAAAGTTAAAGATTCATTCACGAATATTAAGAATGAAATTACTAAAGAGATTGAAAAAGAAATTACCACTGTTCAAGGTGACGCCTTGTTGTGGAGCAATGATAAAGAGGC
>NZ_JH725024.1:0-2654 GCF_000278135.1 Candidatus Bartonella washoeensis Sb944nv
CGGAAATTTTACTATGGCTTTATAACGGAACACTGCAGGGTAAGGATAGATATATTTATTAAACTGCGTGTATGTAACATAAGAAACAATACACAAACTAAAAAGGAATACCAAAGCGCAATATCTGAGTACCAAAGTACAGTATCCAATGAAAAAGAAAGCTTATGCTCCACGTACTGAGAAACGACAGACAAAGAAACTGTCTCTTCATAACTACTTGGGAAAATTAAAACTATAAATGCTAACATTATTAGCTTTAAGACGCTGTGCATATATTGTTGTAAATCACGTGTTAGTTTCACCCAACCCGTTGTATCATCATCTTTATATTTTGGGTTGTTCTGTAACTCAGAAGGAATATGAGAATTGCATAAAATTGCAAAAACAGTTGTTACTATTACCAAAGAAACAGACGCAAATGTCAAAATAGTCTGAATAAAATCAAGATTTTTTTTAATTCCTAAAAAACATAAAAATATAAAGGTTGTAACACCAAGTAAGGCTCTTATCTGCTTATCTGTAAACATATTCGTTTCCTGAGTTTTTTGATAATTTTTTAATCTCTCTATTGATCTCGTCTATGAGGGGTTCGTAATTCAGAATGCTTTTCGGAACATTGCCCCCATAAACCCACGCTTTCACTTGCGCTTTGGTGCTAAAATCTGCATTTTCTGGTATGGTGTAATACTGGCCACCATCAAACCTTTCACACTCTCTTGTGCCATCCTCATATTCGTAGAGATTGTAAAAATACTCCGCTGCCCCATCCCCCCAAGGAACATAACCAACCGCCGTTGCAACCCACTTTTTTTGCCTTGGCTGTTTACGGTTTGTTAAGAACAAATGTTTTAATATTCCCATGCTTTTAGTCCATAATTTCACCAATTGGTCTATTTGCCTCAAAATGGGCCGTACAGAGTCGTTTTAACCTCCAATGTGTATTTTATCAAAAAAATACCAAATCGCTCTGTACGGTGCCTTTTTGTCGATTTAAACGCATATCTATTCCAATATCTCGCACTAAACTCCTCTACTTTGCTAAAACGCTATGTGCTTCACTGTGCCACTAACCCCTTTTAAAACCTGTTCAAGCTCTTGTTGAACATCTTCCATGCGCTCTGTCATTAAGGGCGTTACCTGTTCTTTTCCCTTTAACTCAGGCTTTTGAAGGTTTTTGATAATACGATTTGCACGAAAGCGAATATCGTTTTCAAGCTTTTCGCAATAACGATAAAAATCTGCTGTTGAGGGCATAAAGGTCGGATTTAAGCCCTCTGCTTTACCTTTCAAAGCGTTCTTTGTTGCTGTTTGCAATACCCAGCTGCTTATGCCTTTAAGAGCGTAAAGATACGCAAGCGCTGTTGACTTTTCATCTGATCCCAATTGGCTCCTGAGACCACTTGAAAGGACAAGATACGTCGTTTGGATTTCTTCTTCGGTGGCTTTTTTCTCAAGCTTTTTCAACGCATCATGGACCAATGAGGTAACCCTCCCCACTTCTGCAATCGATGGTTTTTGCCCCGCTTTCCAAAGGAATGGTGGTTCTTTCATTGTCCTCGAAGAGAAATTTGTACACACTATCTGAATTTTTGACATTGGACATGTGCTGTGCAACTCGATAATTCCACCCACGCTGTTGTCCTGTTCGTTCAATTCTTGGTTTTCCATACTGTTTCTCCTGTTCTAATTTTGCTTTTTTCTGTGCTACAGGCCCCAATTCGGGATGTGTAACCCAATTGTACCAAGTCCTTTGCCAATCATCTTTGGTCGCATCCTTTTTGGTCGCATCCTTTCCTGATTTTGCTAGCCAAAAATTTGCGAACCGTTCAGCTGCTAACATCGCCTCATCATGCGTTAAGCCTTTATCGATTGCGTATTGCAAATTAGGTTTGAAATCCTCTGGCAATCGACAGCCTCGATCACTTCTCACCCGCTTGGCCTTTTTGGGAGCATTCTCTTGCTCGTCAATGGGAGGTTGGTTGTCTGATGAGGTTGCGATTTGATCTGGTGGGCTTTCGCAAGCATGAACCTCTGTTGGTTCATGAACCTGATCATCAGTTTCTAAACTTTCAGAACCAATTTCTTTTTTTACTAATACGATAGTATTAGTTTTTTTATTATATATGTTATTGTTATTGTTATTGTGTTTCATCATGACCTCATCATGACCTCGTGATGAGTCATCATGACCTCGTGATGAGTCATCATGACTTCTTGATGAGTCATCATGACTTCTTGATGAGTTATCTTGATGCTTATTCTTCTTAGTATTCGCAGCTTTTATAGCTTTTTCTGAAAGCTTATTTAAAGTCTCATTGCAATTTTTTAACTCTTCTTCGACATCTAAATTCCACAAGCTTCCATCTTCTAAACGTATGATGTAGCCACCTTCTAGCAAAACATTCAATGCAGCTTCAAACCTCTTGACTGAATAACCAGTGTAATGAGATAAAACCTTAATGTTACAAACAAGAGGTTCACCAGTACGAAGCATGCGAAACCGCAATCTCATATAGATATTACCCTCTACAGGAGGTAAATAGTCGACAACGACTGCCCACTGCTCTGTATTAAGCCTTGTCCAAGCCAACTTAGTTGACATACCCAATCTCCCTCTCTTTAACTAAATATAAAATTGCTAAAGCATCTGCTTC
>NZ_JH725024.1:3779-4189 GCF_000278135.1 Candidatus Bartonella washoeensis Sb944nv
TTGTCATCTTTAGGTGCATGACCTTTCGCACGCACCGCTTGTATCATCTCTTCTTTCGACGCATTCCCCTTGCCTGTCGTCGCTTTCTTTATCGTGCTAACTGGTACGCCTTCATACGGTATCTGATGATGTTCACACCAAGCTGTTAAGGTTGCTAATAAACCACCGTAAACATGCGCCGCGTCTGTACCAACATGCCGGCGCACTTCTTCAAAATACACCGCATCAATGCCACGGGCGGTTGCCTTCATGTCTGTAAGCCATTGCTTAAAACGTAAATAACGCATCCCACCGCCTTCAAAACGGCGTGATTGAAAATTCACCGTGCCACTGAAGATGTGACCATCCTCACCACGTATCGCCCACCCCGTTTTGGTTCCTAGATCAAAACAAAGAATCGTGTTATTCAC
>NZ_JH725024.1:5089-6663 GCF_000278135.1 Candidatus Bartonella washoeensis Sb944nv
CTTACATTAATTGGAATAATGATTATGCTCCTTAATTGGAATGTATGCTTAAATTGGATAGAACAACACCCTACCCTTTTTTCTGCACTTTCTTCGGTTGGTGCTTTATTATCCGCAATTTTTTCTTTTCGTTCTATTAAACAGACATTGAATTTAAGAAATGAAGATCGAATAGAAGCTGCAAAATTGAGAAATGAAGATCGAATAGAAGCTGCAAAATTGAGAAATGAAGATCGAATGGAAGCTGCAAAATTGAGAAATGAAGATCGAATGGAAGCTGCAAAGTTCAGAAGAGAAGACCGAGAAAAATTTGAAACAGAATTAGCCAATACCGTGGACATAGCTAAATCAACTAAACAACAAGCAATATCAATGAAAAGGCTTGCCACAGTTCTGGAAAAACAATTAGAGATTTTAGAAGAAAAAAAGCTCCGTGTTACCACACACCATTCATGGATAAGTGATAATCCTAATGATATCTTGTCAGTAATGTATGTATCTTTAAACATTACAAATCCCACAAAACAAACAATTAAAATCAACTCTATCATCATAAATGATAATAGCCCTTTTAACTTTATGTCCGCATGCTATCGCGATCTTTCGTATTTACCACAATCACTAGGAACACTACATTACATCTATCCTCAACAGGAAAAACACTTATGCTTAAAGAAACCTCGAATCGATCCACCCATACATAGCGATATTGATCCATTTAGCCTCAGACCTTCTGGTCTATTAGGACTAATTATCGGTTTTTTTCTTATGGACAGAAACTCAGAAATTCCTTTAATATTGACTATGGAGCACACTGCCATAAATCCTGTAAATCCACCCCAAAAAGTGACTTTTTGCCCCGAATATTTTAATATTAAACAACGTAATAAACTATCCGAGCTGTTGTATCCCAAGCAGTTTTCATTCAATAAATAACCGTTTTCCAACATGATGCATAACGATGTTGTTCCTCAGGGCTTTTTTCAGCCAACTCGCCCCATGTCATTGGCCTTGGTTGCATAAGAAGAAATGATAAATATTGTACCCTATCCCATTTATTGGCTTCTGCAACTGTAACCGATTGTTTTTCCATAAACCATCTATTGAAATCTTCAATAATTTCAATTGCTTCATTCTTTTTCTGCTCATCCCTCATCAATTGTATTAGTATCTTTTGCGTTCTATCATCTTCTATAATTGGAGCTTTTTCTACAAACTCTCTTACAAGCGCGCGAACATCTTCAGGGACTTGAAGATTTTCATATGACATCAAACATTCCTGCTTCTCAGGATTTCTCTGTCCATATTCCGTCAAACGTTCTTGCACTTCTTCTTGCAGTTGCTGCAAATGTTGTATTTTCTTTTCATTCTCCGTTAGCTGCCCTTCCATCAACGCTTTTTGTGATGCTATTAACTCATTTTTTTCAGCTAGCTCTTTTCTAAGCCTTCGCACTCTTTTAGAAGAGTCATGAACAGCATAAAACGAAATCACATTCGCCATTAAAGAAATAACAACTGCTACTAAACTCATCTTTCTCTCCTCACTTACTTTTCTTCTTACTCTTCTTATGAGG
>NZ_JH725024.1:8242-9159 GCF_000278135.1 Candidatus Bartonella washoeensis Sb944nv
CAGCCATGCTCATTTCCTTAAGGCCGTAAAGTTTCACACGTGCTATCAACACGGGAACTGTCTACAAATTGCGACATTGGGGGGGTGTGTTGCTCACATAAAGATTGTAAAAGATAAGCAACTGTTCCTCTTGAAGGAACACCATATTTTTCCCAACGCCATACTGTTGATCTATTGACGCCCAATAACGCCGCCATTTCATCCAGCGTAAGATTAAGGCGTTTTCTCAATTGTTTTGCTTCTATCTCATTCATACAGAAAAGTATGCATTATGAGTATTTTAATGTCAAGTCGAAATGCATACTAATTTTATGCAATATGAATCACATTAGGAGATCAAAATGCTCGATAAAATAACAGACCAATCGTCTAGATTAATGAAAGCACGTTTAGTACGTGGTTTTAAAAGCGCTAAAGAAGCCGCCAGATACTTTGGGTGGAACTACTCTAGCTATATACAACATGAACAAGGGCTTAGAGGAATATCACGTGCATCTAAGAAATACGCAAAAGCATTTAGAATTAGTGAGGGATGGTTATTAACTGGAGAAGGAGACGGTCCCTCCTTTCCAATCTCTACAGTAGAACAAACTATTGAAGAACAAATCATTGATCTGCTGAAGGAAACAAGTCGGAAAGATAAAGAAACAATCCTTCACCTTTTAAATCGCCTAAATGACGAAGAAAAAAAATAAAAGCTTTTTTCCTTTCATAACCTTTCCTCTCTCCAAATGAGCATCCTATAAAGAGATTCTTCGTCAATAAAAAATACACATAATGCATATTTTTTTATTGACATGTATGCATTATGCGTATTATATGCTCCCATACCTTATAAATTAACCGTTGCCAACAGGCTGTATGGAGGCTGTTTTGACAAAACCTGTTTTTATAAAATCGGATGAAATTCTCTTAGT
>NZ_JH725024.1:9259-10518 GCF_000278135.1 Candidatus Bartonella washoeensis Sb944nv
AGGCTGTATGGAGGCTGTTTTGACAAAACCTGTTTTTATAAAATCGGATGAAATTCTCTTAGTGATGTGCAGGAATGAAAAAGACGGAATTGCAAAATCTGGTCCTTTTTTCGAAGAAAGTGACATTATCGACTTTATCGACGAAGCCGATAATGCTGTTCAAATCTTTCGCATTGAACCATCAACTAATCGGTGTGAAGATATCTCTGAAGATCTTGCAGAATTCTATATTAAAGAGCGTGAACAAAAGTGTTTTGATGGCATCATCCCTCACGATTTTGTGAAAGACAGTGATGCATACGCTTTCTTTTTAGAACAAATCGAAAAGCAAGAATATGAGGATAAACTTTACGGTACTTACGAAGAGCAGCACCGTTTAACTCTTCGGGATGTCATACCAAACTATCCTCACTATACAGGGCGCTTCTAATAGCACCTCTTCTTTCCTCCTATCAAATAGTCGAAGGATATAAACCTATGAATAATCCTATCACCATTACAAATAACACTGTTAACGGTGAAACCATGCAAACGGTTAATGCTCGTGAATTGCACGAATTTTTGGAAGTGAATTCTAATTTTAGAGATTGGATAAAAAACCGTATTAAAGAATATAATTTCCAAGAAAATCAGGATTTTATAATTTTCGCTAAAATTTTAGCGAAAACCTTAAGAGGTCGACCAAGTACAGAATATTACCTCACATTAGACATGGCAAAAGAGCTTGCCATGGTAGAACGTAATGAAAAAGGGAAACAAGCCCGTCAATATTTTATCGAATGTGAACAGCGTGCAAAGAAAGCTGTAACACCGCAAATCGATTACTCTAGCCCACAAGTCATGTTAGGGGTTTTAAATTATCTCAAAAATGAGAATGAACAAAAAGACAATATGATTGCCGAATTAAAACCAAAAGCTATGGCTCTTGAAAGCTTGCAACGCCATGAAGGGCTCTTCGGTCTTACTGAAGCTGCTAAAATATTAGAGCTACAACCAAAACAGTTCATTCTCTTCTTACAGCAAAAAGAATGGGTTTACCGGCGTGCTCCGAGCACTCCATTGTTACCTTACCAAGACAAAATCAAAAAAGGTCTTATGGATTGTCCCACCATCACTATTAAAACTTCCGAGGGAACAGAAAAAGTCATTCCTTCAGCAAAAATCACAACAAAAGGCATTGGTATGCTTTCTCAAGAAATCAAAAGACAAGGTATGCATTAAGGGTTTATCATCATGGAAAAGAAATACGAATTTACTGA
>NZ_JH725024.1:10618-78333 GCF_000278135.1 Candidatus Bartonella washoeensis Sb944nv
ATTAAGGGTTTATCATCATGGAAAAGAAATACGAATTTACTGATGAAACAACTGAGGTTGATAGCAAAACGCTTCGCCGCATCCGTGCATTAAGAAACTTTGGTGACGTCAAGAAAGGTGATCTTGGCGGCTATATCGAGAAAGAAGAAAACTTAAGTCATGAGGGGGACTGTTGGGTTGGTGATGATGCCAAGGTTTATGAAGATGCCCGTATTTATGATAATGCACACGTTTCTGATTACGCAAAAGTTTTTGGTAATGCAGAAGTTTACGAGGATGTACATCTTTATGGATTTGCAGAAGTTTACGGTGATGTACGTGTTTTTGGTGACTGCGATGATATATGCATTGGCAATGATGCAGGTACTTATGGGCATGTTGATGATACTAACCTCATGTCGACTGGAGAAAAGACCAGATGAGAAAATACGAACTGACTGACGAAACAATCCAAGTTAATGGTCGCACTCTTTACCGCATTCGTGCATTGAAGGACTTTTGGCAGGTTAAAGCAGGTGATCTGGGTGGTTTTATAGAGCATGAAAGCAACCTATGTCATGAGGGAGACTGTTGGGTTTGGGGTAAGGCGTGTGTTTTTGGAAATGCTCGTATTTATCACAATGCACAAGTTTACGACGAAGCACAAGTTTCCGATAATGCACATGTTTACCAGAGTGCACGAGTTTTTGAAAATGCGAACGTTTACGGTCGTGCAGAAATTTACTGTAATGCAAAAATTTACGGGAATGCACAAGTTTTCGACAAAGCAGAAGTATACGGTAATGCACGCGTTTACGATAAAGCACACATTTACGATAAGGCGGAAATTTACGACCAAGCACGTGTTTACGGTGAGGCACAAGTTTTTGAAAATGCAAAAGTTAAAGACGCAAGTGTAAACGATAGTGCACAGATTTTCGGGGATGCCGTAATTTGTGACTGTGCACAAGTTTACGATGAGGCACATGTTTATGGAGATGTGCGTGTTTATGGATATGCACGTATTTACGGCAAATCTTGTGTGAGCCATCATGCACAAATTTACAACAGTGCACGAGTTTTTGGTGAGGCGTTAATTTTTGGCAATGCACATGTTCATGGGCGTGCAAAAGTTTATGATGAAGCAAAAGTTTACGATGAAGCACGTGTTTACGATAAGGCAGAAATTTACGGTAGTGCACAAGTTTATGGTGATGCAGAAGTTTATCGTAGTGCACACGTTGATGGCTATAATGTCATCTCAACTGGAAAAAAGACCAGATGAAAAAATACGCACTACTAATCTTATAGTATCTCTATAAGCCGTTTCTAACCACACAACCAACTTTTAAACACAAGCGTGATTCACGCAACGGGTGAATTGCGCGCAATGGAGGCAATCAAGATGACAAATTCTACCTTTTTAACAGAAATGGCAGAAAAATATGGATTTACTGCCGAAGAATTTCGAACCACAATCATGAAAACTTGTATTGGAGATAAAAATGCTAGTGTCATCAATAATGCAGAATTTGCTACTTTTCTTTTCGTTGCAAAAACTTATGGACTTAATCCTTTAACTAAAGAAATTTATGTATTTCCTAAAAAAGGCGGTGGCATGATCCCTGTTGTTTCTATCGACGGTTGGATAAAGATCATCAAATCAAATCCTGACTTTGATGGCATGACCTTTCAAGATCAACTCGATAAGGATGGTAATCTCATTGCTATCAAATGTGCTATTCGTCTCAAAGGAATTAAAGACCCTATCGAAGTCACCGAATATCTCAAAGAATGCCAGCAAGACCACAGTGACCCTTGGAAAAAATATCCAGCACGCATGTTACGTCACAAAGCTACAATACAATGTGCTCGCTATGCTTTCGGGTTTTCCGGTATTTATGAAGAAGATGAAGCAAAACGTATCAATGAGATAAACCATAACGTACAAACGAAGTTAGTTTCTTATGATGTGCTTACACAAATCAAACAATTAATAAACATCACTCAAACAGAAGAGGAAAAAGTGCTTGATTATGCACAAGTCGACAGGCTTGAAGATCTTCCTGATGAAATAGCACAAAGGATTTTGGATATTTTGCAAAAGAGACAGAATGAAAAAGAACAACAATCCTTACCACCACAAGAGAAAACATACACTCCTGTAGCCGTTCTCGATGCCGAATATATTCACATCCAAGATGTCGAATATGCACCAATACAACAAGAGCAACAAATGGGGGTGTGAGATGGAACAAAGAACAGCAGAATGGTTTCAAGCAAGACTAGGTAAAGTTACCGCATCTAATGTTTACAGCATCCTCAGTAAAACAGCTAAAGGATTACCGACAAGCAAATATGAGGATTACAAAATCAAACTCATTACAGAACGCTTAACAGGTGAAAACAGCCCCCATTATGAAACTGAAGATATGCGTTGGGGCGTCGAAAATGAAGAAAACGCACTAAAAGAATATGCATTCATTTATGATGCCAATATCACAAGATGCGGCTTTATCCAACACCCCACAATGGAAATGGCTGGTGCAAGCCCTGATGGGCTTATTGGAGAAGACGGTTTAATCGAAGTCAAATGCCCGAGATCAGCAACACATATGCGCTTCTGTATAGATGACAAAATCAAACCAGAATATCACGCACAAATGCAATTCCAAATGGCTTGTACAGGGCGCAAATGGTGTGATTTCGTAAGCTTTGACCCACGCTTTACTCAGCAATCATTTCACTTGCGCATGAAAGTCAAACGTGTCCACCGTGATGAAAAACAAATTACAACTATCAACGAAGCTGTCGAAGCCTTTTTAGCAGAGATAGAAAGAGAGATAACACAACTCTCGACAAAAGCCGCTTAACCCTTATGGGGGTGCATTCACAGCCTCCTAGCACCCCCCACCCTTTTCTAAAAACCGTCAACACATGCGTGCCTCACGCCACAGGCAAATTGCACCCAAAATTTAAGGGACATAACCATGGAACATTTTCCACCAACCACAACACAACCTACTCAAGATGACAGCTTTTGCTTTTTCACCATTGGTTATCAAGGGAAATCCTTTGATACCTACCTTCATTCTCTCATGGAAAATAATATCAAACTTTTATGTGATGTTCGTAAAAACCCAGTCAGCAGAAAACAAGGATTTTCAAAAACACAACTCACAAAAACTTTAAAAAATTTTGGTATTGAATATGTGCACATTCCTGAACTTGGAATTCCTTCTCAAAAACGACGTTATTTGAGAACACAACAAGCTTATGAACGCCTTTTTAAAGAGTATGAAAATACAATTCTCAAAAATAACTCTTGGGCAATAGACAGATTATATCAAATTTTCTTAGACAAAAAACGCATTGCAATCACCTGTTTTGAGGCTGATGTATGCATGTGTCATAGAGGAAGAATAGTAAACGCTCTTACAAAATTACAAGATTGGAAATACGAAATTCAGCACCTCTAAAAAATGGACCAGAAAATTTATTAAAACGTGAGATGTTTTCTTAACCCCTCCCAATTCCTCCCTCTCTAAAATTTTCAACACAAGCGCGATTCACGCCACGCGTAAATTGCATCTAAAATTTAAGGAGAAAAGATATGGCACCTCGCCCTGCTACCATCACGCAACCAGCTATTGCTCGCGCTTTAAGAGAAGCAAAAAAACAAGGATGCGAATTAATAGAAATTAAGCCTACGGGCGAGCTCCTTATTTATCTCAAATCAGATATTCCAATACCAAATTCAATAGCGCATCCAGACAAATTATTCGATTTGTCAAAGAATGAATACTACGAAGATGCGCTCTCTAAGATGTGAAATTGCTATGCCTAAACCACGCCCCCCTCATCTTGTTAAACAAATTACCCAACATGGCAAAATTGTATGGTATGTACGCATTGGTCATGGGAAACGTATTAGAGTGCGTGGAACCTATGGAACGCAAGAGTTTGTTGACAACTACAAAAGTGCGCTTGCCGAATTACAAGGGATCATCCCTCCTAAACCTAAAGCAGGAAAATTTGTTGAAGGTTCGTTTGCATGGCTACTTAAACAGTATTTTAACAGCGTTCATTGGTATAATCTGGCTAAAAGTACGAAAAGACAAAGAGAACTCATCCTTATGAAGGTATGTGATACCATAGGAAACATCCCTTATAGAGAAATAAAGAAATCCCATATTACAGCGGGTGTTGAACGCCGCAAAGAAACGCCAACAGCTGCTCACAATTTTCTAAAAGCCCTTAATGGTCTTTTTAATTGGGCAATTGACCAAGGTCTTTTGGAAAGTAATCCAACAGTAGGAGTAAGAAGACCAACTTACAACAACAAAGATGGATTTGCTGTTTGGACAGAAGAAGATGTTGAAAAATATTATCAAAAATGGGCTATCAGAACACATGAACGCGTCTGGATTGATGTTCTTCTGTATACAGGCTTGCGTCGTGGTGATGCTGTCCGCATTGGTTGGAAAGATGTGAAAGATAATATCATTCATCTCAAAACAGAGAAAAGCAAATTTCAAATAGATGTTTTTCTGCCTATTTTACCAGAACTAGCAGAAACTCTGAAAATTGGTCCTATTGGAAATGAAACATTCATTTGCGGGAAAAACGGAAATAAGCTGGTTAAAGAAAGTTTTGGCAATCTATTTCGTGAAGCATGTAATGCAGCTGGAATAAAAAAATCGGCACACGGCTTAAGAAAATTAGCAGCAACGCGCGCTGCTAACTCAGGTGCAACGGTGTCACAACTCAAAGCAATTTTTGGTTGGACAGAAGATAAAATGGCATCTCTGTATACAAAGAGCGCAGACCGTAAAAGGCTAGCTCTTGAAGCTATAAAAAAGCTCCAAAAAAATGAGGGATAGAAATTAACAAAACTTAAAAAAAAACAATACCTATAAATTGCCCTAATATTTTATTATCACATTGATTTTGTTTAAAAAAGCTAGAACCACCGGCCCGGGGAGCCATAGTCTTTTTTTCTCCAAATAACTTATTGATTTTCCATATGTTTTTTTAAGGTGAGGGATGCGTCGATAAAAGTGAGGGAATAGATTTTTATAAATAAAATACAACATCCCGTATAGAAGTTATTTTTTGCAATCAGAACAAATTTACTAATTCGTCCTTGTTTAAAAAGCCAATGTATAAGTTTTCTTTCTAATTAGTTGTTAAGAAAATGCAGAGATGACAATATCATTTGTCAATTCATTATAATGTTACCAAATAGTATTGTTATGATTCTAAATTGCAAATCGCGAATTCTTTTTGAGAGAGAAAGCGAAAGCTTTAAGCATAATTCCTATTTCAATTCTAAATATCTGCCTCAAATATAAACCACATCGCATTGCAGCATGTTCTTTAGATTGCGATTAAGATAAAATAAAAACCAAAATCCCTCGATATTATTTTCAAATCCTTCAAAATATGACTGTAGCTAATTTGCAAGGATACTGAAAAATTTTTACCGATCATAATATTCTCTCCATTATAAATCAGAATATGAAAATAACAGATACTTCTTTCTATTTTGTTTTTATGAGGCTTTTTAAAAGATGAAAGATACAAAAACAAATATAAGGGAATGGAATTTGCAAAGTTTCTTCTACAACCTATCACGAATAACCGTTTCTGTTTAAGATATTTTTTAGTCACCACACCAGACATACAAATGCTGCCATTTCTAAGAAATTGAAACCTTTGAAGAGCTCTCTCTTATTTTGACAAGAGCATTATTTTTTATTTCTCTTGCTCTCGTTCAAAATAAGAATAAGAAAACTCAGAAAAAGGAAAATATTCTGAGCTTACAATCTTGTCTCAATATTTTACTTAAGCTGCCTTTTTCACTTTCTTACGAAAACGAAAAGATTTCGCGCGCTTTGCTGTTGCTTTTGCTTTTTCATGTCTTTCATTTGAAGATGAAGAATTTCTCCGCTGTAACTGTACAGCACTGTCTTTGCGGTCCCCAAATCGTTTCTGACGTTTAGATTTTCTAAAATGAAGCTCCTTACCTTTTTCTTTTTCGCTTCTTTTTGGCACAATGGGCTTTTCTGGAAATGCTGCAAACTTTTCTGGAACAACTTCACGCACTAATTTCATACAAATCAAGCGCTCTACAGCACGCAACCGTGCACGCTCTACTCCTTCATCAAAAAGTGTGAGTGCGTTGCCAGATGCACCATTGCGTCCTGTGCGACCGATGCGATGCACATAACTTTCAGCCTCATCTGGTAAATCGTAATTAATAACATGGCTTATTCCTGATACATCAATACCGCGCGCTGCAATATCTGTTGCAACAAGAATCCGTACTGATCTTTCACGAAAAGCTTTCAACGCATACTGTCGCGCACTGTGTGATTTATTTCCATGAATTGTCGCAACAGAATAGCCTATCTTTGCTAAACTACGCGTGACAGCATCAGCTCCATGTTTAGTTCGAGTAAAGACAATAACCGAAATGAAAGCTGGATTTGTCAAAAGTTGAGCTAAAACATTCTTTTTTTCACACGTAGGAACGCAATATAATTTTTGAGTAATTTCCGCAACAGTGGTCCCTTGAGGAGCAATCTCTATTCTTACAGGATCATTGAGCAAAAATTTTGCAAGTGCGCTAACTTCTTTTGACATTGTCGCAGAAAAAAGTGCGGTCTGACGCTCTTGATGCAAAAGTCTTGCAATTTGCCGCACATCATTAATAAAGCCCATATCTAACATACGATCTGCTTCATCCAGAACCAAAAAACGGGATTGAGAAAGATCAATACATTTCGCACGAACAAGGTCCATTAAACGCCCTGGCGTTGCTATTAAAACATCCACACCTGCTTCCATGCGTTTAATTTGTTTAAAACGTGATACCCCACCCAAAATCAGACATGTCGAAAGATGCGTTCCTTTTGCTGCAGCACGAATCGTTTCATCAATCTGAACAGCGAGTTCACGCGTAGGAGCTAAAATCAAAGCATGCGCAGTTCTAGGGCAACGTTTATCACCCAAGGTCAAAACCTTGCTTAGAACAGGCAAACTAAATGCCAATGTTTTGCCAGAGCCTGTTTGTGCAATACCTAGAATATCATGCCCTTTCAACATCATTGGAATAGCTTGTTCCTGAATAGGTTTAGGTTTACTCATCCCAGCAATAAGCAAATTTTTAATTAAAAGAGCAGGCAAGCCCAATTTTGTGAAGACATTTTCTTTATTTACATTCAAAATAAAATCTTTCCTTAGCCCAATAACCACAAATAGGTAATAAACTGAACCATGTCGTTCAAGAATCCGCGCAAGAGAGCTCTTGATATTATAAATTTAGAAGCAACGCTTGAAAGAGCGATTTGCGCACCGAACGAACACCTTAAAATCAAGGAGAAAGGTGGATAAATTCATTCTATTAAAGAGCTAATGAGCCCAAACACCTCTTTTGTACTATCGTTCGATTGCAACAAAAAATCAAGTACTTTGCAAAATATATTTATCATAAACAATAAAAACACTATTTTCGTTGTCTATTTATGATCATTTCCTTTGGTAAATGCACCTCACTAAAATCAGGATAAATCTCAAGGAAAACCTGATTCTGTACAGTTTTTTGACCACCATAGATTAAATACCATTGCGTTTTATCAAAAATGGCCAAAGTTTTATACTGAATGATACGATCATGAGTCTCAAGAGTAGTTGGAATCAAAGCATAAAAAGTACCGTTATCAGTTTGCAGATAGGCGATGTCCGTTTCATCTAAATGATAAGCGCCTGCGGGCAAGTTCTCAAATTGAACACGCAACTGTTTAAGAAAATTTTCACGTAAATTATCCTCTGTTGTATTTAACCGGCGCGCTATCTCTTTATAAAGCCGACTAGGCATATAAGTGGAAAGAGGTACAAAATTTCCATTTTTCACAGCATTATTAACATCGACAATTAAATTGGAAAGTTCAGCTTTTTGTGGTGTCATTAGCTCAGAAGCTAAACTTTGTTTATCAGCATAAAAAAACAAAAATAGACTTAGTATAAAATAAAAAAAAGACTTCATTTTTATAGCTCTTGTTTCAACAAAAATTTTAGCTTCTCAGATGACAAAATCAAATAATGTTTGATCGTCAGTAATATCACGATAGCGCCAACCTAAAGCTTGAAATTTTTCTTCTAAAATACGAAAATTATTGTATTTTTTTGTTTCAATTGCAATTAAGACAGAACCGAAACTTCTCGCTGATTTTTTGAAATATTCAAAGCGCACGATATCATCATCTGGAGAAAGTTGAGCAAGAAAACTACGTAACGCCCCAGGATGTTGTGGAAAGCTAAAAATAAAATATTTTCGCAATCCATGAAAACGTAGAGAACGCTCTTTAATATCTGGCAAACGTTCAAAATCAAAATTACCACCTGAAATAATGAGAAGAATTTTTTTGCCTTTTACCTCCTGAGAGGAAATACTATTAAGAGCATCAATCGATAAAGCGCCAGCCGGTTCAAGGACCACACCTTCAACATTGAGCATTTCAACCATTGTAGAACAAACACGATTTTCAGGAACTGTAATAACAGAATCTGGTGAAAATTGCTTTAGCATTGTGTAATTTAATGCGCCAATTTGAGCCACGGCAGCACCATCTACAAAAGTATCAATATTTTCAAGTTTTACGCGTTCTCCCCTCTTTAAACAAGCAAGCAAGCTTGCCGCTCCTTGTGGTTCAACAAAACGAAGCTTTGTTTTCCAACCATATTCATGTAAAAATTTGCTTACACCACTGGCCAACCCCCCTCCACCTACTGGCACAATCATCAAATCTGGCTCAATTTCCCCATTGAGTTTTTTCCATTGTAAAACAGTCTCGCATAAAACTGTCGCCTGCCCCGTAATAATGCGAATATCGTCAAAAGGCGGTGCCATCACACCACCACTCTCAGCAGCGAAAGATTGTGCAGCTGCATAACATTGATCAAACGTATTACCAATTAAACGTATATCAATAAACTCTCTACCAAAAATGTGTGTCTTATCAATTTTCTGTTGTGGAGTTGTCACAGGCATAAAAATCACGCCTTTGCGTTTAAAATAGCGACAAACAAAAGAAACTCCCTGCGCATGATTACCCGCTGATGCGCAGACGAATGCAGCATCTCGAGATATCCCACCAAGCATTTCTGAAACAAAATTAAAAGCACCGCGAATCTTATATGAGCGTACAGGGGTTAAATCTTCACGTTTCAAATAAATTTCTGCATCATATTTTTGACTCAGAAAATCATTTCTTTGAAGTGGTGTTTCAGCAAATACTTTATGCAAAGCCGCTGTAGCCTTGGTTACATCTTGAATAAATTTACTCATAACACCATCATTTCATGCTTCATTAATATTGTACGGATTTCTTCTAACTATAAAGGCAACTATTGTCAGCCATAATTTATCAGAGAATGAAAAATTATCCTCTTATCATTAATTCTTGATTCAATAAAAAATATAGCTTATGAAGATGCTCTTATCGCGGACGTGATGAAATCGGTAAACATAGCAGACTTAAAATCTGCCGGTCGAAGACCTTGCGGGTTCAAGTCCCGCCGTCCGCACCACAAGATCTAAATTTTCCTTGTTTTCTAATGGTTTTAAAAATCAACAAATTAAATCTCCTTCTAAACCACCTTTCGCAACCCGATTATAACGCTATTAGACGGCACCGCGATGATGCTAAATGCGAATCATGATTTTCTTTTTGAACACGTATTTTGCATATGCAAACGGTCTTCAAAAGCTTTATTCTAAAAAATGGAAATCTCAATAATCATCCTTCATCTCAACATAATCATTAAAAATCAATGACTTCATCTCCATCATAAAGACAGTATTTTATGAGTGCCCAATAAAAAAATAAAGGCCCCATCAAAAAAAGGGCCTTCAAACAATTTAATCTTAAAAAAAATTAGAATTTGTAAGCTACACCAAAACGAAAATCATTCGTCTTATAATCAAGTTCAATCTCGTCTCCAAATTTCTTTTTACCAAAATCTGAGTAACGATATTCCGCACGCAAAATAACGTTATTGAACATTGCAAAATCAACACCACCACCAAGAGTATAACCAATCATAGTCTTTGTCTTATCTAATTTAGCTTCAAAACTATCTTCCCCCGTAACTGATACCGACAAAATATCTTGAAGCTGCCCATAAGCAACACCACCAGCAATATACGGCATAAAACGATCAGCAGAAAAACCAATACGCACCCGTGTGGCACCAGACCATTTTTGTTTTAGAGTATGACAAAATTTTAGAGCATTCTGTTCTGCTGCTTCTCTTTGGTTTCTTACAACCGACTGAGACAGTCTGCCTAGCTTAGCTCCCATTGAATTTTGAAGAACTTGTACTGCCAAACCCTGAAGCCCCTCTTTCTCTCCATCTGAAGAATCTGCAGAATTTTTACGCTTTGCATCGGGGATAACATCTTCACCTTCACCGGTAATGACAACAGCTTTTGTCTTCTTTCGTTCAGACAAAAACAGATCAGTATCGACACCTAGGATAAAGTTATCTCCAAAATCAACATTGGCACCAGCATAAAAACCACCTACAAAACCAGACAATTCAGGTAAATATTTTTTTTCAACCGGAACCCATTTTTTATTCTTACTATCCTCATCAGGAAATAAAGGAACATCAACATCACGAGTAGTTGCAGAAATCTTACTCGAAAACCGACCAATTTGACCTCCGAAATAAAAACCTTGCCAAGAAAAGGTAGGAGCAACAACTGATGAAACAACTTGCGTTGGCTGTTGAGGAACAATAACATCTGCTGCTTGCACTATAGAAGCTGAAAAGAAAGCAAAAGCAGATACTGTTACTAAATATTTCGTATTCATAAAATTACATCCCCTTGCTATTATTAAACATAAATAAAAATAATCACATTTAGAAAAACAAAGCGCTATAATATAATACAAATTTCGTACAACTTCTCATAAGTACATAAAAATTTAATATAAAAAAATAATATTAATCAATTTTAATATTTTATCAACAAGTAACACTTAAAATTTTAAAAAATTACGCAAAAAATCTATTATATTATTTGTTGAAATAATAAGAGCATTAGGTTCTTAAGCATCTAAATTATTGCACAAAATCCTTAAAAATCGATCATTCCACGACCTTTAAGGACTTACATAAAACATTTCAGATTAATTTCTTATATTGCCATTTAAAATATAAATAAATACAATTTAAATTAATCATATATATTTAATATATTAAAACAAATATTCATATGAAATTTTTTTAAATAAAATTCACAAAATTAAATAATTAAAATAATTTTACTTAAATCGTTTTTAATTGAATAATAAAATATTATTAAAATTATTTAAAACATATTTCATTTTAAATATGTATTTTATATTGTGTAGACATTAATAAAAATATCGTCTAGCTAATACTTAATGCTAATTTTTACACTGATATTATATATTTTTACAAAAATAACATCAAGACGCTTTCAAAGCCTACCTACAATAACAAAAAATCTTCAAGTGTTTTATTTAAAAATCACTCTATCCTCATTGATTTCTATATTATCTTCTGCCTTTATTGCAAAACGGTCTTTATTAGGAAAAGTGACAAAACACCCTTTCATACAAACTGTAACTGTTTGATTACTATTCAGCGAGATAGTTGAAGGTCTACTCCCTTCAACGATGATGAGAGATTGTATCTTTAAATCCGTATTCTTCACCGTTGCGGTAAAAGCTGTCGCGGTCAAAATATCCAACAGTGTGATTGCAAAAAAAAGGTGAGCATATCTTAGCATTCCAGCATCCCTTCTTCAACAAAACGTTTATACAAAACAAAACGAAGAGCATTGGTCACCTTAGAAGGTGAGGTGATGTTAGGCACATAAATAGCCAAAGTAAATGAAAATTTTTTACTATCGAATGCAGTAAAATTCACTTGCGGCGCAGGATTTTTTAAAACCCCCTCTGTCGCAGAAGCAATCTCTAGCAAAATCTCAACAACACGCTCTGGAGAAACATGAGAGGAAACAACAAGAGGGATATCAACCCGCCCCATTTTGCTCCCTCGAGTCCAATTACTGACATTATTATTAATGAGGCTTGAATTAGGAATAATAATCGTCTTACGCTGAAATGTTTCAAGTTCAGTTGCACGCACACTAATACGTTTGACAATACCACCTAATGATCCAGATTCTATATAATCCCCTAGTTTGAAGGGCCTTCCAACCAAAATAATAAGCCCAGATACAAAATTTTGAACAATATTTTGCAATCCAAAACCTATACCAAGCGAAAGCCCACCAGCAATGAGTGCAAAATTTTTGAGATCCAAACCTGCCGTTGACAGTCCTATCAAAGCAGAAACAACAACACCACTATAACTTATGACCGTTTTGATAGAATTACGTACACCAGAATCAAATTCCCCATGTACCAACACCGTGCCATCCAGCCAACCGATAAATCGGCGAAGGAGGAACCAACAAGCGAAAAAAGCAACGATTCCAGTTACAATAGAAATAAAAGAAATAGAGACATTTCCAATTTGAAAACCGGTCATCAACTGCCACAACACCGCTCTCAAATCAGAATATGAAAACCCAAATTGCACAGCAATTGGCATTGCGCACAATACGACTACAATCAAATTGAGAAAAACGCTTACAATAACCCCCAATTGATTCATCGTTTTCTCTTCTAAATGTAACCATTGCATTAAAATATGACCAACACTCGTTTTCATAAATTGGCCTTTAGTTGCAAGTGCTTGAGCACTTTGTATCCCCAAATACATTAAAACCAAAAATGCACCACCAATCACAATTTGCTGCATAATAAAACGCGCAAAACCAACATAACCAAACAAATCCATCACAATGAGCAATAATCCCAATACAATGAGGGGAATGCGCATATAAAGTGGCCAAAAGAGCGGCTCTTTTTCAAGTTGAGCATACCTACGTCTGAACCGCAAAGGCACAAATGAGATTATAAACAGCAGTATAGCTACAAGAAAAACAGCCAGAAAACTTTTTGCAATTGTCAAAGAAAGAGAGGCTAACACTACTTGATAAATACTATCGAGAATTGCATCAAATGCCAACACTGCACCTAAAAAAGTGAGTAAAGTTACTAATTGATACGCCGCCGACGGTGCAATATTGAAAAGGCGCACATGCAGCATATTTGATGACAAAAGAACAACGGCTAAACGATTTATCAAAAAGACTAAGATAATTTCATGCCCGAGCGTATAAAATACTGTCGTAAGTTTCCCTGGATCCAAGCCAAAACTATGAAATAAAAAAAACACGAGATAAACACAAACAAAACATCCAAGCGAAGGCAGAAGAATTGAAATAAAAGCAACTAATAAACGCTGTAAATAAGATATTTCCTCATTGCTCTTGATAATACGGCATTGTAGTTGTGCAAGAGCCTTACGAAAAAAATAAAAAAGCCCAAAAGCAACAAAAAGCGGAATTAAAACAGAAAAAAACAGTTGTAAAGGTTTGAAATAAAATACAAATTTCCACCAAGAACTGAACAGCAAAAGAAAATCAGATGAAGCCTCTTTGGTTTTCTCAACGAGACGTTTGACCATCGGTATCGAAAATTCAAGTCTGTGCGTAAGTGTGCGTTTAAAAAGTTCTCGAGACTGAGAAAGAGAAAGTTCGGCTATTCTATTGGTAGCCAAAAAAACTTCTTCAAACCGAAGTACTATAGAATTAATCTGAGCTCTTTTCTTTATCAGATGAGAACGCTCTCGACTCTTGTTTTTCAAATCTTTTGGATCATCACGAAGTTCTGTCAACTGATCAAGAAGTACATTGATATCATTCAGAGGAGAACGTAAAAAAAATGCTTCTTCTATAGCACGTTTACTGATATTTCTGGCTCGCAACCGCAACTCTGCCAAAACAAGTTCGTCTTCTGATTTGCTTGCAAAGTCTTTTTTTAAAGTTTCTGTATCTTGTTCAAGAATCTTAACAATTGACTGTTGTTTTTGAATAATTTCATCTATTGAATGCGTAGTTACTGATTGTCCAATTATCGCGTTTTCTGATCCAAGATGCCCCCATACACAAGAGCTCGATACAACGAGAATCTCAAGAATAAAGAAAAGAATGCATAATTTCTTTTTAAAAAATGAACACATATCTGCCTTAGGTATAAAAATGAGCAATACCCCCTGATAAAAATATGACATGAGACAAATATTTTCAACTTTTGTAGAATAATCTTATAAAAGCTTCCCCTTATTCTATATTACTGATAAGAGAGATAAAATATAAAAATTTGAAATTAAATTAAGATCAAGAGGGCAATCCGATATGTTTTTTTTGCACCTTTCTTGCAAAAAAGGAAATTTCTTGCCTGTTACGACCTGGCTTCTGCTGTCCAGCTTTGGCATATTATTAACGAGTAAACTAGTGTATATTCATTTTATTGCACAGCCAAATGCTATTAATGGAATTACAACAAATGTATGTGATTCAGAAAACAAATATGATCAATTGAATATTACAACAGCTGCAAATAAAAAGTTTGTAACACTCCATACAAATTATGTTTTGCCTTTTAATGCTCCTCAAGGCAGTCTGACATTGAATATATTTTTAATAATTGCCATGGTTATTTGCAGACAACTTCATAATCTTCAAACGCAATTTTTCTCAAACAAACGCGCTCCTCCTCTTTCTTGAACTATGAAAGCATCATCCTATTTTACTCCTGCGTTTTCACTGCAATAACCATTAGCAATACACCATTAGATTGCCTATTAGCGGAATATATCATGCGTACACCCGGTTGGTTGACTACTCTTTATTGTTTTATCCTTTTAAGCAGCATTTACGTTGCCCTGCCCAATTTATTTTCGCAAGAGCAGGTTAAAAACTCAAAGTTCTTAACCGATACCCGAGTAACACTTGGACTTGACCTTCAAGGAGGCTCTTCTCTCCTACTCGAAGTCGATACCAAAACACTAAAACGTGATCAATTACACATGATTTTAGGCAATGTGCGGAATACACTACGTGAAAAGCAAATCCGTACATCAAGCATTCGTGTCCTCGAAGATAGCGTCATTGCACTTGTTTCTGATCCAACACAAAGTGAAAAAGCTGTTGCTGCTTTAAAATCAATAATCACTCCCATACATAGTAGCTTTGGCACTGTAGTTAATGATATCGCTATCAGTACTCAAGATAAAACTATCCGTGTGGTCTTGACTGAAGCTGGAATTAAAGATCGTATCAGCAATGCCATTGAACAAAGCTTAGAAATTATCCGTCGCCGTATAGATCAGGTTGGTGTTACTGAACCAGCCATCCAAAAGGTAGGAACTGATCGTATTATGGTTCAATTGCCTGGTCTACAAGACCCAAAGCAACTGCGCGACCTTTTAGGAACAACGGCTAAGATGACCTTTCATCTTGTACCCTCCAATGTCGATATAAATAATTTACCAGTAGGTGTTTCAATCCTTCCTGGATATACTGATGAAACACAACGCTATGCAATTTATGATCAAATCGCTTTAGATGGAAATGTGTTGAAGGATGCCCGTGCAGGTTTCGATCCGCAAATGCCAGGGCGTTCTATTATTTCATTTACCATGAACTCCATAGGCTCAAAAATATTTGCGGACATAACACGGCAAAATATTAACCGTCCTTTTGCAATCGTTCTTGATAACAAAGTGTTGACTGCTCCTACCATCAATAGCGTCATTCCCAATGGACAAGGTCAAATTACAGGAAATTTTGATCCCAAAGAAGCATCAACTCTAGCTGCTCTCCTGCGCGCTGGTTCGTTACCCGCACCACTAACAGTGATTGAAGAGAGAACTGTAGGTCCCAACCTTGGTGCTGACGCTATACAAATGGGACTTTACACGGGCATTATTGGCTTTATTCTTGTTACGATTTTTATTTTTCTTCTCTATGGGATTTGGGGTATCATTGCGAATATAGCCTTAGCACTCCACACTATTTTAACATTTGCCGCACTAAGTCTTCTCGGTGCTACACTCACACTACCCGGCATTGCTGGTATTATTTTAGGTATCGGTATCGCTGTTGATGCCAATATTCTGATCAATGAGCGTATCCGTGAAGAAAGCCGAAAAGGTATCAGCGCCTTTGCTGCCTTGGACCGTGGATTCAAACACGCTTTCGCAACCATCGTTGATGCCAATGTTACTGCAATTATTGCAACTATTTTACTATTTTGGTTTGGCACTGGTCCTGTTCGCGGCTTTGCTGTAACAATGTTGCTTGGTATTATCATTTCCATGTTCACGAATATTACCATTGTGCGTATCATGATGATTTGGATTGTCCGTAAATGGAAAATTAAAACGCTACATATTCACTCTGTTTTCAATGTTATCCCACAAAATACAACTTTCCGCTTTATGAAAGCGCGCTTCATTGGTATTGGCATCTCAATTGTTTTATCACTCGCTTCAGTTTTTCTGTTTTTTAAACCTGGGTTGAATTTCGGAATTGATTTCATTGGCGGCAGCCAAATGAGCATTACCACAAAAGAACCAACAAACTTGGCAACCCTACGTTCAAAACTTTCTACACTTAATATTGGTGAAGTTACGTTACAAAATATGGATAATGCAAATACTGTTCTAATCCGCATTCAGAAACAAAGTGGCGGCGAAACACAACAAACCTCTGCTCTTGATAAGGTTAAAAAAGCAGTACAAAACATCTATCCGGACGCCACTTTCGATCAAATAGAAGTTGTTGGCCCAAAAATTTCAGGTGAACTTGCTACAGCTGCTTTTACTGCTGTTATTCTCGCAGCAATTGCCATGTCCCTCTATATATGGTTACGCTTCGAATGGTTCTTTGCAGTGGGAGCCATTGTAACGCTCATCCTAGACACCACAAAAATGATTGGTTTTTTTGCTTTATTTCAATTTGATTTCAATTTAACAGCCATCGCCGCCCTTTTAACGATTGTTGGTTATTCCATCAATGATAAGGTCGTGGTCTATGATAGAATGCGCGAAAATATGCGCCTTTATAAAAAAATGCCACTTCGTGAACTGATTGATTTTTCAATTAATCAAGTTCTTGTGCGCTGCCTCTTTACATCAACAACCACAGCTCTCGCTATGCTCCCTATGGCGATATGGGGCGGAAGCGCTGTTCATAATTTTGCATTTCCTATGGTCTTTGGAATTATTATTGCAACATCATCTTCTATTTTTATTGCCGCCCCTATTTTACTCTTTCTAGGGAATTGGTGGCGTGAACGAAATGATCGTACAAACACTAACCTAAACTGAAAATCCATATTAGTTCATATAACGCACTAGTCCCCTCTTCTTATAAAAAAATTATAAATGCCTTTTTCTTCGAAAAGTAACTATTATGCTCCATGATACACCACTTATTACAACTATTGTTGCGGGTTTATGCTTAGCATTTCTTCTGGGAATGATTGCGAGCCGTTTGCGTATCTCACCACTCGTTGGATACTTGTTAGCTGGTGTTCTTGTGGGGCCAAACACAGGCGGTTTTAGAATAGATTCGAGTATTATCAACCAACTTGCTGAAATTGGTGTCATTTTGCTAATGTTTGGTGTTGGGCTACATTTTTCATTAAAAGATCTCTTATCTGTCAAAGCTATTGCTATCCCTGCCGCCGTTGCACAAATGACATGTTCTACTTTTCTAGGTTTGTGCCTCGGACTGATTATGGGATGGGGATTCGCCAGTAGTTTAGTCTTCGGTTTAGCTTTATCAATAGCAAGTACTGTTATCCTGCTGCGTGCTTTGCAAGAACGTCATCTTATTGAAACAGAAAAAGGACGTATTGCTGTTGGTTGGTTAATTATTGAAGATTTAGCGATGGTCCTCATACTTGTTCTCATACCAGCACTGGCAAACATCCTTGACAATACGAAAAAAGAAGCACTTGATCCTCTTATTCAATGGTTGGACCTAAGTATTTGGGGAGTTTTTGGTCTCACTATCCTAAAAGTTATTGTGTTTATTATACTCATGCTTGTTATTGGACGGCGTGTTATCCCGTGGTTATTAAAAATGAGTGCACAATCGGGATCACGTGAATTATTTCGTCTAAGCGTCTTTGCTATTGCATTAGGAGTAGCTTTTGGAGCCGCCCATTTATTTGGTGTTTCTCTTTCTCTTGGTGCCTTTTTCGCAGGCATGGTCATGAGTGAATCAGAATTAAGCCACCGTGCAGCAGAAGAATCCTTACCACTGCGAGATGCATTTTCTGTTCTCTTTTTTGTTTCTGTAGGCATGTTATTTGACCCAGGGAAACTGTTGACTCATTTTTTCCCTCTCCTAGCAACTTTATTCATTATTATCCTAGGAAAATCTGTAGTTGCCTTTTTCATCGTTAAAGCTTTTCACTATTCTAATGCAACAGCTTTGACCATTTCTGCAAGCCTTGCCCAAATCGGAGAATTTTCTTTTATCCTCGCAAGTTTAAGTTTGAGCCTAGGACTTTTAAACAATGATGCTCATGATTTAATTCTTGGAGGAGCGATTCTTTCTATTTTACTTAATCCTCTTGTTTTCATTGCTTGTAACAAAATTAAAAAACGTCTAGAAAGCTTTCCTGTAAATTCACAAGATACACAAAAAATTGTTGATATTGATCCACAAGATCCTGACCAAGGATTTTTACCAGTGACCTTAAAAACCAACCATATCGTAATTATTGGCTACAGTTGCATTGGTAAATGTGTTGCATCATCTTTAGTAGACAAAGGTGAGCCCATAGTGATAGTAGAGGAATCAAAACGCCTCGCTGATCAAGCAGCTGCAGATGGATTTGAAGTCATTTGTGGCAATATAATTCAAAAAGAAATAATGAATGCAGCAAATATAAGCCATGCTTATAAAGTTGTTATTACAATGCGAAGTACCATTGAAGTAGGAGAATGTATAGTAAATATACGTAATATGAAGAAGGATATACAGATAATCACGCATGCATTATCCGATGTAGATGCAACTTATCTCATTGATTTAGGTGCTGATGTCGTAGTAACTGACGATAAAGAAATTGCCAATGGTGTTATCGAACATATGACTGGACAGAGATCTGTAACGAATATGAAAAATAATGAATTAAATTTACAGAAAACATAAGTTAAAAAAACGGATAAAACAGCATGAAAATAAAGCAATTTATATGGCCATTTATTGGTATCTTAGCAATGCTGGTGTCTGTCCGCATCCTTTATATCAAGCTTTCTGCTATTTCTTTCAGTGATGTACTCGATCGCCTCAGCAATTTACATCCACAACATTGGCTATTAGCCTGTTTATGCTCTCTTTTAGCTTATGCTGCCCTTGCTGGCTATGACCGGATTGCTTTGCAGCACCTAGGCCATAAAATTTCTTGGATTTTTATTGCTCTCTGTTCCTTTACCACCTATGCCCTTTCACACAATATTGGCGCTTCTGTTTTTTCTGGTGCAGTTGTGCGCTATCGCGCCTATAAAATGAAGGGATTAAATGGAACAGAAATCGCTATATTAGTAGGTTTTTGCTCTTTCACTTTTGTGATCGGCACAATTTTACTTTTTGGAATCGTTTTGATTCTGCAACCTGAAATTATCTCTCTCCTGCATAACGAACTTCCTGAATGGCTTGGAACAACGGTTGGTGTCATTTTACTTAGCTGCGTAGCACTCTACACTTTTGGCAGCTGGCTTCAGTTAAAACCTTTACACTTAGGCAAAAAAGTTCAAATTTCCTATCCACGGCTAAAAATTGTTATTCAGCAGCTTCTCATTGGCCCTTTAGAGCTTCTAGGAGCAACAGGAATTATATATGCTGTCCTCCCGCATAATACAGATATTCATTTTATCTCTGTACTTGGTATCTTCCTTGCATCTTTCACTATAACCCTTCTCTCCAACGCCCCAGCTGGAGGGATTGGTGTTCTTGAAGCTTTATTTATAACGGGGATGTCTAATATAAATCCAACTGATGTTGTTGCAGCACTTATTGTATTTAGACTGCTTTATTTGATCATACCACTCATCATCTCGTTATTCATTGTAGCAATTTTTGAAGTTCAGCAATATTGGAAAAGAGTACAAAAAACACCCCCTGAATAAATAAAAAAATCAACGTCCTCTTTTTTGGGGCACGTAAATAACAATAAACGTATTGAATCTTCCTTTATATGTAAGTAACGGCAATTGTCATCTATCCTTTTTAGATTGTGTATTAAAGTACCTCTATTTCGATAACATCTCCACTGTATCAAAATATATAATACTCTAATTTTCTTTCAAACAGCTACTTGATCAGCCCCTCAAATGAACTCTTTGCTATAATAATTTCTATAACCTTCAATCGATTTTAAACATTGAATATTGCGATTGCTATTTTGTAGTATAATACCCTCTCTAAAGATTTTAATGAAAAGACAGAATAAAAAGAGTTCCTGTACACGGCCACACAAAAAACGAGCAACAATTAAAAAAAATTTTCGTCTTTTAAAAATGCACAAATAACACATACACAATAACCATAAGATTGATGCAGACTTACAAATCACTCGGCATCATTTTCTCTCTTTCTTAAAGCCTCTCGCAAATCATCAATGAAAGCCTCTTTCTAATATAAAAATTCAACTTTTTTCTATCCATCACTTCCCACTTAGAAGCTTACAAATAATGAAAACACAAACGATAAGCCAATTTCGGTATCTTTTTCACTCTCTATAATAAGAAGGTTCTTTCCTATTACTTCACCTAACCAAGTGATCAGCCTTTTTCTGGCAATAAAAGTGGAGAGATAAGGATTTTAGATATATTTCGGCGATCCATTTCAATAACTTTAAAGCGCAGACCGTCAGCTTCAAAGCTTTCGCCCTCACTCGGTAAATGACCAAACCGCCAAAGCATAAAACCTGCTAAAGTAGTATAACGATCTGCCTCATCAACAAGATTACGCTCAAGATAACCACTTAAACGGCGGATATCAGCATATCCCTCAACAAGAAGGCTTCCATCTTCAAACTGTTCTGCAATCACTGGTTCTTCATCATCATCAGGAAAATCACCTGCAATGGCTTCAAGAATATCGGTTGGTGTTGCAACACCTTCAAAAGATCCATGTTCATCAACAATAATTGCAAGCTGAATCGACGAACGACGTAATTGCTCCATTAATCGTAAAACACTTGTATTTTCATGAACAACAAGTGGTTCTCGCATAGCTTTTTTCCAATTAATTTTTTTGCCCTCAGCCAAATTTAAAAGAAGATCTTTGGTCAAAGCAACACCCACAAATTCGTCTACTTTTTCACGTGCAAGAATTAAGCGGCTATGTTTAACCTGCTGTAACTCCTCACGCATTTCATTCTCATCTCCATTTAAATCTAACCATTCGATCTCATTACGTGGCGACATAATAGAGCGAACAGGACGATCAGCCAAATCGAGAACACCACGAATCATTTCTTTTTCTTCCGGTCGAAACAGCTCAGAAGCCGCCGCCTGTTCAGCAATAACATCTACAGTTTCACCAAGATTACCGTCTTTGTTTCCCCCCCCTAAAAGCCTTAAAACAGCATCGGCTGTTCGACCACGTAGATCATTTGTTGTAATCATCTTTTCACGATTACGACGCCCAATTTGATTAAAAGCTTCAATGAGAACAGAAAAACCAATAGCGGCATATAAATACCCTTTTGGAATATGAAAGCCAAACCCTTCAACAATAAGAGTAAAACCAATCATCATCAAAAAGCCAAGACAAAGGATTACAATAGTGGGATGACGATTAATAAAACGCATAAGAGTGCCAGATCCACACATCATCACACCCATAGCAATAATGACTGCTATGTACATAACTACTGCCTGCTCTTTTGCAATCATACCTGTTGCAGTAATAATGCTATCTAGAGAAAATACAGCATCAAGCACTACGATTTGAACAATTACCTGCCAAAAAACAACATAAGCAACACCCGTTTTTCTTTCATGCGAAGTACCTTCTAATCTTTCATGTAATTCTAGCGTTCCTTTTGCTAGCAAAAAAGCCCCACCACCAATCAAGATGAAGCTATGCCAACTAAACACAAAGGATGAGAATGAAAAAATCATCGTATCGAGATTCATCACCCATCCAATAATCGTAAGAAGAAAAAGCCGCATAACTAATGCTAGAGTGAGACCTATCAAGCGTGCGCGATCACGCAAATGCAGCGGCAACTTTTCGGCTAAAATTGCAATAAAGACAAGGTTATCTATTCCTAAAACAATTTCGAGAAAAATCAACGTAACCAAGCCAAACCACGCATGAGGATCAGTGATCCATTCCATCATAGCTCACCCTTAAAAAACGTCTTTAAAATCTTAAAAGCGCGCGGTTGACAAAACAAACTCATGAGCTTTTATTCTCATAATTGAGCAAAAACATTGAACACAAACGGGTCGCATCCAAAGCAAACAACAAAAAACCATCACTTAAACGCACATGGTTACTGATAAATTTAAAAAAATAGAACGACGCCCCCCATCGCTTACAGCCATAAGAAGGTTCTTCTGTATTTTTCTCGGGCATTACGCTCGATAATCCTCCAACTACAGTTCCGCTTATAATTCGGAACATTTATTTATAGCGCTGTTTATAATGGGTCTATTTTTATATAAGATCAAGAGGGTGTATCATATTTTTAACTGTACAACCAGTTTAGCTATAGCTTCTCTATCATCTCCATATAAAAAAACAAAATCATCTAGACATACTCTTTTAGGAGCGTTATAGAACTTTTCATTCTCATCTTTTGAGATACCTTGGGTGATTAGCTCAGTCGGTAGAGCAGCTGACTCTTAATCAGCGGGTCGTGGGTTCGATCCCCTCATCACCCACCATTTAATTTTATTTACCCAGTAACATATTAATTTCCATATGTTTTTCAAGGTGCGGGATACGTGGATAAAAGTGAGGGATTAGTATTTTTTACATTTCTCTACAACAATAGCATTCTCTACAACAATAGCATTTTCTCATCTTCTCTTTTTGTAGCTTTTCGATAAGTTTTGTATATTTTAACAACACTAGATTTTCTACCAATTTATTTTTTTCAAAGCTCTTAAAGGGGTTCTCAAAGACCTCTCAAAACCTTCTCTCATTTTTGCTATCAAATTTTGATTTTTGCAATTTTAAATGTAAAATCCAATTTTATAAACAACGCGTTTAATGGTAAAAAATAGTCATAAAAACAACCAATTATTACCTAATTCCACCTTTTCCTGCTTAATACAAAAACTCGTTTCAAATTACATGGAGTATCTCAAGTGTCCTAGCCTAATAACACCTATTGCAGGTAACGCTTTCTTTGTCTGTCAATTATTCCCTTTTATTGATGCTTCTAAAATAATTTTGTGCCCCCTTGACTTCCTTTATTCTAGATAAAACACCCGTCAGAATCGTCCTTATAAAAAACAAATAAATATGACGCAATTCTCAACACCAATTTCCCTCTGGAAATAATATTAAGAGTTATTTTTATCCTTCTATGGTACGAGAGCTGCTCATGAAGAAATCATTTTAAAATTTGCAACAAAAGACTTTTGCTTAAAGAAATGATAATTCTATGCTCTGTCTAAAAAAAATAAAAAAAATCATCGCTCTGATTATACAAGCAAACAATATAACTCAATTACTTCATCTCAATTTTATGCCGCTTTTTGGCACAATCTAAAGAGAATTTGCAGCTTCTTATGACTATCTAACAACTCAATGGTAGCTATCTAATCACAGTGTGTTTTCTCCATGAATCATTCACCCGCCATCGAAGCTATATTCAAAACTCCATACTCAAATTTCTGGTGCGTTCTTTTGGAGTGAAATGCATAATTCTTATCGAGAGAATATGCTTTATTCTTTGTCCACATGAAGCCATAAAAAATATTTTTCTCCTTTACGACTCAGTTATATCATGCTTCGATATGAAAATATTACCTTTTTCAACGTAATTTCATCCTTAAAATAATATAAAGGGAACTCCAG
Source organism: Candidatus Bartonella washoeensis Sb944nv (assembly GCF_000278135.1). Lineage (GTDB taxonomy): Bacteria > Pseudomonadota > Alphaproteobacteria > Rhizobiales > Rhizobiaceae > Bartonella > Bartonella washoeensis. Next base: position 34,674 of record NZ_JH725024.1, read on the forward strand.
AAAATGGATTATAAACAAACTTTAGATAAAAAACATCACAAAAAATTACATCGAGGACTAGATAACCGTCACGTACAACTTATAGCCCTCGGTGGTGCTATTGGAACAGGCCTCTTCATGGGGTCAGGAAAAACAATCAGCGTAGCGGGCCCTTCCATCATACTCGTTTATGCTATTATTGGGTGCGCCTTATATTTCGTCATGCGCGCTATGGGAGAACTCTTGCTTTCTAATTCACAATACCGGTCTCTCATTGATTTTTCAACCGATATGCTAGGACCAGGAATTGCTTTTTTTGTTGGCTGGAGCTATTGGCTGAGCTGGGTTGTAACTGGAGCAGCAGATATTATTGCCATCATCACTTATATGCACTTTTGGTGGCCTGAACTCAATCCATGGATTGTCGTTTTTTCTTGCATCACTTTCTTTTTAGTCTTTAATCTTTTTGCCGTAAAAATGTTTGGTGAACTTGAATTTTGGTTTGGTCTTATCAAAATTATAGCGATTTTAGTATTAATTATTGTAGGCTTTTATATGATCGTTACTGGTTTCACCTCTCCCAATGGTACTGTTGCCTCTCTCAGTCATGTATGGAACGATGGAAATATATTTCCTCTGGGAATTACAGGTTTTTTTGCTGGATTTCAAATTGCCATTTTTTCTTTTGTTGGTATAGAAATCGCTGGAACAACTGCAGCTGAAGTCAAAAACCCTAAAACAGTTCTACCAAAAGCAATTAATGCGATACCGGTGCGTATTGTATTTTTTTATATCTTTTCTCTCATTGTGATTATGTCCGTCACACCTTGGGATCAAGTTATTCCAGATAGAAGTCCCTTTGTCGAGATGTTTTGGCTTGCTGGCGTTCCGATAGCTGCTGGTTTAGTAAATTTTGTTGTTCTCACATCAGCTGCCTCTTCAGCAAATAGTGGTATTTTTTCTACCAGCCGCATGATATATGGGCTTGCAACGCAAAAAGGAGCGCCTCGGATTTTGGGAAAACTTTCTAAATACCACGTCCCAGCCAACGCCCTATTCTTTTCTTGTTTGTGCATTTTATTGGGGTACACAATTACATCACTCTCTCCAAGCATCATAAGTGCTTTTACAATTGTCACCAGCATTTCAGCAATCGCATTTATATTTGTGTGGTCTGTAATTTTGATCAGCTATATTGTGTATCGGCGCAATCATCCTCAGTTACATGCTGAATCCATCTACAAAATGCCAGGAGGTGTCACCATGTGCTGGATTATTTTAGCTTTTTTTGCTTTCATTCTCTACTTATTAACATTAGAGTCTGATACTTTTACAGCTTTTAAATACGGTCTATTGTGGTTCACTTTATTAGGCATAACGTATTTTATCTTTTTAAGAAAAAAAACGGTTAAAGATAATAAATAGAATCCGTAGATAAAGAGCATATTTAAAAAGGGTAACTTTAGTTACCCTTTTTATAGATAAAGCATAAGAACTTTTCACATAGAAATCTTTATGCCTTTAATTACGCTCTTTATCAACCAAAGCGTTAGATTTTATCCAAGGCATCATAGAGCGGAGTTTTTTGCCAACTTCTTCAATAGGATGATTGTCATTCAAACGGCGCATGCCTTTAAAATGGGCTGCACCGGCTTTATATTCCTGAATCCAATTTGACGTAAATTTACCAGTCTGAATATCCTTCAAAATACGCTTCATTTCTGCTTTTGTTGCATCAGTAATCACGCGTGGACCAGACATATATTCGCCCCATTCAGCTGTATTGGAAATAGAATAATTCATATTCGCAATACCACCTTCATAAATGAGATCAACAATCAATTTAACTTCATGTAAGCACTCAAAATAAGCCATTTCCGGTGCATAGCCCGCTTCCGTTAATGTTTCATAACCTGCGCGAATAAGTGCAACAAGACCACCACAGAGAACAGCTTGTTCACCAAAAAGATCAGTTTCGCACTCTTCTTTAAACGTTGTTTCAATCACCCCAGCACGTCCTCCACCAAGACCACACGCATAAGACAATGCTATGTCATGGGCATGCCCTGAAGCATCTTGTGCAACCGCAATTAAACAAGGAACACCACAACCATTTTGATATTCATTGCGAACTGTATGACCTGGGCCTTTCGGAGCAATCATCACAACATCAACTGTTGTTTTAGGTTCAATTAAACCAAAATGGATACTTAAACCATGAGCAAAAGCAATCACTGCACCATCGCGTAAATGATCATGGATATGCTCTTTATAAATATCAGCTTGCAACTCATCAGGTGTTGCCATCATAATGAGATCTGCCCATTTTGCTGCTTCAGCAACACTAACAACCTCAAAACCATCTACAACAGCTTTTTTTGCTGTTTCCGACCCTGAACGCAAAGCAATTTGCACATTTTTAACACCAGAATCTTTTAGATTTAAAGCATGGGCACGCCCTTGTGATCCATAACCAACAATCGCTACCTTTTTCTCTTTAATCAAATTAACATTCGCATCTCGATCATAATAAACACGCATGAAAATACTTCCTTATATTTGCATTAAACTGAATTTAAGTTTTTATTGAATAAAAAGCCAAAGCCACCTCTCCGTGCTTCGTATACTATGAATACCCATATCATTATTCATAACAAGACAGCACTTGAATAATCTCTAAAACTTATTCTACACAAAAAATGTGTCCCCAAACCTTCAAAAAGAATATCCAGATCAAAAATACGATTTAAGCCGCTGCTCTACAAAAAACGAGGAATTATACAAAACAACAGTGCCGAAGAAAAATACATACTCTAAAATTCTACTCTTCTTCACACAATAAATCATTGTATCCTTGAAATTAAGATACACCACGCAATTTTAGGATGAACTAAATTAAAGTGGATAGCAAGAAAAATTATAAAATAAGCATAGTCTTTCTTTACACTCTAGTACAAAAAAATAACTTCATCTTCCTTATTATAACAACAATTATTCACATAACCCTCTACGCATTTTTTTGATAAAAACAATATTTTTAAAATATTATTTTTATATACTTAAAGAGAACATGAAAATATTTCAAATAAAAACATCTTTATAATCAAGAGTATTTATATAAAAACATTTAATGTGCTAAAAAAATATAACGAACTATAAATAAATACATCATCAGCAGAGCGGCGTTATTGTTCTCAGAACGTGCAAAGTTATTCTTTTGAAACAGAACTAGAATTGAGACAGAGCTTTATAAAACCTCATCCGGAAAATTGAATAAAGAAACAAAGGATTACGATAATAACCGAACGAAACGTTGAACAGTTTCATGCATTCCATGTTCTAACGCATCAGCAATAAGCCCATGACCAATGGAAACTTCGTCAAGCCAAGGAATACGATTGACAAGATTAGGAAGATTATGAACCGTCAAATCATGTCCTGCATTCACCCCTAAATGCAGCTCTTTGGCCTTTTTTGCCGCTAAAGTAAGTTTATGCAACTCTTGATCCTGTTTTATCTTATCTTTAAACGCGCCCCCATAAGGCCCAGTATAAAATTCTACACGATCAGCACCAATTGCTTTAGCAATGTCAAGCCCCTCTAAAAGAGGATTAGCAAATAACGACACACGAATTTTTCTTTTTTTTAAGCGCTGAACAATGGGCGCTAAAAACTCTGCATCACGAACAAAATCCCAACCATGATCAGAGGTTGACTGAGCTGGATCATCAGGGACAAGGGTAATCTGATCAGCATATTTTTCTGCCAAATCCAAAAATATATCGCTTGGATATCCTTCAATATTAAACTCTGCAGCAGGAAAAGCACTGTTAATTAAACAGCGTATCTCCGGCAAATCGTTAAAACGAATATGTCGCTCATCTGGGCGTGGATGAACCGTCAAACCTGCTGCACCTGCTGTGAGCGCTATATGTCCAATATTCTTAATATTTGGCCACGGAAGATTACGGCGATTGCGCAAAACAGCAACAGCATTGAGATTAACCGAAAGTTTTACTGCCATACAGATCCCTACTTGCATATATATTTCTAAAGACAAAAAAAATAGATTCCCAGCGCAATCTCAAACAATAACAATATTTTCTTCTATCGAACAATCGTTAAACGCTCTGCCGCACGTGTAATTCCGGTATAAAGCCAGCGCGCATACATATCACGAAATGCAAAACTTTCGTCAAATAAAACCACATTGTCCCATTGGGACCCTTGCGCTTTATGAACAGTTAATGCATATCCATAATCAAAATCGTCATATCTTTTTTTTAATTGCCATGAAATCTCATTATCAGGATTCTCAAATATTGCTTTCAAAAGCTTTATCTTAACCACTCCGCGCTCACTCTCCTCTGGTTTAACGAGAAGATTAACACCGGGTTTAACGGTTTCCTTCTGTGAAGTTAGAACCTTCCACAAAGAGCCATTCAACAAGCCTTTAGCGGGGTCATTGCGCAAACACACAAGCTTGTCTCCTGCTTGTGGATAATCTGCTGTAAACCCCTTCAACTCACGTAAACGTTTATTATAAAGATAACGTGTTCGGTTAATCCCTACCAAAAGCTGATCAGCCTCTAAAACCAATTTTTTATCAACCTCTTTACGTGTAACAACGCGCGCTGCCCCATAATCACCATAAGCAATATCGCGCCCTTCACGCACATTCATCGCTAAACGAATAATTGGGTTATCTTGCGCTTGTCGATGAATTTCTGAGAGAAGAAAATCTGGCGCACCATTGGAAAAAAAACCTCCTCCTGATATAGGAGGCAACTGACCTGGATCACCAAGAACAAGAACTGGCGTCCGAAAACTCATTAAATCACGCGCTAATTGTTCATCTACCATCGAACACTCATCGACAATAATGAGCTTAGCTTGTGCAGCTGCACTTCTACGATTTAACGCAAATGTCGGGGCAATTGATTTTTTTCCCGTAACTTCATCGGAAACTTCTTCTTCCCCACGCGGGCAATAAATCAGCGAATGAATAGTACAAGCATTGCTTGCACCTTTAGAACGCAAAACCTGAGCTGCTTTACCTGTGAACGCAGCAAACTGGACAGAGCCATCAACTGTTTCCGCAAAATAGCGAGCAAGTGTCGTTTTCCCTGTTCCAGCATAGCCAAAAAGACGAAAAAGCGGAGAGCGCCCCTCTTTCAACCACGCAGCAACAGCCTTCAATGCATTATCTTGTTCTGGTGAAAACTGCATAGCCTACCAACACAAGATTTGCATAAAAAGAGCAGTATTTTGAAAAAAAACTCCTATCAAGAAAAACTTTTTTATTAAGAATTGCTGACATATGCCCATCTAACAACTTTCGTAGCACAATTATCAATTATTTACCCATTGCTTTTTCAAGATATTGTAACAATCTAAATTTTATCTATACATCGATCTTCTTGGTAAAACCTTATACTTATCAAAGGATAATATCGTTTTTTACAACAGTAACACCAACAATAGAATATACATATCTTAAATTTGAAATAACACCTATATACGCTTTTTCTAACCCAAAATTTAGAATGAGAAAAAGAGCATTGCAATTGCAAAATCCTCGCCAGAAAAAATGTCCTTAACAGGATAAGAATAATGTAATTTTATGCATACTATTTTACACAATCAATCGGCTTTCTTGCACATAAAATAAAGTACATCCACTATTACGAAATAATAATTAAATACATCAAAAACCTTTTGGCAGAAACAGAAATAGCTCTCAACAAAACTACTTAAGCCTATGATGATACACCTATAAAGTTCCTCTCTCCCCCTTATCATAATTTTCATAAATTCACTCTTCATGCTACAAATAAGTTATATCTCAACGCATAAAGAAAGATATCACGCTTATATGAAGCACGCTTTATCTCGCACAAATATATAGCTTTTTCTATTTCGACAATAAAATCTGGTTCGTAAGTATGGCCTTCTTGGTAGTCTATTATAAAAAACTGGGGCATAGTTTTAGTCCAGTGTAGCACTTCAAATTCGTCCTCTAGAATATGAGAAAAGCGCAATTCTACATCTGCGAAATCAAACTTTTTCTTTTTGTTGCAATGTTTTAAATTTTATAAAAACTAACTTAATGCTATTCTTATTGTTAGAAATAACAATGAAATCAAAGGGTATAATTTGCTAATAGGCTTGGCGTTATGTCAAAATATCAGTGGTGAGATTGCTTTTTGGTCGTTTTAGAAATAAAATAATGAGCTCAAAGAGATGGATATTCTTATCTTAATCAAAGAGCGGACTATATTTGATAGGAATCTTCTCCTGAAACTGCCAAATTTAAAATTAATCTGCCACACCCATATATTCACACATTGATATAAAAGCTTGTAGAGACTTAGGAAGTGAAATATTAGAGGGTGGTGGAAATCCAACTTCTGCTGCTGAATTTGCGTGGCTCTTAACTATGTCTGCGCGTAGAAAACTCTGTGAATCTGTGTCTGATATGAAAAAAGGACGATGGCAAAAAACATTTGGCAACCAAATGAAAGGGGCTACTCTTGGAATATTCGGGTTTGGGCGTATTGGTAAAATGGTTGCTCAATATGCTCAAGCTTTTGGCATGTCCATTTTGGTTTATGGGAGTGAGCGTTCAACGCAAGAAGCAAAAAATCTAGGTTATCATTTTACGCATTCAAAAGATAAATTTTTTATACGTCCTGACATTATATCCGTAAATTTACGTTTAAGCGATAAAACCAGAGAAATCATTCAATGAGATGATCTATTGAGCATGAAACCTCATGCTATTTTTGTCAACACAGCGCGTTCAGCTTTGGTTGAAAAAGGGGCGATAGAAAAAATACTAAGTTTGGAAAATTCAACTTACTTTGCACTCGATGTTTATGACAGCGAGCCAGTATATGAGAGCAAATTATTGCAATCAGATAGAGTTCTTTGCACACCACATTTGGGCTATGTGACTGGAGAAAGCTTTGAGAATTATATTGAAAAAGCTTGCCAAAATATAGCGTCTTTTATGAAGAGCGCTTAATGACGGCTGAGCCAATGTTTGTAAAATTTATCTTATACCGCTAGCGTATCAAATTTGCACTACACCTAATAGCTTATTTCCTTAAATGAAGCATATTCCTTAGCTTTCACATTAATACCAAGCGTATCGACAGATTTTTATGTAATCAGCATAAAATACCTCATTTATTGTTGTAATTATTATTAAAAAAGGCTACTTCATTGGAATACACTTTAATTGGAGGGGGCATAGTGAGCAATAATAAATTTATAGAAAAAAATTATTATAAATGGATTGTATTGCTTGTTGCCACTATCGCTCAAGCATCAGCTTGCTTCTTTGTTCAAGGAATTGGTCCTTTAGCTGAATTTTTTAAGAAGGATTTCTCGCTTAATGACTCTCAGATAGGTTTGCTGTCTTCAGCAGCGCAATTCCTACCTATTATTGGGTTACTTGTAGCTGGCGAATTACTAGACAAGTTTAACGAGCGCTATATTGTTGGAGCTGGCGCAGTCGGCGTTTCTGTCGCTCTTTTGTTGGGAGCAATCGCAGATAACTATATTTCCCTTTTGGTTTGTTTGCTAATTGTAGGAGGATTTTACAGTTCTGCTCAACCCGGTGGCGCTAAATCTGTTTCTTCATGGTTTCCACAATCGCAGCGCGGATTTGCAATGGGAATAAGGCAGGCGGGGCTACCATTAGGTGGGGCATTGGCTGGGATAGTTCTTCCTGCTAGTGCGTTTGTCTATGGCATACAAGGTGCGTTTTTGGTTGGTGCCATAGTTTCTTTTTTAGGGGGATGTATATTTATTATTTTTTATCACTCACCAGCAAAAGTTGTCGCTATCGTTCCAAAAAACAAGGCAAGAATTTCGTTCTACGCAAATGTAAGATCTCGTCTTGCGATGTTGGCTACGCCACATATGAAGAATATTATTTTTTCAGGCGTTTCACTTGTGATAGTTCAATATGTTTTAACCATTTTTATAACGATTTATTTTCATAGAATCTATCACCTGTCTCTAGATAAAAGTGCTTATTTGTTTTTTATTTTACAGGCTTCTGGTGCCTTAGGAAGAATTATTTTAGCAGCGTGGAGTGATCATTGTAGAAAAGGACGATTTTTTCCTGTCTTGTTTTGCATGATTGCAGTAGTTTTTGGATTTTTAACATTAATTTTGGGCATGAGTGGATCCATAATTTATTTAACTATTTTATCTGCTTGGTTAGGTTTTTTTGGATTAGGATGGTATGGCCCTTGGGTTGCTTATATTGTAGACTCCTCGCCGAAAGAAAACGTTGGATTTTCTCTGGGTTTAGCAATGTCTGTAAATCAAATCGCAATTATTACTGCTCCACCATTATTTGGATTAATCCAAGATTTTACAGACACTTATTTACTAACATGGCTGATTTTAATTTTAATGATTGTTTTTTCACTTTTCTTAATAAAAAAGTAGGGAAATATAATTGGGGAGAAAATTATAATGATAAATGAAAATACTTTTGAGTTGAGCAATGACGAAAGAGACAAAGTTCGGGAGGCTTTAGACCATGTTATTTATGATCCATACGGTGGTATTGAATATTCGGTTAAGCTAAAAAAAATAGCATTTTCACTGCTACCACATAGAATATTGACAATTCTTATGAATCAAAAGATGTCTATTACCCCTAGACCATATTTAATCTTTGAAAACCTTCCAATTGATAGAAAAATTAATACGTCACCTAATCCTTATAATTTAGATGCGTCTTGTAAAAGTGGCTATATTAGCGAAAATTTAATTATGATGTTTTCTTTATTAATCGGAGAACCTTATTCAATTAAGTTTGAAGGCGAACATTATAGTAAATAACCTGGTTCCTTTAGAGGAGAATAAAAAAGATTATACAGGATTAGGATCGGAAGTTGAGTTAGATTTTCATATAGAAAATTCTGCACTAAAATTCATAAGGGGTTTAAATTTATCTCCTAAAGGGATACTTTTAACTGGTGTTCGCAATGATGTTGATGGCCCGTTAACGAGAATATCTGATGCACGTCTCGCTTTAAAACTTTTAAGTGAGGAAGCTTTGAGTAGCTTAAAGGATAGTTTATATATAATTAATGTTCCCTATAGATGGAGAAAAAATGGGGTAACCTCTACAAGTAAAGTGCCCCTAGTTCAAGGGGACGATGAATTTCCAGATATCAGCGCTGTTTTTTATCCGGGCATGTTAGAACCACAGTCAAAAAAAGCCAAGGAAGCTTTAGATCATTTTTATGAAGCTATTAAGGCTGTATCTTTTGGAATTGATGTACAACCAGGAAGATTATTATACATTGATAACAGAATGGCTCTACACTCTAGAGATAAATTTTCTGGATCATTTGATAATTATGAAAATCCAATGCGGTGGATTCAAAGAGTGTTTGTGTCTGCAGATTTATGGAATCATAGATATGTAGAACAAATAAAAGAAAGAGTATTTGATTTTCAATGCTAATGTCCTGATAATGATATGATATTGAGTATTATTCTGGTTTATATATATTGACTGCACATCTCATATATATATATATAGATTTCTCCTGCATAATTAGGTGAGGTTACTATCTGATTATAAGCTATGGGGGCCAATTGATTTTCTATGGCTGCCTTTGATCTTTGTTATTTTTTCCCTTCCTTTCAAGCCGCTAGGGGGATTCTCCTATCAAGCTCTTGAAAGAGCGATTTTGAGTAATTTCATAATGCGAAACCAAAACATAGTGACAAACTTTTCTATTGTTTTCATAGGCATGACGGCTTGCATGGTTGCCCCCTTCAAGCATGGCAGCTTTTTTTCTTGCACGATGGAAACTTTCATAGATGAGACAACATAATTAATTTATAATAGATAATTCAATGTATTATCTAAAAAATGCAATGAACAGCTATCAATGTGAACATATGAAGTAAAAAAACAAACATCGCGTACAAATAAATTCAAATATAATTGAGCACACGGGTTATAAAATTTTTTAGATCAACAAATAAGAATACACCCCATGTCTTTAAACAAAGAATGAAAATCATAAAATGAACTCTAAGGATAACAGGAACTCTCCACAAAGAAGAGACAGAGATGAAGACTCCAAAGACTTCATCATCACCATCCTTCACTATTTTGTTAACATATTCATTTTATACAAGAATCTTTCCCTCGGAAGAAACAGCATTTGCAACAGCTTCCTCGCTTGCCTCATCGGGTAATAACATCTCATTATGGGCACACCCAGATGGGATCATTGGAAAACAATTTTCTAAATTATCAACTAGGCAATCGAAGAGAACTGGCTTATCACAGTCAATCATCTGCTGAATTTTATCATCAAGTTCATCAGGTTTTGAACAACGGATACCAACGGCTCCATAAGCTTGTGCCAATTTCACAAAGTCAGGCATAGATTCCGTATAAGAATGAGAAAGACGATTACCATGCAACAATTGCTGCCACTGACGGACCATACCCATATACTGATTATTTAAAATAAAAATTTTCACTGGTGTGTCATGCTGAATTGCTGTTGCAAGCTCTTGAATATTCATTTGAATAGAGGCATCACCAGAAATACATAAAACAAGCGCATCAGGATGTGCTATTTGAACACCAACAGCAGCAGGGAGACCATAACCCATAGTCCCAAGGCCACCAGAAGTCATCCAATGGTTTGGTTCATCAAAGCGATAATATTGTGCTGCCCACATCTGATGCTGTCCAACATCCGTTGTGATATAAGCATTCGCATTTTTGGTTAGTGCATAAAGCCGTTCAAGAGCATATTGCGGCATAATAATATCTTTTTTCTCCGCATATGCCAATGAATTACGAGCCCTCCAGCGATTAATTTGCGCCCACCACGCCTCACGGACTGCACTGTTAAACGCTGGTTGCTGTATCTTTAAGAGCCGCACCATATCTCCTAAAACACAAGCAATATCACCAATAAGTGGTACTTCTACTTTTACTATCTTATTGATGGAAGAAGGATCAATATCAATATGAATAATACGCGCATAAGGTGCAAATGCATCAAGACGCCCAGTAATACGATCATCAAATCGCGCACCAACAGCCAACATAACATCACAATCATGCATAGCCATATTAGCTTCATAGGTTCCATGCATCCCAAGCATTCCAAGCCAATTCTTTCTAGAAGCTGGATAAGCGCCAAGTCCCATGAGTGTTGAAGTAATCGGAAAATTTCCCAATTGAACCAAATCACGCAAAAACTGTACAGCTTCAGGACCTGATGAAACAACACCACCACCAGAATAAATAATAGGACGTTTTGCTTCTGCCAAAAGAGAAACAGCATGTCCGATAGCCTGAATATTCCCTTTCGGCTGTGAATAAGAACGCATAGATGTCGAAGCTTGCGGCGCTTTATAAATTCCCGAAGAAAATTGAACATCTTTAGGAATATCAACTAAAACCGGTCCTGGGCGTCCTGATTGAGCTATAGAGAAGGCTTCATGGATGATCGCTGCAAGATCATTCACATCTTTAACTAAACAATTATATTTTGTAGAAGGCTTTGTAATACCGACTGTATCAGCTTCTTGAAAACCATTTGTTCCAATCACTGTTGTCGGCACCTGCCCAGAAAAACAAACAAGTGGAATAGAATCCATGAATGCATCTTGCAGAGGCGTTACAGCGTTAGTTGCACCCGGACCAGAAGTCACAAGCATAACTCCCACTCTTCCTGTGCTTCGTGCATAACCTTCAGCAGCATGTCCTGCTGCTTGTTCATGACGGACCAAAATATGCTGAAGTGAATTTTGTTGATAAATAACATCAAAAATAGGAAGAACAGCTCCACCAGGATAACCGAAGAGATGTTTAACCCCTTGATCAATAAGAGCTTGAACCACAATTTCAGCCCCAGACATTATTTTTCCATCCGCACTCTCTTTCACTGTTAGATGATTTATCATTTTCCCCATTCGCCCATTGATAATACAATAAAAAAAGGCTCCCAAAGGAGCCTATTACACACGAAAAAAATATATCGTATAATTATCCCCCCATTTAAAACGTACAACGCACTGTAAGAAAGATATTCCTTATGAAAAAAGTTCTAATTCTATCAATGCCATTCGTCAATCAAAAATTACCTTTTTAAAAACTTTCCATTCAAAATGCTCTCTTCTTTTAAAATTTACTAAAGCTCTTCATATGAAGAAATAAGGGTCCATGTCTCATCAAATTGATGACGAAACCATGTCATTTGCCTTTTTGCATATCTCCTCGTTTGCATCTTCACTGTTTCTAGAGCATTCTCAAAGCTTCTATATCCATCCAAATAAGCTATAAATTCAGATATACCAATAGCCTTCATCGCTGGTAACAAAGGGGAAAGCATAAGCTTCTTCATAGCAAACACCTCTTCTAAAGCTCCTCTTTCAATCATAGAATCAAGCCGCTTATGAATACGTTCATAAAGCCATTGACGTGGTGGAATAAGAAGAATTTTTTCTGAACAATCTGGCGAAATCAGCGGAAGCGTTTTTTTCTTCTGCCACCAGCTGAGCTTCTTACCAGTTGCATCATAAACCTCCAAAGCACGAACAATACGCTGACCATCTTGCGAAGAAATTTTCTCAGCGAGAACAGCATCAACCTGCAACAACCGGCGATAAAGGTTTTCAGCTCCCTCTTTATCAAGCCGAAATCGCCATTTCTGCCTCACAGCATCTGGAATATGTGGAATTTCCGAAATTCCCCCCAAAAGAGCACGAAAATAAAGCCCTGTTCCACCGACAAAAATAAGTGATTTCGATGTGAAAGTATTTAAAAGCTTTCCAACATCACATAACCACTGTCCCACTGAATAATGAAGAGTAGGATTCACATAACCATAGAGATAGTGTGGAACAATCGCAGTATCAACCTCCGTAGGCCGTGCCGTTAAAATATTTAAAACATCATAAACTTGCATTGAATCAGTGTTAATGATGAGAGCATTTTTTTCTTGAGCCATTTGTAAAGCAAGGGCTGACTTCCCACTTGCAGTTGGCCCTGCTATCAATGTAATCGTTCTCTGCATCATAAATGGAAATCCCCTATGTCTGTCATACATCGCTTTATTACAAGATGCATGCCCTCCCCTAAAGCCCTTATATTTCATCTACATTGTCATAGAGTGAGCTTTTCAAACAAAAAAAGAACATCTATGCTTAAAATATTGAAAATACTAGGATAATTCTTAACCTCTTGAAAAAATAAAAAATGAACACAATAACAATGCTAAAAAAATCTCACAGCAATTCTTCTTGCTATCATCATTTCATAACAAAATACAGCCCACAAAAATTCTTTCAGAAAACCCATCATAAATACACATACGCTTTGCATGCTAACTATTTAACTTAATATCTCAAATTAAATAGTCTTATCTTTTTATAAATTCTGGTTTATCATAAGCGCCAAGTAAATTATTTTTTTCAAGCTCTACTCTTGCAACTTTTTTTCCATCTACCGCAAAGAAAAACTCAGCCGGCCTATAAATACTGGTTTTGATATTAATTTTTTGTATAATTGTATTTTTGCAAACTAAAGAGAGTAAACCATCAGCTATTACAAATTTTAATAGACATAACAAAAATACAAACTAGTTAAACACCCATTCAAAAAACAATTCCTCAATATTTAGTCCATTGGAAGTGTTACAAACCGTAATTCTCCATCTGGACGAGCAACAATGAATAAAGCATTTTTGCGTCCAGCTTCACGTAATTTATGAACACGTTTTTGCGCCTGATCAATTGTTGTGACAGCACTTTGATTGATATCAACAATCACTTCACCAGCGCGAATACGCTTTTTATCTGCCGCGCTATTTTGTGCAACAGACGTCACGACTAAACCTCGAAGTTTATCAGTAATAGAATAACGTTGACGTAAATCCGCTGTAAGCTCAGATAATGTCATTCCCATAAATTGCATTGTCACGCTTTTCGATAAAGCACCACTTTTTTCATCATCGGATTCTTCTACTGTATCTTCATTTGCATCTGTCTCAATTAAACGTCCAAGCTTAACTTTTACCGTTTTTTCTTGCCCATTCCGCAAAACAGTAACATCTACCACCTTCCCTTCCTGACTTTCTGCTACTAAACGCGGCAAATCACGTGCATGCTTAATTTGAGCACTCCCGAAGGAAAGAATGATATCCCCAATATGCAACTGGCTATTATCAACATCCGTCTGTTCCATCTTACCTGCAACCAACGCCCCCACAGGATTTTCCAGCTTCAAACTTTTTGCAATACCCTCAGTCACTGGTTGAATACGAATAGCTAACCAACCGCGCCTTATTTCCCCAAAATCACGCAACTGATTGATAACAGAAAGAGCCATATCAGATGGTATAGCAAAACCAATACCAATCGATCCTCCAGAGGGCGAAATAATTGCTGTATTAATCCCTATCACTTCACCATTTCTATCAAATAATGGACCTCCAGAATTGCCCCGATTAATGGCTGCATCAGTCTGAATAAAATTATCATAAGGACCAGCATTAAGATCACGATTGCGTGCAGAAATAATACCAACCGTCACACTACTACCAAAACCATAAGGGTTACCAATAGCCATAACCCAATCACCAATGCGCGCCTTTTCTGAGTCTGCGAAACGTACAGCTTTTAATTTTTTTCTTCCTACTTCCACTTGAAGCAGTGCCAAATCAGTCTTGCTATCCTTTCCAAGTAATTTTGCTTTTAGCTTTGTACCATCAGTAAAATTAACTTCAATATCATCAGCATCAACGATAACATGATAATTTGTAACAATAAGCCCTCTTCGCGCATCAATCACAAAACCAGATCCCAAAGAACGTACCTTTTGATACTGGCTCCCTTTTCCATCTTCAGGCGTAAAAAAATCACTAAAATATTCTTGCAGCAATGAATCCTTTGGGATAACAGGTACTGAAGTCAGTTCGTCCTGTTCGGTCCCATCAACGGTCTGGGCTGTGGAAATATTCACCACTGTCTCCAAAAGCTCAGCAGCTAAATCAGGAATAGAAAGTGGTGTAGTTTCGTATACTCCCTCACGAGACCAACAATTCATTAATCCTGAAAAAAACAAAACTACACTGATGGCGGCTCCTATAGCAAAGCGCTTCAGAGACGTATTTTTATCCCTAATATTTTTACCCATAACCTGCCTTCGATAAATACTGCAAAGAGCATTACTAAATTCATTCATGCGAAATTATTATGGCTCTTAAAACGCTATACCACTTTCATCATAAAAGAAAGCGATCACGAATTACCTCATAAAAAATTCAGACCGCAATCCATTGTCCTATCTATTCTCCCGCGGTTTTTTTACCCGTATTATTAAGTCCAGTATTCATTGTTGGTAAGAATTCTCTATTTGCTTGTGGCGGATTACGAAAATAGAAAAAGAAATCTTCATGTGGTGAAATCACCATCGGAGTGCGCTCTAAATTTTTATATTGCTCCATAGCCAACCAAAAATCGTAAAAAGACGGATTAGCCTCCCGCGCATTCAATAAAAGGCGAATACTTTCAGCCTGACCTTCACCACGGGTAATTTCGGCATCACGTTTTGCAGCTGCTACGATTTCTTCATATTCACGATTAGCTTCCGCCACAATACGATCCCGTTCTTGCTGACCACGAGCACGAATATTTTCTGCAGCAGCTTCACGTTCAGCCGCCATTTGCCGATAGACATCTTCTGAAACAGCATCGGTTAAATCGGTTTTGCGAATACGCACATCAACAATGGTAATCCCCAACGAACCTGCATCTACAGAAAACTGCTTCTGTACCTCAGCCATCATAGCTCCTCGTTCATCCGATAAAGCCGCTTTAAATTCTCGCTTACCATAAACGGCACGCAAAGCGTCAATAAAACGCGGTGCAAGATTTTCACGCGCAGCAATTTGCGGACGCCCAGAAGCAATACGCTGTAAAAACAACTTAGGATCAGTAATACGATAAATAAAAAATGCATCCACTTCATAATAGGCACCACCACGAACCTGTACAGATTGTGTAGGAACATCGTAACGCAACAGCCGATTATCAACAATGATCATCTTATCTACAAAAGGCAACTTCAAATAGATCCCAGGATCAGACTCTACCTGAACAATTTGCCCAAAACGCTTAATTGCAACTTGTTGACGGGGATAGACAATAAAAACGGACATCCAGAAAACCATCAAAACAAGCACTATAGCACTAAAAATAAACAAAAAACGAGACTGCTGCATAATTAATGTCCTCCAGAAGTTCGAGAATCCAATAGCGATGCAGGACGCATTGATGTTGCCTTCACTTTTTCTGATGAATTACCACGCAACAATTCGTTCAGAGGTAAATAGGGCACCGCTGGAGAATTTACTTGATCAAGAACCAACTTATTTGGTGAAGAAAGAATACGCCCCATCGTCTCCATATAGAGACGGTAGCGCGTAGCCTCTGGTGAAATTGCAGCCTCACGAGCTATAGCCTGAAAACGCTCAGCACGCCCTGTGGCCTCTTCAACCATTTGTGCCTTTTCACCCTTTGCGATTTCCCGTGTACGTGAAGCTTCACCATTCGCTAAACCAATCTTCGTAAAACGCACACGATTCCCCTCTTCAATCATTCGTCCACGTTCTTGCTCTGCCTGCTGAACAGAATTAAACGCAGCAGCAACCTTTGTAGGAGGAGCAGCCTCACTGATAGACACACGGCTTATTTCAACACCAAGCTGATATTTATCTACAGTCAACTGGATAATCTTTCTTACATCATTAGCAACTTCTTCTTTCTTGTCACGCAAAACATCATCAACTGGCCGAGAACCAATGACCTCACGCATCGCACTCTCAGCAACCTGACGAACAGTCCCTTCTTGATCATTCACATTAAATAAAAACTGACTAGGGCGGGAAATTCGGTAGTAAACGGAAAAATTGACATTAACGATATTCTGATCACTCGAAAGCATTAAGCCTTCACTTTGTTGCATCTGACCAGATTGGCCACCAATCGCGATTGTTTTTTCCGTTAAAGGTACTTTCATGTAGGTCTCAATTGGCCAAAAATGAAAATGTAAACCATCACCGATGATTCCTTCTTTAGGAACGCCAAAACGCAACTCCACCGCTTGCTCATTTTGCTGAACAATATAAATTGACTGGTATAGCCAAAAAAACACAGCAACCAGAAGTAATAAAACAGAAAGTCCACTCCTACCAAATTGTTTAAACTGATCCTGCCCTTTACGCAAAATATCATCAAGATTGGGACTATTATCACCACCGTTATTGCCACCAGAACCAAAGAGATTCTTAGCTGGTTTCTTTTTGTCACCACCAAACTTGCTTTTATCGCCACTCCACGGGCCACCACCATTTTGATTTGTCCAGGGCATCATCACCTCTTTAACAGACTACCACTACTTAAATACCAACTATTCGCTTGATCTTATAGGGTGCCTCTTACCTCATTACAATACAACTAACAGGCTCTTTCCACTTAATCACAACGATTATTTTCGTTCATAAACTACAAAACGTGTCGGATGACTGTCTTTCTCTCCTTCTGGAATATATTGTGTTTGCACAATAGTCCACTTCTCTTTATCAAAAACAGGAAAAAAACTATCACCTTCAATAGAATCCAAAACTTCTGTAAGGAATATTTTATCAGCAATATTTAATCCTTGTTGAAAAATTTCACCACCACCAATAATAAAAACTGCATCCGCACCATTTTGAGAAGCCACTCTTTTTGCGATAGAACAAGCTTGAGATAAAGAGTGAACAATAACAGCGCCTTCGGCCGTAAATGCACAATTACGAGTAATGACAATATTTGTACGCCCTGGTAAAGGACGTCCAAGAGAATCCCAAGTTTTTCGCCCCATAATAACAGGTCTACCAAAAGTCAAAGCCTTAAAGCGCTGCAAATCAGTCGACAAATGCCAAGGCATTGCACCTTCACGACCGATAACACCATTTTTTGCAACAGCTGCTATTAAACAAACTGGAAAAGTCATACTGCGACCGGTGCCTTGATATGTGGCTGTGCTTCATAATTAAGCAATTCAAAATCCTCAAATTTAAAAGAAAAAAGATCTGTTACCGCTGGGTTTATACGCATCAACGGCAAAGCATTTGGTATACGAGACAATTGATATCTCGCCTGTTCAAAATGGTTAGAATAAAGATGTGCATCACCGAGAGTATGAATAAAATCACCCGCTTTAAGTCCGCTTACTTGCGCAATCATCATCGTCAACAACGCATAAGAAGCAATATTAAATGGAACACCTAAGAAAATATCCGCTGAACGCTGATAAAGCTGACACGACAATTTACCATCAGCAACATAAAATTGAAAAAAACAATGACAAGGAGGCAAAGCCATTTCCTCTATCAATGCCGGATTCCAAGCAGATACAATCAAGCGACGAGAATCAGGCGTTTCCTTAATCATATTCAAAAGATTACTGATTTGATCAATATGACGTCCATCAGAAGTTGGCCAAGAACGCCACTGGTAACCATAAATAGGACCAAGATTACCTTTTTCATCAGCCCACTCATCCCAAATTGATACGCCATGTTTTTTCAACCATGCAATATTTGTATCACCTCTCAGAAACCACAAAAGTTCATAAATGATCGAACGCAAATGCAATTTTTTCGTTGTTAACAGAGGAAAGCCTGCCTGTAAATCAAACCGCATTTGATACCCAAAAACTGATCGCGTCCCAACACCTGTTCGATCTGAACGATCAATACCCTTATTTAAAACATGCAATAAAAGATCAAGATAAGTTTTCATGTAAACATTATGACCGATTCTGTCCCTCACAGGAAAAGAGAAATAGCAAAATTCATAAAAATACAGTCCAAACCGGCTCCCAAGAGCATCTTACACAAGAAATTGGTATTATAAAATTAAAATTTTGATGACGCAAAAAATAAAATACTGTAAACAATGTTCAGAATGAAGTGAACGAATATGATCACAAAAGGGATAACTTTATGGAGAATGAAACAACTTTAGCGCGGCATGATACAAGAAATCGTATCTTTTCTATCGTATCCAGTGCATCAGGTAATTTAGTAGAATGGTACGACTTTTATGTTTATTCCTTTACATCTATTTACTTTGCATCACAATTCTTCCCGTCAGATGGTAATGTTGTGACACAACTTTTAATGGCTGCAGGTGTCTTTGCTATTGGGTTTCTCATGCGACCAATCGGTGGATGGCTTTTTGGCTTCATTGCCGATCGTTATGGACGCAAACGCTCAATGCTTATCTCTGTTTTTATGATGTGTGGTGGTTCTTTCTTAATCGCCATACTTCCTACCTATGAAACCATTGGAGTAACAGCAGCAGTTCTCTTACTTTTACTTCGAATGCTTCAAGGACTTTCTGTCGGCGGTGAATATGGTACGACAGCAACTTATATGAGCGAAATTGCTCTAAAAAATCGTCGTGGATTCTTTAGCTCTTTCCAATACACTACACTGATTGGTGGTCAGCTTCTAGCCAGTCTTGTTATATTCATTCTGGCACTTTATCTAACAGAAGATCAACTGAAAGCTTGGGGCTGGCGTATTCCGTTTGCCATTGGTGGACTAGGAGCAATTGTTGCAATTTATCTGCGCCGTTCACTCCATGAAACAACAACCAAAGAAAGCCGTTCTAATGCACAAGCTGGCAGTGTTATAGAACTTCTACGAAACCATCGAAAAGCTTTTTTTCTAGTTATTGGCTTTACAGCTGGAGGATCTCTCACATTTTATACTTATACAACTTATATGCAAAAATATTTGATTACGACCACCGGATTTGATAAGCATACAGCGACAACTATAATGACCGCTGCACTCTTCGTTTTTATGTTACTTCAGCCCGCATTTGGTTTTCTAGCTGATAAAATTGGAACAAGAACTTCACTCCTCATTTGGAGTTTTTTATCTATTATTTTTACGATTCCTGGGCTTAGACTGATTGCTCACGCTAATGATACATGGGTTGCTCTAGCAATTATTATTGGAATGCTATGCATTATGAGCTTTTATACTTCGATTTCTGGTATCGTAAAGTCAGAAATGTTTCCCTCTTCAGTAAGAGCAATTGGGGTTGGGCTTTCTTATGCTATTGCCAATGCCCTCTTTGGGGGCTCAGCTGAAGCTGTAGCACTCGAATTAAAAAATATCGGATATGAATCCGTCTTTTATTTTTATATAACTGGCATGATGATCATTGCATTTATTGCGGTTCTTTTGATGCCCGATGCCCGAAAAAAAGGATATCTCCAAGGTGATGATATTCATTAAATTTTTCTATATTAAAGGAAAAAGCCCAATCTTTTGGGCTTTTTTATAAAAGTCATAAAATTAAACATTTCCAAAATGTTATGCTTAATCTCTAACATCATAAAAGAATAAATCTCCCCCCTTCAATATAGACTCTGAGAAGTAAATTCTCATACTACTACGAGTATTTTGTTTGATGATTGCACAAAATTCAGTGCAGTTAGATGTGAAGTATTAGATTTTTTTAAACAAGAATCCGCTCTTTTTTTACAGGGATCAGAAGAAAAAGCCCCTTCACTAAAGATTAAATTTTAGCAAATGATATTTTATCAGCAATGATTAACCTTTGTTGAAAAATTTTCCTTCTTTCAATATAAGCTACCGTATTCGCTCCATTCTTTAAATCCATTCCCCCTTTTTTGTAACAGTAAAAACTTGCAAAAGAAAATAAGCAACAACGATGTCTTTAGCTGTGAATGTATAACTACAAGTTATCACAATATTCTTGTACATAGAGAATTTACCTGAGAAAATACATAGAGAATTTACCTGAGAAAAATCGAAAATTTCTCTCAATGATAATGAATTCATCGCAAACTAATACTTTAAAAACGCCATAAATTTATCGATAAAAAGCGTTATATTAAAAAAATTGGAAATGTTATAGAATTACAGATGCTCTGGCATGTAGCTAAAATTCATAATTAAAGAACAAGATACAACAATTTTCTTAACCATATCCCAAAGAGCGCTCATTTAAATAATATAACATTGGACAAAAGCAACATTGGTAGCTCTTACAAAATTGCCTTTTTGATCAAACTCTTTAATCCTAAAAGATAAAATACTCTTTTTCAGCATGTAATTTTTGTATCATCCTAAGAAATTATAAAAGCTCATAATAATTTAAGCAAAAATATAGTTTTCTTATTGTCAAAAATGGAAATTAAACTACGTCTGTACAACAAAACACTCCTATCTCAAAGCCCTTTCGATATGACTGATCAATGCCATTATTAAAAACGCAATCAAAATTATCGTTATACAATTGAATTTTAATGGCTCAAATTGTAAACAACTTTAAATAGAAAAATAAATATAAGCATTAACAGGGGATACTCAATGAAAAATAAAACAGCTTTAGCACCACATGATACAAGAAAGCGTATTTTTGCTATCATAGCCAGTGCATCGGGAAATCTAGTAGAATGGTATGATTTTTATGTTTACTCATTTACGTCGATTTATTTTGCATCACAATTCTTCCCTTCAGATGATGATACCATTACACAACTGTTAAAAACCGCAGGAATCTTTTTTATTGGCTTTCTTATGCGCCCAATTGGAGCATCGCTCTTCGGCTTCATTGCCGATCGTTATGGACGTAAATGCTCAATGCTTATTTCTGTTTTTATGATGTGTTGTGGCTCATTCCTCATTGCCATACTCCCCACCTACAAAATTTTGGGAATAACAGCAGTATTTCTTCTGCTTTTAATCCGTATGTTTCAAGGACTTTCAGTTGGCGGTGAATATGGTACAACAGCAACTTATATGAGTGAAGTCGCTTTCAAAAATCGTCGCGGACTCTTTGCCTCCTTCCAATATGCTACAACAATCACAGGTCAACTTCTTGCCAGCTTTATTATATTCATTTTAGCGCTTTACCTCACTGAAGATCAGTTAAAAGCATGGGGCTGGCGTATTCCCTTTGTGATCGGTGGTTTAGGAGCAATAATTGCAATTTATCTGCGTCGTTCGCTTCATGAAACAACCACTAAAGAAAGCCGCTCTAAACAAAACGCTGGTAGTATTAGAGAGCTTTTACACAACCACAAAAAAGCTTTCTTTTTGGTTGTTGGCTTTACAGCAGGAGGATCGCTCACATTTTATACATACACCACTTATATGCAAAAATATCTCATCACAACCACTGGATTCGATAAACACACTGCAACAATGATAATGACTGCTGCACTTTTTATTTTTGTGTTACTCCAACCGCTCTTTGGTTCTCTAGCAGACAAAATTGGAGCAAGGGCTTCACTCATCAGTTGGAGTATCTTATCCATTATTTGCACAATTCCTGTGCTTAAAATGATTGGGAATACCAACAATGCATGGGTTGCACTATTAATTATTATCGGCATGCTCTGTGTTATGAGTCTTTATACATCTATCGCTGGTATCATAAAAGCAGAACTGTTCCCTGCTTCAATCCGAGCAATCGGAGTTGGATTTTCTTTTGCTATTGGTAATGCACTATTCGGCGGTTCTGCTGAATATGTAGCGCTTGGATTGAAAAATATTGGATATGAAACTGTGTTCTCTTTTTACATAGTTGGTATGATGATCATTGCACTCATCTCAATTCTTTTGATGCCGGATATAGACAAAGAGGGATATCTTAAAAATGATGAAATCCATTAAAAATTATACACACAATAAAAAAAGCCCAAGAAATTGGGCTTTTTTGTAATAAATGTATAAAAATTCAATAAAAGGAGCAAATACTATGCTCCTTTGCAAAGTAAAGAATATGTATATAAAAATCTGTCTTATTTAGAATTTATCAAATATTTTAAATTGCTTAGCGACTAAATAATTAAAAGTTATACAATTTTCCTGCACTCTCCAAACATCCTATCGGCAACTTTTAAAATGGCTATTTTAGCACTCTTTTTACAAACATTTATCCCACTTAAAGCTATTTTTCAATGCACTCTTTCCCTTTAGATTCGATGTGATTAGCTTTTAGCCTACTACAACAATAAAGTCATCAAAAGGCACAAATTTATAACCCAAACAAACCTTCAATAACTTTTATAAGAAATTATCGTGATACAATTGAATTCTTATAACGCAAATTGTAAACAGTTTTAAATAGAAAAATAAAATAGATCTAAAAGGGGAACATTTTATGAAAAACGAAACAAATTTAATACAACATGATACAAGAAAACGTATTTTTTCTATTATATCCAGTGCATCAGGGAATCTGGTAGAGTGGTATGATTTTTACGTTTACTCATTTGCATCGATTTACTTTGCACCACAATTTTTCCCTTCAGATGGCGATGTTGTTACCCAATTTTTAAAAACTGCAGGCATCTTTTTTATTGGTTTTCTTATGCGCCCAATTGGAAGCTGGCTCTTTGGCTTTATTGCGGATCGCTATGGACGCAAACGCTCAATGCTCATATCTATTCTTATGATGTGTGGAGGCTCTTTTTTCATTGCCATACTTCCTACTTATGAAACTTTAGGGAGAACTGCAGCAATTCTTCTGCTCCTAATCCGAATGATGCAGGGACTTTCAGCGGGGGGGGAATATGGTACAGCTGCAACTTATATAAGCGAGATTTCCCTTAAAAATCACCGTGGTCTCTTTGCTTCTTTCCAATCTGGCACGCTTATTACTGGTCAACTTTTAGCCAGTTTTATTATATTTATTTTGGCACTTTATCTAACGGAAGACCAATTAAGAACATGGGGCTGGCGTATTCCTTTTGCTATTGGTGGATTAGCAGCAGCAGTCGCACTTTATCTACGTCGTTCTCTCCATGAAACAACCACTGAAGTAAGCCGCTCTCAAAAACAAACTGGAAGTCTTAGAGAGCTTCTAAGCAAACATACAAAAGCCTTCTTTGTGATTGCTATCTTCGCCTCTGGAGGATCTCTCACATTTTACACCTGTACGACTTATATGCAGAAATATCTCATCACAACTACTGGCTTTGATAAACATACAGCTACAACTGTGATGACTGCCGCGCTGTTTATTTTCATATTACTCCAACCCGTATTTGGTATCCTAGCCGATAAAATTGGCACAAAAAATTTACTTGTCCTTTGGAGTGTACTCTCTACTCTCTTTACGATTCCTGGACTTCTCATAATCGGTCACACACATAATACATGGATTGCGCTGTCAACCCTTATTGGAATACTTTGTATTATGAGCATGTATACATCCATCTCTGGTGTCGTAAAATCAGCTATGTTTCCTTCTTCAGTACGAGCACTAGGAGTTGGTCTCTCTCATGCTGTTGGTAATGCATTATTTGGTGGTTCTGCCGAATACGTAGCACTTGGATTAAAAAATATGGGACATGAATCTCTCTTCTATTTTTACGTAACCGGCGTAATGATCATTGCATTCATTGCCACCCTTTTTATACCGGATATGAGTAAAGGGGGATATCTCCAAAACAATGAAACCCATTAAACTTTTTACAAAAAAATAAAAAAGCCCAATAAACTGGGCTTTTTTGCAATTATCGAATAAAAATTGAATTTTAAAATTGTTTAAATTTTATCAAGTGCGTCTAATTGTTTGGCGACCAAATAATAAAAAGTCATACGGCTTTTTCTATGATCTCCAGACATCATTTCGGCAACTTTTGAAACAGCGGCTTTAGCACTCTGCTCACCAGCAGCTAATACATCTCGAATCCATTTTTCAACACGCTCTAATTCTTTTGGATCTGATGTAGCAACAAGTGATGCATCCTGCTTTTTCATCACCAAAGCTAAACGATGATGAAGCCTTTCTATTGCAGCTTCATCGGGATTTGGATCATATAATTTAATATCTTCTAGATCATTTGTCATTCTGCAACATCTCCTCTCCCAAAATTAGCGACTGTATTTTACAACCGCATTATCTATTTTATAAATAACTAGAGGATTAAAAATATTAACAAGCCCCCTTTTACAAAGACTGTTTTTCAACTATATTTAAAAGGCTGGCTTGCCAGCTATGGTAATAAATGGACAATGAAATAAACTCATTGGACCCGGGGGCGGTACCCGGCGCCTCCACCAAAATATAATGGATGGAAATTATATTTTGGTGGGGGCGAAATAGGATCGACAAGGGCGTAAAGATTGCTCTTTTACTCGGCATAGTACCACCGTTATCGGACTAAATGAGTAGTTGCAAATGACAACTATGCGGAAGCAAGTCTCGCTGCTTAATGCAGTGCGAATGTTTCAAACTAAGCCTTAAACCGTCGCAGGTTTAAGCGGGGTTCGAAGGCACCTGGCAACAGAAGCCTTCACTTTTTTAAGTATTATTGATTGATCTTTCAGAAACTATTTGTGATAAAATTTCGTGTTTTTCTCAATTAATAAGATGCATTGTAAAAAAAATATTGCTACCTTAGAGAAACATTTCATTACACAATATCATTTATGCCATCCACTGTATGAAATAAAAGGAATAAACTTCGATGGTTCAAGATCAAATCCGTTACGATATTCTCGTTCAGGATGCGCTCCGTGGAGTTATCCGTAAGGTTTTATCGGAAGTTTCCAAAGCAGGACTTCCAGGTAATCACCATTTTTTTATTACTTTTTTGACAAATGCGCCAGGAGTAAAAATTTCTACTCGACTTAAAAACCGTTATCCAGAACAAATGACAATCGTATTACAACATCAATTTAGAGATTTAAGTGTATCAGAAACTGCTTTTGAAGTAACATTGTCTTTTAGGGAAATTAGCGAAAGATTAGTAATTCCTTTCACGTCTATCCAAGTATTTTATGATCCTATAGCAACATTTGAAGCAGCATTTGACTTACCTCCAAATCTTAACCCTGAAGAGAGTAAGAAATTTAAAAATACCTCGTCTGCACCTGTCATTCTATCGGACGAACAAAAAAAAGAAAACATGTTAAATAAAGACCAAAATCTTAAAACAAATAAAGAACCTTCAAACAATGATGCCAAACAAAGTGCTGATGTTGTTTCCTTAGATTCTTTCCGAAAAAAATAATTTGCTCATGACTAAACTGATTAACCTTCGCCAATTTCGAAAACAAAAAAAGCGTGCGGAACAAGCTGTTCATGCAGAAGAAAATCGTTATCGTTTTGGACGAACAAAAGTTGAAAAACTTTTTGAACAAAAAGAAGCCCTAAAGGTTCAAGAATTTCTTGATCAAAATCGTTTATCTAACGGTGAATAAGAGTAAAAAAGAATGCAAAGAGATGATTTGATTGATTGGTCAACAGTAATTACTCGGAAAATATCTGTTCGAATTGATGGGCATTCGACAAGCGTATCTTTAGAACAACCATTCCTAGACATACTCAAAACTCTAGCACGCAAAAAAGGACAATCTTTAGCCTTCATTATCACTGATATTGACAGTAAAAGACCACAGAAAGTGAATCTTTCGGCTTCGTTACGTATTTATGCACTCCAAAGCGTTCTCAGCCAACGTCTTTAATATTTATTTTTACGATCTCTGCTTTCTTATTCAACCGAAAGTGTAGCTTTTCTGAGAAAAGATTTTTTAGATCTAGCACTTAAATGAAAAAAATACTACACAAAAGGTACAATGAATAATTTTTCTGATGACATACCATTTTTCGAAGATGCGCCCCCTCCCCAAAAGCATGAAAACAATCCTGGGTTAGTTGCTCATATTGTGAAGTTTGATGCTAACTATTTAGAAAAACTCAACCCCGAACAACGACAGGCTGTCATGAATACACAAGGGCCTCTTTTAGTTCTTGCGGGGGCTGGCACTGGAAAAACGCGTGTTTTGACTACCCGCATTTCTCACATTTTGCGCTCAGGGCTTGCTTCCCCTAAGCAAATACTCGCTGTAACTTTCACTAACAAAGCAGCGCGTGAAATGAAAACGCGTATTGGTGAACTGATTGGTGAAATTGTTGAAGGCATGCCCTGGCTTGGAACCTTTCATTCTACCGGTGCGAAAATTCTGCGCCGCCATGCAGAGCTTGTTGGTTTAAAAAGCAACTTTACAATTCTTGATAGCGATGATGTACTTCGTCTTTTAAAACAGCTTATTCAAGCTGAAGGCTTAGACGATAAGCGTTGGCCTGCACGAAGCCTTGCCATAATGATTGATTCTTGGAAAAATCAAGGACTTTTACCAGAGCGCATTTCAGAAAGTGAGGCCCATTCCTTTGGTAATGGTATGGGACGCATGCTGTATCACAGCTATCAGGATAGATTAAAAAGCCTTAATGCCTGTGATTTCGGCGATCTCCTGCTTCATTCTATCTCTATCTTTCAACATAATCCAGATATTCTTTGCAAATATCATTCTCAATTTCGCTATATTCTCGTAGATGAATATCAAGATACGAATACAGCACAATATCTTTGGCTTCGCCTTTTGGCGCAGCAACCAAAAGGCCAACATGTCAATCTTTGTTGTGTTGGGGATGATGACCAATCCATCTACGGATGGCGTGGCGCTAAAGTTGATAACATATTACGTTTTGAGAAAGATTTTCCTCCTGCAAAAATTATTCGTTTAGAGCGCAATTATCGCTCAACATCACATATTCTCAAAACAGCTTCTCATCTTATTTCTCATAATCAAGAAAGACTTGGAAAAGCACTTTTTTCTGATCAAACAAACAACGAAGAAGAAAAAGTAAAAATTCATGCAGCATGGGACTCGCAAGAGGAGGCACGCGCCATCGGAGAAGAAATTGAACAATTGCAAAAAGCCGGTTATTCATTAAATCATATAGCTATATTGGTACGAGCATCATTCCAGATGCGTGAATTTGAAGACCGCTTGGTAACACTTGGTCTTAATTACCGTGTCATTGGTGGTCCACGCTTTTATGAACGAATGGAAATACGTGATGCCATGGCTTATTTACGCGTTGTTGTCCAACCAGCCGATGATTTAGCCTTTGAACGTATTATCAACACACCTAAACGTGGTTTAGGAGATGCAACCCTACGCACTCTTTATGAAAGTGCACGTGCACGCTCTATTCCTCTTTTTGCTGCTGCCACTGAAATAATTGAAACCGATGAGATAAAACCAAAAACACGCAGTGCTCTACGAAACATTGTAGAAAATTTCCGCCGCTGGCAAAATATGCTGCAATACATCCCCCATAGAGAGCTTGCCGAAACAATCCTTGATGATTCAGGTTACACAGCTATGTGGCTAGAAGATCGCTCCCCAGAAGCACCAACGCGACTAGAAAATCTCAAAGAAATGATCCGCTCTATGGAACAATTTGAAAGTCTTCACAGCTTTTTAGAACATGTTGCACTGGTTATGGACACTGAAAACAATAAAAATACCGATGCCGTCAACATCATGACCCTTCATTCAGCCAAAGGGCTTGAATTTGAAACAGTTTTTCTTCCTGGCTGGGAAGAAGGGCTTTTTCCCCATCAACGTTCATTGGATGAAGGAGGACGTTCAGGTTTAGAAGAAGAACGTAGGCTAGCTTACGTAGGACTAACAAGAGCAAAAAAACATCTGCATATATGGTTTGTATCTAATCGAAAAATTCATGGATTTTGGCAATCTACACTTCCCTCGCGTTTTCTGAATGAATTGCCAGAAGAACATATAGAAGTAGTAGAAATAGAAACCTCTTATGGTGGTTATGGAAAATCGCACTTTAAATATCAAAATCCCTTTTATAACGATTATTCAAAATCAGGGTGGAAACGTGCACAAAAAAACATTGAAGGAAAAGTCATTGCCCAATCAGTCTCTGAAACACCCTCAAATTTTTCAATCAATGATCGGATTTTTCATATAAAATTTGGTTATGGTCATATTTCAGCAATAGACGGCCATAAATTAACTATTGTGTTTGAGAAAGCTGGAGAAAAGCGTGTGCTCGATAATTTTGTGAGCAAAGCTTAGTATAAAAAACAATGAAACCACATCCCCAAACAAAAAATCATTTTATTTTAAATGCTCTTTCCATTTGCCAATAAAAACCTCGATTGGAAGGTTTTGCATATCAGGCAATGCCTTGTAAATTTTGTCAAGCGGCCAATTCCACCAAGCCATCTCTAAAAGACACTGAATCACAGTATCGGAAAAACGCATCCGTAACCGCTTTGCAGGAACACCAGCAACAACCGTATAAGGCAAAACATCTTTCGTTATAACAGCGTTCGCACCAATGATAGCGCCATGTCCAATTTCCACTCCAGGCATAATAACCGCACCGTGTCCAATCCATACATCATGCCCTATGATAACACGTTTTGCACAACGCCTTTCGCGAAAAGCACTATCTAATGCCATATAATGAAAATATTCATTAGAACGATTGTTATTTTATGCGTTGAAAGTCGTTCCATGGGATGCTCTAGCGCATCCACACACACATGAGATGCGATAGAACAAAAACGCCCAATATCGCTGTAAATAGCTTTACTGTTACGCTCAAAATAAGAAAAATCTCCAACCGTTACATCATGCAAAACGACCCGCTCATTAATTTCCATATAGCGTCCTAATTTACAACCATGCAACCGTGCCGTCGTATAAACACAACACATTGATTTATAATGATAAATCATCGTTTTTTAACTTGTATCATACCCCCGAATATTGTAAGATTCTCTCATCTCAAATCATTTCATTTTGAATCAATCAAAACCATCTCCTTGCACATCACAAGTGGGATTATCGTGTGGATAAAAAACCATTTAGAAAGGAGTAAAAATGCCTCTTATGAATCGTCTTAATGCAAGAGCTGTCGCAACATTGGGGGCTGGCAAATATAATGATGGTGCCAGCTTGCTCCTTCATAAGCTTAAAGATGGTGGTGCTCAATGGATTTATCATTATACCATACACGGGCGGCGTTGTGAGATAGGCTTGGGTGCTAAGAAATTTCTCTTTTTAAAAAAGCCCGTGAATTGACAACTCAATGGCGTTCTGTTCTTCGTGAGGGGCGTGACCCCATTAAAGAACGTGAAAAACAAAAGCGTGAGGCAATGCGTAACCTCCACTACTTAAAAGACATTGCTGTGGATGCTTTTGAAAGTCGTAAAGCTGAATTAAAAAATGATGGTAAAGATGGTGTATGGTTTTTACCTTTAAAACTTCATATTCTCCCCCAATTAGGCTGTCTACCGATTTCAGAGATTACACAAACCGATATACGCAATACCCTTGCCCCCATTTTGCATACAAAAGCTGCAACAGCTAACACAGCACTGATACGTCTCAATCTCTGTCTCAAACATGCTGCTGCATTGGGATTGGATGTTGATTTACAAGCAACAGAAAAAGCAAAAGCCCTCTTAGGGAAACAACGCCATAAAACGCAAAACAGACCAGCAATGGATTGGAAAGATATACCAGCTTTTTATCAAACACTTTGCAAAACACCAACCATGACACAACTAGCTTTACGTCTGCTTATTCTTACAGGTGTTCGTACAAATCCTTTGCGTCATATTAATAAAGATCAGATTGATGGGAATATATGGACCATCCCTGCTGAGAATATGAAAGGAAGGCATGATACCACAACAGAATTTCGCGTGCCTTTATCATCAGAGGCATTGGAAATTTTGAAACAAGCGCGCCTTCTTTCTCGCAATGATTTCTTTTTTAATGCATGTCAAACTACATGAAAAGAATTGGACTTGATACCTACCCTCATGGATTTCGGTCTAGTTTACGCGATTGGCTAGCAGAAACAACCGATGCCCCTTTTGAGGTAGCAGAAACCATTCTAGGTCATAAGACCAGTGGTAAAGTAGAGCGTGCCTACCGTCGTACTGACTATCTAGAACAACGCCGTGTTTTTATGGATAAATGGACGGCTTATGTCACGGGGCAAAACAATAAAAACTGTGAATAACTATGACGCTGCTTTTTATTGTATACATAATGAATAATATAAATCACAAATTATTGCTTATTATGAAGACAGCAACACAATATATTGTTTTTTTTTACGAAAGAATCGCATGTTTTCACTGGAAATGTTTGCTACAAATTGCTATTTATAGATCGTTATCGAACAGTGATTCGATAATTTTAAAATAAACTAAAAGATTAGGGATATCATGAACAAAAAGAAACACTTCTCACAACTCGTGAGAGTGCAAAACTACTAAGTATAAGCACCACGACACTTTGGAGGCGTGTCGCTGATGGAACGGTACCTAAACCTTTAAATATTGGTGCCTTATCCCGTTGGTTAGCATCAGACCTTCATAATGTAATTGAGAAGGCTAAAAATCAACGTGGCAACAACACCCCCTAAAAAACAACTTTGTCTATAGGACAGACAAAACTATTTCGATTGTAGCAAATCCTAAAATAACAGAATCTATCCTGTAATGCAAGTACAGGATGATATTTTATGCATTGTACAAATGCTCAAAGCATTGCTTATGCATTGCGTGGTGTGTGGCATGGGGCTTATAGACTAGCCCGTTGCCCTGCTCATGATGATAGGTCGCCTAGTTTAACTATTTCTAATGGAAATGATAGGCGTCTCTTACTTCATTGTTATGCTGGTTGCTCTTTTAGAGAGATCATACAAGCTCTCAAAAATATTGGTCTTATTGATACACAAGCATGTTTTGATAAAGCTTACACGCATAACTTTTCTCTCTCAAAACAGGTTTGTTGTGAAGATAACAAGGCAAAACAGAAAGCAGAAAAAGCACAAAAGATTTGGAAACAAAGTCAACCGATTCAAGATACCCTAGCAGAGCTTTATTTACGCAAGCGGAGCATCACTTGTGACTTGCCTCCTAATTTACGTTTTCATAACAAATGCCCCCATCCCTCTGGGAAAAACATCCCCGCGTTGGTTGCCCTTGTTGAGGGTGGTAGCTCCTTTGCAATCCATAGAACCTTTTTACAAGACAATGGCTGCAAAACAGAGCAGTTAACAGCAAAAGCCATGCTGGGGTCTGTTAAGGGCGGTGCTGTGTATTTATGTCAAGCCAATCACCAACATCTGGTCATTTGTGAGGGAATAGAAACAGGTCTTTCTCTGCTGTCTGGTCTGTTATCAAAGCCTGTTACTTTATGGGCATCTCTTTCAACCACTGGCATAATGCATGTCAATTTACCCAAATGCAAAGCCCGTCTCACTGTAGCGATGGATGGAGATGATGCGAGTCGTAAAGCAGTTGCCCTCGCAGAACATGCTTATAGCCACGGCTTCAAAGTCTTTATCATGCAAGCTCCCGAAGGAGTTGATTACAATAATTGTTTACTAAATTTTAAGGAGAAAAAATGATAGAACATAATCCATCTGATTTAGCCAATAACAATGGAAATGTTCCTTTAAATAATAATGATAACAATAACGACGATGTCTCTTTAAAGAGCCATGATTGCTTAAAAGCCATTCCTTATGAAGTGGCATTGCAACAAATTGGTTGGGGGGAAATACAACCGATTAATAGCGCTCTTTTATCGGTTGAGCCTTTTCATGCTACCCAAGTTCCATTGGTATTGGGAAGTTATATTTATGATATTGCTGACCGTCAACAATCCTCTCTTGATTTTGTTGCTGTGTCTGCCGTCTGTGCTTTAGCTTCCGTGATTGGCAATGGCGTGCGCATCGCTCCAAAACAGCATGATGATTGGTTCATTGTCCCTAATCTATGGGGGGTTATTATTGGAGAACCTTCTGCACGAAAAACACCTGCTATGCAAGCGGCTCTCGCTCCTCTCTATAACTTACAAAATGAATGGCATAAAAATTGTCAACACCAGAATAAACAAGCAAAAGTGAATGAAGCTTTTGAGACCTTGCATAAAAAAAGAAGGAAATAAAAAAGCAGCAAAAGCTTTTAAAAACGATGATTATGATGCAACCCGTGTCTTTTTAGCAGAGCTCATTGAAAATGAGGAAGAAAGCAACCAAAACGATACAAAGCAGCGTCTTATTGTCAATGATGCAACGGTAGAAAAGCTAGGAGAATTACTCAAAGAAAACCCGCGCGGATTATTATTGGTCCGTGATGAACTTTCTGGTTTTTTAGCAAATCTAGAACGAAAGGCGTATCAAACAGACCGTGGTTTTTATTTGCAATCTTTCAATAGTGATCAACCCTATACCCATGACCATATTGGGCGTGAAACAATCCATGTTGAAAATACAACGCTTTCTATGATTGGAGGCATCCAACCTGCACGAATTACCCCTCTTATTCGGGCACTCCATTCTGGAAAAGGAGATGATGGTTTAATCCAACGTTTTCAAATGATAGTGTGGCCCGATGATACAAAAAAATGTAAATGGGTTGATAGAGACCCTTTAAAAGATGCCTATAAGAACTATGAAGAGGTTTTTCGTTCTTTTCGGGATATAAACCCTTGGGATCACCTAAACACCCGATTGTGATGCGTTTTTCTCCCGATGCACAAGAACTCTTTCGTGAATGGTGGGAAAATCTTCATAAAGAAGTAAGAGAGGATAATCTCTCCCCATCCTTACAATCATATCTTTTAAAAATGCCTAAAACCATAGCAAGTCTTGCCTTAATCTTCGAACTTGTTTGATGGAAAGCGTTTTGAAGTAGATTACCCTTATCTTTCCATGGCATTGCGTTGGTCAAAATATCTGTTAAGCCATGCAAAACGTCTTTATGCTGCTGGGGATACCTTAAACAGCAGAGCGTGCAAAATTGATTGTAGAGCGCTGTGATAGCTTACCTGATCTCTTTACGTTACGCGATATTCACCAACGTGATTGGGCTCGTTTAAAAGACAAGGGAGCAGTCAAGAAAGCTTTGGTATTTTTATGCCATACAAACCACATTCGTGAAATCACTGAAGATAGTAACCAAAAAGGCGGTCGTCCTACCATACGCTATGAGTGACATCCTTTGGTAAAAAATCAGAGGACATCACAATGAAGCAATCTGAACTTTTATCAAGATTTTATTTTCCAATATCTCCCCTCAAAACCTATAGTAAAAAGTGTAAAAAACTCCTTTACACCAGCACTTAAATTTTATTGGGTAATTCAATATAACTTATTGGTAAAAAGCATTATTTTCTGTTTTTGTACTTCTTATAGATTTTTTTGTACAAGTGATAATAGATGTATAGAGCATACAAACAACTTTTCTTATAGGTTATGAGGATTATTTTTGATATTTATAAAAATTGCATATTTCAACTCTTAAAAGCACATATTCGAGTTGTCTTAATTAACACAAAAATGAATAGCAAATTTCACTACTTTGCTGTTTATAACTGCATCTTGTAAAATTTTTTTGGCGCGATTTATGGCTTTTCGGGCAGTTTTCCCCCATTTCACACTCGATATTTATTCTAAATGTATTTAATAAGCTCCATTTGGATTCTTTTGATGATCATTGATCAACACCATCAGGCAATGGAGTTTACTGCATAATGCTTCAATCTCATAAATCTGATAACAAATAATCCTCTTTACGCTCTCTCCTACAATCCTATCGGCAACAGGCAACTTCAAATGCACAGTATCCCTCGCATCCCTTGCGTAAAGAGTGCTATAGGTTTTTGGACGTTTGTTTTACAGCAGGGCGTGAATTAGGCAATTTGCACGTCAATTATGAAACTGTAGAGCCTTATCCTGTTACCTTTAAAAAAGGAAATCCAAAACTTACAGATATCCCTAATCCTGAGAAATTCTATTATGTTACAGAAATGAAATTTTCTGGGAATAATAAGTAAAAGGATAAATCTATTGTTATTTATAACAGCAATATCACAATGACAGATATACCTAAGGAAGCTTATAACTATATCGTCAATGATAGACCCGTTTTTGAATGGGTTATGGAACGTCAATACGTAAAGACTGATAAAAAAGTGACATTGTTAATAATGTCAATTGCTATGCTGTTGAGACCATTGGTAACCCTGCTTATCCATTGGAATTGTTTCAAAGGGTTTATTACCGTAAGTTTAGAAATAATGAAGATTGTTAAGAACCTCCCAAAATTGGAAATAAGAGAAACTGAATAGACTTAAGAAAGCATGCTCACATTTCACATGATGGATATGCACATCTTACAAGGGGTATAGACATATAACTGTAATCTATACCTCTCTTGTTAAGTTGATTATGTACAATCTTAAAAGGAACCATTTACCATGCGCTATTCTAAAAAAGAGGCTTTGCACTTTTAGACACTCTCATTTGGATTGCTTTAAGACTTTTAAGAACCCTCATCTTAACGAACGCTGTTTAGACTCTTTGCATGCCAGAGTATCATCTAATTACCTGTTTTTATAGGATTGTGCAAAAAGAAGGAAACGTTTGTAACGCGTCATTGTTTTGTAATCAAAAAATTCTGGCACATACAACTGAGGTATAGACTCAAAATTCTTTAAAGCTTCTATATCACAAAGCAAAGCCTTTGCAACAAGAGAATGACCGGCAGCTTCTTCACGTAATTTTGTTCAATATCTTATGCTTTCGTCAAAACTATTACCTTATTTAAAACTTCCTCAATATAGCTTTCAGAAAGATCTTGGGCTTTAATATCAAAGTCCTCTTTTGTAGAAATGAGTGTATTTTTATATTGCGATTTTTCGCCATTATCATATGCCCAACTAAAACAATAAGCAGCAGTAGTGAGATTAACAGATAACCGAAACTTTCCCCCATCCTCCCCATAATCTACAATATCATAAAGGATATGCACAATACGATCGGGGAGATAATAATAAGCAAACGTATCACTCACTTCATCGCGATGAGCCTCCCAGCGGCGTTTTTTAAATTTTTGTTGCGTCTTTGGTTTGCATCGTCATCCCTCAGCATATTCCGTAATTTTTTTACAAAGAAATTCATAAAAATTACTAGCGTAATATTCGGACTTCTCATCCGCAAACATGACATAGAGTGGGCATTCACTATCCCGAAACTGAGTATAATCAAAGTAAAAGGTCTCACCAAAATCAGTTGTGTTGATAACAAGCTGTTTGGGAATCGTAAAGCCATCTCTTCTATCGATCAAATTCCGGTAAACAATATCACCAGCAGGAATACCAGCACAGATTTCATAAATACTGAATATTTCTTCACCTCCAATTTCTCCTCCTCCATAATTTTTTAAAAAATTCTTATAGGAAGAGGTAAATTGTAAATCGAGAATATCCTCAGCTGTTTTAATCCGTACATCATCAGGTGCATTATCTTTAGTTCCCAAATTAATAACATGACTATGCATATCAATATATTGCGCAACATCTAATAAAGTATAACTTTTCATAAATTTTTCTCCATAAGTCACAGTGTGTTTTGGCTAATAATTAGTGTTTCTACTGATCAATATTTCTCTACTATAGCCAATGGAATTAGGAATATTGATAAAATCATAAGGGATAATTTTTTGAAGGAGCTCTTTTCTCATCTGTATCTATAAAATCATCTCGCATTTACAATAGATGTAATTAAAGGGAATGATCATTAAAGCTTAGAGAGCGCCTTTTCCTAGTATTACTTCAATATTTGCAATAATTACTTTTTCTTTTTTCCTGCTTAAGAGTCTTTTTTTGAAATCCAACAAATAACTTTTCTGATAAAGTTTATCTTTGGCTTCGTATGAGCAACCACACCCTTGCCTCGATAAAATGAGTAGAGAACCTCAACGATAGGACTATCTTGTTCTTGTGTTATATGATGTAACATAACAGGCCTATTATCGACTCCAATAGGGGCTCTACCTGATTTCATTCTTTCCACATTTGTACCTGCTACTATCTGTCCTTGTTCTTTCCAAGAAGAAACTGCTTCAGGATCAAATAGTTCATCTCCCTGATAAACTTTTCTACCTTTAAATTCCACAGGCTCAGCTGCCCCCATATTTTTTTTCTTTATCCATTTCATGATTTATAAGCCCCTATGATTTTTTCAAAATAATCAATCTATTCTTTGTACTAAATAGACTTAAATAAACTCTCCTTCCAAGAGCCAGGTTATTCCTCGCTAGAAAGCTCTGAGTGATTATCAAAACCCTTTACGACATGTTCGATTAAAGCATAACTCACTTGCTTCACCTTTGCTACTTCTTGAGCTAAAGCTAATGCACGTTCAAGATGGGTTTGACTGATGCTGTCGTCAAAATCTAGAGGCTCACCTGCCGCAAAGCTTTTCTGATAAGAGTACAAGGTTTCGACATCACCCAATAAGGCAAGAGCGCCAAGATGAAGTAAAGCATAATCCTTATTGTCTGCTTTAGATGTTGCATCCTTTTCCCAAGGAGCAGTGCCGTAATCAGAGCGAAGTCTTTTAGAAAGGCCAATATCTTTGACTGACCATTCTAGCGCATCATCAAGCGCCTGTGTTAAACGATCCGCAGTGACTTCTGGTTCAAAGATTTCTAATCCCTTTGCTTCAAAATTAAGCTGTATATCTGGAATATCTTCCGTGTGGGTAGGATCAATAAATTTGCAAGCAGAAGCCAAAATGCCCGTGCTAATTAAAAAGGCACTATCAAATTGAGGGTAATCTTTGGCAACTTCGTCGTTGTAAAGTATTTGTACCTCACGATCAGCCAATTGATAGCTTGCCATATGGTCATTCTCATTGATTTTCTCAGTTGACCAGCCTAGGCTTTTTAAAAGTGCATGAACACTTTCCATGGTGAGACGGTCATCATTGTCATCTGCTTCATCTACTTCCTCTGCCATTTCAACAGAAGTTGTTTTAGAAGCAACAGATGCTGTTTGCGAATCCAAACTCAAAATCGGTGCATTTTTGGGAAAACCTGCTCGATAACCCCGTGCAAGAGTGAGGAGATTATCAATTCTATATTTTGAGATTTCTTCCACAAAACCTAAAGGATTTCCCTTTCTAAAATTCTCCTTATAAGATTTGAGCTTTTCAACATCCCCAATCAAAACAAGCGCAATAAGGTGACGCGCTACAAGATCAAGTTCACTGTCTGGGGGAAAAGCTACATAATCATAGATGATTTGATTGACATTTTGTTGATCAGCCCATTCAAGAACATTCGCACTGATCTGTTTCAGCTTGCCTTCATCCAATTCAGTACTAGAAACTGTATAAACTTCTTCTGCTTCTTTGAGAGCTATATATTTAGGCATATTATAGAAAATCTCTCTATAAGCCGTAGAAAAACTAAGTGTTGAAAAGGAAGCCTTAAATGCAACAATCAGCTCCTCTTCATCACTTTGAAGGTTATACATTATATTGATGATACGGTCTTTACTTACAAAATAAGCATTGCGATTGTAGTTTTTATCACGATAAACTGTCCAACCCATTTCTTTTAATTGCTCTGTAACTTTATTGAAAGTAATCAAAACTTGTGGACTAAGATGTGCTTCTGCTGCCTCTTGCTCTTTCAAAATCATCAGATGCTTTTCAGAAAATTCAACAGCGTGATTAACATATCCCTCCAGTTCTTCATCAAGATTTTGCAAATGCTCAGGAATCTTATCCTCTGCGATAGAATCTTGATAGGATTTGAGGACATCAATTTGACCTGTCAATGCTAAACAAGCCAAATGCCAAATCACAGCTGGATAATAGCTATATTTTTGGATAAGCGTTTTGCTTTCTATTGATGCTTGTAAATCTTGGGCACGTGCCCATTGTATTATCCGCTCAGAGATTTTTGTCAATTCTTGCTCATTCAATATCTCTACATAAACATCAATTCCTTTATCAACCCCACGAAAATTCTTTCCTCCAATCGTATTAAAAGATCGATAAATATCCGTAGGTCGTACAAGATTACGTTGTCCACAAAAATGAATATACAAGCAAGCCAAAGAAATCTCTTCATTAGATATTTCAGCTTCGAGATGAACATTATACTGATCATAGAGATGTACAAAGCCAAAATCTAACTTAATAAAACGATCCGGCAAAACCAACCACATTTTCCCAAGCTCTGTGGAAAACCACCCTTGAATTTTAAAAATGCGAGTTGCTGCTGTAAGACTCATCGACCACTGTTTAGGTTTTTTACACGCTAAAGTGTCATCTAACTCCCCGTTTTTATAAGCTTGCGCAAAAAGAATGAGGCGCTCAATCCACCCTATTGTTTTGTAATCTGCAAATTCTGGTACATGTAATTGGGGTGTAAACTTAGAACTTTTTAAAGCGTCAATATCACCAAGTAATGCTTCTGCAACAGCAGAATGATTGGCTGCTTTTTCACGTAATTTTTGTTCTATATCTTGTGCTTTCGCCCAAGCGATAACCCTATTTAAAGATTCCTTAATATGGTTTTCTGAGAGATCTGAAGCTGTAACATCGAAATCCTCTTTCGCAGAAAACAGCGTATCTTCATACTTATCCTGTGATACTTCACCACTAGCATATTCCCAAGCAAGGCAATAAGCAGCAGTGGTAAGATTAGCCGATAGCCGAAACTTTCCCCCATCCTCTCCATAATCTACAACATCATAACTAATGCCTACAATGCGATCGGGAAGATGATAATGCGCAAACATACTACCATCTTCAGCACGATAAGGTTCCCAGCCAAGCGTTTTTAAAATCTCTGTCACGTCTTTAGTTCGCATCGCTATTCACTTTCATTCAAAAAGTCCTGGATAATGAAAAACGTTAACGTCAGTTTTGTCTAACTTATTATTCAATTGTTCTTTAATCCATTTTCTATTCTCATTTTCCAATTCTTTCTTACTTCCTTTAAAATCTTTGAAATCTTTTTGATATTTTTCTAAAAACTCTTTGTTATCTTTAAGAAATTCCGTAAATTTGCCTTTTGTGGGCTCTGCATTTCCGTTTTTATGTGCTTCTTTCAAAATCTTTTGTTGTTCACTTAATTTAGCATTCTTCCCCGTTTTTACCTCGCCAATTTTTATTTTACCATTCTCTATATAAACAATATCCGCACGAGATTTTACTACCCCCTTATCCGTCTTAGTTTTGAATACCATTTCTGTCTTACATGTTTTACATCCTTCATCCTTTAATTCTTGTTTTTTTTCATCACGCTTTTTGTCATGATGCTTCCTGACTTGTCCAAGTATGTTACCCGTTCCATCATTATTGTTTTGTGGTTCTTTATTGTTTCCGTTTTTTTTCTTATTTTTACTTTCCTTCTGAAAATCTTTATTTTTTTCTTCTTGTGCGTTTTTGTTTATTTTTTTCGCTGTCTTCTTCTGCATTTTTCGATGCAAACAAATAGCCAAGGAAATCTGTTATAGCCATCCCATTGCTAGAGGATCCAACAACAGTTGCTCCACCAGCCATAAAAAGAGACAGAGCTGCCAACTCTTCTGGTGTAAGCAACACAATGAATGCTGCTAATGCTGCTACCGCAGGAAGAAAATTATTCTCCGCAGCATTTCCAGCGGCATCCACGCCAGTATTGACATCACCACCAGCAAGGGCAGCGGCAAGACCTCCAGCAACCCGTGCGACATCAATGACATGATCGCTAAAGTCAGCAAACTGTGCTTCAATCTTTGCATTTATACGTGCTTGTTCTTCTGGAGTGGGTGTGCGACCATTTAGATCCCCCATTTCCTCTTTCACGATGCTTTGCATCCACAGTTTAAACTGCAGCATAGCTGTGGCTTCGCCCACAGCCCCGCCGATAGCACCGGCAGAACAAGCGCCGCTCGCAACAGCACCTTTTAAGCAGCCAAGACCAGCATGGGCAACGATTTGTGTGACCGTGTCTATTTTGCCATCCGCCTTAGCAGTGCCAATTTCTTCCGCTAACGCCTTGCCGATGGTCCCTGAAAGAGCGGTGCGCAGGTTTGTAATAAAATTCTTGTCAAGAGAGCCACCCTCAAAAGCCGTTTGAACCTCAGCGCCAATGGCGGCTTTGATCAGGTTCTTTTCTGCTTCACGAGCGATACGATCGACAAAAGGAGCGGTTTTGGGAAAAGATTGTCCAACACCAGCCATTTCCGTTATTTGGCTGGTCAAACCTGCTGTTACCATCGAGGAGACAATGCTGAGAACAGTCTTGGAAGAACCAAGCTCATAAAAAACAAAGCTGCCATAAAAAAGAAAGCTATTTTAGATTAGCCTTAATTCTTTTGCATAAAAATTCATAAAAATTACTTGCGTAATAATGATGTTCGCTAGGTAAAAAATTAAAATAGAGTGGGCATTCACCATCTCAAAACTAAGAAATATTTAAAAAAAGGTCTCACCCAAATCTGTTCTACACACAACGAGCTATTATGGTTTTGCTAAGCTTTTTTTCTATATTTTCAGTTTTTGTAAACAAAATTACCACCATAAACAGTTTCAAAGTCTGTATTATAAACGCTCCGTATTTTCTCTATCAATTGCCCCTCCCCCATAGTTTTTTCCAAAAACTCTTGTAAAAAGGTATAGGTTGCAGACTGGGAGCTTTTTCAATCTTTTCAATCGGTTGATCACCATCAGGTATCTCAACTCCCACGCTTTCTTTAATTCTTTTGCAAAGGAATTCATAAAAATTACTAGCGTAATATTCACAATCTTCAGATGGAAGCATAACATAGATTGGGCATTCACCATCCCTAAACTGCGTATAATCAAAATAAAAGGTTTCACCAAAATCAGTACTACTCACGAAAAGCTGTTCTGCTGTCACAAAACCACGTTTTCTATCATTTAAGTTCTGAAAAACAAGTATCAAAAGGTATATCTTCTCCACACTCCTTATAAAGCTTATAGATCTCATAACCAGCAATATCTCCCCCTTTATAATGTTTTTAAAAAGCTTTATAGGAAGATGTGAATTGCAATCCGATAATTTCCTTAGCTTTTTCAATCACGAGATCATCAACCTCCTTATCTTTGCTAGCAAAATTAACAATATCACCTTCATATTTATCAACTAATTGTATAACATCATCTAAAGTGTAGGTTTTCATAAATGATCCCCCAGAAGTGATTATTCATTATAGACCACTGCTCATGCCCGCAAACAATAGTGTTTTTACTTTTGATAACAAGAGAAACATGGTGGCTTAGCATTCCACTTTGTAAATAAAGCTGCCATACGAAGGACATCATTCTGTACGAGCTGTAATTCTTTTGCATAAAAATTCATAAAAATTACTTGCATAATACTGTGGATCTCTAGGTGGAA
Organism: Candidatus Bartonella washoeensis Sb944nv; assembly: GCF_000278135.1. Taxonomy (GTDB): domain Bacteria; phylum Pseudomonadota; class Alphaproteobacteria; order Rhizobiales; family Rhizobiaceae; genus Bartonella; species Bartonella washoeensis. The sequence continues at coordinate 76,828 of NZ_JH725024.1, forward strand.
ATTTAAGATAGAGCGGACATTCGCCATCCCGAAACTGAGAATAATCAAAATAAAATGTCTCACCAAAATCAGTTCTGCTAACAACAAGCTGTTGCGGCTTTGCAAAGCCTTTTTTTCTATAGTTTAAGTTTTTGTAAACAATATCATTACTACGAACAATCTCAAAGTTTGTATCATAAACGCTACATATTTCCTCACAACCAATTTCTCCTCCTCTATAATTTTTCAAAAAATTCTTATAAGAAGATGTAAATTGCAGACCGAGAGTTTTTTCAGCTTTTTCAATCAATATATCATCAGGCGCATCCTCTGCAGTACCGAAATTTATGATATCACTATATTTATCAATTAGTTGTGCTACATCAGCTAATGTGTAAGTTTTCATAGTTTTTTCTCCATAAATTGTTGTTGTTTTAGCTTCATCTTTTCTTCTATGGCCTTAGCACGTTCCTTCCAATATTTGGGTCTCCACCTATCAAAAATGTCTCTATCGATACCTGATCCCATTGTGTTGGGATTAATATGAATAACAGAGTGATGTTCGTTATGAAACTCATTTGTAACTTCTGCTAAGGGACCATTATGCGTTTGCAGCATGTGGTGCAATTCAACAGGTTCATTATCAAAACCAATGGGTGCTCTTCCTGCCTTCATTCTTTCAATATTTGTACCTTTTACTTCTTTGCCGTTTACTGTCCAAGTAACAATCTGGTTAGGATCAAAAAGATCATCTCTCTGATAGACTTTGTTTTTCTGAGTAATTTTTTCTCCCTTGTAAGTCATTTCAAACTCAGCCTCAATGGGATCTGTTGACCAGAATTTTCTTTCCTGCCCCAAATATTGAGTTGCAACAACTTCATCGCTCATCTTTCCTAGCGATTGAGCAACTTCCTTTCCTGCTTTTGTAACTTCTGCTTCAGTCTTAGCAGCGAATTTGATCAGATCTTTTTCTATAAGCTTGCCTACAAGCTTTGTGCCTCCCTCGGCTAATCCACCACCAATAAATAAACTAGCCACTTCTCCTAGTGGTTTACCTGTCATTTGGCCGAATTCAAAACCAGCACCGAGTGCTCCATCCCCTCCCTCTTTATCCATTGTTTCCGTTATGTGATTTATATGCCCGACAAAGGAATCACTAACACCTCCCCAAAATTGACCAAAACTCCCGTAGACATCATCAATCACATGTCCACTCGTGGCCCAAGAGATTGCCGTTCCAACGCCTTTAACAGCCGTTTTACCGCTCTCAATTGGATTACTAGCTATTGCTAACCCTAGTGCCACAACGCCGTGAACTACCTCATATATTCCTTGTCCAGCACCGACAATTGCACCAGCCGTCGCAGATGACGCAAAAATCCTATCTTGCTCTTCATCAATCTCATGCCATTTTTCGTTAACATCTCTTCGACACCACTTATCAGAACATTCCTCTAACTCTTTCTTCTTCTGAGCTTGTTGAGCGCTGCTGAGGTAGTTGTTTTCCGCAGCATTTCCAGCGGCATC
>NZ_JH725024.1:78433-263433 GCF_000278135.1 Candidatus Bartonella washoeensis Sb944nv
TCCCAATATAAGGCTCTGTTACTGCTGTAACAGCGTGCTTTTTTATATGATGAGCTCCCTCAACAACAATATGATGAATGGAAAAGCAGCCTCCACCATCAAGGCGCGCACCTTGCTCTCGTTCAGGAGAACTGTTCATGACTTTAGGCGTTAAAGCACGCAAATGCTCAAGATTCTCTAATCTTTGCTCCTCACTATGTTCGCGGTCAAAATTATCTGTGGGGGAATGTAAAAAAGCAAAGGAGCGCGCAGAAACACTTATGCCATGAAACATGGCAAATAAAACAAAAACGGCTAGAAAAAGCTTTAAAAAGCTTTCCTGGCGTAAAAAGATAAATAACAATACAGATTTCCCCCGCTTTTGATTATTCAGTAAGCATTGCTTTAAAAGAAACTAAAAACTTGATCTAAACTGAATAACCATCTCATAAATTAAAAATTCCCCTCGTATAGCTTTGTTTAACGAGAGTAATACTTTTATTCAAATACAGGTGTGAATAGCACAATATCTTGTTCTCACTCAAGTATAAAAAATCTTTTCCCCATATCGATGCCATCAAACGCTTATTCTGTCATGCCCATGAAGTAAAAACTTTAAACCCCCTTTCCACCACCTAAACAATAACCCAAACCTCTCAAAACTCATTTTCAGTCGCATTCTGTTAGATCACCTTTTTAAGAGAATGATCATAAAATTCTTCAAAATTGCATGTTTGAACTCTTAAAACACATATTGGAGTTGTCTTAATCTCCCATAAAATGAATAGAAAATTTCACTATTTTACTGTTTTTTATAAGTACCATTTATAAAATTTACTTTAAGCAATTTATGGGGTTTTTGGCGTTTTTCTCCCATTTTACACTCGATATTTATCCTAAATGTATTTAATAAACTCCATTTCGATTTTTTTGAAGTCAATTGATTAATGTCATAAGACGATGGAGTTTCTCTATAATGCTTCAATCTCTCAAGTCTGATAACAAAAAATCCTCTTTATGCTCTCTCTTACAATCCTATCGTCAACAGGCAACCTCACCCCGTGAATTGGGAACTCTCTTTGAAAATCTTGTCATGGCTTATTTGACGCAAGACCCTCTGCAAAAATAGGAATATGAAAAAGTTCAAACCTATTATGAATGGGCTAAAGAGCGTGGAGAAGATGGGCGGGATATTGGCATTGATCTGGTCACTAAAATTCGTGATGAAGGAGGCTATGCTGCCATTCAATGCAAATGCTATGACGCTTCTCATTGCATTAAAAAAGAAGATATTGATAGCTTTATTGCTGCCTCGGGCAAAAAGATCTTCACCCATCGCATTCTTATCGATAGCACTGAAAGTGATTGGAGTGATAACGCTTCTCACAACGGGTGCTGTGTTGAGAACAGACAACAGTGAATCTGAGTTTGTTAAGGTTCATGATAACAGCATTATTCGGAGTCAAAAACGTTTGTATATGACAGCATAACATAGAGTGGGCATGTACCATCCTGAAACTGAGAATAATCAAAATAAAATGACTCATCCAAATCATTTGTACAAACGACGAGCCGTTATGGTTTTGCTAAACCATTTTTTATATCTGTTAGGTGATTGTAAACAATATCATCACTACGTGCAATCTCAAAGTCTATAAGATAAACGCTCATTACTTCTTCATAACCAATTTCTCCTCCTCCGTAATTTTTCAAAAAACTCTTGTAAGAAGATGTAAATTGCAGTTCGAGAATTTTCTCAGCCTTTTCAATTAAGACATCATTAACAGCATTATCTGCAGTACCAAAATTAACACGTTCACTATATTTATCCACTAATTGTGCAACATCCGATAAAGTGTAAGCTTTCATAAATTGTCCTCCATAAATTGTTATTTTTTAGTTTCTATATCTTTATTTTCATAACCTTTAGCACGTTCTTTCCAGTATTTCTGTCTCCACAAAGCAAATGCATCCCTATCAATACCAGATCCCATCGTGTTAGGATTAATATGAATAACTGAGTGATTGCCTTTATGAAATGTCCAGCTAATCTCTGCTATGGGGCCATCTGGCGTTTGCAGCATGTGATGCAACTCTACAGGTTTATTATCGAAGCCTAAAGGTGCTTTTCCTGTTTTCATCCTCTCAATATTTGTTCCTGTTACTGTTCCATTTTTTCCTTCCCACTCAGTAATTCTGTTAGGATCGAACAGATCTTCTCTCTGATAGACTTTGTTTGTCTGAGTAATTTTTTCTCCCTTGTTCGTTATTTCAAACTCAGCATCAATGGAGGCTACTGACCAGAATTTTCTTTCCTGCCCAAAATATTGAGTTGCAACAACTTCATCGCTCATCTTTGCGAATGCTGGAAAAACTTCACTTACCTGCTTTTGCAACGGTTTTTTCAGCCTTCGCAGCGAATTTGGCAAGAGCCTTTGCGCCAAGCTTTATACCACCCTTGGCTAACCCAGCACCTCCCGCCACTAGGGATGCTGCATCGGTTAATAATTTGCCAAATTCAAGACCAGCATTAAAGGATCCACGGATTCCCGCTTTTTGAAATTCTTCCTCTAGATAATTAATACGCTCTAGGTAAGACTGCTTAACAGTTTCTGTAACATTTCCACTCGTCACTAACTCTTTAAGTGCTTCCAAAGTCTCTATGGGATGGCGCACCATTTGCCAAAAATCTTTACCCGTATCGTATAATGCAGCTGGTATACCAGCGACCACACCTACCGAAAAAAACGTATTTTGTTGATCACCAATCTCGAGCCATTTTTCGTTAACATCTCTTCGACACCACTTATCAGAACATTCCTCTAACTCTTTCTTCTTCTGAGCTTGTTGAGCGCTGCTGAGGTAGTTGTTTTCCGCAGCATTTCCAGCGGCATCAGCGCCAGCATTGACATCACCACCAGCAAGGGCAGCGGCAAGACCTCCAGAAGCCCGTGCGACATCAATGGTGTGGTCTCTAAAGTCCGCAAACTGTGCTTCAATCTTTGCATTTATACGTGCTTGTTCTTCTGGAGTGGGTGCGCGACCGTTTAGATCCCCCATTTCCTCTTTCACGATGCCTTGCACCCACAATTGAAACTGGAGCATAGCTGTGGCTTCCCCCACAACACCCCCTACAGCACCAGCACTACAATCGCCATTGGCGGTAGCGCCCACAAGACAACCAAGACCAGCATGGGCAACGATTTGTGTGACCGTGTCTATTTTGCCTTCAGCCTTGGCGGTACCGATTTCTTCCGCCAATGATTTGCCAACCGTATCAGACAGGGCGATGCGTAGATTGGTAATAAAATTCTTGTCAAGAGAACCTCCCTCAAGAGCCGTTTGAATAGCCGCGCCAATGGCGGCTTTGATCAGGTTCTTTTCCGCTTCACGGGCGATACGATCAACAAAAGGAGCGGTTTTGGGAAAAGATTGTCCAATACCAGCCATTTCCGTTATTTGGCTGGTCAAACCTGCTGTTACCATCGAGGAGACAATGCTAAGAACAGTCTTGGAAGAGCCAAGCTCATAAAAAACAAAGCTGCCATAAAAAAGAAAGCTATTTTAGATTAGCCTTAATTCTTTTGCATAAAAATTCATAAAAATTACTTGCGTAATAATGATGTTCGCTAGGTAAAAAATTAAGATATAGTGGGCATTCACCATCTCAAAACTAAGAAATATTTAAAGAAAAAAGTCTCACCCAAATCTGTTCTACACACAACGAGCTATTATGATTTTGCTAAGCTTTTTTTCTATATTTTCAGTTTTTGTAAACAATATTACCACCATAAACAGTTTCAAAGTCTGTATTATAAACGCTCCGTATTTTCTCTATCAATTGCCCCTCCCCCATAGTTTTTTCCAAAAACTCTTGTAAAAAGGTATAGGTTGCAGACTGGGAGCTTTTTCAATCTTTTCAATCGGTTGATCACCATCAGGTATCTCAACTCCCACGCTTTCTTTAATTCTTTTGCAAAGGAATTCATAAAAATTACTAGCGTAATATTCACAATCTTCAGATGGAAGCATAACATAGATTGGGCATTCACCATCCCTAAACTGCGTATAATCAAAATAAAAGGTTTCACCAAAATCAGTACTACTCACGAAAAGCTGTTCTGGTGTCATAAAACCACGTTTTCTAGCATTTAAGTTTTGGAAAACAATGTCATTAACAGAAACACCTATAGGATGCTCATAAAGACTATAGATTTCATCACCACCAATGTCCCCGCCTTTACAATGTTCTAAAAAACTTTTGTAAGACGATGTGAATTGTAAACCGAGAGCTTTCTCCGCCCTTTCAATCACGAGATCATCAACTGCATCATCTTCAGTACCAAAATTGATAATATCACCATTATATTTATCAACTAATTCTATAACATCATCTAAGGTATAGGTTTTCACGCGCTTTCGCCTGCGTGCTCTTTAATTCTTTTACAGAGGAATTCATAAAAGTTACTTGCATAATAAAGGGGATCTCCTGATATTACCTCAAAATAGAGTGGGCATTCGCCATCCCGAAACTGAGTATAATCAAAGTAAAATGTCTCACCAAAATCAGTTCTGCTAACAACAAGTTGCTGTGGTTTTGCTAAACCATTTTTTATATCGTTTAAGTTACGGTAAACAATATCACCAGCATGAATACCCTTATACTCCACATAAACGCTAAAGATTTCCTCACTACCAATCTCTCCACCTTTATAATTTTTCAAAAAACTCTTGTAAGAATCTGTGAATTGCAAACCGAGAGTTTTCTCAGCTTTTTCAATCAATATATCATCAGGCGCATCCTCTGCAGTACCGAAATTTATGATATCACTATATTTATCAATTAGTTGTGCTACATCATCTAAAGTGTAAGTTTTCAGGAATTGTCACTCCGCCATAGTTTTTTCCAAAAACTCTTGTAAAAAGGTATAGGTTGCGGAGTGGGAGTGTTCTCAATCTTTTCAATCGGTTGATCACCTTCAGATATCTCAGCTCCCACACTTTCTTTAATTCTTTTGCAAAGGAATTCATAAAAATTGCTAGCGTAATATTCGCAATCTTCAGATGGAAGCATAACATAGATTGGGCATTCACCATCCCGAAACTGCGTATAATCAAAATAAAAGGTTTCACCAAAATCTGTTCTGCTAACGAAAAGTTGCTCCGGTGTTATAAAACCATCTTTTCTATCGAGTAAGTTTCGGTAAACAATATCACCAGCAGGAATACCTTCCCCACAATCTCCATAAATGCTAAAGATTTCATCACCACCAATTTCCCCTCCTCCATATTTTTTTAAGAAAACTTTGTAAGACAATGTGAATTTCAAACCCAAAGCTTTCTCCGCCTTTTCAATCTGTAAATCATCCGTTTCATTCTCTTCATCATCTTCACTACCCAAATTAATAATATCATCATCATATTTATTCACTTTATCAATTAATACTGCAACATCAGCTAAGGTATAGGTTTTCATTAATTATTCTCCATCAATTATTCTATAAGTTTCTATTTTTTCTCTTTTTATCAACCGTAGAGCATTACTACCGATGCTCCTGTCCCCATCTATCAAAATCTATCCCTACGATACCCCATTTCATATCGATTATTCCTCCTAAATCACTATTTTCTTGTTCTCTATATCCTTTAGCGCGTTCCTTCCAATACTCCTCTCTCCACTTACCAAACTTTTCTCTCTATATAAGCGATTGATGTGTTTTTGGATTAGCATGAATCACGGAACTATATTTGTTATGATCTTTACTACCAATTTCTGCTATGGGACCTTCATGCATTTGCAAGAGGTGATGCAACTCAACAGGCTTATTATCAAATCCTATAGGTGCTCTTCCTGTTTTCATTCTCTCAATATTGGTGCCCCACACCGTTTTTCCTTTTTCTTCCCAATCAGAAACTCTGTTAGGATCAAACAAATCATCTCTCTGATAGGCTTTGTTTGTCTGAGCAAATTTGCTATCAGTAAATTTAGTGGGTTTCTCTTTTAACCAAAGTTTTTTTTCTTTAGCAGCAAGTTTGGTCAGTTCTTTCCTAGCTGCAAGTTTGGCAAGATCTCCCTGAACAGCAAGTTCTGCAAGATTTTTATTGGCAGCAAATTGGGCAAAATCTTTCCGAGCAAAGAACTTGATCAGAGTCTTTTCGCCAAGCTTTATACCACCCTTGGCTACACCAGCACCTCCCGCCACTAGGGATGCTGCATCGGTTAATAATTTTCCAAGTTCAACACCAGCATTAAAGGATCCACTGGCACCGGCTCGCTCATATTCCTCCTCCATTTTATTAATACGGTCTACATAAGACTGTCCAAGAGTAGCCAAAACCTCACCACTCGTGAAAAAATCTTTGAGCGCTTCCAAAGTCTCTATGGGATGGAGCCCCATTTTCACGATAGCATCAACCGTATCGTATAATTCAGCCGGTACACCAGCAACCACACCTGCCGCAAAACTTACATTTTGCCCTGTACTAATCGCAGACCATTTCGCAAAAACTTTTGTTTTACATAAAAGGTCAGGACATTCCTCTAACTCTTTCTCCATCTGCGCTTGTTGAGCGCTGCTGAGGTAATTGTTCTCCGCAGCATTTCCAGCGGCATCAGCACTGGTATTGACATCACCACCTGCAAGGGCAGCGGCAAGGCCGCCAGCAGCCCGTGCAACATTAATGGTGTGTTCTCTAAAGTCCGCAAACTGAGCATCAATTCTTGCCGTGATGCGGGCTTGTTCTTCCGCAGTTGGGGTGCGACCGTTTAGATCCCCCACTTCCTCTCGAATAATGCCTTGCACCCACAGTTGAAACTGGAACATAGCAGTGGCTTCGCCCACAGCCCCGCCGATAGCACCGGCAGAACAAGCGCCGCTCGCAACAGCACCTTTTAAGCAGCCAAGACCAGCATGGGCAACAATTTGTGTGACCGTGTCTATTTTGCCATCCGCCTTAGCAGTACCGATTTCTTCTGCCAATGATTTGCCAACCGTATCAGACAGAGCGATGCGCAGATTGATAATAAAGTTTTTATCAAGAGAGCCGCCCTCAAGAGCCGTTTGCACGCCTGTGCTAATGGCGGCTTTGATCAGGTTCTTTTCCGCTTCACGGGCGATACGATCAACAAAAGGAGCGGTTTTTGGCAAAGATTGTCCAACACCAGCCATTTCTGTTATTTGACTGGTCAGACCTGCTGTTAACATCGACGAAACAATGCTAAGAACAGTCTTGGAAGAGCCAAGCTCATGCAATGCCGCAGCAATATCACCACGATTATTGATAAGCGCCACAGCGCTTTTATTGATGAGTGCTTGCACACCAGCTTGCATGGCCGCATTCATGGCGGCGCTAGAGCCAACACCCAAAGCACTGGTGATAGCACCGGCAGCGCCCGAGGCTGCTCCGCCCGTGGCGGCTGTGACAGCCAATGCCACGAGAGCCGCACCGGCTTCTGTCAATCCTTGGGCTTTATAATCCCAATGTTTAAATTCAGCTCGAACTGCTTGCCAATCCACTTGCTTGGATAATTCTGGATCATCACGCAGTTGCTTAATCCATGACAATCCTGGAGAGTGTGACAATTGCTCAAGAGATTGGTCTAAATCACCGGTTGCCTCATATTCAACAACAATGCCATTGCCCGCATCAATCTTCATGCCCCCCTTAGCATCTATGGTAACATGCTCGATGGTCTCCTTAAGGTAACCTTTGTCGCTCTCACTCCACCACACAAGGTTTTCGTTACGCTGATAAGTGTCCTTAAAATCTTGATCCTTGTCGGTGAAGAGCTGGACCTTCCCCTCATCTGACGCAAGATGCATCTGACCACCACTTGAGAGCCCTGCCGCACCAAGGGTGAGATCCCCTTTTTGCGCATGCATGGAGAGGTTGCCGTCAATATCCACCGTGCTTTTGTTTGTGGTGACTTCATTTGATTGTTGACGAAACTTATTCTTTTGCTTCGATTTGTCGCCTTCTTTGCCCCTAAGATCCAAATCAGAACTGCTAAAGTCTTGCACCGAAGTCAGCGTGAGAGCACCACCACTGATGAGATTCCCATCGCCCTTTCCTTTAACCTTAGCCCCATCCATGGTGAGAGTGCCATTCGTAACAACGTTAAGATCATCCCCACTGTTAACTTCACTCAAACGGTGCTCACGGCTTTGAGCGTTATAATGACCTTTTTCCAATGTCTGCGCATGTTCACTCTCTAGCTCTAACGCGCTAAAGTTAGCAGAACCATCGACAATCATCGTCATTGGACCGTCGCTGGTGAATTCCCCACCCTCTGCACCAAGATCACCAAAGGACCTTGCTGCTCCACAGCATTGTCGTAGAGCCTTTGCATTTGTGCATTAGGGTCTTCAACATCGAGAAGAGTGCGATTGCCCGTCAGCTCAAAGACTTGCTCTCCTACCAGACGATATTCAAAATAAGCATCCCCCAACCTTTTGAACACTTGCTCAGGCTTATAATTGCCAATCTTTTTTAAGTAATAGTCCGAACCTAAAAATTTACTTGGATTGATAAAATCTGGACGCGTCTCAATTAAATACGAGGCTCAGTATCATAGAATCGAAGATCTTTCCTACTATCCATTCATCTTTCATCAATTTTTTTCCATAAATTAAGATGAAAAAACATACCGACTAAATAAACAAAATCAACCATGAAACAGAGATTGCAAAGTTAACCAGCCAATGTTACAATTTTTCCGTCTATCTAAGAGAGTCAAACTATGAAAAATGTAATACGCATCTTGGGGTTAACAATCATATTTCTTGCAAGCATTTTTATTTATGATGCATTAAAAAATAAGCCTTTAGGTGATAATTTTACACTCATTGATTCCAATGGAAAAACTATCACTGAATCTGATATTCGAAGCAAGCCTTCAATAATTTTCTTTGGCTTCACTATGTGCCCTGAGAGCTGCCCTACCACACTGATCAATCTTGATCGATGGCTAACAGCACTTGGCCCGAATGTGGATAAGTTAGGAATATGGTTTGTTACTGTTGATCCAGAACGTGATACACCAGAAGTACTCCATGATTACCTCAGTAATTTTAATAATAAAATCATTGGTATCAGTGGAGATCCTGAAAAAGTTCATAAAATGGTAGATTCTTTTAAGATCGTTGCTGAAAAAGTCCCTGGAACAGATGGAAACTACACTTATAACCATACAGCAGCGGTTTTTTTACTCAAAAAAGGTGGAAAATTAGCTGGCGTTATTCCTTATGAAATTAAAGAAGACAACAACGAATTAAGAGATGAAATTGCCATTGAACGGCTTAAAAAACTTGTTTCGAACTAAATTAAAAAGCTGATTTAAGAGAAAGAATAACATGACGCAGCAAATTCGTCTGTATTGTACTGCTTTCAAAAACGAAGCAGAGCGGCTTTATACACTTATGGAAACAGCCTTTGATGAGCAAGGATATCCTCTTGCTCTTACAGAGATAGATGAAAAAAATTCCATATATGAGCTTTCACTTTATGTAGACCAAGAAAGCCAAAAAAATGCCTCAAAACATTTTGCCCGCATCCTTTCTATAGATCCTGATAAAATTAAGAGTGAAATTTTACCTAATATTGATTGGGTTAAACAAAGCCTTGAAGGACTAAAACCTGTATATGCCGGCCCTTTTTGTCTTCATGGAAGCCATAATAGAGGCGATATTCCACCGGATGTTTTTCCTATTGAAATTGACGCAAATCAAGCCTTCGGTACAGGACATCATGGAACAACAGCCGGTTGTTTGGAAATGATTGCCAAAGTGATGCAAAATGAAAATCCCCAAAATGCACTTGATCTTGGTACTGGCAGTGGGGTACTAGCCATTGGTATAGCAATGCTTAAACCTATTGCTGTACTTGCATCGGATATTGATCCAATTGCTATTCAAGTTGCACAACACAATATCCAATTGAATGGTGTAAAAAAATATATCACAGCTGTCACAGCTACAGGTCTTTCCCATGATGAAATTACTTCACGTGCGCCCTTTGATCTCATCGTTGCCAATATCCTTGCCAATCCTCTTATTGAACTTGCACAAGAAATGGCACAAGCACTCCAAAAAGGCGGATCACTCATACTCTCTGGAATCCTTGAAGAACAACACACCCATGTGTTGGAAGCTTATTTAAAACAAGGACTGAAACACATTGAAACATACCACCGTCAAGGATGGGTTACGATACATCTAAAATAAAAGAAAAGGACGTTGTTATGTATCAATCTTTTGAGACGATAACAAATCCCACTTATGCTGCAAAACGCGTTGCCTCTCTTCGTAAAGAACTCGACCGCCTTGGGCTAGATGGCTTTCTTGTCCCGCGCGCAGATGAACATCAAGGAGAGTATGTCCCTCCTCATGCTCAACGCCTTAGTTGGCTCACTGGGTTTACTGGCTCAGCTGGTATTGCACTGATTTTAAAAAACAAAGCCATCATATTCACAGACGGGCGATATAAACTCCAAGTTCGCCAACAAACCGATTCTGACCTTTTTGAGTATGAAGACCTCATAACCCATCCTCCCTCAAAATGGCTTGAAAAAAATGGGCAAAAACTCTCTATTGGCTTTGATCCATGGCTTCACACCATTTCTGCCACCGATACATTGAGAAACGCATTAGAAATTAAAGCAGGTGGAAAACTTGTAGCAATTCACTTCAATCCCATTGATCTTATCTGGCATGATCAACCACAATTACCGCAATCTCCCCTATCGGTTCATCCTCTCAAATATGCAGGATGCAGTCCAGATGAAAAGTTAGCATTGATTTGCAAAGATATACAAAAAGCCAATGCAGATGTCTTTATTTTTACAGACCCCTCCTCTATTGCGTGGACATTCAATATACGTGGCAATGATGTTTCCAACACACCTTTTGCCCTTTGTTTTGCTCTCATTCCCATCAAAGAAACTCCATCCTTATTCATCGACAATAAAAAAATTAATGTAGAAGAAAAACAATATCTAGAACGTTATGCAAAACTGTATAAACCAGAACAACTTATACCAAAGATCAAAGAATATGTTCAAAGAGGAACGGTTTTTGCTTTAGATCCACGGCTAACATGCGAAAAATTTCGTACTGTTATTGCAAAAGAAGGGTGCTCTTTCATTACGCTTACCGACCCCGCTGCTCTGCCACGTGCCACTAAAAATAGTACCGAACAAGATGGTGCACGCAAAGCACATTTACGCGATGGTGTCGCCCTTACCCGCTTTTTTTCTTGGCTAGACAAGCAAACACCAAGTACGATAAGTGAAATTTCTGCTGCCCAAAAATTAGAAGAATTGCGCATAATGACAGCAAAAGAAATGGGAGAAAAACTTGAAGATCTGTCTTTTGATACAATATCGGCAGCAGGGGCAAATGGTGCTATCATTCATTATCGCGTAACCACTGAAACAAATAAACAACTCAATGCTGGTGAACTTTATCTTATTGATTCAGGTGGACAATATCGTGACGGCACAACAGATGTTACGCGTACAATAGCAATTGGAAATATTGGAGAAGAAGAAAAACGCTGTTTTACTCTTGTTCTCAAAGGCATGATTGCTCTTTCAACCGCACGATTTCCGAAAGGCACACGTGGACAAGACATTGACATTCTAGCACGCATTGCATTATGGAAAGCTGGTTTTGACTATGCTCATGGCACCGGTCATGGAGTTGGATCTTATCTTTCTGTTCATGAAGGCCCGCAAAATCTTTCACGCAATGGGTGCCAAGAACTGATTCCCGGAATGATTATTTCAAATGAACCTGGATATTACCGTGAAGGAGCTTTTGGCATTCGTATTGAAAATTTGATGATTGTGAAACCAGCACAAAAAATTAACGGTGGAGATATAGAAATGCTCTCGTTTGAAACACTCACCAATTGCCCCATTGATCGACGCTTAATCCTGCCAGAGCTCTTGACACTGCAAGAGCGACAATGGCTTAATGATTACCATGCGCAAGTTTATCAGGTTAATGCACCTTACTTAAATGAAGAAGACAAAAAGTGGGCAAAAGAAGCGACAATGCCTCTTTAAATGAATGAGCATACAACCTCTTTCTTACTCTTTCTATAAAATACTATCCCTCTTTTTTTAAGGGAAAAGTGCGGTTTGCATCAAGAAATACAAAAAATATTCCCCTAAGAGGCTTAAATTTTTTTTCGGGTGTGATAAACACTAACCTAGATAAAACAAGGTGGGATGCGCTTGTAAGTAATAATATTATTTGACCTACTAATCCTCCACCATCTCCAGATAGTTATATCGTTTATTTTCCTTATATGAAAACTTTCATTATACCATCGCCCTGGAAGACAATGTTTCATAGCACTAACAATAATGATAAGATCTCTTAGGGTTACATTTTGATTTTTAATGTCAATAAATCGTAAAAAATGAAGAAGAATAAAAACTGGTGAATTCATCACTCTTGAAGAAAATCAACCATTACACATAAGACCCCTCAATCAACCGCAACCAAGTCTCTTCATCCAGAACCTCAACACCTAACTCTTGTGCTTTAGCCAATTTCGATCCCGCCCCAGCTCCTGCAACAAGGAAATCCGTTTTTTTAGAAAGTGAACCAGACGTTTTGGCACCTAATCGTTCAGCTAAAGCTTTTGCTTCATCGCGTGACATATGCGCCAAAGTTCCTGTAAAGACGATTGTTTTTCCTGCTACTGGTGAAGAATCTGTCATCATGAGTTCTTCATCAAGAGGTGTAATTTCCTTAAGCAAGACAGACAAAACCTCGCGGTTATGCGCTTCTTGATAAAAATCGATAATTGCGCTCCCTACCTGTGGTCCAACTCCTTCGATATTTATAAGCTCTATCCAAGCTTCATTGCCTTCTGCATCAACCCCATCACAGGGCATAGTAGCTGCCATCGCCGCAGTTTCAAAAGCAACATAATTTTGATAGGCACGTGCGAGACGTCGTGCATTAACCTCCCCAACATGGCGAATTCCTAATGCAAATAAAAAACGACTTAAAGGAATTTCGCGACGTGCATTAATGGCATCATAAAGTTTACGAACTGAAACAATGCCAAAACCTTCCATATTTTCTAAACGCGTCAAAGATTTTTCTTGGCGCCGTTGTAAAGTAAAAATATCAGCCGGAGTATGAATACAAAGTGTCTCATCTTGAACATGAAAAAAGAACTCCACCTGTTTTTTTCCAAGCCCTTCAATATCAAAAGCATTGCGCGAAACAAAATGACGAATACGCTCAATCGCTTGTGCCGGACAAATAAGCCCACCTGTACATCGACGCACAGCTTCCCCCACCTCACGAACAGCATGACTCCCACAAGCTGGACACAGATCAGGAAAAACAAAAGCAGAAGCATCTTTGGGACGCTTTGCAGCAACAATATCAACAATTTGAGGGATTACATCACCAGCACGCTGTACGATAACCGTATCACCTACACGGATATCACGGCCTTCACGAATTGGCTCCCCTTTATGCCCAATTCCCTTAATATAATCCTCATTATGCAAACTTGCATTGGTAATCACCACACCACCAACAGTAATAGGTGCAAGGCGTGCAACAGGAGTTAATGCTCCAGTTCGACCAACTTGAATATCAATACCTTCTAAAAGCGCCAGAGCTTTTTCTGCTGGAAATTTATGCGCAATTGCCCAACGTGGTGAACGAGAGACAAACCCCAAGCGCGTCTGGAGCATTAAATCATTAACCTTATAAACGATCCCATCTATATCATAGCCTAAGGAATGACGGCGTTCTTCGATATCATGATAATATGAAATCATCTCTTCTACTGTCTGAAAAACTTTCGTTAATGGGTTGATAACAAAGCCATATTCTTTTAACTTTTTCATCATCTCCATTTGGCTTTCTGCAAACATTTCACTCATTTCACCACAAGCATAAGCAAAAAATTGAAGCTTTCGACTGGCAGTTATCCGTGAATCAAGCTGACGTAGCGAACCAGCTGCTGCATTTCTAGGATTAGCAAAAGTTAACTTGCCTTTTTTTTGTTGACTCCTATTAAGTGCTTGGAAATCCTCCTGTCCCATATACACTTCACCACGAACCTCAATAATATCAGGAAATTCGCCCTGCAAGATCTGCGGAATATCAGCAATTGTTCGTGCATTCGCTGTGACATTTTCACCAACATATCCATCACCACGCGTTGCAGCACGCACAAGCCTTCCTTTCTCATAGCGCAAAGATAAAGATAAGCCATCAATTTTTGGTTCAGCTGTTATTTCCAATATCTGTATTTCTGGAAGTCGTAAAAAACGACGAATGCGTTCAACAAATTCACTGACATCTTTAGCACTAAATGCATTGTCAAGAGAAAGCATCGCCTGTGAATGAACAGATTTTTCAAACTTTTCAGAAACTGGTGCCCCCACTTTATGTGAAGGAGAATCTGCTCGAATAAGCTCGGGAAAGAGAGCTTCAATTTCTGCATTACGGCGGCGAAGAGCATCATATTCGGCATCAGAAATTTCAGGTTGATCGTTCGTATTATAAAGCAGATCATGGCGCGCAATCTCTTTTGCCAACCATTTCAATTCACTTTCTGCTTCAAGAGCAGTTAAGTTTTTAATTGCGTCCTTGTTCATAAAATCTATTCCAAATTATGGGGCATGGCCATAAGAATTTCAGCGCCTTATTACCAATAGAATCCAAATGAACGCGTGCTCACCAATGATATAATTGAAATGCTATAATTGATAAGCGATATTTGATCGCTTATCAATTATATCTACGCGAGAAGCTTCTGAGCAGCTGCACGTGCTTCTTTAGTAATCTTTTCTCCTGCCAACATGCGGGCAATTTCTTCTGCACGCTCATGCTCCTCCATTTTATGAACACCCGTAATAAAGCGACCTTTATCATCACTTTCAACCTTTGAAATGAGAAAATGACTATGTGCTTTAGATGCTACCTGTGGTGCATGCGTAATAGCAAAAACCTGAACACTTTCTGATAAACGCTGTAACCGTTGCCCAATGGCAGCGGCAACAGCTCCACCAACCCCTGTATCAATCTCATCAAAGATAAGCGTGGGAGCTGATCCACGATCAGACAAGACAACCTTTAATGCCAATAAAAAACGAGACAATTCGCCACCAGAAGCCACACTGAGCATTGGTCCCGCGCGGGTTCCTGGGTTTGTTCGAACCCAATACTCAATACGATCTATCCCCTCTGCAGTACGCTTTTCAGCATCACTTTGCATTTCAACGATAAACTCTGCTTTCTCCAATTTCAATGCTGGCAACTCAGCCATAACGCTTTCAGACAAATGATTTGCTGCTTCTCGACGCTTTATCGACAGCGCTTGCGCCAATGTATCATAATTTTTTTGTGCTTTCCGCGCTTCCTCTTCTAAACGCATCAATGTGGACTGAGACTCCTCGAAAGCAGCAAGTTCAGCATCCATTTTATCACGTAACTGTGTTAATTCGTCCGCAGAAACTTGATATTTACGAGCAAAACCACGAAGAGCAAAAAGGCGCTCTTCTACCCGTTCCAATTCACTAGGTTCAAAATCCAATGCCCGCATTGCAGTTTCAATGCCTTCTTGTGCTGTTGCAAGTGCATGCAATGCATCATCAATGGATTTCACCACAGGTGTAATGAGTTCTTGCGCCTCAGGGATTTTTCGCTCCAAACGCCTTACCAAATTAGAAAGAACTGGAATTGGTGACTTTGGACCACTTAAAAGATCATCAGCTTCCTTAATATCTGTTGCTATCTTTTCTAATTTAAGCATATCGGCACGACGAAGAGAGAGAGCATCTTCTTCACCAATTTGAAAATCAAGCTTTTCAAGTTCTTCCACACACGCACGAAGATAATCAGCCTCACGCACAGCATCTTCTACTTTAATCCGCTGTTGGTGCACGCGCTCCTCAAATTCACGCCATATTAGATAGCAACGACGCAGATTCTCCGTTTCATCCTCAAACCTACCGAAGGCATCTAACAATTGACGATGCGTAGCAACATCCACAAGCGCGCGATCATCATGCTGTCCATGGATCTCAACCAGCTGACGTCCAACATTACGCATCAATGCAACACTAGCCACCTGATCATTGATAAAGACACGACTACGACCATCACTTGACTGCACACGCCGTAAAATAATATCGCCCTCATCATCAAAACCATTCTCACGGATAAGCTGGCGCGCAGGATGTGAAACAGGTACGTCAAAGACAGCTATCACCTGACCTTGCATTGCACCATGACGTACAAGAGAAGCATCACCGCGTCCCCCAAGAGCCAGCGATAAAGCATCAAGGAGAATAGATTTTCCCGCGCCCGTTTCTCCAGTCAAAACTGACAAACCCGCCGTAAAATGAATATCGAGCGTTTCGATCAAAACAATATCATGAATCGAAAGCTGTATCAGCATAGAGAATCAATGTGCCTTATTCTTGTCACCACTCAAAGCACGTGAGATCCAAGAAGATTTATGCTCCTGTGGCGATACACTATTCTTCTGTAATAAATTGTAAGAAAACTTATACCATTCACTTTTTGGATAATTACGCCCCAAAATAGCTGCTGCCGTCTGCGCTTCCATAGTTAAACCAAGAGCAAGATTAACCTCTGTCAAGCGGAAAAGTGCTTCTTCGATTTGATTGGTATCAGAGTACTCTTCAACCACTGTACGAAATCTTCTACTTGCAGCAAGATAGCGTCGACCTTCTTCATAATAACGGCCAACCTGCATCTCTTTACCAGCCAGCTGCTCTCGCCCAAAACGTATTTTAGCCTTAGCATCCTTGACATATTCAGAGTTCGGATAACGCTCCACGAGAAGCTGCATAGCAGCAATAGCACGTTTAGTATCGCGTTGATCACGTGTAACATCGGGAATTCGACGGAAAGAAGCAAGACCAATAATATAATAAGCATAAGCTGAATCATCTGCCCCTGGATAAAGAGTAATATAGCGCTGAGCCATACTAATTGCTTCATCATATTTTGCGAGACGGTAATTTGTAAATGCACCCATCACCAAAGATTTACGACCCCAATCAGTATAAGCATACTGCTTTTCAATCGTAAGAAACTTTTTCGAAGCCTCTCCAAGACGCCCGCTATCAAGGTTAGCAAGTGCTTGGTTATATAAAACATCTGGTGGATCCATTTTTAAAACATAGGCAGATGGATCTAAGGTATTTTTATCTTTAAATAAACACCCGCCCAACACGCAGGTGCTGCTCAACAACACCACTCCGAATAGCTTGCGTACAATGCTAGATTTCCTATATGCCATATTTCCAATACATACATGAGATTTTGTCATAGTTTTTCTGGCCTCCAGAGAATGTCACCTTGTCGCAAAAATTACTGATTAAAAATTTTTATATCATATCGCTTTAAAATCCACTAACCAATTTAATGGATTAGGTCAATCATCCCCTTAAAAATCAAATAGACTAAAATAAAATCTTTTCAATTTTTCTCTCACTTTCCCTATAAGTAAACTTTTTCGTAATATGCTTCGTCTGCTAAAATAGCTTTCACCAATTGCGAATTAATTCTATGCCCACCACAATACGAACGAAATAATCCAATAAAAGGAGCTCCAAGCAAAGCAGTATCACCAATTGCATCAAGCATTTTGTGCCGAACACATTCATTTTTCCAATAGGGACCATCTGGATTGATGATTTTATCATCAAGGCCAATAACTAGAGAATTTTCTAAAGAAGCACCTAATCCCTTTCCAGAAGCCCGTAATTTTTCGACGTCTCTGATAAAACCAAAAGTGCGCGCACGTGACAAATCATCTCTAAACCCTTGTGTGGTAAGATCAAAATTGAAATGTTGTTTACCAATAGCAGGAGAAGAAAAAGAGATCGTCACATCAAAACGGCGCCCATCAAACGGCAAAAACTCAGCAATTCCAACACCTACTTCAATCCGCAGCGACTTTTTTATAACAAAATAGCAACGCAATGCATCCTGCCGTACGATGCCAACATCTTCAAACCCTTGACAATACTGCCATGAAGAACCATCTAAAATTGGTATCTCATGACTCGACACTTCAATAACAAGATTATCCAAATTATAAGCTGCAATCGCAGCCATCAAATGTTCAATTGTCTCAACTCTTCCCTCTCCATGTCCAAGCACTGTTGATAATTCAGTCTCTCCTATTTGCGATGCATGTGCTTGAAGTATTTGCTCTGTTCCATCCATCACACAACGCTTAAAGACAATACCACACCCAACGTCAGCTGGACAAACCCTCACCACAGACAAACACCCACTGTGGACACCATACCCCTTAAATGTCACTGCTTTTTTTAGAGTGGACTGATATTTTTGCACCAGCTTCATCATATTACTTCATTGAGTAGTTTTTTTACGCTCTTTAAAAATATTTATAAACACATAAAAATGATAACCCAAGAAAATAATAAACCCGCTTATAATAAGCGGGTTTATAAAAAACAGAATATTTCACCCAAAAAGCATAGTAACTTTCACTGTACGAAGCTTTTTTTGATCATAGAAGAAATTGCTAAATCTCCTCTCTTTCTCACCTTTTTGCCAATTAATTTGCCTGACGACGCAAAAACGCTGGTATTTCCAACTGATCCTCTTCACTTATAAAAGCACGCTGATCTTGCGGTACTTGGGGATGCAACTCACCAGAACGACGTGGAACATAAACAGAAGCATCCTGAGAAAGCGCCTGAGAATTTTTATTATAAACATGCTCTTCTCGCTGTTGAGAAGATCTCACAGCGGGCTCTAGCCGCGCTTCTGGCTCGACTTCCTCACGATGCGTCAAGCTCTGTTTCAAACGCTGCCAAAGATTGCGAGGTCCTTGGTCAGCAACAGATAATCTCTCACTTTGACCATGAGCAACTGTAGGGAAATCCTTTAACTCAGGCATACGCATTGGTGCTGAACGAGCCTGCATTTGCTGTATTTGCCTTTGTTGTACTTGCTTCTCTTTCTGCTTCACAACTCCTGTCATCTCATCAAGGACATGCGCCGTCGCCTCCATACTCACTGGTGCAGCCATAGAGTGCTGAGAACCGCGATTGTTTTGCATACGTGGCGCATTTGACATCTGCCCATGTACAACGCCTGCCCCGTAAGGAGCGGCATTTGCACTTCGTACAGCAACGGCATCGGCAGGCTGTGCAAAAATTTGACTTTTAGGGCGGAACTGTTCTCCAGACGATTTTCCCTTTTCTATTTCAAGTGCTTCTATCACTTCTACCATTGACTCAGAACGTAAGGGAGGTGACTGAATAGGAAAAGAAGCCTGCGGTATTCCAGAATCACTCTTACGAATTGAAGTTGCAGGTCTTTGAAGTTGAGGATGAGAAGGTTGAACCACATCACTAACCTCACGATCAATACCCGTTGCAACCACAGATACACGAATAACACCCTCTAGTGACTCATCATCAATGGCACCAAAGATAACATTTGCATCAGCATCAACTTCTTCACGAATACGATTAGCTGCTTCATCCACTTCAAAGAGAGTCATATCACGACCACCCGTAATAGAAATCAGAAGCCCGCGAGCACCACGCATAGACGTATCATCCAACAGCGGATTCGCAATAGCAGCTTCAGCAGCAGCCAAAGCACGCCCTTCACCAGACGCCTCACCAGTTCCCATCATCGCACGGCCCATTTCGTGCATAACAGAACGAACATCCGCAAAGTCAAGATTAATGAGTCCCTCTTTAATCATGAGATCTGTAATGGAAGCAACACCAGAGTAAAGCACTTGATCAGCCATAGCAAAAGCATCAGCAAATGTTGTTTTTTCATCCGCAATACGGAAAAGATTCTGATTGGGAATAACAATCAATGTATCAACAGACTTTTGTAATTCTTCAATACCAGCCTCTGCCGTTTTCATACGGCGAGCGCCTTCAAACTGAAATGGCTTTGTCACAACACCAACAGTCAAAATACCTTTTTCACGAGCAGCGCGAGCAACAACAGGTGCCGCCCCCGTTCCAGTACCTCCCCCCATACCAGCCGTAATAAAAACCATATGGGAATCTGCGAGATGGTCGATAATTTCATCAATACATTCATCAGCAGCCGCCTGTCCAACTTCCGGCAAAGCGCCAGCGCCTAAACCTTCCGTAACCGCTGCACCAAGCTGGATAACACGTTCAGCCTTTGACATAGCCAAAGCCTGTGCATCGGTATTAGCAACAACAAAATCAACTCCCTGAAGACCAGCATTAATCATATTATTCACGGCATTCCCGCCACCACCGCCAACACCAAAAACGGTAATGCGTGGCTTCAATTCCGCGATATCTGGCCGATGCAGATTAATCGTCATTTTCTTTTCCTTCTCATAAGACATCGCAAGCCAAAGCGATGAAAATTAACTTTACCTCAATAGACTCTTACTTAAAAACTCTCACGCAACCACTGACCAACACGCTGGAAATACCCACGCGTGCCCGTCGATAAATGATTCACTGCAGCCTGTACTGTTTTTTCTTCAAAACCCACCAATTGCGGATAAATTAACAATCCAACAGCAGATGTAAATGCCGCCCCTTTTGCAAGAGAAGGAAGCCTCGAAATACCTAAAGGCCGTCCTATACGAACATTTCTTCCCAATATAGTACGTGCCATCTCTGGCAATCCTGTTAACTGACTTGCTCCCCCAGTCAAAATAACACGTTTACCAACAATGTGACCAAAACCAGAACGATTCAAACAATCACGTACCATCTCTAATATTTCTTCGACGCGTGCACGAATGATACGACCAAGAACAGCGCGTGGATATTGGGTTTCACGATGCTCGCTCCCAATTTCTGCCACATTAATCATATGCCGCTCATCAGCACTTGTCAGAAGAGCCGAACCATATACAACCTTTAAACGTTCTGCTTCTTCGATAGACATAGAGAATCCACGCGCAACATCAAGAGTCACGTGATGTCCACCAACCGCAAGTGCATCAGCATGAACAAATTTTCCCTCAGAAAATACTGAAAACGTTGTGGTTCCGCCACCAAAATCAATACACGCAGCTCCTAAATGTGCCTCATCATTCATCAAAACAGCAAGACCACTTGCAAAGGGGGTCGCAACCATTGCTTCAACACTCAAATGTGCACGATTAATGCAAGCTTCTAAATTACGTAAAGATGCTGTTTCAGCTGTTACAACATGTACACCCACACCAAATAATTCTCCTGTCATTCCGACAGGATCAGAAATTCCTTTATCTCCATCTAATACATAAGAAACCGGAACTGAATGCACGACATGGCGCTCCGTATCAAAAGCTTTGCGCGAAACCTCTGCGAATGCCACACGTACATCACGCTTGGTTACTTCACGACCATTCAAACGTACCATGCCATTGATCAGAGCACTTTGTAGTCGGCTTGAGGAAAAGTTTACAATCACTGAATCAACCACCAAACCAGCCATTTTTTCTGCCGCATCAACAGCTAATCGTATTGATTGCTCTGCTGCAAACATATCCATAACAATACCAGATTTGATACCGCGTGAACGCTGCACTCCAAAACCTAAAATTTCCATAGAGTGCGTACGACCATGTAAATAATGCATATGCTTCAAGGGACGCAAACAAGCAATAAGACAGACAATCTTACTTGATCCAACATCAAGAACCGTCAAGAAACGTGTTTTGCGCGCCCCCATATGATGTGATCTGAGCAACATCATAAACTACCTGCCTTTCGCGCTTGTAAAACGCGTTCTCCTGCTACCACAGCAGCACGACGACGCTCCAACGCTTCATCAGACAAAGAAACTGTAATACGATCAGAAAGACGTAGATCAACACTCAGGATATCGCGAGAAAAAAGATCTTGTACCTTACCTGACTCAATAAGAGAAGCGAGTCTTTCAAGTGCACCATTTTCGGGCAACATAACGCGCACCCCATTGTCCAAAACAAGATCCCAACGCCGGTCACCTACACGCACAAAAGCACGAACATGATCATATAACTGCGGATATGCCAAAAGTTCTTGAATAAACATTTTAGCAGCACTTTGTGCCCCCTGACCAACTACAAGAGGCAAATCCTGAACTATCCCTCCTTGAAAAGGTACAATGATACGACCTGTATTATCAACAATATCCATCATGCCATCATGCTGCCAAATTGCATACGGTTCACGCTCCACGACCAAAATACGTACTCTGTTGGGATAAATCTTCTGAACATTCGCTGATTGAACCCAAGCCTGCTGTTCCAAAAGAGAACGCGCCTTATCAACATCAAAACTAAATATTGATGGAGAAACATCAAGTCCTAAAATCTTCAAAACATCTTGTTTTACCACACGCTTATTGCCACTCATATCAACATCGGCAACCACAAAACCAATATCCAATATTGCAGCCTTCACGATCATTTCCATACGACCACTTGAGGAAAGCCCGTAAAATGTCGTAACAAAGAAGAAAAACAAAACTGCAAAAGAACCAAAATGGCGAGGCACATGAATACCGGTAAATACAAATTCAAACATAAACCGGAGAAAACGACGATAAAGACGTGGTAAAACCGGCACTGACATCACCACCAGAACATTTTTTTTATCAACATTCAACGCATACACGACGCGTCCTCCACCATCCACTGAATAATATCGCCGTAAGTACGACCACTTGCTTTTGCGATATCAGGAAAAAGAGAAGTTGGTGTCATACCTGGCTGTGTATTAATCTCAAGCCAAACTAACTCTCCCGTTTCCTCATCAAAACGAAAATCAGAACGGCTAACACCTCGACAACCTATCGCCTGATGTGCCGCTAAAGACATTCTTTGCACTTTTTGGTAAATATTTGATGAAAGTTCTGCAGGACAAATATGAAGAGAGCCACCAAATTTATATTTCGAGTCATAATCATAAAACTGAAAACTCTGATCCGGAACAATTTCACAAACATCCAGAACCTCATTTCCCAAAACAGCACAAGTAAGCTCACGACCAGGAATATATTTTTCAACAATCACCTGATCTGCATAACCCCAATCAGCCCCCATAATATTACTTGGCGGCACAGATTCACTTTCTTTGACAATAATAACACCAAAACTTGACCCTTCACACACAGGCTTAATCACATAAGGAGGCTCCATGGGATGTGCTCGCCCAACAGAAAAACGACTCATGACAAAAGAAGGAGCGACAGAAACACCAACGCTCGCAACAACAATTTTTGCGCGCCCTTTATCCATTGCCAGCGCTGATGCCATCACTCCAGAATGCGTATAGGGAATTTTTAAATATTCAAGAATACCCTGAATACAACCATCTTCACCAAATTGCCCATGCAATGCATTGAAAGCGATATCAGGCTGTAACTGCTCAAGAACAGAAGCAACATGACTATCAACATCCACGCGACTTACACGATATCCCTGAGCTTCAAGAACATCAGCACATAAAGCACCTGAAGACAAACTTACAGACCGTTCAGAGGAAAATCCCCCCATCAACACAGCTATATGTTCATCTTTCATAATAAATTACCCTCCTTTATATACTATATATAGACAACACAAAAATCACTAATACCATATACAGGAAAGACTAAGATTTATCCTTGCGAATCAATAACCTAGCATTTTGCATAATGAATCAGACTCAGACGCATGACGCAAGAGATTCTTTGTTAATTTATTGATTCTTAATGGATTTTTTTTATTATCTCTTTGAAATGACTCAATTTTTTATTGTATTTTTTTATTGCACGAAATAAATCAATTAAACTGATCAAAAGAGGGAACGATACGGTCTTTTTCAAATTGACCAATACGCTGTATTTCCCACTCTAAGAGATGGGCAGAATGAGCAAAAACACGAGCACGCACCGTTTCTCCCAACGCCTCAAGATCATAGCCTGTTGCTTGCCCTGTATTGATCATAAAATTACAGTGCATCTCACTCATTTGAGCTCCACCAATCCGCAAACCGCGGCACCCTGCTTCATCAATAACACGCCATGCAGAGATATCTTCAGGATTTCGGAAAGTAGATCCACCTGTCTTTTCGCGAACAGGCTGTACTGCTTCTCGATGCAGAACAACTTCATCCATAGCTGCACGAATATCGTCTCTATTTCCTAGCTTTCCTTCCAACAAAGCAGCGGTAAAAACAAAATCTTCAGAGATACCACAATGCCGATAAGAATAATGCATATCTGCCAAACTCAAAATGTGCCGCTGTCCTTTACGATCAAGTGCATAGACCTCAATAACACGCGCAGCTGTCTCAAGACCATTAGCCCCTGCATTCATTTTGAGTGCTCCTCCAAGACCGCCAGGAATACCATGATAAAAATGAAACCCTGCAATCTCAGCCTCTAAAGCTGCCGCTGCTAAATGTTTATCTGCTGTAGCAGCACCAACCAACAAGCGCTGTGGAGAAACCTGCTGCACTTGCCCAAAACCTTTTGCTGAAAGACGAATAACAACTCCAGGAATTCCTCCATCACGCACCAAAAGATTAGAACCAATCCCCACAATCGTTACCGGAATAGATTCAGGCAAAATTTGAAAAAAGAGAGCTAAATCTGCCTCATCAGCAGGCTGATAAAAAAGCTCAGCCAACCCACCCGTGCGAAACCACGTTACTTTCCGCATATCAACATTAGGCGTAAGTTTGCCCTTTATGCCACCCAACGCCGGTTGCAATTGCGCCAACAGCGCTTCACCATCAATGAGTTGAAAATTCATCATTTTTATCAAGCACCATCAACTGGTTAGGTAAATCACAAGCCCATTGTGTGATATTACCAGCACCGAGAAAAACAACATAATCACCAGGTTTAGCAAATGTAGAGACAATCGAAACAACATCTTCCAAACAATGAATCAGACGCACATCACGATGCCCAGCCATTTGAATATGTTTTACCAATTCTCTCTCACCAAAACCAGCAATGGGCTCTTCACCAGCTGCATAAATTGGTGCAATCAACACTGTATCTGCATCATTAAAACAAGCAGAAAAATCATCAAATAAATTATACAAACGTGAATAACGATGTGGTTGCGCAATCGCA
Source organism: Candidatus Bartonella washoeensis Sb944nv (assembly GCF_000278135.1). Lineage (GTDB taxonomy): Bacteria > Pseudomonadota > Alphaproteobacteria > Rhizobiales > Rhizobiaceae > Bartonella > Bartonella washoeensis. The sequence goes on from NZ_JH725024.1 coordinate 103,519, forward strand.
ATTACCCGCCCTTTTGCACTCTCACGCGCAGCACATAAAACAGCCTTTATTTCAACAGGATGATGTCCATAATCATCAAAGATCTCAACGCCACGCCAACTTCCTGTTTGCGTAAAACGCCGTTTTACGCCACCAAATTCTGCTAAGCCCTTTTTTATCGATTCATTTGAAATGCCAAGTTCATGAGCAATGGCAATCGCCGCAGTCGCATTAGAAACATTGTGCTGCCCAGACATTGGCAAAACCAAATTTTTCAATTTAGTCTCTCTACCTGTTTTCCGCGAGCGAATGAAGACATCAAAATGCATTTTTTGACCATCCATAGAAAGATTAAGAAAGCGAACATCAGCTTGTGGATTTGCACCATAAGTGATCACCCAACGATCATCAATACGACTAGCCAATGACTGAACCTCTGGATGATCAAGGCATAAAACAGCAAAACCATAAAAAGGAACATTCTCTACAAATTGCCGAAAAGCTTCACGCACAGCACCAAAACTCCTGTAATGATCTAAATGCTCACGGTCTATATTAGTAACAACAGCTATATCAGCAGGCAACTTTAAAAAAGTACCATCACTTTCATCGGCTTCAACCACCATCCAATCGCCATCCCCCATACGAGCATTTGTACCATAAGCATTGATAATACCACCATTAATCACCACCGGATCAAAACCACCAGCATCAAGAAGTGCTGCTACCATTGATGTGGTCGTTGTTTTACCATGCGTACCACCAACAGCAATTGCCCGACGAAAACGCATCAGCTCCGCAAGCATTTCGGCACGTCTTACAATCGGCAAATGCTTTTCTTTCGCAGCAATATATTCAGGGTTTGTTTCTTTTATAGCAGTAGAAATAACAACAACCTCTACGTTCTCTAAATTTTCAGCACGATGCCCTATATGAACGTTAATTCCTTTTCCCCTTAAACGTTCAACATTTGCACTCTCAACTTGATCAGACCCTTGAACTTTATAACCAAGATTATAAAAAACTTCCGCAATCCCACTCATGCCAATTCCACCAATTCCGATAAAATGGAGAAGGCCTATATTAAGCGGCATTTTCATCAAAAAACTCCTTTTTTACATCTGACAGCGATCGCCCCATAATTAATGCTTCAGCCATATCAGCAAGACGAATAGTTGCATAAGGTTGTCCAACTTTTTTTGCAGCAAGCGCCTGTTTCTCCAATAAGTGCGGTGCACAACAAGCTTCTGTTAAAAGAGAAGAAAGTCTTTGTGCGTTCAAATCTCTTTCTAATATAATTTGCGCGCCTCCCGCAGCAGCAAGCATTGCCGCATTTTCTGCCTGATCATGATCTAAAGCATGAGGATATGGGATAAGTAAAGCGGGACGACCGATTACGGCTATCTCACAAACGGATGAAGCACCAGCGCGTGACAAAATAAAATGAGCACGCATCATCCGTTCAGCCATGTCATCAAAAAAAGGAGCAACTTCTGCTTGCACGCCCATATCGCGATAAATTTTTATCAACTCTACAGAGTCACCGCGAACTTGCTGAATAATCCGCAAGCGTTTACGTATCTTATCATCTAGCAAAGCAATTGCTGCAGAAACAATTTGTGAAAAAGAAGAAGCCCCTTGGCTACCACCAAAAATCAAAAAATGAAATGGCTTTTCACCAGTGGAAGGATAATAAGGAATTTCTGCAGCTTTGAGAATAGCCTCACGTACAGGATTACCTGTAAGGAGCGTTTTATGAGCATAAACACCATTTGGCGGCAACAAACCACCTGCTATTGCATGCACAAAAACCGCCAAAGCCCGATTCGCACGCCCCATAACAGCATTTTGTTCATGAATAAATGTTATGCGCCGCGTTAAAACAGCAACCAAAAGAGGAGGAACAGTAGGATAACCGCCAAACCCACCAACAAGAACAGGACGCAATTTATAAAAAAGCGCCAATGATTGCCCCATTCCCTTTAACAAAGACCAAAATGTTTTTACAAGTGCAAAAGGGTTGCGTCGTGTAAATGTTGCCGATGAAATTATATGAATATGTTCTTCATCAAAGCAGCGTACAAAACGTTGCGCTCTTCTATCTGTTGCTAAATGAACGTCATATCCACGCCGCCTTAATTCAACAGCAACTGCTTCCGCAGGAAAAAGATGCCCACCTGTACCGCCAGCCACCAAAAGAACAACTTTTTTATCAGCCATCAGTGGTATCCAAAACAGCAGAAGAGGAAAAAGCGGAAAGGCGTGCTTCTGGCCAACGGCGTGTCAAACTAAGCAAAATGCCCATTGAAAGTGCAATAGCTATCATAGATGAACCACCATAAGAAATAAATGGCAATGTCATACCTTTTGGAGGTATTAAATGAAGATTAACCGCCATATTAATCGCTGATTGAAAGCCTATCATCATTGCTATACCAGTAATACCGAGACGTATAAATGAATCACGGGTATTCAATGCTATATACAATGAGCGCATAACAATAAAACCAAAAAGCATCATAATTAAGAGACAGAGGATAATACCATATTCTTCAGCAGCAACGGAAAACACAAAATCTGTATGGCTATCAGGAATGATACGTTTCACCGTTCCCTCGCCCGGTCCTTGTCCAAACCAACCACCATTCAAAATAGCCTCACGCCCTACATCAACTTGAAAAGTATTGCCTTCACCTGTAAAAAAACCATTAATACGTTCACGCACATGGTGAAGGAAAAGATATGCTAAAACAACTCCTATAATGCCTAAAATGAGAAACAAGAAAATAATAGTAAGAGACACACCAGCAACAAAAAACAGACCACCCCATGCTGCACTCATTAAGAGTGTTTGACCAATATCAGGTTGTAGAACGAGAAGCACACAACAAAAAGCATAAAGTGCAGTAGCTAACGTGTAACCAGGAATGCCTCTACGCCGTACCTGTTCCGAAAAAAGCCAAGCTGACATAATCACAAAAGCTGGCTTCATAAACTCTGATGCTTGAACAGAAAGACCAAATAGAACAATCCACCGCCGTGCTCCTTTTAATTCTGGGCCAACAAATAAGGTTGCAATCATCAGAACAAGTGTCGCAATTAACAAAAGGGCACATAAACGCCGAATATTACGGAGCGAGAAAAAAGAAAGTGTAACCATCGTAAAAAATGCCGGAATACTAAAAATGATATGCCAGCGAACAAAATAAAAATTATCAGCAATTCCGATTTTCTTTGCAATAGTAGGACTAGCAGCAAAAGATAACATAATGCCAATCCCCATCAAGATCAAACAAGCAGCAAAGATAGAGCGATCAATTGTCCACCACCAATTCGCAATTGGATCTCTGTCTGCACGAGTAAACATCTTATTCACTTTATCCTTTTCATAATTATACTAAAAGTGAATGGTTTCCCCCATTTGGCAAACACTTCAAAAACTAAATACACTGAAAAAGATTCTGGAGAGTTAACACAAAATCATTTTTTTATAATTCGTGTTCTTTTAACTGCATAACAAAAGAGACAAAAGCTTCCCCACGGATTTCATAATTTTTAAATTGATCATAACTTGCACAGGCTGGTGAAAAGAGAACCACAGCCTCTTTCATCTTGCAATACATTGCATCAGCAGCTGCTTCATGTACCGCATTTTCCAAAGTTGAACTCATTGAAAAAGGAAAAGCAGAGCCAATAACACTGGCGAATTCTTCCGCCGCAGTTCCAATTAAATAAGCTTTGCGGATTTTATGAAAAAATCCTCTAAGCGCCTCAATCCCACCTTTTTTAGCCTGTCCTCCAACAATCCAAAAAACATCATTAAAGGCTGCAAGTGCAGGAGCTGATGCATCTGCATTAGTAGCCTTGCTATCATTGATAAACAAAACTGAGCCTATTTTACGCACCTGTTGCATACGATGTGGTAGTCCTTCATAACGAGCTAAATGTTTCTCTATATGCGGATCAGTAATTTTTAAAGCTTGCAATGTTGCCAAGGCCATAAGAGCATTTTGCGCGTTATGACTACCACGCAAAGCAGTCATAGAAGCGAGATCTGCAAGCATATGACGCCACCCTTGGCGAACAGAGAAGAGCTTAGTTCCCTCCGCATAAAAACCATTTTCAACAAAATGTTCCTTGGAAATTGCCTCAACTTGACAACCCTCATGAAGCAATTGTTGATACAAACTCTGACAAGCTGCGTCATCAATTGAAATAAAAGCATGAGAAGCCCTAGCAACTAAACGCCTTTTAGCTTGCACATAATGAGTAAAGCTACCATGACGATCAATATGATCAGGCGTTAGATTCAATAAAAGACCGATAGTCGGCTGAAGAGAGGGGGTTAAATCGATTTGAAACGATGAACATTCAATCACATAAATACGTTTTTTAACAAACGGCTTAAGAGTCAATATTGCAGTTCCAATATTCCCTCCCATTTGCACATCATAACCCATTTGTTCCAACAAATGAGCAAGTAAAGCTGTAGTTGTCGATTTCCCATTCGTGCCCGTAATAGCGATAAATGGAACATCTTGATCACAAAATCCATAATGCTGTAAAAAATGGTTACGTGCACGAACAAATAATTCAATATCACCAATAATTTCTATATCTTTTTGACGTGCTTTCTCAACAACCCAATGCGGTTGCGGAGAAGTTAAAGAAACACCAGGCGCTAAAATCAACGCAACAAATTCTGTCCAATCTTCATATTGAAGATCTCTTGTTGGAATATTTTCCCTCTCAGCTGCTTGTACACCTGAAGGACTATCATCCCACGCAACCACTTCTGCACCGCCACGTATCAACGCTTTTGCAGCAGCTAATCCGGACTGTCCCAATCCAAAGAGAGCAACTTTTTGACCTTTATAACACGCAACAGAAATCAAAATTTCACCGCAATTTAAGTGTTGAAAGACCAATTAAAGCAAGAACAATGGAAATAATCCAAAAGCGTATCACCACTTGGCTTTCAGTCCAACCTTTTTTCTCGAAATGATGGTGTATTGGTGCCATAAGAAACACACGCTTTTTTGTTAATTTGAAATAACCAACCTGAATAACAACCGAAAATCCTTCTAGAACAAAAAGTCCGCCAATAAGAATCAAGACAATTTCATGCTTAGTTGCTACAGCAACAATACCCAGTAGTCCTCCAAGCGCCAACGAACCAGTATCCCCCATAAAAATAGCTGCGGGTGGTGCATTAAACCATAAAAAACCAAGACCTGCACCAACAACGGCCCCCAGCAAAACAGCTAATTCCCCCGTTCCCGAAACATAATGAATTTGTAAATAATCAGCAAAATTTATATTACCAGAAAGGTAAGCAATCAAAGCAAAAGACAAAGCAGCAACCATCACAGGAACGATAGCAAGCCCATCAAGACCATCAGTCAAATTAACCGCATTACCAGTCCCTACGATAACAAAAGCAGAAAAAGGAAGGAAAAACCAGCTCAAATTGATAAAATAGTCTTTCACAAAGGGCAAAGCCAATCCAGGCGAACCGACTTGTAGGATAATAAAGGCAGCAATGAATGCAACCCAAAATTCCAAACTTAATCGTGCTTTACCAGAAAATCCTTTCTCCGTTTGTTTTGTTACCTTAAGATAATCATCATAAAAACCAATCATCCCAAAAGAAAGCATAACGAATAACGATACCCAAAAATAAATATTCGACAAATTACACCACAAAAACGCCGATACTACAGTGCCGGTTAAAATCATCAAACCACCCATGGTAGGCGTCCCAGCCTTTTTAAAATGTGTTTGAGGACCATCAGCGCGAATTGGCTGCCCTTTTCCCTGTCGCAATTTAAGAGAGGCAATAATGCTCGGCCCAAACAAAAACACAATGAGCCCCGATGTGAGCATAGCGGCTATAGTGCGAAAAGTAATATAACGAAAAACACTGACGCCTGGAAACCAATCACTAAGCGAAGAAAAAAACAGCATCATAATATAAAAAACCTACTTAAATTATAGAGAAACCACTTTATAGCGATCAAGAAGTGCAGTCACAATATCTGAAGAAGAAAGACTATGGGATGATTTAATCATAAGCAGATCCCCATTGGTAATTTCTGTAAAAATAAGCGGTAAAATTTTTTCAATATTTTCCGTATAATGAACCCTAACGTAAGCAGATAAATCAATGGCTAAAAATTTCATTGCCTCACCAAATAAAAAAACTGGATTAGCACCAGAAGAACATATTGGCTTTACTAAATCACGATGAAGTTTTTCACTATAAACTCCTAACTCTAGCATATCACCCAAAATAGCTATTCTCCTACCACAAACACCTACAGGACCTGTGGCAAGCAACTCAAGAGCAGCAAGCATAGACGCAGGATTAGCATTATAGCTTTCATCAATTAAATGAAATTCGCCCCCATTTGGTAAAGACAATCGATAACGAACCCCCCGTCCCTTTTGAAGAGAAAAACGACTCAAAGAAAGCGAAACACATGCCAAATCAATACCAATGACATCACAAACCGCAAGAACACCTAAACTATTTTGTACAATATGCCGTCCTGGAGCACCAATTGTAATCACCCTATCTTGCCCCAAAATACGTACAATCATAGAAGAAGAATCTTTTAGAAGACGTATATCCCTTGCTTGATAATCAGAATCTTCCGCCTCACCAAAACTTAAGATCTTTTTCACACCACATTGCTTTGCTTTTTGGACTAAATAAGAAAAAAAATCATTGTCTGCATTTAAAATGGCCACACCTTTCTCATCCAATCCTTCAAAAATTTCAGCTTTTGCATCTGCTATTCCTTCAAGATTTTTGAAAAAACCCATATGCCCAGCAGAAATATGCGTAATGAGAACAACATGCGGACAAACCAACTTAACTAAAGGGCGAATTTCATCTTTATGATTCATACCAATTTCAAAGATACCATAATCACACTCCGTAGGCATCCGTGCCAAAGTAAGCGGTACCCCCCAGCAATTGTTTAAAGAAGAAAGATTTGCATGAACCTTTCCAACAGTCGCAAGCGCTTGCTTGAGAGCTTCTTTTGTCGTCGTTTTTCCAACAGAACCTGTTATCGCTATAATTTTAGCTTTTGAACGCTTGCGTGCGGCTTGCGCAAGTTTTTCTAAAGCTTGCAAAACATCAGGGACAACAATCAGTGGAGCAGATATTTTTTTCATATCAGTTAAACGACTTTCCGCAACGATAAGAACACCTGCACCCCGTGCATAAGCTTGTGCAGCAAAATCATGACCATCAAGATGATGACCTTTAATACAGAAAAAAATATCGCCTTCTATAAGTGTTCGACTATCAATAGAAATCCCAGAAAAACTTTCTGGTAAATCGCCAATTACAAAGCCATCAAGTGCGGTAATAAGTGCTTGTTTGTTCCATAAAGCTTTCATCTCTTTCGTTCCTGCAGAGCGTCAATTGCCTTTAAACGGTCTGAAAAAGGATATATTTTCTGCCCTATGATCTGGCCATTTTCATGACCTTTCCCAGCAATAATTAATGTGTCCCCAGCTTGCAAAAGCCCCACCGCATAAGAAATTGCTTCACCACGATCCGCTATTTCTATTGCTTTTGGAACTGCTTGTAAAATATCTTTACGGATTTTTTCTGGCATTTCTGTGCGAGGATTATCATCCGTTACAATAACAATATCAGCCTTGTCTTCTGCAATTTTTCCCATCAAAGGCCTTTTCCCTCGATCGCGATCACCACCACAACCAAAAACAAGAATTAAACGCCCTTGTGTAAAAGGACGCACAGAAAGTAACACTTGCTCCAAAGCTTCTGGTTTATGCGCATAATCTATATAAACAGGCGCATTATTTTCTGTCTTTCCAACTAATTCTAATCGCCCAGGGGCTCCCTGCAAGGTTTCAAGCGAAGCAAAAACCTTATCAGGAGATACACCTGTTGTAATTGCTAATCCCGCCGCCATAAGCGCATTGGTCACTTGAAAATCTCCAGCCAAAGGCAAATCAAATGTGTAAATATTGTTTTCTACACGACATTCAACACACTGTTTTGAACGTTGATGTTCAATACGATTAATAGTGATAAATTGTCCCTTACGCCCAATTGTTAAAACATGACGGTGTGCTTGTGTGATGATATCAATAACCTTTTGCGAATAAACATCATCCGCAAAAACAAGAGCAGGAAAATCTTGGGGCAAAAGCGTATCAAAGAGCTTCATTTTAGCACGCAAATAATCCTCTACGCCCATGTGATAATCCATGTGATCACGCCCTAAATTGGTAAAAGCGCCAGCAGTTAAACGTACCCCGTCAAGCCGACCTTGATCAAGCCCATGCGAAGACGCTTCAAGGGCTGCATGTGTAACACCTTCATTGGAAATTTCATAAAGGAGGCGCTGCAAAACTACCGGATCGGGTGTTGTGAGAGAAGCAGAATCATTCCGCTTAGGAGAAACAACACCTACTGTTCCTATACTGGCAGCACACAACCCAACATGGGTCCAAATTTGCCGAACAAAAGAAACAACTGATGTTTTTCCACTTGTACCTGTCACAGCTACTACAGTTTTAGGTTGAGAACCGTAAAAACGTGCAGCTGCTATCGCTAAACTATGACGAACATCAGAAACACGTAAAACTGGAACAGATAAATTCTCAAGAACAACATTACAATCTGTAACGATTGCTTGTGCACCACGCTTGAGTGCATCATTTATATACTGTCTTCCATCCCCTTGAGTGCCTTGAAGAGCCACAAAAACATAGCCTGGCAAAATTTGTCGAGAATCCGCACTTATTCCTGTTATTTCGATTGAAGAAAAACATTCATCTTCAACACATTCTGTAAAAACTTTTCCAAACAACATGACAATGCACCTTTATATTAATTTTACCGTTGTTTAACTAAGCTTGAACTATTCTTTGTGCTTAAAATAGGCTCATATTCTTTCTTAAAATCTGGTTTTATTCCCAGAAAACTAGCTGAGCGGCGAATAATATTAGAAAGCATTGGCCCGGCATTCAATCCTGCTGTTGCTGTATGTTTTCCATCTTCAGGCTTAGGTTCATCGATAATTGTTAAAACAACATAAGAAGGATTCTCGATAGGAAAAGCAGCGAGAAAACTATTGAAATTTTTTGTTTTAGAATATTTTCCATTTTCAACTTTTTCAGCTGTACCTGTCTTACCACCCACCCGATAACCTTCTACTTTTGCATTACGTCCAGAACCAATATCGCTATTTAACTTATAAAGATAACGCATATTTTGACTTGTTTTAGCTTGCAAGACTTGTTTTGCATGTTTCGAAGCTTGTTCTTTTGTGCGTTTTAAAAACGTAGGTGCAATCAACCAACCACCATTCATTAAAGCAGCAGCAGCTACTGCTGTTTGCAAAGGCGTTGTTGCCATACCATGTCCAAAAGAAATTGTCATAGAATGGATGTCCTTCCAATGTCGTGGCGCAATAGGGCGTGCAACTTCAGGCAACTCTGTTGACAGTTGATCAAGTAAACCAAGCCGCTGCAAAAAAGCACGATGTCCATCAATTCCTACCGCCAATGCCTCCTTAGCCGAACCGATGTTAGAGGAATAAATGAAAACCTCCCATAACGTTAGGGGACGATTTTTCCCATGAAAATCATGAATAGTGTATCCTCCACTCGCTTGCAAAGGTTTTGATGCATCAATGATACTGTTTAAATGAAAGATATCTGAATCAAGTGCCATCGCAGTCGTAAAACTTTTAATGATAGATCCCATTTCAAAGATTCCAGCCGTCATCCGATTGAGGCGATCACTTTTCAAAGCATCAACAGGATTCCCAGGATCAAAATCTGGTATAGATGCCATAGCAAGAACTTCATTAGTATGGATATTTAAAATAACAGCTCCTGCAGCAATTGCTTTATAACGTTTCATTGCCTTCATAAGTTCGTCGTGCACAATTGTCTGAATACGCACATCAATCGAAAGCTGAACTGGCTTTAATGACGTTTCAGTTGCGAGACCAGCAGCACGCAGAGCACTCAAACCAGTGTCATCAATATATTTTTCCATACCCGCTATGCCCTGATTATCAACATTAACCATGCCAAGAATATGCGAAACCACAGAACCACTTGGATAAAATCGACGAATTTCGGTACGAAAACCAATCCCAGGAATACCAAGAGCCATAATTTGGGTCTTTTGCATCGGCGTTAATCCACGCTGAATCCAAGAAAAACTAGACTTTCTTTTTAGGCGTTTATAAGTTTCCTGCCAATTAAGATCAGGCAAAACTGTTGAGAGCAATTCTATTGTTTCATCCACATCAATAATACGTCGTGGTTCAGCAAAAAGCGAATAAGTTTTAATATCCGTTGCCAATAAACGGCCATTACGGTCAATAATATCAGGGCGCGCAGTTAATTGAAGAGCTGCTGGCCCTTTTGCTTCTTCAATTTGCCCACCTTCAAGCCCATAAGAAATAAGACAAGCCCCCATAACACCATATAAAATAAGAAAACAGAGCAAAGAAAAAAGGAGGCGTATACGACTGGAATACGAGCGACGAACGGAGAAATTATGAACATCAAACTGGTTATTTAGGCGTTTTTTCTTCTGCGAAAATAAAAAGTATGATTTCATCACCGCACACCTTTTTGAACAACGCCCTTCACCTGAGCAGAACGATTGTTTACCAAAATATCATGACCTTCCTCCAAGATATTTTGTTTAATCACGTCTTCAATTTGATCATGGACACGTACTGGAATATCCTCCAACTCTACAACTTGGCGAGGCTCGATAATCTCTAAACCAAGCTCTTTTTGATAACGTTTCGCAAGTTTTTGCATGCGTGAAGGCTCTATCATCACCGCCCATTCAGCATGAAGCAAACTCACCGTATTTTTTTCTGCAGCAATTTTATGTTCAAGATGACGGACTTCGCTCATTCGTTTTTGGACATCATATTTTACCTTATAAGTAAGACCCGCCATACAAATCATAATCAATACTAAAATCATATCAAATGTACGAAAAACTGTCATTTCTTGCCACCTTCAAAATTGGCAATCTCTGCTAAACCAAACAATTTCATATCGAAAGCCTGGCTCTCAACCTCTGTGCGTACACCAATACGCAACCGCGCAGAACGTGAACGAGGATTTTGCTGTAACTCCTCTTTATTTGCAGTTATCCCGCCTTTAAACAAAGGAAAAAATGTTGCTGGAGCCGTCTCTACTTCAGGAAGATAGCGTGATCTCACACATTCTCCTGAACGAGCAGAAAAAAATCTTTTGACCATACGATCTTCAAGAGAATGGAAACTCACAACGCCCAAACGACCACCTGGTTTCAAAATGCGTTCAGCAGCAAACAAACCACGTGCAAGTTCACCAATTTCATCATTAACATAAATGCGAAGAGCTTGAAATACACGTGTTGCAGGATGAATGCGATCTCCGCCTTTACGCCCCACCAATGCCTCGATAGCATGAGCAAGATCACCTGTACGTAAAAAAGGTTGAATACAGCGGCGTTTTTCAATCATCCGTGCAATTCGGCCTGCATAGCGCTCTTCTCCCAATATTTTAAAGATTTGCGCTAACTCATTCACCTTTAAACGATTCACAACATCGGCAGCAGTAAAACCAGTCTGAGCCATTCGCATATCTAATGGACCATCTTTTTGAAAAGAAAACCCCCTTTCAGCTTCATCAATCTGCATTGAGGAAACACCAATATCCAAAATAACAGCGTCTACTTTCTCTTCAACTACGCTATCCAATTGTGAAAACTCTATTTGCACCAAACGAAGCCGCGGAAAAAATTCATCAACAAGCGATTGTCCTTCGCGAATAGCATAAGGATCACGATCAAGAGCAATAACCTGCGCACCCGCATTTAAAAGCGCGCGCGTATAACCACCAGCACCAAAGGTGCCATCAATCACTTTTGCTCCAACCAATGGCACAAGCCCAGCTAAAACTGGCTGTAACAACACTGGAATATGGCGCTCAGCTCTGTTCCCTTGCTTTTTCAAAATAATCCGTCTTGATGTATAATTTTTTCAAATCAATCGCTATCAATGGCAACCAATGGCAACTGATATCAGAGCAACTAAAACTTCACCTCTCATGCCTACTCTATAAGAATGAAAGAAAATGAGGCTAAAGTTAACACGATGCACATCCTAACGCATTATACTTAAAGAAATGTTATGATTTTAAAGAATATTCTTTATTTAAGTGTAGCCTTCAAAAATACACTCCATAGAAAAACCGGTGTGCAACGTCGACTCTATAAATATATCACTTATGTAAAATACCGAGCTAATCGAAAAATATCAGTCGGCCTGTAAGCCGGGTTCTGTATTGTAAAGTTTACACTCTACATGGCAACCATTCATCTGGGACGGATGTTACCATCCGCCTCGTGCAACCTACCCGAATGACTAGCCCGGAAACCGGCTGCAAGTTAAGCCTTGCACGTCATTTCTATTTGGTCTTGCTCCCGGTGGGGTTTACCTTGCCACACTCATTACTGAATGCGCGGTGGGCTCTTACTCCACCCTTTCACCCTTACCTATAAAAATAGGCGGTTTACTTTCTGTGGCACTTTCCCTAGGGTCGCCCCCGCCGGGTGTTACCCGGCACCGTTTTTCCATGGAGCCCGGACTTTCCTCACCTGCCATCTTTTCATTAAACAAGCGCGGCTGCCCAGCCGACTGACACACGGTTTATAGAACATTTTTCATCAAGTTAAAATAGTGCTCTTAAAATATTTTAAAAATTTGATCAAGAAAACACATGCCTTCAAAGTGCATTTTTATTTTAATGAAGCCAAATAAGTTTTCACTTTTGAGCAATATTTTTCTGAAATGGAATTCATTTTTTTTGCAGCATGACCTGCATTATATTTAAGAATTGTGCCACATGTATTGCCACCACTTAGTTTATATGCCCGCGCCAAATAACGCATACCATATTCAAGATTGGTCGCAGGATCGTAAAGATCTTGTACAGAACCTTTAAAACCCAATCCTCGCGCAGTAGATGGTTTTATTTGCATCAAGCCTATTTCGCCAGCAGCGCCCTTTATATCTGCCTTATAATCACTTTCAACTCTTACAACAGCGTGTGCCAAATTAACGGGAACCTTGTACTTATTCGCAAATTTCTGAATAAGAAACTCATAAGGACGAACAGGAATCTTAGAAGAAATCGTCACAGAACCTTCTTTTGATCCTACAACATTTAATACAGTATGAGCCCAACTTATCTCAAATATAAAAAATACAGCAAATGCTGTACTTAAAAGAATTTTCAAAAATTGCATTTTTTTTCTCTTCATTAAGACATTCTTCAACCTAGCTGCAACAGCTTGAAAGGCGCATTGTACACAGAAAAAAAACTAAAGAGCGGCTTAAAGGTGGAAATATTAAGACAATTTCAAGATAATTTTTCGCACTATAAGAAAATCGCCCAACTTACTCACTATATATTTCTGTATTTCATAAGATATCGAAAAATAAAAAACTATAATGAAGATTTTAGCGTAGTAAAAAAGTGATATACTCTATCACTCGCTGATACATCTACCGCATACCCAATTTTATCAGACAAAAACAGCATTTAAAATGCCAATGTCTCCGCCATTTTTCACATACAATGATTAAAACCCTTATCCAGGGCAATTCCAAAAGCGCAAAAAGCGACATTAACTGGAATAACTTCACACAACGCCCTCAATACCGCAAAATAACTACTAGGAATAGAAACCGTCGCAACTCTCTCCAATGGCTGATAAAATAGTGACTGCAAAAACCTTGAAGCAGACAAGCTATTTCCTAAAACAACCATAAGAAGCTCACGAATGTGCGCAAAACACATTAATTTTGGCGAGCTTATAGCACACTTTAATAATTACTTCTACTTGTTTTTGGAATTAGTACAAACAATCTCAAAACCATCAGAATAAAAATTTATACTGTTCATACCCATTCAAATATTCTTTCTGCATGCTATGGTTTAATCTCCCCTATAGCACACAACTTTCCCATCTTCAGAAATCATACAATGAGTAAACACCCTGAAATCTACAAAAAAGCAGAATTTAAGTGCTTTCCTCTCTTCCATCCTCGCGAAAAACATAAAAATGCGCGCAAAAACTCTCTATAGTTTCCAAAATTCCATGAGAAAAGCACAAGAAAAAACCTTAGAACAAATCGTAAATATATAATTCTTAAATAAGAAATGACTAAAAATAAGCATCACCAATAGAAGGATGAGAAATTGCTTTTAACATAGTCATAGCAACAGTGTCACCCAATTTCCGTGCATGCTCATCACTCTGACCACTAGCAGAAGCCGCAGCAATCGTATCCCGACGCACTTTCTCAATGAATTGCTTCTGTTGCTGAGAACTCAGCTTAGAAAGATTAACTATAATATCAGGAAAAGAAGATGCTAACCTTTCTAAGATCATATCCTCTGTTATATTAACCTGATGAGAAGTAAAAGAGCGGTCAGAAAAAAACCGATAAATAAAAGGATTTCGAAAAGCAAAAAGACTAGCTGCAAAAACTAAAAACACGAAAAAAATGAGAACACCACGACGCCAGCAAAACCGCATTATCTTTCCCCAAACATTATGACATAAAAATACATTTCCATACGCACACTGCTCATCGAACTTTTAATAGAAAATACCTTTTAAATTATTTAAAATTCATAACAACTTAAACATGTTCTTTAATGATAAGTTTTATAAGAACAAATGCATAATTTCCCTTCGTAATATTTCATGCTTGCAATATATAATTCCAAAAAGCCTGACTGAGAAAATCCTCAGCCAGGCCAGACAATCTAAGGGATCCACGCGGGGGGGGGGGAGGAGGTTCCCTGATCGTCCTCTCGCACCAACCATTATGTCGATGCAATATTCTTGCTATGGAATAAAATGTTCTAAACAACAAGAAATTCTTACCACATTTTATATAAAAAAATACAAAAAAATTACGAATTATCTAAAAGTGGAAAAAATTAGGCAAAAAAACACTCATGGTGATCCAATTTGAAGCAATTTTATTTCAAGAAGCATCAATCAGTAAGAATCTCTAATCATTTTTATCTTCCTAACAAACTTTCCCCCAAAAACAATGTCCGAAAAAGTTTTAAAACATAAGTGGCATTTATGAACTTCTCCTATGAAGGGAAAGCACATAAAAGCAGTGATCACTTAATTAAACGCCACCACCACAAAATCAAAGTATGAATCTTTTAACTTCTTAAGATTGCAACAAAAAACCTAAAATATACGCGCCAATACAGGCATAAATTGCTCTATTACAAACGATGAATGAACACGATGATACGACTAAAATAAAAATACCAAAACTTACCTATCTTCATGAAAATTTCTGAAAATCACCATAAAAGATATTGCAAAATTAATTCTGGAGTAAGAACATCAATTTTGAACTTTTGAATAAATGAATTTTCATAAAAAAGTCAGAGCTCTGAACGTATTTATTCCGAATTACTCACTAGCACCGCTCAAAATGAGGATAAACTATTTTATAATCAGCAACAAATTCCAACGCGTTATGATAACAAACAACGATCATTGTAGACATTCCATCCCCATCTCTATTGTCTAGACCTCCCCTTAGAATAATAAAATGGCAAATTCCTCTTGTATCCTAAAATTACTGTAATGAACTATTTTTAGTCAAAATTATACAGAACTTCCTTTTCGCTTCCCATGTTTTTCAAGGAATTACTCCCCTCATTTAAAACAATACGCCATTGTTCGACTCAATTCATATACTTGCTTAAAAAAAACTCTCTTGTTCACAATCTCATCTCCCAATACCATCCACACCATGAAGAGTATAATGAAAAATCTCTTGAGCATCATTATATTTTGAAAGTACAAACCGGCACCATCATTATATTTTCCAACTTCCAATATTGCGACTACTTTTGCATTGAAACAGTTCATAAGAAGCATTTTTACTCCTTTCTTACATGATCTTTATCTGCACGCTGATTACGTGCATAAAAACGATTTTTTTCTAAATAGAAGGCTTAAAATAAGAAAAACTTCTTATGTTGGGTGTTTTCATTCAAGTTGAAAAAAATTAATTATCATTAAAATCAATATCCTATATAATTCACATATGCTGTATAACATACATTAATAGCAGCGCTGCCTGTACCAGCTTCTCTTTTATAAGAAGTCTTTTAGTTGTAAATCTTCCACACCTAAAAGTTGAAGCACTAAATAGTCTAAAGCAGAAAAACACAAAGCGCGTGCAAAAAAATAACACCTATCTAATGCGTTACGAAAACTCTTTCTTTACATTTTTAAAAATCAAAAAATAAAGCATATTAGCAAGCGTAATTATGCAAACTCTATTTTTTTATCTTTTATATCATCTACCAGTAAACGCGGATCACGAGCAAGCCAGAGCTTAACGATAATCTCCTCATTGTTTTCATTTTGCAGAGGAGGAAGACACATCATTTGTTCTAGAACAAGTCCCGCATTTTTAAGCCATTTTTCTATTTGTGAATCTAAAAACCCAAGAGGCATATGTGCATGGTAGGAATGTGAAGACACAACTTTATGGTGAACCAAATCCACAATCAGCAAACGCCCATTGGGACGTAAAACACGTGCAACCTCATTAAAAGCTCTTTGGGGATTATCAAGAAAACGTAAAACCCAATGCAGAACCACAAAATCAAAAGTTATATTTCCGACAGACAAATGCAAAATATCGCTATCAAGTGTAACTTCAACGGCATGCGTATAAAGACCTGCAAACAATTTTAAGACAAAGCCTTTACCCGTACTAATATCGAGCATTGTTTCAAAGGGTTTATCACCAACAATTTTACGTAAAGCGCTTTCCACAACGTGATTTGCAATATATGATAACCGCAATGCATCCCACTGCACCACATTTCGTAAGAAATACTTCTTTCCTTCTTTTCGACGTTGTTTTTGAACATCCACCAAACGTGCCAAATCGTGCACGAGAATCAAATCATGCTCTGGTAAAGCTGAAAGAGCAGCCATTACAATATTTTTTTGAACCAAACAACCATGACAAAGCTTAAAATAATCCCTTTCACCCTTCTGATAACACTCAATCAGCTGTGCTTTGTCCAATAAACGTAAATTTCGTGATACACGTGGTTGCGACTGGACAAGGATAAATGTAAAATCCGATACTGTTAAATCTTCGTGACATAAAAGCGCAAGCATACGCAAACGACTTGTCTCTGCCATCGCCTTTAGCAACACAGTCATCGCATCTAAACTTTGCATTTTTTCCATAAATATTCCTTACTGCTCCTATAAACATTTGTTTATAGGAATAGAAAGTCAAGCAGAAGGCGCATATTTGCATCTATTTGATGATATTATTTTATGATAATATAAAAAACTAAGCGATAAAGAACGAGCAATACACACCCCGCTATAATAATAAAATATAGTTTTTTGCAGCATAACTTCATATAAAAATTTATTGTGCCTTTGTATTTTAACGAGTAACAATTGCTCACATATGTTACCAGCACATTAGAATATAATGACTTCTCCTGCGAAAGATATACAATCAAAGGTCTGGACTCTTTTTTGTCTCAGATGTGATTAACGAAGTCCTTGTAATGGGCATGTAATTCCCTTTTTTGAAAAACAAACAACATAACATCCCCAATATTTTCTAAGATTCAAGGCAAGGTAAACAAACAAGCAATGCTAGCGTGTAAGCGGCTTATAACTCCCACGCTTTGGATTAAGAGCGTCTGCACCAAAACGGCGGATCTTATCAGCCTCATATTCTGCAAAATTACCTTCAAACCACTCTACATGCCCATCTCCTTCAAAGGCCAAAATATGCGTTGCCAATCGATCAAGAAACATACGATCGTGTGATATGATAACCGCGCAACCAGCAAAGCTTTCCAATGCATCTTCCAATGCACCTAATGTTTCAGTATCAAGGTCATTGGTCGGTTCATCAAGGAGAAGAACATTGCCTCCCTCCTTTAAAAGCTTAGCCAAATGCACGCGATTGCGCTGCCCTCCTGATAAATTCGCTACCTTTTGTTGTTGATCTGCACCCTTGAAATTAAAAGCACCGCAATAAGCGCGGCTATTCATCTCATATTTTCCTAACTTAATAATGCCATTCCCACCAGAAATTTCCTCCCAGACGGTTTTATCACCTGCCAATGAATCGCGACTCTGATCAACGTAACTCATATGGGCAGTTTCGCCGATGCGTATTTGCCCTGAATCTGGTTGTTCCTGCCCCGTCAACATTTTAAACAAAGTAGATTTTCCCATACCATTAGCACCAATGACTCCAACAATTCCACCGGCAGGAAGCTTGAAAGAAAGACTATCAATTAACACACGCTCTCCATATGCCTTAGAAAGATTATCAACTTCAATGACAACCTGTCCCAATCTTTCTCCAATAGGAATAATAATTTGTGCATCTCCAGGACGACGCTCATGTGCAGCCCGAACCAACTCATCATACGCCTTAACCCGCGCTTTTGACTTTGCTTGTCGCCCTTTTGGACTAGAAGCTATCCATTCTTTTTCGCGTGACAACGCACGCTGACGAGCAGCCTCTTCACGCCCTTCCTGAGCCAAACGTTTGGCTTTAGCCCCCAAATAGGCAGAATAATTCCCCTCATAAGGAATGCCTTTACCGCGGTCTAATTCTAAAATCCATCCTGTTACATTGTCGAGAAAATAACGGTCATGCGTCACCAAAAGCACCGCACCAGGATATTCACGCAGATGCCTTTCAAGCCAAGCTGTAGTTTCAGCATCCAAATGGTTTGTAGGTTCATCCAAAAGTAATAGATCAGGTTTCGACAAAAGCAATTTACAAAGTGCAACACGCCGCTTTTCGCCTCCTGAAAGTTTTGTCACATCCTCATTCGCTGGTGGACAACCAAGAGCAGTCATAGCCATTTCTACTTGACTCTCTAAATCCCAAAGATTTTGACTGTCGATGATATCCTGAAGGCGCGCACTTTCATCAGCCGTTTCTTCACTATAATTCATCATCAATTCATTATAGCGCTCCAGAATTGCCTGCTTATCGGCAACACCTTCCATCACATTGCCACGCACATCTTGACTTGTATTCAGAATAGGCTCTTGCGGAAGGTAGCCACAACGTGCCCCCTCAGAAAGCCACGCTTCTCCGGTATATTCCTTATCTAGCCCAGCCATAATACGTAAAATGGTTGATTTACCTGCACCATTCGGTCCTAAAATACCGATTTTTGCATCTGGATAAAAAGACAGATGAATATTTTCCAAAATTCTTTTATTCCCGTAAGCCTTGGTGAGCCCAGCCATGTGATAGATAAATTGACGTGCCATAAATTTCTCTTTTATTGTGCAGTATTAGTTTATTGTGCAGTATTAGGGGTTAAGACTTTGAAAAAGACCGCTTTCGCTTTTCCTAAATTTTGGATAAGCAACACTTATGTTGAATGCAAGAGCTTTTCATTCTAATATTGATATATTTTTTCTAATCTCACAAGCCCCACTATGGTTCTGAATGCAAAAAAACGCACCTTCGAAAAATAAAAAACAAACCTTTTTAGCTGTACCCGAAACATGTTATCAAACGTCGTTTCTTTTTTCCACACCAGATATAAAGCTATGTTTTTATCGCATCAAACCGACTTATCAATGCAAGAGTGCACCCCCAGGAAAATCTATTCTCTATGCCCCCTCTTTTCTTGCTTTTTGGGCGCTACATTATGCTGTAGAAAACCCCCATCTCTTTTCATCGCTTTTGTGTCACGGAAGACAATGGACTTCACCTCTTGCCTTGATGTGGCTTAAATTGCATTTACACAATAACCGCCGCCTTATGGGATCTGACGTCCCAAGTCCTATGATTACTAAAGCGTTGCACCACCATGTAGCTATTAGTGATTACAGTGCACTCCCCATAGGCATGTGGTTACAATTTGTAAAAAACTATAAAACCAATTGTAAAAACTTATCTATTCCTCTCTTTTGGCTTGATAATTATACAAATAATAACGATATCTACCGAATTATCTCAAAATTTCAAGACGAAACATAGTCTTTAAAAGCTACCACAAAACATAAATCTCCTACAGGAATATATTAATGGAAAAAAAAGCCTTGATTGTCATTGATGTCCAAAATGACTTTCTACCAGGTGGAGCACTTGCAGTACCACAAAGTGATATAATTTTACCTGCTGTCAATAATCTCATAGGTCATTTTGATCATGTCATTTTAACCCAAGACTGGCACCCCAAAAACCATTGCAGCTTCGCTTCTTCCTACCCTGGAAAAACGCCCTATGATACAGTCAACCTTGACTACGGTCCACAAATACTTTGGCCTGATCATTGCATACAAGGAACACAAGGGGCAGAGTTTCACACATCTCTCAGAGTTGAAAAAGCACAACTTATCCTTCGAAAAGGTTATAATCAAAAAATTGACAGCTATTCTGCCTTTTTTGAGAATGATCAAAAAACACCAACAGGTCTACAAGTTTATCTCAAAGAAAATGGTTTTACAAAACTAGCTATGTGCGGCTTAGCAACCGATTTTTGTGTCGGATTTTCTGCACTTCATGCCATCCAATGCGGCTTTAAAGTGAGCGTTTCATTAAATGCCTGTGCTGGTATTGATCTAAACGGATCACTTAACACTATGCTTAAAACGATGAACGAATCCGGTATAGAACTCTTAATGGCTTCTTAAAACACTCTCTTTCGCCCTGCTGTTGCAAGCTTTCAACTTACTTGGAAACAACATGTTTACTCAAGTGATGACGCTTAAAGCGAAGAGAAGAATAAAACGCCATTCCAATAATACAAACTCCCATAAGTCCTGTTAATACTTCAGGAACTGATATAATCGTTTGCAAATACATAATCACTGCGAGTACCAAAATCGCATAAAAAGCGCCATGCTCTAAATAACGATAATGCAACAACGTCCCTGCTTCAACCAACATAATCGTCATAGAACGAACGTAAAATGCACCTATACCAAGACCAATCGCGATAATAAAAAGGTTGTGTGAAAAGGCAAAAGCACCAACAACACCATCGAAAGAAAAACTAGCATCTAAAACTTCTAGATAAAGAAATGCACCTGCCCCCCCCTTAGCGACAGGAGTTAAAGTTGTTTTTGGAGCATCCAAAAGCGAACCGACGGCTTCAACACTTATAAACGTCAAAAGTCCATAAAGGGCAGCAAGTAAAAAAGTCATTTTATCTTCTGTTACAATCTGCCCTGAAAAAAATAATATCACAATCAAAACAATTGCAATATCAATCCCAACAAGTGCCCCAAGCTTTTGAGCTGATTTCTCTATAAAAGCGAGCCAATGCACCTCTTTTTCAGGGTCCAAAAAATATTTCAACCCAACCATCATGAGAAAAGTTCCCCCAAAAGCAGCAATACCTACATGAGCATCCGTTAAAATTGCAGCATACTGATGTGGCTCCCATATTGCTAATTTTACTGCTGCAATTGGATTAATCCAAACAGCAACAGCAACTATCAACAACGGAAAAATAATCCGCATCCCAAATACTGCTATTAAAATACCCCATACCAGAAAACGACGGCGCCATAACGGATCCATCCTTCCAAGAACACGCGCATTGATAATAGAATTATCAAAAGATAAAGAAATTTCCAAAATTCCTAAAACACAGCAAATGAAAAAATATTTAAGAAAACCGGCAGCACTTTCTGTTTCAAACCAACCAATAGCTCCTCCTAGAAAGACGCCAACAATTGTGTAAAAAAAAGCCCATCTAAAATAGCCTAATAAGGCCATGATCATTCCTCGAAATTTATTTCTTCAAATTCATACGCTGCGCAAATCGAAAGATTGTATCTATTAATGCAAAAAGAAACAGAATATACATGGCGAACTCATATGCAATCTTCTTCAAAAAAAACAAGAGAAGAATCGGTAAGCTCATCTTTCATCTAAAATGAATACCAGTCTTAAATAATATACAACAGAACAAGTCAAAAATCACTTTTTATCCACTAAAATTAAAAAAATAAAGAAAAATAAAAGCTATAAATATTGACATTACATCATGAGTTATTAATACATAGTGTGCCTTTATAGGTTAAAGCTTATACCATGATGATTTACTGAGGGAGATAATTCATGGCACGTCCTGAAACTGAATCGAAAACTATATTTGGAAAACGTTTACGTTATGTACGCCTTGCGTTAGGGGATCCATCACGTGAAACATTAGCCAAAAATTTTAGCATGACAAAAAACTCCATCGCTTTTTATGAGCGTGGGGAAAGAGAACCTAATCTTAGTGTCTTACAAACATATCGCACGTTGTACGGTGTCAATATTAATTGGCTTTTAACTGGACAAGGAAAAATGTTTGATACTGAATATAATAAAGGTGACTTTGACTGGAACTATTTTATAAAAAAAATTGAAGGGCTTGAAGAAATCCTTGCCAACAATAGTGATCGTAGCGAAAAACTAAATCAAGAAAAAATCGACAGCTCTTATGAAAAGTTGCAGCAATATTTATCAAAACAGGGCTCATCTAATGGGCCCACCCCAAAAGCCGCAACCTCTCTGATTGATATGAAGGCAAAAATGGCCAACTCCTATGCCCTTAGCTTGTTCATCGATTTACTCATTCGAAGTATATCACAAAAAGAGGTTATCGCTAATCAATAACGTCCATATTAAAAGGAACGACAGAACAGGCACAAACTTTATCAGTAGGAAAAAAGTAGGAGCAATTCTTTCATTACTGATAAAGTTTTGTATGCCGTATAAATTTATATTTATAGTAAAAATTTAATACATACGCCTTTTACAAAGAAAATTTTCCTACTATAAATATAAATACTAGGATATAAAAATTAAAAAAATATCATTTAAAGTATAAAATACCTATTTATACCTTATTGACAATAAATATTTTCTTGTTACAAAATATAAATCTCATAGAAATTATTTTTTGAGATTAAAAAAATAAAGGACATATATTGACTACTTACTGTGGAGACATACTTTAAATACTCATAGTCAGAGGGGTTGAATATTTATCCTGCAAATTATCGGCTATTTTATGAGGTAGGAAGCATGTATTTTGAGGTGTTTCAAGGGGTTCACAATCAATGGTACTGGCGTCTAATCTCTGGAGATGAACAAAAAATTGCTTTTTCCAGTAAAGGTTATCCAACAAAGCAAGATATTCTAACAAATATTGAGCAGATAAAAGAAATTACGCATAAAGCCCTTATTAGAGAGCTAAAACCTTAACGTTCTTCACCATTAAGTTAGAAAAATCTACTTTTATATTTTGAACTTAACATCACACTTTGATGTTGGATAAAGGGGAAAGAATTTTGTTTTCTGACAGTAGAAAACAGGAAAAAGTTTTTGTATAGTTTCTCGTATACCTCAAAAAACTACAAGGTAGAACTTCTCATGCATGCTATCCTATCTCCAAACCGGCAATCAAACTGCTATTAAATTTATCAACCAGCAGCACACAATATTTTTGCTATACTTTCAGTTTATCAACCTTTTTGAATGTTATTCTCTACTGTTCTAAAGCAACCAGCATAGCCAAAAGTTATCATCAAATATTACACCCCGAGAATTATATAAGGCTCTCATAAAATATTTACAGCGTGTATTGTAACATTGCAGTCGCAAAAAAAGATTCCAATACTCCTCTAATCCGGCAAAATCAAACGTGTAAAGCTGCCTGTGTGAATAAAAAATATCAGAGAAGATTTCTTACACAAACTTACAACACAGTTCATCTAATGTTCTAAGAGAAATTATCTCGAAAACCTTTATGGAAAAAAGATATTAAAAAAAATCGGCATTTATCGCGTGCTCTTGCGCATCGAAGTTTTTAAAACTTCGAGGATAAGAAGAATATGAAAATAATAGAAGTATCATAAAAAATTCTATGGCTAACAATTTATGATTACCAATCACTGCTATGCCAACAGTAAAATCTCTCAGCACTTTCTTATAGCGGCACGCATTATAATTGCATCAGAAATGCTGCACTGACTTTAAAATAACCAGCATAGAAACCAAACATCGCAACTTGAAGAAAATAAGACTTTGGCTAAATTCTTAGCAAGTTTATTAAAACAGCTCTTAAAGAAAAAATAAACGGATAGACTTCATGAAAAATGATAAAATTTTGAGTAAACGATAAACAAGCAAAATCAAAAGCCACATTTCTGCAAAAAGCCTACAAACCAAATAAGTTGACATGTCTGGTCTCCTTCTTTTTAATTCAATGTAAAATTGCCAAAGCAGCTTTTTGATTGTTATCTCGAAGTGTGGGTTCTTTAAAATATATTGCCTTATTATCTCTATCTTTTGATGCCTTCCCTTTCATAATTTCTTAGTCATCCTAACAAGGACTTTATAAAATATCTGATAATATGGGCACAAAGCCGTTAAGAATCAGCTATAAGCTGCTACATGAATAGCAACCAAGGTAATGGCACCTCGCTTCAAAATAGACTGCATCAATTCAATCTAATGTCATCATGATTTCTATAAACTATTATTTACAAATCATATAACGCATCACACCACCTTCAAAGCAGCGTGTTTGAACATTAACCACTCTCTTTATGATGAAATACCCGCATCACAAATCATCCATCCTATTTTCATAGCTAGATCAAATAGGCAATTATATGCTCCCCTCCGTCCACTTTTTCTCCATTAGTAAAAGAGAAAGATATGTGAAATTACCCCGATATATACTTGGCATCATCAAAAAGCTTAAACTTTAATGATCATAAAGCAGTTTCATTGATAGTAAATTTTTTGAGGAAAAAAGAGCAGAATTTAGAGCAAAAGCTGAAAGTCATTATTTTAAACATGCAGCCATATTCATTGATCAACCGAATCTTCCAACAAATGAAGTATTCTTCTTATTACACCAGAAATCCTCCCGCAAAAGCAATTCAAATACACAAACATCAATATACTTTAAGAAAACCAATTTGACATTTTACCAAGTAAAAGTAGCCTAAAAAAATAAAGAAAAAATCAATAATCACCATCAAAAGGACGACAGAACAACACATTGGCGTCACTCTCTGTGCTCGTGTACCCTAAAAGATCATTCATTTGATTTTTATAAAGTTTTAGAGTTGTATTTTTACATACGAACCTTAAAAAGCCACAAAGCACGCAACTCCTTACCATACAACACAACTCACTAAATCTTCCAATAATTACAGTGTAGTTTCCTGTCTTTTTTCTTACCCCTACTGAACTTATATTCGTGAAAAGCTTATAACTCTCATTCTCTCATACCTCTTTGACTTATCACGTTCTTTAACAGGCGTGTCATTGAGTTTTTTTCATCTAATATATTTCTTTCATCTCTCAAATCTTGTATCTTTTCGTAACAATAATAAACGTAATAGAATGGACACAACCTAAAAATTACGAATATGATTGTTTTGGCAAATCCCCTGTGTCTTCTGCTTTCGCCTTTCGCTCCCTCTTTCTTTTGTCCAATCATCATGATCGTTTTTGTTCCTTCACCTCATAAAAAACAGACGTCATTCTTTATTATTACTGCCATGGCTATTTA
Source organism: Candidatus Bartonella washoeensis Sb944nv (assembly GCF_000278135.1). Lineage (GTDB taxonomy): Bacteria > Pseudomonadota > Alphaproteobacteria > Rhizobiales > Rhizobiaceae > Bartonella > Bartonella washoeensis. The sequence continues at coordinate 129,172 of NZ_JH725024.1, forward strand.
TATGCATATTCGTTACAGCTATTTTATCAGCAGATACCTCGTTCTTCCAAAACGTATCACCACTCAATATTGTTTTTAATAACACATACCACCCCAAACAATTGTATTGTTATAAACTGTAGCTGTATCGTATACACATGCACTATAATGAACTTTGAAATTGCTACCAACGACTACCTTCCCATAAACCTGAACATTACCAAAAACCATAATTTCACCACAAACCCAACAATCGCCTTTATGATTAAAGTTTACCTCTCTCGCTCTCCAGCCTCCTAAATTACCTTATATTAACATTTCCAAAGTCTTTTAATGCACAAATCCGATGCAAAATATGGATAAAATTACTTTTCCGCATCATCTTCCGATTTAATCACTTCCTGATGTTGCTTTATAGTTTCCTCATACTGCTTAATTTGTTGTTTCAGCTTTTCAATCATTTGATCACGTCTTTTAATCACCATACTTTGTTCTCTAAGTGCCCTATCCCGTTCTTCAGTCATCTTCATAGAATCCTTTAAGAACTCATGCTTTATTTTTCTTGATTCTTCTTGAAAAGCTTTAGCTTGATCGTGGTAATATAAAGCAAACCGAAACATAACCCCGCTGAAAAGTAAAACAATAATCACCGCTCCCAATAAAATTTCGTTTAGACTCATTTTGATCTCCTTTAATTACAATTAAATCAGTCATTTCGACCAATTTGTTTTGTTTCGCCTTCCAGCAAAAAAAGAATGCAATAAGCCACATGTGCCAAGTGTGATAAATGACTCTCGGCATCCTTATTCTCTCAACAAAAATCCGCTAATAAAGACGCAAAGCAGCTCAAATCGATACCTTCACGTCAATTGTTTTACTGTATTTATTTACCCAAATGCAAAAACACAACTGATTTCAAAAAAAAACGCCCGATGGAATGATCTCCATCCCCCTTACCTGCATCATTCTTGTTTACCTCTTTTGCATCATGTAGAATGAAACGACATATATGAATCTCTTCGTCATTGCGAAAATCTTCACAGTCACAAAGCTCAGAATTACAGTAAATTTTACGAATCTTTGTATAACCGTAAACTAAAGTATTGTCATAAATCTTAGAGTTTTCGAAAATCTCAGCATAATTATAAACTTCCGCATTGCAAAAACACATCCATCCTCGATAAAGCATTTGCCGCTTGTATCACATTCTACCCAACACTCACTTTTGTGATTAAGAATTTTATGCTCTCTAAAATCATCAAAATCACTTTATTTGAAGTTTCTAAAGTCTCTTAACGTACGAATATGATACACCATCTGACGATGACCCAATTTATTAAAGCAAAAAGAAAGCCAGCACTTTTAGCCTGTGAATTTGTATTTTTCTACAGCCACGAACCTTTTCCTTAAGGCTGTAAAGCTTTGTTTTGCCCACACAGCACCTTAATGCAAAAACTTTTTACAAATATCGATGCTAGGGTATATCTTGATTTATAATTTCGCTACATATACTATTAAAGTAACATCTTATGAACATACGAATGTGTATTTCCATTTCTGGTCATATGATCCACCCTGTCACAATCGTGGAACCAAGCAACAGTTTTTATTGATTCTAATCTGAAAGTGTATGGGGAAATTCCGTTATTAATTAAAAACAACTCTATATCCTTCATAAGCGAAGAGCTACGCATGGATATTTTCACGCTCCTTTATCATGTATTCTGAGTTCGCGACGCAATATTAACGCTATAGCGTCAATGTGTAAAGGTCTAAAAATGACAAAGACTGAAAAAGATTGGTTCCAACGCTTAATTGAATTAATAAAAAGTGATGGACGAACGATGATTGAAATAAGCAGAGCAGCAGGCTGTGGACAAAACTACGTACAACAAATGGTAAACGGGGGAAAGAGACCCTCTGTGGATAAACTTATGGCTATTCTTAACACACTCGGAAATGCTAGCGCCATATATGTAATAACTGGTTTTAACATCTCCGATGAAGATTTAAAACTCATAGCTTTGATTTCGTCTGGAGATAAAAAGAAGATTGAAGCTTTAAATGTTCTTTTAACGGAGCAACATTTGTAGAGTTTTCTACCCTCTTCAAAATCTCGCGCTTTTAAGTTGTAGACAAAGCTTCCCATTTCACAATAATATCAGTTAAAACTGTATCAAAGTTTTTGTCATTCTTCATAATTATACTCTATTTAGCCACATTGCATAACGCAAAAGCGTTTGAATATACCCCGTATCTTAGAAAAAAAGTATTTGCAATAAGCAGTATGGAATCAGTTGTGTACAAATCGATTTTTATAAAATCAGATGGAATTTTACGGATTATGTCCCGTAATGAGACAAAAACTATCACACGGAACAGAGCTTTTATAAACAAATTGATATTATCATTTCTATTAACAGTGTTGTTCAGATCTTGCGAATCGAACCAATAACCAATCGATGTGAAAATATCTCTGAATTCTACGTGAGAAAATCGGAATAGATTTATTTTGAAAGAAAAATATATCACGATTTTATTATACACAACACTACCTCTGCCTTTTAAATAACATCACAAGACAAAAATATAACAATGCGATATATACGTTCTTATAAGCAGCAGCACTGCCTGCAATTCCGTGATACGCTTTCAAAAGAGCCACTCTCTCCTCTGAAAGCGCCCTTTAAGTGCTGACATAGAAATCTATCATAAACAAAAAAAACAATATTTAAAAGGAGATAACTAATCAAGTCCCAATAATGAGCGTATAAGTTACACCAACATTTATAAAAAGAAGATTTTACCTGAATCAAACGTTGTATTGAACAATATAAACTTGCAGAAGAAGTGAATTTTACTTTTGGCAAAACAAGGTAACGATCAACAGCTTTGCATGAATGAGGAAACTAATGACAAAGATAAACTCCTCTTCATAATCAACACAGAAAAGGAGTTGGGATTACCGACACACTTCAAAAAGACACTCATTGCTTTATCAAGATAGAATCAAAAAAAGATTTTATACTTTGCCTTTGCAACTCCCAATGTCGCATATACTCTTGCATTAAAACGGTCCATAAGAAATATATTTACGCCTTTCTCAATGACTTTTATCCACACGCCAATTCCGCCTGTGACATACGAATAAATAATCTTTATTGATGCAGCATAAGAGGATTTGAAAGCAGAGAATCTTATGGCATTCATGCCTCTCACTCAACATGCAAAACGATGAATTATTTTTATATGCTTTTTATGGCAATTCAAAGCGCAAATGAAACAGTAAAAGTCGTTCCTTCCAATAGAAAACACAACAAGAAACATTAACATACTTTCTCAAGAACTCTAAAAACAAAGCATACATCTAAAAACTATCATGAACAATTAAGTATTTGCGATCGTAATTTACATTGCATCCTTGCATTGAAAGACTTTGCACAAGTCAGAAAGACGATTTAGAAAACTGGATAGCAAAAAAGACAAATCTTGGTCATGAAGACTGTTGAGTTTCCAATATCGCAAAAACTTTAAATAATGTGCACATTCGTAGCGATTTCCTAAGTTTAAGCAATGCGATTGGTTATGCAAATACCAATGGTTACGACAATGCACATGTTTGACAAAGCATTAGTTCAAAACGAAATAGAATATTTTGTAAATGTAGGCTTTACAGTAATGACATCATTGTTAACTGAAAAAAGAGAGACACTCAACCAATACGCATTCACTGATAAGAATACAACTTCAAGAAATCAATTTCTAACAGCAAAACAACCATTTTAAAACAATATGCATGTTATATATCACAGATAAATTACGCGCAAAATAAAGGAAAAAAACATAGCTCATCAACCATCTATCATCACAAAAATCTATCATTGCAAGTGTTTTAAGAGAATCAAAAACAAGGTTACAAATTAATAGAAATCAAAACTACTGGTGAACCAATTCTTGTATCTTAAAATCAGAATTCTAATCGTAATTTCAGTTAGTTCACCTGAAAAATTCATAGATATATCAAAGATATTAATATTACGAAACTTTGCTTTCTAAATTGTGACGTTGCCATACTCTACCCCCATCTTCCTCATCTTGTTTTAAACATTATCCAGCATAGCTAAATGATATGATATGCACACATGGCTTATGAACGACAGCAGAGAATACACGGAACTTATGAAGCATAAGAATTTGTTTACAACTTTAAAGTGTACTTTCTGAATTATAAAGCTCATACCTTCTAAACCGAAGAACTTATTGAAGATGCATTTGCATAGCTTGTTCAAAAGATATTTTAAAAGCATCAATTAGTATAGCTAAAAAAACAAAGTAACGCATTCTGATGAAAGCCTTCCCTCTCAATAGAAAACATTCCTTACAAAACAATAAAACCCATATTACAGGAGACGTTGAAGATGCAAGGAAACACTTACAGCCGCTTAAATTTTTCTGAAAGTACTTAATGATCTTTTAGAAGATAACTTAAACCTTAGGAGAAAAAACTCCTTCAAAAACAAGGATGGCTTCCAGCCTGAACAGAAGAAGACAGAAAGAAATATTATAAAATGGCATCACTAAACGCATAAACATGTCTGGATTCACGTTCTTCTCTATACAGGTTTACGTCATAGTAATATGATTCTATTGGCGGAAAAACACAAGGATAATATCATTTATCCAAAGACAGAGAAAAATAAATTCCAAATAGATCCCTATTTCCCGATTTTGACCATATTAGCCGTAATACTTTCAAACTGGTTCCATTGGAGACAAGATGTTGATTTATAGTAAAAACGGCAAAACACTCACTAAAAAACTTAGATTTGTATTTTATTAAAGCATACAAATAAAAAGACATCAAAAATTGATAGCCGGATGAAGAAGATGAACCGTAACATGTCTGTCAATTCAAATGGGAATACAATCCAAAGTACTTTTAGCTGAATAAATGACACTATGGCACATCTTTATACAAGAGATACTGACCGCAAAAAGCTTGCTATCAGATCGATAAAAAAGCTAAAAAAGGGTTCAGAATAATAGTCCTTACAACATAACGGATATAACTTAACACTACGTTTTGCACTCAGCGGGAAAAGATGAAATGAGATAGAAATATGTTATAATGCATTATTTTTATACACCTTTTCTACCATTAAAAGGACTTTTGGTTAAATATAGTTTTGACAGAAGAAAACCGAAAAAAGAGCAAACACTATAAAAATCAAAATTCGACAGCAAAAAGGAGAAAAGAGTTTTGTTTTTAAAAAATAAATTGGTACAAAACCTAACCGCAAAGCTAGAAAAGGACGAGTAACCATAAAGCTCTTTAAATTTTAAAGTAAATTATTAGCTTTACAGCTACTAGTCATCGTGTATTGTGGTGGGCCCGGAGGGACTCGAACCCCCAACCAAGCGGTTATGAGCCGCTGGCTCTAACCAATTGAGCTACAGGCCCCACAAGCTGTTTCTCTCTAAACTAAAACTTCTGATTATACAAGAGCTTGCTTAAATTATAATTCACCTTTTTTTCTTTTCTATCGGTTTTTTTTTCTAACGCCCTAATTTCTTTACAAGAACTCCAGAAAATGAGAGAGTAGTAAATCGATAAACAAAAGGAATAGATATGACAAAAACAATTTTCAAACCGTTGAAGAATTACCCGGTTAAAATGGCTATGATAGCACTTACCCTGGTGGCCACTTCACTTACCGCACACGCTGAAAAAAGAAAAATGGAACATTCAACTATTACAGTTACTGCGACCGGCGAAAGTCAAGCAACACCGGATATGGCAATTATAAATCTAGCCGTTGTAACGCATGACAAAACTGCTCAAGAAGCATTAGCAGCCAATAATAAGTCTATGAACGATATTGTAAACGCTTTTAAGAGTAATGGCATTCAAGCAAACGACTTGCAAACCTCAAGCTTGTCCATTTATCAATCTAGCCCAGATAATCATCACGAAAAAAAGAACAAGGAAATTCTCTATCGCGTTTCAAATTCTTTAACAGTGCGCATTCGTGATCTTGCCAATGCTGGTAAAATATTTGATCAAGCAATGGCTCTCGGCGTTAATTCAGTTAATGGCATTACCTTCACCAATGCCGATATGAAGCCATTTTATCAAGAAGCGCGTAAAAAAGCCATTGCTGAAGCAATTGAAAAAGCAGAAACTATAGCACAAGCAGCTCATTTGAAATTAGGAAAAATTATTGAAATCAATGAAAACAGTGATGGCTATCATCCAAGCCCACGCCTTATGAGCAGGGCAGCAAATACAAGCTACGCAGATACAAATTTTTCAGGTGGTGAATTAAATTACAGTGTCAGTGTGACCGTAGTTTTTACTATAGACTAAATCACATAGCATTATCAATCATTGCATAAAATGCTCTTATCACCGGCCTTCACAGAGAAGTCCAGTGATATGTTCCAGATAATCTTCTGCAGACGATAATTCGTCTTCATAAATTTCTATCTGTCCACGTGCAGAAAATTCGGTTTGATGTACCGTCTGAGGATTTCCTGATACCAATGGATGCCACCATTGAAGATCTTGTCCCTCATAAATCAGTCGATACGCACAACTCTCTGGAAGCCAACGGGCCGTTTTAATCGTTGCAATATCTAACAATATACAATCTGAAACTATTGATTTACGGTGCATATAATCCCGACACCGGCAAGTTTCCGCATCTAAAAGGCGACACGCCACACTGGTTGCATAGATATCACCAGTGTCATCATCTTCCACCTTATGCAAACAACAACGCCCACAGCCATCACAAAGACTCTCCCATTCAGAAATGGAAATTTCTTCTAATTTTTTTACTTTCCAAAAGGGAATCTCTTCACTCATAAAATCGGGAATAGTCCTTTTAAAAGAAAATCTATCAAAAAGCGATATAAATAAAACTTCATCCCTATAACTTCACACATCTTTTATCTATTTAGACATCATTCCACCCAGTGCATTGTCTCAAGACAATTTTTTTAAAAATCCAGTTTTAATGAAAATAGAATACACTTTATGCAAACGTTTGTTATGAAGATAATAAAAAAAACCAATATGCACAATGATAAATATTTGGTAATTTAGAACAATAATATAACACAAATAAAACTTTTCATACATCTACACACGAACTTAAGCGACTTTTATGCATAGCTCGACACAAAGAAACCTTTGCTCGAGCACATCGAAAAATTAACACGCTTTGAAGAGAGAAATACTTAATACACCACTTCTATGAGTAAACGTACTGGCACAGATAAGATAATATTTCAGATATTGTTTATCCTTTTGGAAGCTGACCATATAATTCCATGCCGCTTTATAAACCATAACACATAAATATTAAAGCCAAGAGCAAGTTTTGATATCGCAAATTCTGTATAAATGATTCAACCTCAACCTATTATCTTTGGAAAAAAGACATCTCAAGAGCTGCATCATATGCCTTTCATCCACATTCACAAAATAAATAATACATCTTTATAAATAATACATCTTTGCAAATGCACTATTCTACTTAAGAATCGAGAAAACTACGCAATTTGCGTGAACGGCTAGGATGCTTTAACTTACGAAGTGCCTTTGCTTCAATCTGACGAATGCGCTCGCGTGTAACTGAAAATTGTTGGCCAACTTCCTCCAGCGTATGATCGGTGTTCATCCCTATACCAAAACGCATTCGCAAAACACGTTCTTCACGTGGTGTTAATGAAGCAAGAACGCGAGTCGTTGTATCACGCAAATTAGCTTGAATAGCTGCATCAATCGGCAATAATGCATTCCTATCCTCAATAAAATCACCCAAATGAGAATCATCCTCATCACCAACGGGCGTTTCAAGCGAAATCGGTTCCTTTGCAATTTTAAGAACTTTTCGCACTTTTTCTAATGGCATAGAAAGCTTAGTAGACAATTCTTCTGGTGTAGGTTCACGTCCAATTTCATGCAAAATTTGACGCGATGTGCGAACAATCTTGTTAATTGTTTCAATCATATGAACAGGAATACGAATGGTGCGTGCTTGATCAGCAATTGAGCGCGTAATTGCCTGACGAATCCACCATGTGGCATAAGTTGAAAACTTATATCCACGCCGATATTCAAACTTATCCACGGCCTTCATCAAACCGATATTGCCTTCTTGGATAAGGTCAAGAAACTGCAAACCACGATTAGTGTATTTTTTTGCAATTGAAATCACAAGACGCAAATTGGCTTCCACCATTTCTTTTTTAGCAATTGTTGATTCGCGCTCACCTTTCTGCACCTGGGTCACAATCCGACGGAATTCGCTAATTGAAATAGCAGTTTCTTGCGCAAGATTCTGTATCTCACTACGCAAATTTTGAATTTCTTTAGCCTCACGCTTTGAAAATTCTTTCCAACCGCGCCCTGACAAAGTTGCAATATAATTAATCCAATTTGCATCCAATTCACGACCTTGGTATTCTTTTAAAAAATCCTCATGACCCACACCATAATTATTTGCAATGCGCTTCAGCTTACCCTCATTATGAATCAATCTCTTATTGATGTCATAAAGCTGTTCAACCAAGGCCTCAATACGGTTTTGGTTCAAAGAAAGAGATTTCACTGCTTGAACCAATTCGCTCTTTAATTGAATATATTTTTTCTTCTGGGAAGGTGAAAGAGCTCCCTCTTTACGCTCTGCCAAACTGCTCTCAACATGCTGATCTTGCAATTTTCGCAATTTTACATAAGTGTCAGCAATGAAATCCAATGTTTCCATGACCTGAGGACAAAGTTCGTTTTCCATTGCAGCAAGCGATAAGTTAACATCATCGTCTTCTTCATCATCATCTTCAATCCCTATATCTCGCGTAATATCCTCGATATCACGCGTGCTAGAAGACGTTTTTTCCCCTTTTATTTTTTCGACCGCACTTCGTTCAATAACGGGAGCCTGCTTAGCTTCAGGTCCTGCATAAGTCGTTTCAAGATCAATAATTTCACGAAGAAGAATACGCTGCTCTTTTAATTCTTCACGCCAGATAATAAGCGCCTGAAAAGTCAAAGGACTCTCACAAAGTCCAGCAATCATTGTTTCACGGCCCGCTTCAATACGCTTAGCAATAGCAATTTCCCCTTCCCGCGAAAGGAGCTCCACAGCACCCATCTCACGCAAATACATACGCACTGGATCATCAGTGCGATCTGTGACCTCACGCTTCGTTGTCGTTGCAATCGCGTTGCTCGTAGCCTCTACTAAATCGCCCCCCTCTACCGTAACTTCCTCTTCATAATTCTCAGACTCACTTTCATCCTCATCATCCACAACATTAATGCCCATCTCAGAGAACATCGCCAAGGTATCTTCAATTTGTTCAGATGTAACCTCATTAGGAGGAAGAACTGCATTCAATTCATCCATCGTCACGTAACCATTTTTTTTGGCGAGTTTAACCATTTTTTTGATGGCATCATCAGAAAAATCGAGAAGAGGACTATCCACACTCACTTGTCCCGTTGCTTCCGTATTATCTTTCTGTTTAACCTTTGTTGCCATACCGTTAACTCCACTTGATCACTACACAGCTTCCGCATGACCAGCTTTTTGCGTTCTCACTTAGCGTATTAAAAATTTCCTATGTATACTTTAACCTATATATACTTCCTTTTGGAAAAGATACATTTTGTTGAATACGCTCTTTATTCACACAAAAACGCGGGAAAACTCTAGAAGTTTCCCCGACACCTCTCAGCTTTTCTGAGATAATCTTTGCATCCTATAGTAAGAACCAATTTCCCGCTATTCCTAAAATTCACTCGTCATTCTTTATAAAAATGCCGCTTTACATAAAACTTCCTCATACTAAGCTTTAGGTGACTGATTCGCTCCAAAAAAGCGAATCATTTTATCTTATCTTTATTATTCCCGTCTATTTATTCATTAAACCAACTGCCAAATCCTTCAATTAAAGCTTCTGTCGCTTGCATCTGCTCCAGTTCAAATTTTATTTCACGAAGCAAATCAAAAACCTCACTATTAGGATTTTTGATAAGTTGCTCTTCAATATCTTGTAGTCTCTTATGTAGGTGGTGTTCTTGAAGATGCAAGTAGATGGCTTGTTTTAATACAGCACGGGCATCTTCTATCGGAGCACCAGCAAAGACGGTACGCATACCAACATTTTGCACCAGATTTTTCATACGTTCTAAAAGAGCTTTTTGCCCTCTTTCTTCTAAAAGTGCAACCATTGTTTCTTTATCATGAAGCTGCTGGCTCCCAAGAATTTCTAACATAGATTGATGAAGGCTCACTAATTGCGTGTTTTGTAATTCCAACTCAGAAAGAACATCAAAATTTTCATACCATAACTCAGGATAATACGCCAAAATTAGTAAAATAGCTGCCTCACGTAGAGGAACAGTATGTGATGAATTGCGCACTATGTCGGAATTTGCCAACATCGAAAAAGATCGATCTTCAAATATCCTATTTCGGGGTTTCTGATCGTATCGTCCTGCACCTTTTTTTTTCGAAAAAAACGGACGGAAAAAATCAAAAAGTCGTTTTTTTATATCTTGAAAATAATAACGGCGGATATCTGCATCCTTAATCGTAAAAATTTGCTGTTTTAGTTGTTTTTCTAGCGCTGCTCGTGCTTCTGGAGTTTCAAAATTCTTTCCATAGATAGCGCGCAACCACAAAAGCTCAATCAATGGAATTGATTTTTGCAAAAAAGAATTGAAAAGCTGTGCACCACCAGCGCGAATCACTTCATCTGGATCTTTACCTTGTGGCAACAAAACGAAACGCACAGACACCCCCGCCTTTAAAAGAGGCAATACACGATCAGCAACACGAAAAGCAGCTTTTAAACCAGCTTCATCTCCATCAAAACACAAAATTGGATCAGTCGCCATCTGCCATAAAAGCCCAATTTGTGCTTCCGTTAAGGCTGTCCCCAGAGGAGCTACAACTCCCTCAAAACCAGCTTTAGTCAATGTAATCACATCCATATAGCCTTCAACAACGAGGAGGGAATGGATCTTTTCATCACCAACAAAGCGGCTATTTTTGCGAGCAGCAGCCGCATTGTAAAGCATATTTCCTTTATGAAAAAGGACTGTTTCAGGACTATTGAGATATTTTGCCGGCGTATCTTTATCTAATGCACGCCCTCCAAAAGCCACGACACGTCCACGTAAATCTTCAATAGGGAACATAATACGATTTCTAAATCGATCATAAGAAGCGCCACCATCCTCCCCCAATTTGAGAAGCCCACAATCTTCCATTTGTTTTATCGAAATACCCCGTGCACTCAAAGCTTCTCTCAAAGCTGTACGCCTTGTCGGAGCAAACCCAATCCGAAAGCGCTCTGCAAGCTTTGGCGTTACACCACGCTCATCAAGATAACGACGCGCCTGCGCTCCTTCTTTATCATGTAAGCTATATTGAAAAAAATCCGTAGCTATTTTCATAACATCATAAAGGTCAGCCTTTTCCATTTGACGTTTATGACTTTGTGGATCAAAGACAGGTAATTTCATCCCTGCAAAATCAGCCAAACGTTCTACACTTTCTGAAAAGCGCAATCCATCAAGCTCGCAAAGAAAAGTAAAAATATCACCACTCACACCACAGCCAAAACAATAATAACGCCCCTTACGATCATCACAATGAAAACTTGGAGTTTTCTCACCATGAAATGGGCAACAACACCAAAAATCTCCTCGCGAAGGCTTGCTTTTTTGGGGATCAAATACCACCCTTTGGCCAATAACCGTTGAAATCGGTAATCTGGTGCGGATTTCATCAAGGAAATCAGACGGAAAACGCATTATCTCTCACAGAGTTCTAAAATTCTTTTTTGCATGTTTAACGACTTTGGAGCATAATTCCAATACTTCATCTTAAGCGGTTGAAAGATTTGAAGAGCTCAACCGTGCATAATTCAAAAATGGAGAGTAAAAAAGTGATCAAATTTCTTGTTCAATATCCACTGCTAGAATCTATTGTTTGGCTTATTATTCTTATTCTAATTGCGCTTTTAGTCAACTTTTTAGCAAGAAATATATTCATTCGCGCAGCAAAACGGTTTTCTTTTTTTCTTCCTAAAGATACAACCGCTGATATTGAACACGCCATTCAGTACATAGCTAATATTGTCGGAGCCTTTACTCTTTCAATCGGCATTGATTTTATCCCGACACTTCCTTCTGAACTTAGCACTATTATAAGTAATGTTGCTAATGCCTTCATTATTTTTGTCGTTGTCTTAACAATCTCTTCTCTCCTTAATGTTATTAATATCCTTTATGAACAACAGCCAACAGCGCGTTTAAAACCAATAAAAGGTTATATTCAAATCGCTAAAATTGCGCTTTTTACTGTGGCTGCAATTCTCATGGTAGCCACATTGATCGACCGCTCACCTCTTATTCTTTTATCCGGTCTTGGTGCAATGGCGGCTGTCCTTATGTTGATTTTCCAGGACACACTCCTTTCTCTCATTGCAGGCATCCAAATTTCATCCACGGATATGGTACGTGTCGGCGATTGGATTCAAATCCCCAGTCTCGATATAGATGGTGATGTCATTGAAATTGCGCTTCATACTGTTAAAGTTCAAAATTTTGACAAAACAATTACAACCGTGCCTATCCGTAAACTGGTGACTGATCCTTTTAAAAATTGGCGCGGAATGGAGGAAGCAGGTGGACGACGCATTAAACGCTCCCTCTTTATTGACCAATCAAGCATCCGTTTCCACACAGAAGAAGAACAAGAATATCTTTCCCGATTTAATTTGTTAGAAAATTATTTCACACAAAAAATACCAGAAATCAATGAATGGAACGCTCGATTAGATAAAAATCACGATGTGTTAGCCAATACCCGCCGTTTAACGAATATTGGGACTTTCCGTGCTTATGTTTTTGCTTATCTCAAAAATCACCTAAACATCGAACAAAACATGACCTTGATGGCACGACAATTACCTCCTACACCAAATGGTTTACCCTTGGAAATCTATTGCTTTACCAACACAACCGTTTGGCTGGATTATGAACAAATTCAAAGTGATATTTTTGACCACCTTTATTCCATTCTTCCTAGTTTTGGTCTAAAGATTTTTCAAAATCCAAGCGGCTATGATTTTAGTCATGTATTAAAAGCGAAAGCGAAATAAAATGATAAACCTCAATTCAACAATTTTTTAGATCAACTGTATTTATGATAACAGAGAAAGAAAAAGTATCATGAATGGTTCATTGGTACTCCTTCATCTTGCCGGCGCTATTTCTTTACTTCTTTGGGCCACACGTATGGTGCGTACGGGGTTTGAACGCGCTTATGGTGACAAACTTAAATACAAAATGCGCCATGTCATTTCCAAACCATTTTTTGCTGTAAGCTTTGGACTGTTTACAGCAATGATTTTACAAAGCTCTACAGCAATAACACTCCTTGTTGGTTCTTTTGTTGAATCTGGTTTTGTCTCTGGGCTAGCAGGGCTTATGGCCGTACGTGGAGGAGAATTAGGATCGGCATTGGTTGTCAAAATTCTCTCCTATGATCTCACTATCGCTGTGCCCTTATGTCTTTTAATCGGCACTTGTATCTTCATGACAACTGAAAAACGTGATTGGCGTCAAATCGGACGTATCATCATCGGTATCGGCCTTTTGATTTTGTCTTTACAAATGATAAGTGCCGCCACAGAACCTTTACGTGATAGCGCGATTTTGCCTAACATCATCAGCTATCTTTCAACCGATTCTATTTCCACTTTTTTATTGGCAGCAGCACTAACTTACCTCTTGCATTCCTCTATCGCAGGAATCATTTTGCTAGTCAATTTCGCCAATTATGATCTTATCCATGCTCAACTATGTGTTGTAATGGTCCTTGGTGTCAACTTTGGTTCTTCTCTCATAGCGCCACTTTTAACACGCAACGCCTCCCCTAACACCCGCCTTGTCCCATTGGGGAATTTACTCATGCGTGGAGCCGGTTCAATCCTTATTCTTATTTTATTTCTTTTCTTTCAACCACCAATCACATGGCTTGGCAATAATGCTTCTACTCAAGTTATTAATGCCCATATTATTTTCAATGTTTTTATTCTTCTTGCTGGAATACCACTCTCGAAATGGGTTTTAAAATTGACCACTAAAATTGTTCATTTAAGTGCAAAAAAAACGCAAACCAATAAAACTCTTAATTTATCCGATCAAACAGCTCTTGATGATAGTGTTCTTGATCGCCCAACTTTAGCACTCTCTAATGTCATGCGTGAAGTCATCCATATTTGTGATCTCGTAGATATCATGCTAGAAAAAATCATGGGACTTTATGAAAAACCTGATCCAGACATCATCCGTGAGCTCAGCCAGCTGAACTCTATATTGGATAAAAAGCATACCGCAATCAAACTCTATCTTGCACGATTGGCAGGACAAAAATTATCTGATGAAGAAGCACTCCAAACACAAGAACTTCTAAGTGCTTGTATAAAATTGGATCAAGCGGGAGACATTATTATGCATAATATGCTTATGCTGGTTAAAAAGAAACAACAAAAAGCTTTACAATTCAGCAGTGACGGATGGAATGACCTTCTTCGTTTTCACGCCATTGTTCTGGCCAATGCGCATATCGCATTTAATGTTCTTGTCTCGCGTAACACACACACTGCGCATTTATTGGTACAAAAAAAAGATCAACTCCGAAATTTAGAAAAAGAAATGAGTTTAAAGCATTTTAAGCGCCTCCGTGAAGGTAACTTCAAAAACGTAGAATCGTCGAGCCTTCATCTTGACACTGTACGCGATCTCAAACAGATTAACTCTCTTTTAACCTCAATGATCTACCCAATTTTAGAAGCCAAAGGACTACTCAAAAGTTCGCGCCTGCGTAATCCCTCTGAACAACAAACAGTCAAATCATAACTTTTAGAATAGTTTAACAAGAAAATTAATGATTGTTATTCAAAGGAAGAAGTATGTTTATGAAGAATGCAGTTATTAGTCGAATTGTAACTATCGTATCAATATTTTTACAAATTCGACCTGCACAATATTTTGCAAAGAGTGAAACATCATTTCAAGCATCATTGATATCGTATAAGCACACTTTTTTTCAAACTTTTTGAATTTCAACTTTGCTTGTTACCTTTCATTTTGTCATTTTATTTTGCGAATTTCTTTACAGCGATTGGCAAAAAATCTGCTTATAAAGACACTTATTTATACTTTCAAAATACTGTCACAAACATTTTCTTTTTACGTAAAACTATTGTCAACCTGAGCGTTTTTTATTACTATAAAAGGTTGTGTGTGTGTATGTTGGGGTTTATGGATAGCGTTGCGCATATAAAATATTCACGCGCATTAGAAAACAGCAAAGTAAAGATTGTAACAAAATTTTCAGCAGCAATATTCCCCAAGAAAAAAATAAGTAAACCTTGACCTTTACAAAGCTTACCCTAGTTAGAATTAACAGTTTAGATTCAGGCAAAGGAGAGAATGTAATGGAAGACGCAAACATCGGCTGGATAGCAGCTATTATTATCGGCGGACTTGCAGGTTGGGCTGCACAATATCTTATGAAAAGCCAGACAGGGGTGTTTCTAAACATTATTTTAGGAATTATTGGAGCTGCATTGGCAAGCTTTCTTTTTGGAGTTTTAGGTGTGAGTTTTGCTGGATGGCTTGGTTATCTTATTTCCGGCTTTATCGGAGCCTGCCTTCTTATATGGGTAGGACGAAAAATTCGATCATAAAGCATTTATTCATTTTTTTAGAAGCGCCTTTGGGTGCTAAGTGGAATTGCTGAAATATTTCTGCCATAGATTTACAAGTTACAGCTATTGGGAGGGGAGTGGTGGTGAGATGCTTAAATTGTGGTCTTTTTGCATCACCATCATCACATTATCTAAGTTCGTAGCGACGAGGCTCTTTAACCACTCATTCCCTCATATGCAATAACAATATGCTACAGCGTACTCGTATTCATAAAAGAATATCTACGCCGTTTTAGTGTAATACTAATTTTCTTTTCTATAATTCATACCCCAATATCATTGCTTCGAACATATGGTTTACAGACCATAATGATAATCAAATCTGTTCATCTTACTGTAGTACTAACATAGCTGCTGCACATTATTATAAAAAACAATAACAATGATCAAAGCCTCTATCGCGTAAACTTTAACTCCTATGTACTTCATAAGAGTGTCCTAACAGAAAATTCAAACAACCCCTTTTGAATTTCACAAACGAAAGAAGTGTTGTCCTAAGTTCCATACCCTCAATAATATTTGAACTCAAAAGGCGTAGTGGTAAATTTCCATTTGTAAAGAACAACAGTATTACCATTAAGAAGTATGATATTAAGTGCAGAAATTTGCAAAATTGTTACCATTTATTCAAGATAAGTTTCTGAAATGCAGATAAAGGTTCAAAATCTTACCGTTATTTTGTTACAGATATCCATAATATTTAAAGTAGTAAGCGTTTTCTCCTATCCTCAGACAAATAGCCCAGCACACATCAAATTATGCATCCTAGTATCAGAAAGCGATCTCTCATAGTGTTTTGCAAACGTTGGCTAAAAGCTATGAAGATAAGATGTCATCTTTATTTTTGTTCATTCCTCTGCCAAACTTATAGTAGCCAGCATGAAAGGCAAGCGTTAAGAAGCAATAGAGAGAATTTACCACGAAGAGTCATGCTGCAGTGGATTCCTTAGGGACGATTTCTGTATTTTCTTTTCTCTCCAAGAAACTGAAATAATATGACAAATGTACTTCAGCTTGTCGCAATGAATAAAAACACACAGGATATTATTAATAAAGGTTATATTCAGATGTACAAAGAGAAGAATTGAGGAAATAAAACGTATCTCTATCATTCTTTCTTACTTAAATTAAGAAAACACCTGAGAATGATAATGACTACCCTTACAGAAAGGCCACCTTATCAAAGGCTTTTTCAATAAACTTACCCATTTCAGACATACCTTTTAACAATTAGATAAAAAAGCTTCTTCTTTTATGCAATTAATTAATCTATACTTCAATCATCCTCTGACTTAGAAAGTTATGGGCATAGAATCTAGGATTAATAAAAAGAAAAAATATAAGCGCTAAAAAATACTTCACTCTCCCTTTACATCTTTCCGTTTAAAATCTTGCTGCCTTTGCATTTCTGCATTACAATAGAAGTATCTATTTTTATCATCCAATGCAGTAAATGCAATAGACTTTGAGCTGAGCTATGAAGTGAAATGATGTCTGATCCTATGGATTCCATCTTGCCACCTCTGAAGTGGTTATCTGATAAAGATCCTCCAGTCCCAGCTAGCATCAACGATTGGCTAATGGAGTTGGGATCTATGACGCGTCGACTCGAAAACCACTGCACCTGCATACGCATCGAACCACAACGTGAATGCTTCATTACGCGTGATAAATTGAAGGAAGAATCTGAGCATCTACCTGATAGCTCGCATTACTGGCTACGAGAAATCATACTGATGGGAGATAATCAACCTTGGCTCCTTGGACGCACTGTAATCCCACAAGAAACTCTATTGGAACACAATCAAGCACTGATGCATTTGGGCTCTAAACCATTGGGACACTATTTATTTAACAGTGGAACATTAACTCGCGACTACATTCATATTGGCCAACAAGGTGCTCTGTGGGCGCGTCGCTCCCGTTTGCGTCTAGCAAAAAAACCATTGTTGTTAACCGAATTGTTTTTAGCAGCTTCACCACTGTACACAACAAATCCCATATAAATGGAGCATTCTATATTCCTTTTATCATGCACCACTTGTTGGTTCTATACTTTTAAAAGATAAGGGAATAAAATTTTTAAACTTCTCCCAACAGCATATTACGAATGAAGAGTTCTTCTAGATATGTTCTTGGGACCATCTTGACTCAAAAATGCTTCAACTTTTAAAAAGAAGCATTTCAAAATTCTTTTTACCGAAAATAGAGTGAAAAACTTGCCCTTGATCCATTTTGAAGGTGCCTATCATACAAAAAAGCCCTTTGCATTTTAATTTCACGCAAAATAATAATCACTCCTGAAAAAAAAGAAAAAAATCTTCTTACAAAAAATTTAAAATTTGTATCACGCGGCTTTTGTTTAACCACCTTATTTTATCTAAAAGCTTTTTATATATTAAAAACAATAAATCTTTTTTAGAAAAGTTAAAACACTTATAATCCTTTAGCCCCTCTTTAATGACGTAAATACGCAGAAAAAACATTCCCTTTTTTATTCTCAAAGAAGTATTTTTGCGTGCTAACTTTTATGAGAGCAATGTCACTTATCAACATTATCTCTATGCTATCTGAACACATGACAAGTGACTAAAAATAAAAAACTTTCAGATTCCTTTTGCAAATTGGTAGGATTCATTTGCCACGCAGAGCATCCATTTAGCCGCACCACCACATCACTCATATCATTTAATCCTTCAATTTTGCTTGTAACAAAGCCACAAAAAGGACTTTTTTACTTCCCTCTTAGTAAGCGAACGGAAAAGAAATTTACGAATGATTTCCATTTTCTCTTGTCTTTTCTTTACCAAATTCTAAGCATCCAGATTCTTTATGAACGCGTTCTAAATCCTTTTATTATTTCAGCTAAAAACAAACTGTTTGATAGTCATTAGTTTTCGCTGTCTTATCACCACGATAAGAAATATCATAATCCTAATAGCAGCACCAATTAAATGCTTCATCAATTAAATGAAGCGTGGAAAGATATCTCTTTATTCATATCTTCAAGGCAATTTCGAATTGCCATATCAATTTGATCACGCAACATAAATTTATCCGTTTTATTCAAGAAAAAACAGCTTGTAACCAACCCTTATCGTCTTACCTGCATGATAAAAAATAATTAACACCGAGGTCTTAGAAAATTCCAAAACAGGACTTTACCTCTTCATGGAATATACATATACTCTTGGCCTTAAGCAAAATATCGCAATAACTATACACATAACATCTGTTATAGTTGTGCTTTTTGTGTAACGTTGATTATTATATTTTTCAGATAACAAATTATGAGCACATGCTATGACACAAATTATCTCATCTCCTAATCCTTGGAGCGTAAGCAAACCTACAGCCTTATTAATATTGGCCGATGGAACAGTTATTGAAGGCAAAGGAGCAGGTGCTACAGGTGTTGCTGAAGCTGAAATATGTTTTAACACCGCGATGACAGGCTATGAAGAAATCCTCACAGATCCGTCATATGAAAAACAAATCGTCAATTTCACTTTTCCTCATATCGGCAATGTAGGTACAAATAGTGAAGATATTGAAGATCTCACACCCCTCAATTGTCATGGAGCAGTTGGTGCCATTTTCAAAGCAGATATTACCCATCCTTCCAACTATCGTGCAAATGAAAATCTTAATCAATGGCTGAAAACGCGTAAGATCATTGCACTTTGTGGTATTGATACGCGAGCATTAACCGTTTTTATTCGTGAAAAAGGTGCACTAAATGGCATCATCGCCCATGATCCCAATGGGAATTTTGATATTAATGCTCTGAAAAAGCGCGCACAAAAATGGACTGGACTTATCAATCTTGATCTCGCCAAAGAAGTAACATCAAAGCAATTAGTAGAATGGAATGAAAAACCCTGGATGTGGAATAAAGGCTATAGTGCAAATGACGCGTACAATTTTCACATTGTTGCGATTGATTATGGAGTGAAACGCAATATTCTGCGCCTCATGGCTGCAAACGGTGCACGTATAACCATTGTACCAGCAAACACAAACGTGAAAGAAATTCTAGCAATGAATCCTGATGGTGTTTTTCTTTCCAATGGACCAGGCGATCCAGCTGCTACAGCCGATTATGCTGTCCCAACTATTAAAGCACTCATTGACAGTAATATACCGCTTTTTGGCATATGTCTTGGACATCAACTTCTGGCTCTTGCTGTTGGAGCAAAAACCATAAAAATGCATCAAGGGCACCATGGCGCCAACCATCCTGTTAAAGATTTTACTACCGGAAAAGTCGAAATTGTATCTATGAATCATGGTTTTACTGTAGATACGACATCTTTACCAAAACATGTTGAAGAGACCCATATTTCCCTCTTTGACAACTCAAATTGTGGTATTCGGATCATTGGAAAACCGATTTTTTCTGTTCAATACCACCCTGAAGCTTCCCCTGGACCACAAGACAGCCACTATCTATTTCAGCGTTTTTTTGATCTCATTATAAACTATAAAAAAACAGCTTAATTGAAGTGCTTTGTCCTTTGAGTTACCTCCGCAAAAACTCTATCCCTGAGCACAAATATATTATTTTAGCAACAGAGCAGCTTACTTCACTCATAGCATTAACAAGACTTGTTTGCCTTTTGAATTATCTTAGCAGAATATTGTTATCAATCAGAATTTCAAAAAATTAGCGTACCCGTAAAGCAAAAATTACCGTTGTAACAAAAAGCACACAAAATCTTCCCACAAAAGAAGCACCAGAAAAATGAAATACCATGTCTTCATGTGTAAATTGTTCGGAAAGAAACATCTAAAAAATGGGACTAAATATCAAACTCAATGCAATAACAGATGTCATCGCTCCCTGCAATTTTCCTTGTGCACTTGCCGATACCTCTGTTGAAGCAATAGCGTGCATAGGTGCATAAAGAGATATTCAAGCATGGTACACGCAAAAAACAGATAAACCATCCAACATTGTATTGCAAATGTGTAGCAAACAATGCAAACAAGAGTCCCAACATCGCAATATACCAATTGCTCCATCGCTTAGAAAAATAAGGCAGAATAAGAGTGATTACAATAATCTGTCCTATCCCGAAAATATTATAAGATAATCCTATAAACAACGTGCTCCAATCATAGCGTTCTTTAGCAATGAATACCCAAACGCTTGGCCATACAGATTCCGCAAGCCAATAAAGAAAAAAACAATAACATTCAAAGAGCTTTTGGATATTGTCTGAGTTGCAAAAGAGCACCTAAAGAATTTGCACGTTTAATATCAAAGGAGTAGCCTATTGCACATAGGAAGCGTTTCTGTAAGCATAACCCACGCAAAAATGGAATTAATGAGTGAAAAACCAGCCGCAAAATAAAAAAGACACCCAGTAAGCAATATAGAATAGCTCCATGTATAGCCAATATAAGATTATAAAGAGTAAAACTGATAAGAGAGATAAGCAAAATAGGACGTCGACCATAACGGTCAGAGAGATTGCCAATGACTGGAGCAAATAAAAATTGCATTGCTGAATAAAGCTATAAATAATCTTCATCCTTCCCCAGAAGCCTTACTGATATCCTTTCCTATCAACTGGGCAAAATAGGACTAATGATTGCAATACCGATAATATCCAAAACAAAGTAATAAAAAATAAAATAAGCCTATGATGGATAAATTTTTAATCGAGTTTTTGATTATTCATAGCACGCAAATTATTTTTCCTACAATTTTTAAACTCTACCTGCTATTAACAAATGCTACGTAACATAACTTATTCTCACAAAAACTATAACGAAAGTGAAAACTTTAAAAAAAACAGCAAAATATCACAAATCGTCATTTTACCAGACACACAACACTGTACATAATTTTGTAAAGAATGATGATTTTTAAGGAGTCATTTTAAATGCATTAAATGAAATAAAATTTTATCATAAAAATTCGCCTGTATCTCACTTCATATCAAAATATTTATTTGCAAGTATAATATAGTATATAAAATATTATAACGTAATTAAAAAATAATAATATTTAAAATAATATATATTTATTTAACATAAATTAATAATTAATTTATAAAAAAAATCATAAAAAATTATAATTAGCTATTTAAAAATAAAAATTAAAAAAATAATTTTTATGCTGTAATTCTAAAAAACATTTAAATCATACGCAATCTGTATAAATTTAGAAAACAATTATGAATATATCTATTTATACTATATTTATTATATGCTAAAATAAAATCAATGACAATCTGGTGAGCGCGGAAAATATCACTAATTATCAATTCAAAAATGGTGAAAAAATGCGAAAAATATTTCAAGTAATTTTAATCTCAGCGTTGATTACAGGATGTGATTTCCAAAATTCTGATGTAAGCAAGGATACTTCAGAAAACCAAATGGAAACGCAACAAACAGCCAAAGTAAATTTAGATCCATATACTTCAGATAAACTGAACACTATTCTTAAAGAACGCTCCAAAATCAGTGATCCAGAGATAGGAAAAATGATTGGCTTGCTTTCTGAAGCTTTTTTAGGGACACCTTACCAAGCGAATATGCTACAGGGCTCAGAAAATACACCAGAAAAACTTATAATCGACTTTAGAGGTCTAGATTGTTTCACTTATCTGGACTACGTTGAAGCATTACGAAAATCAACATCGCAAACAGAATTCATAAAGAATGTCATCCGGACGCGCTATGTTGATGGTAAGGTTAGCTTTTTAAATCGAAAGCATTTTTTTACCGACTGGGCTTATAGAGAATATAAACTCGCCGATGACATCACTGCACAAATAAGTGCCAATGCAGTGAACACTGAAAAATATCTCAATAAAAAAGCTGATGGCGGAAACTACCTTCCTGGACTACCAATTGTTAAACGCAATATAACTTATATTCCAAGTAGTGTTATTAACGAAGAAGTTATAAGCCGTTTACAATCTGGTGATTTCATCGGTATTTATACCAAACTTCCTGGATTGGATGTAACCCATGTAGGCTTCTTTATCATGACAGATAAGGGCCCTATGTTACGGAATGCTTCTTCACTAAAGGAGAATGAAAAAGTAGTGGATTCTCCTTTTATGGATTATGTAGCAAAAACACCAGGAATTATTGTTTTAAGAGCCTCTCAATAACCTAATGGGGACAGAAATGTCCCCTACATTACCAATATATATTCAAATAAACACTTAAGTTATCAAGAAAAATATCAAAATCCGTGTAAGCTATAAAGATATAATATATCATTTCACGTTTTTAATCAAAACCTTGAATAATCTTAATCTAGCTTTGTACAGTGATAGAACAGCAGATTCAGTATCAATAATTCTTTTTTACCATTATCAAATTATGAACAGAATAGAAAAATCTATTCACAACTTTGATTAAATTTTTTATTACAATCCATAGAAATGAAGCATTATCACGCAAGAAAAAGTAGAAAAGATTATATAAAAAAACTGACCATGACAAACAGTGTAATAATGACAAGCGTATTATAGCCACAATTGATTTCACTCTACAAAATTCCACCTGTCCTTAAACAACTGTTATGTTTCATTACCTATGATAACCTTCAATATCCTGACTTTTCCTCTTATGTATCCTTAGTAAAGATGATACTCTCGCCCTCATATAAAATTAACCATAACAAAAAAAAATATATCTTTAATTTTATGAAAAAAAGCATGGAAAAGACATTTTAGGACTTACTTTCTTTATCACTTAACTTATAAAACGATTTTGGCCTCAAAATTTAAATATTCTGCCTGCCGCAATCGCGCCCAGATATTTGCTATAGGAAAAAACCATGCCAAAACGCACAGATATAAAGTCCATTCTTATCATTGGAGCAGGACCTATTATTATTGGTCAGGCATGTGAATTTGACTATTCAGGCACACAAGCCTGCAAAGCATTAAAAGAAGAAGGCTACCGAATTATTCTGGTTAACTCTAATCCTGCCACCATTATGACGGATCCAGATTTAGCTGATGCCACGTATATTGAACCCATCACTCCTGAAATAGTTGCCCAAATTATTGCCCATGAACGTCCTGACGCCCTTTTACCAACTATGGGAGGACAGACAGCACTCAATACTGCTTTATCATTAAAACGTATGGGAATTTTAGACCGCTATCATGTGGAAATGATAGGCGCAAATGCCGATGCTATTGATAAAGCTGAAGATCGCGCCTTGTTTCGCCAAGCAATGGCAAAAATCGGTTTAGAAACACCACGTTCTATGTTAGCCAATGCAACTGAACTCAAAGAAGAAAATCGTCGACTACACGCAAAAACACGTGATGAACTGAAAGCTAAACTTTACGGCAATGCCCTTGAAAAAGCACTAGAAAAACTTGAACAAGATTGGCATCAAACAGAAGCAGACCGTAAACAACATTATATTGCACATGCTACTGCAAAAGCAGTTCAAGCTCTTGATATTATTGGACTTCCAGCCATTATCCGTCCTTCATTCACACTTGGTGGTACAGGTGGTGGAATTGCTTATAATCGCTCTGAGTTTTATGAAATTATTGAACGCGGACTTGAAGCTTCACCCACAACAGAAGTTTTGATTGAAGAAAGTGTTTTGGGGTGGAAAGAATATGAAATGGAAGTTGTCCGCGATAAAAATGACAACTGTATCATTGTTTGTTCCATTGAAAATATTGATCCTATGGGGATCCATACAGGCGATTCTATCACCGTAGCTCCTGCCCTTACCTTAACCGACAAAGAATATCAACGTATGCGTAATGCTTCGATTGCTGTCCTGCGTGAAATTGGCGTTGAAACTGGTGGCTCTAATGTACAGTTTGCCGTCAATCCTGAAAATGGCCGCCTTATTGTTATTGAAATGAATCCGCGTGTTTCGCGTTCTTCAGCGCTTGCGTCAAAAGCAACAGGTTTCCCAATTGCCAAAGTAGCAGCTAAATTGGCAGTTGGCTATACACTTGATGAGTTAAAAAATGATATCACTGGCGGTGCAACACCAGCATCATTTGAGCCTTCTATTGACTATATTGTCACCAAAATTCCTCGTTTTGCCTTTGAAAAGTTTCCCGGTTCTTCACCTGTTTTAACAACAGCAATGAAATCTGTAGGAGAGGTTATGGCAATCGGTCGTACTTTTCAAGAATCACTGCAAAAAGCGCTTCGTGGACTTGAAACGGGTCTTACCGGTCTTGATGAAATTGTCGTTCCTCAACATGCTGAAGGTGATGAGAAAAATTCTATACGCTCTGCCATTGCAATACCAAGCCCTGACCGTCTGCGTTACATAGCCCAGGCAATGCGCGAGGGTTTACCTTTAAAAGAAATTCACCAAATCAGCAAAATTGATCCATGGTTCTTGGAACAAATAGCTTCTATCATTGAGATGGAGCAGCGTATCCGCACCCATGGATTACCTCAAGACGCAGATAATCTGCGCATGTTGAAAGCTATGGGCTTTTCGGATGCGCGATTAGCCACTCTTACTGGACAAGAGCCCGATGATATTGCTGCTTTGCGCAAAGCACTCAATGTCAAGCATGTTTTCAAACGTATCGACACTTGTGCAGCTGAATTTTCTTCACCTACAGCGTATATGTATTCAACCTATGAAGTCCCCTTCGCCGGCGTAGCATACTCGGAGACACAAGTTTCTGAACGCAAAAAAATTGTTATTTTAGGTGGCGGTCCAAACCGTATCGGACAAGGTATTGAATTTGATTATTGTTGTTGCCATGCTGCATTTGCACTACGTGATGCAGGCTTTGAAGCCATTATGATTAACTGCAATCCTGAAACAGTTTCGACTGATTATGATACATCTGATCGTCTTTATTTTGAATCTTTAACAACAGAAGATGTTCTCGCTATTTTAGAAACAGAACAGGAAAAAGGCGAATTGGTTGGAGTCATTGTCCAATTTGGCGGACAAACACCACTAAAACTAGCAAGTGCATTAGAAAAACACAAAATCCCCATCTTAGGAACTTCACCTGATGCCATTGATCTGGCAGAAGATAGAGACCGTTTTCAAAAATTATTGTTCAAACTTAACTTAACACAACCTCAAAACGGTATTGCCCATTCAGTAGAACAAGCCCGTCTCATCGCCCATGAACTTGGGTTCCCATTGGTTGTTCGACCTTCTTATGTTTTAGGAGGACGTGCTATGCAAATTATCCGCGATGAGCGTAGCTTGCAAAATTATTTGCTTGAGAGTGTTCCTGAATTAGTAACAGAAGAGATCAAAGCCCGTTATCCCAATGACAAGACGGGGCAGATTAATACATTGCTTGGTAAAAATCCACTTTTATTTGATACTTATCTGACAGAAGCAATTGAAGTTGATGTTGACTGTCTATGTGATGGGAAAGAAACATTGATCGTTGGCATTATGGAACATATTGAAGAAGCAGGGATCCACTCTGGCGATTCGGCGTGTTCTTTACCTGTGCACACACTTTCAGATAAATTAGTCATTGAATTAGAGCGTCAAACTAAAGCGTTGGCACAAGCACTTCATGTTCGTGGTCTTATGAATGTACAATATGCCATTAAAGATGACACAATTTATGTCTTAGAAGTTAACCCTCGTGCTTCACGTACGGTTCCGTTCGTTGCAAAAACAATTGGTCGCCCTATTGCTAAAATGGCTGCACGTATTATGGCAGGAGAAACTCTCCAAAGTGCTCTCCAAGCTTATGGTGGATTACCCTCTCCACAACCTAAACAACATATCGCTGTTAAGGAAGCTGTTTTTCCTTTTACTCGTTTTCTGGGTGTTGATACACTTCTTGGTCCAGAAATGCGTTCAACCGGAGAGGTTATGGGACTTGATTATGAATTTGCACTTGCTTTTGCAAAAGCCCAACTTGGAGCCGGTGTTGAACTTCCAAAGGAGGGAACTTTGTTCGTTTCTGTGAGAGATGAGGACAAAAAACGCATTTTAAATCCCGTAAAATGTTTAGCTAAGCTTGGTTTTTCTGTTTTAGCAACAAGCGGAACACAGAAATTCCTTTCCGAACATAATGTTAAGGCAGAAAAAATCAATAAAGTGTTAGAAGGACATCCCCATATTGAAGATGCTATTCGTAATCGGCAAATTCAATTGATTTTTAATACAACAAACACTGCCAGTGCCATCTCGGACTCCAAATCATTACGCCATGCAGCACTCATGCAAAAAGTTCCCTATTATACAACAATAGCAGGAGCTGAATCCGTAGTACAGTCCATAGAAGCACTTACAAAAAAGTGCCTTAAAGTGCGCCCATTGCAAAGCTATTTTACTTAAAAATTTTTTACTTCACCACAAACTATGCGCTCCTCAATATTCTTTATCCGTCTTTGTATAAAAATAGCGATTAAGACTTGTTTTTTATCCGAAAGACCTTTATATGAGCTTTATCGAACTTTTGGTTAAGTGACTTTCTTTCCTGTGCGATCTGCACGTCTGACAAAACTTCTCCCACCTAATT
Source organism: Candidatus Bartonella washoeensis Sb944nv (assembly GCF_000278135.1). Classification (GTDB taxonomy): domain Bacteria; phylum Pseudomonadota; class Alphaproteobacteria; order Rhizobiales; family Rhizobiaceae; genus Bartonella; species Bartonella washoeensis. The sequence continues at coordinate 156,429 of NZ_JH725024.1, forward strand.
TCGATCTAAAACCGTATTGAGGGCTTTTGGCTTCAATACACAATATTATATATTCTAAGGAGTTTCCTATGTCTACAGGAACAGTTAAGTGGTTTAATACAACAAAAGGTTTCGGATTTATTCAGCCTAGCGATGGGAGTGCGGATGTATTTGTACATATTTCCGCTGTTGAGCGTGCTGGTTTAAACAATCTCAATGAAGGCCAAAAAGTCTCTTATGACGTTCTTCAAGATCGTCGTTCAGGAAAATCTGCTGCTGGCAACCTTGCAGCCCTTTAATTTTTTAAGTTCTGCTAGATTTTATTTAAAAATCCTCATCTACAAAAGTGGGGATTTTTTTGTTTTTAACATTAATAAAAGCAGAATTTACCTTTATCAAAGTATTGACTATCCTCTTATAATTATAAAAATGCACCTGATCCTCTCTTTAAATCTTTTTATAAATATAAAGAACAGCTTCCTTGTAAAAACCTAAAAAAAAATACCAAAATCAAATCTGTGTCTAAAACAAAATTTTCAAAGAGTTTGTCTGCAATTTTTTATTGCATACAACATAATCTCTTATAGAATACCCTCAAATTAAAAATCATTTGCTTATTTCACTATAAGGAACTGAAACTATGGCTTTTATCGCCGAGAGGCTTTCTCGTATCAAACCTTCTGCAACAATTGCTGTTTCCCAAAAAGCGCGTCATTTGCAAACATTAGGTCGTGATGTCATTGCTTTAAGCGCTGGAGAACCAGATTTTGATACACCAGACAATATCAAAAATGCTGCCATTGAAGCTCTTCGACGTGGAGAAACAAAATATACACCTATATCTGGTATTCCAGAATTGCGCCAAGCGATTGCAGCGAAATTTAAAAGAGAAAATGATCTCGATTATAAACCAGAACAAATTATTGTTGGCACTGGTGGTAAACAGATTCTCTTTAATGCATTGATGGCAACTTTGAATAAAGGGGATGAAGTCATCATTCCATCACCTTATTGGGTAAGTTACCCAGAAATGGTTGCTCTTAACGAGGGCACACCTATCTTTGTAGAAACAAAAGCTGAATTTTCTTATAAGCTTCAACCGCAAGAATTGGAAGCGGCCATCACTCCAACAACCAAGTGGTTCATTTTTAACTCTCCTTCAAATCCATCAGGCGCTGCTTATACGCATGACGAATTAAAAAAGCTAACTGATGTTCTCGTAAGATATCCTCATGTGTACATCCTTACCGACGATATTTATGAACATCTCACATATGAAGGTTTTAATTTTGTCACTCCAGCTCAGGTGGAACCAAAACTTTACCACCGTACACTCACAATGAATGGTGTTTCTAAAGCCTATGCTATGACGGGTTGGCGAATCGGCTATGCAGGCGGCCCACAAGAATTAATTAAGGCCATGGATACTATTCAAGGACAACAGACATCCGGTACAAGCTCTATTTCACAATGGGCAGCTGTTGAAGCACTCAATGGACCACAAGACTTTATCACTCAAAATAAAGGTGTTTTCCAAAAACGGCGTGATCTTGTCGTTTCCATGCTAAACCAAGCGCCTGGGATTCATTGTCCAACGCCAGAAGGTGCCTTCTATGTTTATCCTTCTTGTGCAGAACTCATTGGGAAGAAAACCCCTGAAGGTAAAGTGATCGCTCATGATGAAGACTTTGTAATAGCACTTCTGGAAGCAGAATCTGTCGCTGTAGTCCATGGGTCTGCTTTTGGACTTGGACCAGCTTTTCGTATTTCTTATGCGACATCAGAAAAGTTGCTTAAAGAAGCTTGCTTACGCATCCAACGCTTTTGCAATAATTTGCTTTAAAATTCTAAGCATCATCTATTGCTATAATTTCGTTGCCGCAGTGCACCTAAGAGATTTTCGGACACCAGGTTAATGGCATAAATAAATGGCTTCTGTAAAAAGTGTGTATGAGAAAAAATGCATAGCAATATATACCATGAAAAAAATCAAAAAATTTTTAGATACTCTATTCAAACAGACAAAGCACAACGAATCTTAGAGATAATATTTACATGAAGCACATCTCTATCTTCTTTAGTATATTGAAATCTATATCCTTGGCTGTCTTAACTCTATGACTAAAAAATGACTCTTTTCCAATTTTATAGTCACATTAAATGACTATCATCAAAGCCATATGTTACATGCTCGTAAGGCTTGTACTTCTCAATTAAATTTGCGATGCTAAATAAAATCTCATGCTTATAAAGACTATGTTTCCCCGTAAACCCCTTTCAGTTCACAACGGCTATTATAATCTATAATCCTAATATTCTGCAAAACTTCTCACCACCTATTGGTGTGTGTATCAAAAATTAGGACATCCCTTTTGATTTTTTTCTTATGATCTTTCAATATACCCAATTTTCAAACATTATTTCAGCTTACCAAAAAAAAGCCGGACAAATTGTCCGGCAAATTTGGAAAACCTTCAGAGATAAAATCAATCTGAAAGATCTTCGTAAGGGAACACTCAAGAAAATGCAATGGGAGACACATAATCAAGAGATATTGTTTTATGTCATTTTATAAGAAGAAGCACAATAAAGACTTAAGCGGATCTGCTATGCAGTAAAAACATAGCTTAAACTATCACATCACTAAAAAGACCACTGACGTGCTTTCAAAAAAATATAATCTCGAAAAGCATTCAGCTTTGCCAAATTTTTTAAAGCATAAGGATAACAAAAAAAAGTATCGAAGGAAGGAATATCAACAATATCAGGAAAAAGACGCACAAGGCGCTCATCATTATCTACGATATAATCAGGAAGCACAGCAATACCCAGATCACGCATAAGCGCATTCTTGATTGAAATAATATTATTAATTCGTAGTACTGAAGTGCGTAAAGATCCATCACTTCTACCAGCCTTTTCCAACCAATTTAAACCAGACAAATAAGATGGAACAGGTTCACCAAACGAAATAATACGGTGTGCATCCAGCTCAGATATTTTTTCTGGTTTGCCATAATTTGCAATATAATTTTCCGAAGCATAAACATGCATATGAATTGTAAAGAGTTTTCTTTGTATAAGATCAGGCTGTTGAGGTTGATGTAAACGCACAGCACAGTCTGCATGACGCATTGTCAGATCAAGTTCTTCATCATCAAGCAAGAGTTGAACCCGCATATCAGGATAAAGACTTAAGAATTCAGGCATACGCTCTGCAAGCCATCCTGCCCCCATTCCGTAGGTTGATGTGACACGCAAATTCCCTGCCGGTTTTTCACGGCTTTCACTTAGCTGCGAGCGCGCACTTTCAAGCTTCATCAAAACATCATGAGCTGTGCGATAAAGAATCTCACCCTGCTCTGTTAAAATCAACCCACGCGCATGACGCTGGAACAGGGATACACCAACATCCTGCTCTAAAGCTGAAACCTGTCGTGAAATTGCTGATTGGGATAAATGAAGCCTTTGCGCTGCATGCGTAAAAGAACCTGCTTCTGCAGCAGCATGAAAAACCCTTAACTTATCCCAATCCAATGGTGATGTCACAATTTTGCCTCTAATTTATTTAACGTCTTGAGAGTTCATACCTGAAGATCTAAGAACCGTTCTGCCTCCAGTGCTGCCATACATCCCCTTCCCGCAGCTGTTACAGCTTGGCGGAATGTGTCATCCGCTACATCTCCTGCAGCAAAAACACCAGCAATGCTCGTTGCTGTTGAATCCGGCATCGTCCATAAATAGCCACCCGGTTTTTGTTTTAATTGCCCTTCAAACAAAGAAACAGCGGGATCGTGCCCGATGGCAATAAATATTCCATCTGCATCCACCTTAATCTTTTGACCGGTTTTAACATTTTTAAGATGTGCACCTGTTACAACAGCTCCCTTTGAATCCTGAGCTGACAAACCAACAATTTCCTCTACAACATGATCCCAAATAATGCGTACATTATTGCAAGCAAGCAACCTATCTTGCAAAATTTTTTCTGCTCGAAAATGATCTCGGCGGTGTACCACGCTAACATTTTTAGCCAAATGCGACAAATAAAGAGCTTCTTCTACAGCTGTATTTCCACCCCCAACAACAATAACATCTTTACCACGATAAAAGAAGCCATCACATGTAGCGCAAGCAGAAACACCTCCCCCCATAAACGTCTGTTCACTCTCCAAACCAAGCCAGCGAGCCTGCGCCCCCGTTGCAATAATGAGCGCATCACAACAATACTGCGTTCCTGAATCTCCGTATAAAATAAAAGGGCGCTTTGATAAATTAGCCTTTGTAATAATATCATAAACAATTTTCGTGCCCATATTTTCAGCCTGTTTTGCCATTTGTTCCATCAACCACGGCCCTTGAATTGGATCAGCAAAACCCGGATAATTTTCAACGTCAGTTGTAATCGTCAATTGTCCACCTTTCTGCAATCCAGTAATCAAAACCGGTTTGAGCATTCCCCTCGCCGCATAAACCGCCGCTGTATAACCAGCTGGACCAGAGCCAATAATAAGCAGGCGAACACGCGATTGTACCATAGAATCCCTTTCATTTTTTATTACTTAATTATTCTATAAATTATAACGAAATGCAGCTTATAAAAAAAAGATTTTTCAACAGCCTAAATTATGATGTATAAGTACTTCTTTTCGATTTTTGGGAAAAGGTTTGATTGCCAGTTCACCAAGGTGTGCTTCATGTAGAAATGAATCTTTATCCTATAAAGAGAGAAACGTAAATTATCATAAGCATAAAACCGTAACAAAAAGTGATACAAAGATAGGAAACAACCATTTTTCAATTTATTATCAATGTCTGTGCACGTTTTGCGTTAATCATGGGAGGGGCAATGCTTCTGCCAATTTTTGTCGATTTGCACGACAATAGCCGTAATTGGATAACCTTTCTCTATTCTTGCGCCATAACCACTATGTTAGCAACTCTAATTCTTTTGGCAACCAAGGGGGCTACCTGCCGTTTTTCAGCGCGACTTGGCTTTACACTTACTGTTTGCCTTTGGCTAACAGGAAGCATCGTTGGCGCCTTACCCCTTTATCTTTCTCATCTCCCAATCTCTTTAGCAGAAGCAATTTTTGAATCCGTCTCTGGAATTACAACCACAGGCTCCACAGTAATCACTGGGCTTGACAATTTATCGCGAAGTATTTTGTTATGGCGTTCACTCATATGTTGGATTGGAGGCATTGGCTTTATCGGTTTAGCCCTCTTGCTTTTGCCTTCACTACGTGTTGGAGGGGCCCAGCTTTTTCATATGGAATCATCAGATAAATCTGAAAAAATACTACCCCGCATTAATCAGATTGCCAATGGAATTATCATAGCTTATGTTGGACTCACCCTTGCTTGTATGCTCTCCTATTTTGCTTCTGGCATGAGTTTATTTGATGCCATCAACCACGCAATGAGCACAGTAGCAACAGCTGGTTTTTCAACTCATGACAGTTCTTTTGGCTATTTTTCTGATAAGCCAGCCATTTTAATTGTTTCAACAATCTTTATGTTGCTTTCTGCTTTACCCTTTGTACTCTATGTTAAATTAGTGCTTCCTGGGCGCTCTAAACGCTTTCTTGATCCGCAAGTAATCGTTTTTCTTACTATTGTTTTCCTTTTTAGCTTTTCTTTAGCAGCATGGTTGCGTTTTCATGATCATCGCACCTTCAACTGGATTTTTCTTGATGTAATTTTTCACCTTTCGTCTATCATTAGCACCACTGGCTATAGCGCTAAAGATTATCAACTTTGGGGTCCTTTTGCACTTGGAATTTTTTTCATTATTTCTTTTATGGGCGGATGTGCTGGTTCTACCTCTGGTGGCATGAAAATCAACCGCCTCATTATCCTTTGGCGTATTACACAAACAAATATAGCGCAACTTCTTTCTCCTAATGTAGTGGTAAAAGCACGCTACGATCATGCCAATATATCAAGCGACGTTGCTAAATCAATTTTGTTTTTTGTATGTCTTTATATGTTCTGCCTCATTATTGGTACTGCACTTTTGCTTACTACCGGTCTTGACTTTACCACTGCTTTTACAGGTGTCTTAACCGCCCTCTCAAATATTGGACCAGGTTTTGGAGACATTATTGGACCTGCTGGCAATTTCTCTACAATCAATGACAATGCCTTATGGTTTTTAAGTTTTCTGATGCTAGCTGGGCGTCTTGAAATTATAACTATCTTCGTACTTTTTATTCCAGCTTTTTGGCGTGAACAATTCTAACGCATAGCATTTAAGTTTGCAATGATAAGCAATTTACAAGATAAACAATGTGGATTATAAAATATAATACTCATTCAATTGATGAAAAAATCAATTGAGTCATTGTGTCAGCAATATAAAGTTATCCTCCAATAAGATCTTAAACCACTCTTTTTGGTACATCAACTGTTTGAGATGAATGATACATCAAGAACTATGAAGTGTTACTCAAGAGCTTTCATATCAAACAAGGTCTTATAACATTCTGCTTTATGCACATTCCTCATCAAAAAGAGGAAATAGCTTCAGAAAATATTTCAATATTTTTACTAATGGTTTATCATTAAGATCAAGAAAGTGATGAGTTCTGGTAAAAATGTTTTTCCATTACAATGTACTTGAGTTGAATTTTTTATTGAAAAATACACTATCACTTTCACCAATGGAGCAAAACGCATAGCTTCAAAATCTGGTCTCAGAGATAGAGCAGCAAACCATGTTCTCAAAGGAAGGAAAATATCTTATTGCTTTTGCCCATACACTTAGTATCACAAAAATAACGACAAAAAAATTACTTGAAGAGCCACATTTTACCTAAAATTTTTGGAGTTGAAGGTATTAAAGCATTCTTTCCTGCATTCTCCCTAATTACTGGAAATAAAAAAATACCCACCCCACACCTGCACTTTATAACAATCTTCTCCACATCACTCTAAGAGCATAAACTCCTAAGCCTCTTCAAAAATTTTGAGAGTCTATATCGTATCAAGACACCCTCAATTTCGTAAAATAACATTTGTATGATTGAATTGTTCGCTTGAATATCATTTACGAGAATCTCTAAAGATGATACATTATATTCACTGTACAAGGAAATTTCTGACATATTTAAAGTGTTTTTTCAGCAAACATTGTCTCGTAAATGCTTCCAATTGCAGCTGCCTCTTTTTCCAGAGGGAAATGAGTGCGAACGTGAGCCAAAGCCCTTTGCCCTACAGCTAATGTTTTTTCGATATCAACAAAATAAGGCTCAATTGCTGAAGTTAAAGCCGAACCATCACCTACTTTAACAACTGTTCCTGTTCCCTCTACCACCAAATCTTTAAAAATTCCTACATCACTTGTCACCACAGCTGTCTGAGATGCCATTGCTTCCAATGGAGTCAAACCAAAACCTTCCATACGAGATGGTGCCACATAAAGCGACAAACGACGGTACCACAAAGGCGTATCAAGCACCTCTCCAAGAAAAATAATGCGGTCACTCAAACCAGCTTCAGCAATTTTCTGGCATAATTTTTTTTTAAAATTATAATGTTGCCCTGTAGTACGCCCCGCAATAACTGCTGTCCATTCAGGGTAACGTGGCAACAATGCTATCATAGCGTCCACAAACAAATCAGTGCCCTTTAAGTAGCGCACGCGCCCAAAACACCCTACTGCATATTTTCCAGGATATCCAGACGAAGAAAAGCGATCATCTCTCGTTTTTGGTGGTGAAAAACGTCTCACATCCACTCCATGCATGATAACCTGATGAGGCACCTCTAGATAAGTTCCTGTGCATACACTGGTAGCAATAACCTTATCCATACGACGAATCAACCATTTGGTAAAAGGCTTATGATGGCGTCGAGACGCTGATGTAAAGATGAGTTTAAGCTTCATTCGCAAAATATCGCGCAAAAAAACCCCACAAAGCATTTCAATATTGCGCCGTGCATGCCAAATACGAAATGGCTTACCGACCGGGCTTTTCCAAAGCCCGAAAAGGTCTTTAAAGGCAAGGGTTGGCAAATTTTTCGGCAACCCCACTCCAAAAATGGATATACGCATACCCTGTTTTCGCTGTAATGGAATAAGCTGAATAACAGTAGAAGTTACCCCTGACAAACGTTTTTTAAAATGAGGAACAATGACATCGGTCTCTTTCAAAAACACACGCATAATAATTTAGATATATTGAACTTTAATAATTTCATAATTATGCGCACCACCTGGTGCATTTACTTCAATCACATCACCCTCTTGCTTGCCGATAAGTGCTCGTGCAATAGGTGAAGAAATAGAAATTTTTCCAGTTTTTACGTCAGCTTCTTGATCACCAACGATCTGATAAACCTTTTTTTCTTCAGTATCCTCATCCAAAAGCTTGATAGTGGCTCCAAACTTAATTTTATTGCCGGAAAGACGCGAAACATTAATAACCTCTGCCCGCGCAATATAGTCTTCAAGCTCATTTATACGCCCCTCATTATGACTTTGCGCCTCTTTAGCAGCATGATATTCGGCATTTTCTGAGAGATCACCATGCGCGCGCGCCTCAGAAATTGCTTCAATGATTCGTGGACGTTCCTGTTGTTGGCGCCAACGCAACTCTTCTTTAAGATTTTCAAAACCAGCTGTAGTCATCGGAACTTTTTCCATAATCCGTCCCTTTCTGTTACACGGAAGGTTTAATAAAAACAAAAAAAACAGCTCCCAAAATTACTTTTGGAATCCGAAAACTATAATTTCTTTTATTATATAGTACAGCATCCCTATTTTCCATATAAAAATAATAATGCGATACGAAGCATTCACCAAAAGTATATTTAAAAAACTCTAATATTAAGGACTTTAAATGTCTAACTATGCTCTTATCCCTAAAGCCTAAAGAAGAAACAATTGTGTTTTTTTCTGTTTTATCATAGCTTAAATGCAAGAGATCCTGTATGAAGAGAAAAGGAAGGGAAATCTCTAAAGAAATCCTCTGTGGAAAAATGAAAAAATTGGTAGTTTTTTTTGTGTTTGTCCCTCTCTTTTTAGCCACAACAGTATCCGAAGCTGCGGATGCCTTTGTCACGAGAAATCTTAATTTTAGAATGGGGCCAAGCACTCAGTATGCACTTCGTGGTTTAATCCTCGCAGGAGAGTTAGTGTTTGTCAAAATCTGTAAAGGAAACTGGTGCCATATTAGATATAATAGCCAAACAGGTTGGGTATCATCTCGTTACCTCTCATTTAAAGATGGAAATGATGTGTATCACACATACACAATGCTTTCAGTAAAAAATCACAGTATGGACACTAGTTCTCCATAACAACTGTATTGAATATTATGAAAAATTCCCCATTGAACATCATCATGACGCAAACAAGATATTGGAGACAAACCACTACAAATGTCACCATACTCAAAACACCCAAGGAAACTTCCTTAAAGGCTTAATCAAATATCCTATGAAATAGCCAGTAAGCCGAAACAAAACTGCCAAGGAACGTTTTGCTGTTATCGCGATTAAGTTGTAAAACTCTGTATTGACTTAAAAACCACGAGTACTTTTATATCAAAGGATGCAACTGCAACAATGAAAAATGGTGTCACAGCAACAGTGGAAGCTCTTTCTGCACTCATTGCCTCAGGAAATCCTCTTTTTAAGAATGGCGCATTATGGACACCTCACCGTCCCGTTCGGCCTGAAAAATCTGAAGGCGGCATCCCGTTTCAACTCGAAACATCCTTTGAACCTGCGGGAGATCAACCTAAAGCAATTAAAACTCTGGTTGAGGGGATTGAGAAGAATGAGCGTACTCAGGTGCTTTTGGGTGTTACCGGCTCAGGAAAAACTTATACAATGGCCAAAATCATTGAAAAAACACAGCGCCCAGCTCTGATCTTAGCACCAAATAAAACTCTAGCGGCACAGCTTTACGGAGAATTTAAAAGCTTTTTTCCCCACAATGCCGTCGAATATTTTGTTTCTTATTACGACTATTATCAACCAGAAGCCTATGTGGCACGCTCTGACACTTATATTGAAAAAGAATCCTCTATTAATGAACAAATCGACCGTATGCGCCATGCTGCAACACGCGCGGTACTTGAACGTGATGACGTCATTATCGTCGCGTCTGTATCTTGTATTTACGGAATTGGTTCAGTGGAAACCTACACCGCCATGACCTTCCAAATGCAAATAGGAGATAGGCTTGATCAACGGCAATTACTCACTGATTTGGTTGCTCAACACTATCGTCGACAAGATATCAATTTCATTCGTGGCTCCTTTCGTGTCCGAGGGGATATCATTGAAATTTTTCCTGCCCACCTTGAAGATCGTGCTTGGCGCATTTCACTCTTTGGCGATGAAGTAGAAACGATTACTGAATTTGATCCTCTAACGGGTCAAAAAACAGGCGACCTCCAATCTATTAAAATTTATGCCAACTCACACTACGTAACACCGCGTCCAACACTAAATCAGGCAATGAAGTCAATCAAAATGGAATTAATTCAACGCCTCGATGAATTGAACGCAGCTGGACGTCTTTTAGAAGCGCAACGTTTAGAACAGCGTACAATTTTTGATTTGGAAATGCTAGAAACCACTGGCTCATGCTCTGGAATCGAAAATTATTCGCGCTATTTAACAGGAAGAAAACCCGGTGAACCACCACCAACCTTGTTCGAATATATTCCAAACAATGCTCTTGTTTTTATCGATGAAAGCCATGTAACCATTCCCCAAATTGGTGGCATGTACCGAGGTGACTTTAGACGAAAAGCGACCTTAGCAGAATATGGTTTTCGCCTTCCCTCTTGTATGGACAATCGTCCTTTACGCTTTGAAGAATGGGATGCCATGCGCCCGCAAACTATTGCCGTCTCTGCAACACCAGGACGCTGGGAAATAGAACAATCTCATGGCATTTTTGCTGAACAAATTATTCGCCCAACAGGGCTTGTTGACCCACCAACAGAGGTTCGCCCTGCCTACAATCAAGTCGATGATGTTGTAAATGAAATTCGTAAAACAATTCAAAAAGGATACCGTACATTGGTGACAGTGCTAACCAAGCGTATGGCCGAGGATTTAACTGAATATCTCCACGAACAAGGTATTCGCGTACGTTATATGCATTCTGACATTGATACACTAGAACGTATTGAAATTCTTCGCGATCTGCGGCTCGGCACCTTTGATGTCTTAATCGGTATTAATTTGCTTCGAGAAGGCTTAGATATTCCAGAATGCGGTTTTGTCGCTATTTTAGATGCCGACAAGGAAGGATTTTTGCGCTCTGAAACCTCGCTCGTACAAACAATTGGACGCGCTGCACGCAACGTAGATGGCCGAGTTATTCTTTATGCAGATACAATCACAGGCTCTATAGAACGAGCTTTACAAGAGACTCAAAGACGCCGACAAAAACAAATAACCTACAATGAAGAACACCATATCACACCGACGAGTATCAAAAAAAATATCGGAGATATTCTCAATTCAGGATATGAAACCAACCATATTGACAAGAATATTCCTGATTTCATCGCGAAAAACAATATGGTTGGTAAAAATTTAGCATCTCATATCAAACGTCTTGAAAAATTAATGCACAAAGCAGCAGCTGATCTTAACTTTGAAGAAGCAGCGCGACTTCGTGATGAAATCAAACAGATACAGAAAATAGAATTAGCAATTGCTGATGATCCCTTAACGCACCATAGCAATCAATTTACCCATGCGCCTGTAATACAATCAAGCCTTTTCGCCAAACCAGACCTTGATTATATGGGACCAACCACAGATACCGGCATTTTAAAGAATCAACAAACCCCAAAAAGATCTCACAAAAACACTCTCAATGAGAAGAAAAAGAAAATATTCCCTCCAAAGTGATTCAAAACTTCCAAATATTTAGAAGATATCTTAGCTTATCTAAAGATCTCGCTAAAATAAGCAGCAACAGTATCATCATATAAAATGAATACTCCAATTTAAATAAAAACAACGTAAGAAAGAAAATTTTACAAGAAAATGCTTCGAATATTTTTTTTAAACAATCTTACCTCGTTTGAGCATATTACCTAATATCAGAAAGCTATAAAACTCTCCCAAAATACTCCTAAACTCTAGGCTTTATACCCCTAACGCTTCTATGCCAAAGCGCGATTGAAGTATAGATCAGCAATCCCATGAAAAAGAAGCTTTTATACAATCACTAGAAGATATGTCTGAAATGATTGGTTTTATTGAAAATAACCTTCGATAAAGTGGCTTTATGTGGAAAAGGAACATTATCATGATGAGGTGTTTTATTATGCGCACAAAGCATTGATTTATAATAATAATTAATTGTGTGCAACTTGAATTAGCACTCCGAATACAGTAAGTTTCTTTTATTTCAAATCTGTTTATTTTGAATCAATTAAAATCATTCGCTTACGCGTCACAAGCAGAATTGGCATGTAGATAAAAACACTTGAAGAAAGAAGGAAAAATACTTCTTATGAACCGTCTCAATGCAAGAGCTTTCACGACATTGAGAGCTAAAAATAGTATAATGGTGCCAGCTTATACCTTCATAAGCGTAAAGATCGTGTTGCTCAATGAATCTACATATTAATCACGAACATCATCGTGAAATAGACTTGGGTGGATTGAGAAATAGTTCTTTTAAAAAAAAGCACATGAGCACGTGAATTGCAATACAACGGCGTTCTGTTTTATATGAACGGCTTTATATGAGCGGCGTATTCCCATTAAAGAACGTGAAAAACAAAAGCATGAGGCAATACACAATCTTTATTATTTAAAAGGTTTTTGCTTTGGATGCTTTTAAAAGTCGTAAAGCCAAATGAAAAGGAAATGGTAAAAATGGAAGCTGGTTTTCACCTTTATGGCTTCATGTTTTCTTTCAATGAGGCTGTCTATCTGTTTCAGAGATTACGCAAACAAATATATCGTCATCATTTGGCATACAAAAGCTGGCCCCCTAAAAAACTCTCATTCGTCTCAAACTTTGTACGAGAAAAAAAGATAGAAATGCAATTTTGTTTCCTTACTCCTTCTTTTCATGCATATGAACATAACCTTTATCAAAATACCTTGTGTATTTTCATTTCATTCAACATACTGAGATGCCTGAGCCATATATTTCCAGTTCCCTAGAATAGCGCAAAATATAAAGACAAACACTAAGATATCCACCACAGTATAACTCTTCGTGGTAAATCTTCCCTTTCTTCTTTCTAACACTTTTCTTTCATGCTAACCTTATCTATAGCTTCCAGCACAGGAATGAAGCTCTGGCAAAGATGGTATTTCAATCCTCACAGCTTCTCCATCATAATCCATAGTTCTTGGAAAAATCTTTCAAAACCGAAAGTGATTTTTTTCTGACACTAAGATTCATAAAATTTAGCAATGCTAGGTCACTTGTCTGAGGTAAACGAATCCTCTCGCTATTGAGCTTGCACTTTTCAAAAACCATGAACGCCTTCAACAAAACAACGGAGATGTTTTGTACTTTGATGCCTTTTTCAGAGATTTATCCTCAATGAAACTCAAATCTTTTGCTGATCCGTACACTTAATCTTATACTTCTCCATGGTAACACGCCCATTCTTTGCAAATGTAATCTGCCCTCCCCTACACCGTTGATCACAAACCTTAACCAAGGATAAAGAAGTTAAATCAGCAAACATGAATAAAAAACATTTTTTTATTATCAAAATTATCTGCATACAACGCAAAGTAGAATTTTTATATCGTCCTTACAAAATTAATCACGTAGAACAATGCTCTATGGTTCAGAGCAAGTAAAGTGAGATTTATCACCACACCATTTATTCAATGGAGAATTTTTTCCCATAGTAAAAAATCAAGTGCTATCAATACGAACTTATAAATTAAGCTCAAAAGAGTGTATTGTTTAAAACCAAATTTTTGTCACGATTTTATTCTATAATATTTACAGTATACGCTTAACTAAATGACTTTTTATTCGTTTTGTCAAAATAAAATCCAAAATCGTTCAGGCTCTATTCAGTTTGGCACATATAGAATATGGAAAAATGCGAATTTACATCAAGGAGCGTTGTTATGAAAAAAGTAATTAGAGTAGCGGTATTATCAGTAATATCAACTGCAGCCGTTTTAGTACCATTAGGTACAACGCTTGCGGATATGGCATCCTTTCACAGTGAATATGTTTCGAGAGAAATCGATAATTCGATAAGAAGAATGAAGGTAGAAAATCATTTCCCTTCTCACAACTTTAACATCCATTCTGATGATTATAGCTCTCGTTCTGTTCTTAATAAGCATCACCCTTTTTATTCTTATAATAATCAGCACCACCATCATGTTGACCATAAAAGGAGGGAAAGGAAACATCATCATGTTGAACGCAAACAATATCATTATGTCGAGCGCAAAACGACAAAACATCATCATATACATGAACATCACGTGAATCGTAATAACTCAGGAGATACTTTAGCAGCGGGAATTATTGGCCTTGCTGCAGGTGCGATTCTTGGCAATATTCTAAAACAACCAGAACAGCCACAAATTGTCTACCAAACTGTACCACAAAACCGTGTAGTCTATCAACAAATTCCACAAAGTCAGGTAATTTATGAAATACAATCAGAAACAACATATCAGCCATGGACTACTGACTGGCTTAACTATTGTAAGCAAAGATACCGTTCATTTAACCCTAAAACAGGAACTTTTCGAGGTTATGATGGCTTAGATCACTTCTGTTATGCTCCAGTAAGATGATTAACATTGCAAAAACCCCGCTTTAAAGCGGGTTTTTTTTCATTTGCTTATTCATTCCTTGTAAAAAAGGATTGCACTGACGCTCATAACCTATTTGACTTCCTGGACCATGGCCACAGATAAAACGAACGTCGTCGCCTAATGGCAAAACTTTCTCTCTAAGGGACTTCATCAATTCTTCATGAGAACAGAATGGAAAATCCGTACGTCCAATAGAACCACGAAAGAGTACATCACCCAATAGAGCAAAGCGTTCTTTTTCATTGAAATAAATGACATGACCAGGGGAATGTCCTGGGGTATGAAAAACTCTAAATACATGTCCAGCAAAATGAACGCTCTCGCCATCTTCTAACCATTGATCAGGAATACAAATACGCACATCAGCTATACCATAATTTTTCGCGCTTTCGCTTACAGCATCCATTACAGGCTTATCATCACGATGTGAACCTATAATTTTCACATTAAGCGCTTCTTTAGCTTGCATTGCCGCTCCCACGTGATCAATATGACCATGTGTTATCCAAATAGCCTCAACGTGAACACCACTCTTTTCGATCACTTCTTGAATCCGATGCCAATCACCACCAGGATCAACGAGAACCCCTGTTTTACATTCATTATCAAAAAGCAAAGTGCAATTTTGTTGGAAAGGTGTGACCGGAATAATATGTGTTCTAAAATTACCCATGATATCCTTTTCAAAAGTAAATTTTTTCAAACTTTTAAATAACACCCCCACTTTATAGAATAAAAGTGCCAGCTCGACAGCTTTATGCAACTTATGTAAACTTGAATTTTTTGTAAACTGAATTTTTATCAAGGCTTTAGAGAATGACTGATCACGTTCAAGTTTTGTGTGATGATGCACCTCACCTTCTTGTGATTGATGACGACACCCGTATCCGCAATCTTTTATTTCAATTTCTTATGAAGAATGGATTTCGTGTTTCAGTCGCTGCCAATGCCGGTGAAGCAAGACGACAACTTGCAAGCTTAGACTTTGACCTTCTTATAGTTGATGTCATGATGCCAGGCGAAAACGGCATTGATCTCACCCATTCACTCCGTCAAACAAAAGATGTTCCCATTCTCATGCTCACAGCTTTATCGGAAATAGACAACCGTATCCATGGATTAGAAGCAGGTGCAGATGACTATCTCGCTAAACCGTTTGACCCTCGTGAACTTTTACTTCGTATCAATGCTATTTTACGGCGTGGTTTTTCACCAAACCAACCCAAAATTGAGCAGATAGTTTTTGGACCTTATATATTTTCAATTTCACGACGTGAGCTTAAAAAAGAAGGAAAAGTTATTAAATTGACAGATAAGGAACAAGAAATGATGGTCATTTTTGCCGAAAATGCAGGTGATACGATTCCACGCCATAAATTTGCAATGAATGACAATAATATTGGTGAACGTGCCATTGATGTACAAATTAATCGTTTACGTCATAAGATTGAAAAAAACCCAGCAATCCCCACATGGCTCCAGACTGTGCGAGGAATAGGTTATAAACTCTCCATTGAGTAAGCGGGACATAATGATCGAATCTTCAAGAAAATTTATCCGCTGGTTAACAAAGAAGATGCCTAAACGGCTTTATGCTCGCTCTTTAATTATCATTATCGCTCCTATGGTGCTCCTGCAAACGGTAATCGGCTACGTCTTTATGGAACGCCATTGGCAAATGGTGACCGAGCGTCTTTCAACTGCCGTTGTTCATGACATTTCGGCCATTATTGATATCATTGAAACATATCCGCAACAAGATAACTATGAAAATATCAAGCGTATTGCACAACAACGCATGGGATTAAACATTTCTATCCTTCCACCTGCCCCCCTCCCTCCTCCAGGACCTAAACCATTTTTTGCAATTCTTGATTATTTTCTAAGTGAAGAAATCACCCGCCAAATTAACCGCCCCTTCTGGATTGATACAGTAGGCGATTCTGATCTTGTCGAAATCCGCATCCACCTTGGTCGTAATATTTTGCGCGTCTTTGCACTGCGCAGCCAAGCCTATGCTTCCAATACTGGTATTTTTTTAAGCTGGATGGTAGGAACAGCTCTTGTTTTATTGCTGATAGCGATTTATTTCTTGCGCAATCAAATCAAACCGATTCAACAATTGGCTGAAGCAGCAGAAAGCTTTGGGCGTGGTCGTCCTTTACCAGAAGGATTTCAACCACAAGGAGCTGATGAAGTTCGTCGTGCTGGGATTGCTTTTTTGCGCATGCGAGAGCGCATTGAACGCCAAATCGAACAACGCACCATGATGCTCTCAGGCGTAAGTCATGATTTAAGAACCATTCTTACCCGCTTTAAACTCCAATTGGCTTTAGCAAATACTGACTTTGATATTGCTCCGCTTGAGCAAGACGTCAGCGATATGCAAAATATGTTAGAAGCCTATCTTGCTTTTGCACGCGGCGAAGGCAGTGAAAATATTAAAACCTTTGATTTAAATGCTCTTATGCAAAAATTCTCTGCCGATGCTCATCTTCACAAACGTCAATTTTCCTACATCATTGAAGGCCCTACAGAAATACAAGCACGTCCCCATGCCTTCACCCGCCTAGTCAGCAATCTTGTGTCAAACGCGTTTTGTTACGCCAACACCGTTAAGCTGACAGCCATATCCCAAAAAGAATCCTTTATAATAACTATTGACGATGATGGACCTGGCATTGATAAAAATATGCGCATGGAAGTTTTTAAACCGTTCTTTAGGCTTGATAAAGCGCGAAATCAAGACGCCAGCGGAACAGGCCTTGGCCTTTCTATTGCCCAAGACATAGCACGTAGCCATGGAGGGAACATCCAATTAGATGATAGTCCCTTAGGGGGATTACGCGCTATTATTGATATCCCTCTATGAGAAATATTTCACCGCTCATTGATAATAAAAATAATCGTTAAACAAGCTTGCTAAAGGATTTAGGCATTCCCTACAGTTTCAAACAAAGTGTATTGCAGTGCCTTGTAAGCATTCTCACCAGACCAAGCAACCATCTGAAACGCAGTGTAATGGCTTTCACAGACTTTAAGCGCATGTATCAACAATGTTTCAACCTGTATATGAGATGGCGGCACTCCTCCAGCCAGTAGAAGACCCTGCCGATAAATGACGGTATTGTTGCCCTGCCAGTAATCAAAATGTCCCAGCAATAATTTTTCATTAATTGCCAGCAATAAGCGATGCATTTCCGCTGTTCGACCATTTTCAATAAAAAGGTCAAATGCACAAGCTAAATGAAGAGCTTCTTGCTCTTCCATCCATGAAAAGGCGAGGCAATAATTTGCCCGTTTCCCTTCTACACAAACACTAATTTCATCTTCGGCATCCCGCTCAAAAGACCAATCGTATTTACAAGCAATCTGTTCGATAAAGTCAACAGGATGTTCTTCTCTTTTTGTGGCGCAAAATGCAAGCCTCATCATTAACCCTCAATAAATATTAACAACGTTGTCAACAGCACACAAAAAACCTAAACTGTAACAACACCTTGCTACAATCAAAGCCCTTACCCAAACAAATACACATTAAAACACTAAAAGCACACACTACCCAGAAACAAGTGATACTTCCTAGGTAACACACCTGATAATGACAAAACGAATCATCAAGTTTTTTCAGTGTATTGATACAATTTCATAGCGCTAGCCCCCCTGATTCAAAAAAGTGTTTTTTTATAAAAAACAAACCGAAAAAAAATAGAAAAACTGCTCTAACAGACTCAGGATTAAGCATTTTTTGGTTTGACGCACTCCATTGAAAAATTGGGGATATTTTTTCTCAAACTATATTTTATTTTATAAAAAACCATTTTATTTTTTTGGCGTTTGCATTTTTTCCAAATCATCAAGACGTTTTTTCAAATCAACATTGTCGGCATGTGCTTTCAGCACCATATCTTTAAGCACTTCAAATTCTTCACGTGGAACAAGATCAAGTTTATTCGCTATCTTTTCAGCTTGTGAACGAAAAACTGTTCCGGCTTCACGTTTGATACCTTGTGCAACATCAACTGCATCTGTTGCTAATTTTGCTAATTCATCAAAAATACGGTTTGATCCATTACGCATGTGTTTTTTCCCTTAATTTTAATTACTGACTGACGCACGCATTATAGCGTATTTTCATAACATTTAGATACTGTATTTGTTCCCTTTGTCTTATAACTATACAGATTTACCCGAACCTTTTTACTCCTTTTACCACCATAAATTTTTACACACTAAAAACAGTGGAAACCTATCCACCTCCTAATTGACCATTATGCCTTCATCTGTCATTTCTGAACTTTATTAACATTTGCATCATTTAACATTAATAAATGTAAAGCGCTTTTTCATGAATGATCTTTCTTGTCCTGCCATTGCTTTTCCACCTTTTCTCGACCCTGTCATTGTCCGTATAGGCCCGATAACTCTGCATTGGTATGGACTCGGTTATGTTGTAGGTATTCTTTTTGCTTGGTGGTACGCGCAAAAATTATTAAAAAAACAATCCCTATGGTATGCAAATCAACCTCCTGTAGAGAAAGAGAAGATAGGAGATTTTGTTGTCTGGTCTGCCATCAGTATCGTTGTTGGTGGCCGCCTAGGGCAAGTGCTTGTATGGGACCCGGCTTATTACTTTAGCCGCCCAAGTGCCATCATCGCAGTATGGGATGGGGGAATGTCATTTCACGGCGGCCTTATTGGTATTATCATTGCAATGATCTGGTTTGCCCGTAAAAACAATATCAACATACGAGTAATGTTTGATATAGTTGCAGCAGGTGCTCCTATTGGCATCGGTATTGTACGAATATGCAACTTCATCAACCAAGAATTATGGGGCAATATTACCATTGTACCTTGGGCCGTCTGCTTTCCCCAAGATCCCCAATATCTACCACGCCATCCAAGTCAACTTTACGAAGCCCTCGCGGAAGGGTTTCTTCTCTTTATCATTTTGTCTATTATTATTTTTGCTTTTAAAGCATTAAAGCACCCTGGAGCTGTTGCAGGAACATTTATTATAGGCTACGCAACAGCACGAAGCATTTCAGAAATTTATCGTGCCCCTCAAGAAGATCCAGAATGGTTTTCTAACCTTTTTCACGCTACTGGAATCACCTATGGCATGGCTTTAACTCTTCCTATGCTTTTTTTAGGGTTTTATCTCCTTTTCCACGCCCTTAGACACCAATCCGTAAAATAATGGTTATCCTTAAAGAGAGAATTAAAAGAATTATTGCACGTAATGGACCAATCACTGTCAGCCAATACATGGCGTTGGCACTCACTGATCCTCAATTCGGCTATTATCGAACACAAAATCCCTTTGGGCGCACCGGAGATTTCATCACCGCACCTGAAATAAGCCAATTATTTGGAGAAATGATTGGCATTTGGACCCTCGCAAGTTGGAAAGCACAAAGTTGTCCTCAACCTTTTATCCTAGCTGAAATAGGGCCAGGACGTGGAACTCTTATGGATGATGTTTTGCGTACCATTCAAAAATTATGCGTCCCAGCATTTGAATCTGCTGAAATTTTTCTTATTGAAATAAGCCAAAACCTTGCAAAAGAACAAAAAAAACGCCTCTCATCTTATCAAAAAACAATCTATAGCATTGAAAATTTTGATCAAATTCCCTCGGGACCTCTCTTCTTAATTGCCAATGAGTTCTTCGATACACTCCCCATCAACCAATATATTAAAATCAATGGAAAATGGAAAGAACGCCGCATTACAGTTAATAAAAATGGAGACTTCACATTTATTGCTGTTCCGCGCAAACTTCCTTCTTCTTGCTTACAATCCTATTATTCTGAAATCCCTGATGGAACAATTTTTGAACATGCACCCTCACGACACCAAATAATGCGAAAAATCAGTAGACGCTTAATACAAATGAAAGGTTCTGCTTTGCTCATCGATTATGGTGCTTCTGATCTTGCGTTTGGCGATACACTGCAAGCACTCTCAAAACATAGATTTCGTGATATTTTTGACGCTCCTGGTGAACATGATTTAACATCACATGTTGGTTTTTCCTTTTTAAAAGCAATAGCCCTTAAACAAGGCTGTTTTGCTGAAATTCTAGAACAAGGAGAGTTTCTTTTTAAAATGGGACTACTGGAACGTGCAAAAAAGCTTGGAGCTGGCAAAAGCGCTACACAGCAAGACAAAATCCGCCAAGATATCGAACGATTAGCTGGTCCAGATCAAATGGGCAAGTTGTTTAAAGTCTTGCATGTTTGTGATAAAAAATACACATTTGCCTCCTAGATTTTAATTAACTGCCAATAACAACACTCCCAATAACAAATTCATGGACAAACACGAGCACCCCACATACCATTCTTACTTAAAATAACCATGATATTCAGCTAAGGACCTTTTATGAAGCCTATTCTTGATCCCATCCTTGCAAAAGATCTTTCTGCTTTACAGCGCCAAGGGATAAAACATGGTTTTTTTACACGTCAAGGAGGTGTTTCAAAAAACCTTTACCAAAGCCTCAATGTCGGAAAAAGCTCAAATGATCACCCTGAACATATTGCAAAAAACCGCACTTTAATCGCTCATTATTTTGGTATTGAAGTACAAGATTTAGTCACTGTCAATCAGATACACTCTTGTGAAGTCGTTGTTGTTGATCAAGCTTTTATCAACGATCGTCCCAAAGCTGACGCTCTCGTTACAAGCACACCAAATCTAGCAATCGGCATTCTTACTGCAGATTGTGGACCAGTTCTGTTTGCTGATCCGCAAACAAATGTCATCGCAGCTGCACACGCCGGCTGGCGAGGAAGCTTAAATGGGATTATAGAAAAAACAATCTCTGTTATGGAAGCGCAAGGTGCCAAACGGCAATCAATAACAGCGGTTCTTGGACCTTGTATTGGTCCTTGTCACTATGAGGTCACAAGTGAATTTTACAACCAATTTATTGATTGCCATAGTAAATACCAAAAATATTTTTTAAAAACAGACAAAGTAAATCACTTTAGCTTTAATCTATGGGCATTCATTATGAATAAACTCACAGAAGCAGGAATCAATGCTTCTTGTCTTAAGCTTTGTACCTATCAAAATGAAGAGCGTTTTTTCTCCTATCGCCGTGCAATACACCGTAACGAACCTGATTACGGACGGCAAATTTCTGCTATTATGCTGAAATAAAAAAAGATAAAACCCTTTTGTACTTTAGAACAATATTAAAACTGCAAAAATAAGTTTTTTACACAAATAAAAAAATAAACCCGATTGTACTTTGCTTTTTTCACAAAATTATCTATTGGCTCACAAAATTCAACAGTTTTGGCTATTATTATTTTCAATGTTTGGTTATGGTGATTAAGGGCAAGCCCCCTTTTACTTATTCCCCTTTCTTCTCCTCAAACATAAGATATTACGTATATTGAAGGCGTTCTTTATAAAATATGAGCCAAAAAGCTTAATCAAATATGGATCTCTTTGCCTCATAACAAAAAAACTTTGCTCTAAAAGTAACAAAAATTTTGGAAAAAGAAAAAACAAAACGCATACCTTCTTTAACAATGATAGATAAAATTGTAATGGTTTTGTAATTGTTTTCTTGCAATTTGCTAACAAGAAGTTAAAAACCGTATCATATTTCATCGTGATTACTTAGAGGATCTATCATGAAACTTTTCTGCGGCAATTCTAATCCACGCCTCGCTGAAGATGTCGCAAATTATTTAAACATCCCTTTAGGCAAAGCAACTGTAAAGCGTTTCGCGGATCAAGAAATTTTCGTGGAATTGCATGAAAATGTGCGTGGACAAGATGTGTTCGTTTTGCAATCTTCATCCTATCCAGCCAACGATCACTTGATGGAATTGCTCATCATGATTGATGCACTTCGTCGTTCTTCGGCACGTCGTATCACAGCTGTTATACCCTATTTTGGTTACGCTCGCCAAGACCGAAAACCTGGGCCTCGGACTCCCATTTCTGCAAAACTTGTTGCCAACCTTATTACTGAAGCAGGAGCCCATCGTGTTTTAACTTTGGACCTTCATGCAGGACAAATTCAGGGCTTTTTTGATATTCCAACGGATAATCTCTATGCCGTTCCAGTTATTTCTCGCGATGTCAAAATACACTACTCTCTTGAAAATGTCATTGTTGTTTCACCTGATGTTGGCGGTGTAGTACGCGCACGCTCCTTAGCCAAGCGCTTGAACAGTTTGCTTGCTATTGTTGATAAACGTCGTGAACGTCCCGGTGAATCAGAGGTTATGAATATCATTGGAGATGTATCCGGAAAAGATTGTCTTTTGCTCGATGATATTGTTGATTCAGGTGGAACGCTATGCAATGCAGCAAGTGCTCTCCTTAAACATGGAGCCAATAGCGTTACCGCTTATATCACACACGGTGTCCTTTCTGGAAATGCTATCGAACGTATTACGAATTCAGAAATGAAAGAATTGGTTATTACGGATTCAATTATGCCAACACAAACAATCGAGAAGGCACATAATATTCGCGTTTTACCAATTGCTGACCTTATTGGAGAAGCAATTGCAAGAACAGCAGCAGAACAATCTGTCTCGAGTTTATTCGGTTAAACTGGTTCCTTGGGATCTCCTGGTGCTGTTTCTACACCAAAATCAGGAAAAGCTATAATGCGTTGACCGCTAAAATGTGTATGGATAACAATGAGCCCACGCTCTTCAAAGTAGGTTAAAAGCCGACGTGCACGACTTAAAGAGTGAGTCCCATAAAGACGTGCTAAAAATGCATCTGAGGGGCATGGTTTTCCACCTAAAGCAGCCTGTGCTACATTCAAAAAAACACCTTGAACATCATCTTCCAAACTTTCCGATAGATGCAAAATGCGTTTCCAACTTTCACTTACAGCAGTTTCTTCATCAACACAAGCTTGAGCAACAGCCAACTTACGCCGAAATTGTGAAAGATTCAAAAGATCCCCTGAGTGACCATGAATACGACAGCGAACCAAGAAATCTTGATAAAGAACCGCTGTTGAACGATAAAAAGCTTCAGGATCATCAAGAATTTCACGAATAACACGCTCTGCTTGGATATCGCGATCAACAACAGACAGTTCAGGAAATAAGCTTGGTTCTTCTTCCAACAATTCTTGTTTTTTATGCACAGCCTCTTCTAACATCTCATGAATTGATTTCTCTCTCCTCGGCTCTCGTGATTTTTTAAATGGAATTAAAATTTCCTCCGGCGAAGCAGTAAAAACGAGTTCTTTTACATCAGTCCGTTCTGTTGGAAGTGGCATTAATTTTGGGCTAGAAGAACGTGCCAATGTTTCGACAGGACCAATGATAATCGGTAAGGGACGTCGTGATAAAGCGGGGCCTAAAGCTATAAAATGACCACGCTCAAGATCTCTAAACATTTCCGCTTGGCGTCGCTCCATTCCCAAAAGGTCAGCAGCACGCACCATATCAATATCTAAAAAAGTTCGCCCTATTAAAAAATTTGAGGCTTCAGCAGCTACGTTTTTGGCAAGCTTAGCCAAACGCTGTGTAGCAATGACACCGGCAAGACCACGTTTGCGCCCTCGACACATAAGATTGGTCATAGCACTAAGCGAAATTTTACGCGCTTCATCAGAAACTTCTCCTGCGGCAGCTGGAGCAAATAATTGTGCTTCATCAACAACAACGAGCATGGGATACCAATAATCGCGTTCCACATCAAACAATGCACCAAGAAAGGCACCCACAGCACGCATCTGTTGTTCAGTATCTAATCCTTCAAGATTGAACACCACCGAAACGCGATGTTGGCGAATTCGATGAGCAATACGCGTCAATTCTAATTCGCTCCGTTGAGCCTCAACAACAACATGATCAAATTTATCTGCTAAAGTTACAAAATCACCCTCTGGATCAATCACACAGTGTTGTACCCATGAAGCACTTTGTTCAAGTAGACGGCGAAGAAGATGTGATTTTCCTGAACCAGAATTACCTTGCACCAGAAGACGCGTCGCCAATAATTCTTCCAAATCAACGAATGCTGGCATAGATTGACGCAAAGCTCTACATTCTGCCATCTCGCCCAAGGCAATCTCAACCTTCATAACATCTCCAGTATTTTATTCTGAATATATAGGCTAATATTTATTCTCCATCTAAACCATACTTGTAACATTTCCTTTTTCTCAACGATAGAAATCATCGATTTTTCCCACAACTCTTGCATCTATGAATGGTTTGAATTATAGAACAACCTTCTGCGTAGACACCCTTGGAGGCAACGCAGAATGGAGCAATCGCTGCTTAACAGCGTATATCTTCATATTCATGCAAAAACTGTCGTTAGTTTTTAATGAATCTCCAATCATGTAAAAGGACTTAAATTATGAGCAAAAGCTACACTCTTAAGGCCGAAATACGCGAGCGGGTTGGTAAGGGGTCCTCCCGTGAACTTCGCCGCAACGGTCTCATTCCTGCTGTCATTTATGGTGAAAAACAACCACCTTTGGCAATCACAGTTCCCTATAAAGAGATTTTCTACAAAATTCATGCTGGTGGCTTTCGTACTACCATTGCAACTATTGTAATTGGCAAACAAAAAATCACAGTTTTACCAAAAGACTACCAATTAGATCCCGTGCGTGACTTTCCCTTACATGTAGATTTCCTGCGTATTTCTGCGAAATCCGTTGTGGAAGTGAATATTCCTGTACACTTCCTCAATGAAGACACAGCTCCGGGACTTAAAAAGGGAGGTGTCCTCAATATTGTTCGTCATGAAATTGAATGTACCGCTCCAGCAAACGCTATCCCTGAAGCAATTGAGATTGATCTTTCCAGCTACTCTATTGGAGATTCTATCCATATTTCAGCAGTGCAATTGCCTGAAGGAGTTGATCCGGTTATTCAAGATCGAGACTTTACCATTGCAACTATCGCAGCCCCTGCTGGTATGGATGTCAGCGATGAGACTTCCGAACAAGAGAATGAAAAAAATAACGAAAAAACTTGATAAATTTCAGCAGGCGGGAATTTTTCCCGCCTTAGCTTATTGAAAATTTTTAATCCCCTCACACTGTACTGAAGGTGCACATGTGGCTTATTGCTGGTCTTGGCAATCCTGGTTTACAACACCAAAATAACCGCCATAATATCGGTTTCATGGCTGTTGATGCCATTTACCAATCCTTCTCTTTTTCTCCATGGTCGAAAAAATTTCAAGCTGAAATCTCCAATGGTCTGATAAATAATGAAAAAACTTTTCTTATAAAACCTCAAACTTTCATGAATCTCTCAGGCCAAGCTATCGGTGAAGCATTACGATTTTATAAATTAGATTTGAAAAATTTGATTATCATTTATGATGAGCTCGATTTATCACCTGGAACCGTGCGTATCAAAATCGGTGGGGGAAGTAACGGACATAACGGTATAAAGTCCATTGATGCCCATTGTGGCACTGACTACTGTCGTATGCGTTTAGGAATTGGACATCCTGGTTCTAAAGAACTTGTTCATCAGCATGTTCTAGGAAACTTTACGAAATCCGACCAAGAATGGTTACCCCTTCTATTAGACACAATTGCAAAAAACATTGCTCTTCTCCTCAAGGGTGACGGATGTCTCTTTATGAACAAAATCTCACAAGCAATGAAAAATAAAGATCTGCGATAACAGTTTATTTCTCAGATTCATAAAAAACAGTATTGCTTTGTACAGCTCTTGTACATAATACTTCTTTTGAAAAGAAGATCATTCAAACAGCAAACCCCAAATGACTCAATGAAACTTGCTAAACTCGAATCCCTTGGAATTAAAAAAAATCAGTTGGCTTGATTGTTGACTGTAGTGGATCATAAACATTTGATTGTTGACTTAAAACACTAGGTCTACGATCACTGTTTTGCAACACTACCACACGCGCGCCAGTAGGAACACGATCATAAAGATCAATAATATCCTGATTGAGTAAACGAATACACCCACTTGAAATAGCGCGACCAATTGACCACGATTCATGTGAACCATGAATGCGGAAGAGCGTATCCTGCCCATTTTTGAAAAGATAAAGTGCTCGTGCTCCCAATGGATTATCGGGTCCTGGTGGCATTCCCTGCCCCAAATGACCATAACGTTCTGGTTCTCGAGCCATCATTGCAGCAGTAGGAGCCCAATTTGGCCATCGGCGCTTGCGCTGTACAACCCCTTCACCTTCAAATGCCAATCCTTCCTTACCAACACCAATGCCATAACGCAAAGCTTCTCCATTTTCACCAATAAGGTAAAGAAAACACTCCTGTGTATCTATAACCAATGTCCCAGGTGGATAAGATGTATAATACAGCACTTTTTGGCGCCAAAATTTTGGATCAATTGTTGCAAGATCAATAGCAGGCAATAAATAAGGTTCATTTGTTACAGGTGCATATAAGGCCTGTATTTCTGCCGGAATGTATTGAACTGGTCGAGAAGAAACAAATGACATATCTGACTGATGAGTAGCGCAGCCAACCAAAGCCAAAGGTACTGCAATTAAAAAAGCACGACGAGATAACACTCTTATATTTTCTCCGATTAATTCTTCATATAAACCTGCATACTATAAAAAACTTAGCACACTGTTAACGTTAATTAGAAATTCTCTAGAAATATGAAGAGAGGGATTTTAAAAATATGATAAAAAAACAGGTTATTTTTCAACATAACTTTTTTTCTTCTCTACAGCAACAGGAGACTGTGACTCTTCTCAAAATATGCTATAGAAACGCCAAAGAAAATTTATCTTGACTATAATAATGAACAGAAAAGAAGGCGCTCATGGGTTTTAAATGCGGTATCGTTGGACTACCTAATGTCGGTAAATCAACACTTTTTAATGCATTAACAAAAACAGCCACAGCACAAGCTGCTAATTATCCTTTTTGTACAATCGAGCCCAATACAGGTGAAGTCGCTGTTCCAGATTTGCGAATGGAAAAAATTGCATCTATAGCTGGCTCAAAAGAAATCATTCCCACGCGCATTAGTTTCGTTGATATTGCCGGACTCGTCCGTGGTGCTTCAAAAGGTGAAGGTTTAGGCAATAAATTTTTAGCCAATATCCGTGAAGTCGATGCCATCGTTCACGTTTTACGCTGTTTTCAAGATGAAGATATTACCCACGTAGAAGGACGCATTGATCCTGTTTCTGATGCCACAACTGTTGAAACAGAACTGATGCTTGCAGATCTTGAAAGTCTTGAACGACGAATCGTACAAATCCGTAAACGTGCAACCGGAAAAGACAAAGAAGCCATGACAATTCTTCCTGTTATGGAAGCAGCCTTAAATTTACTGCAGAAAGGAAGCCCTGTCCGATTATTACTCAAAGATATCTCTTCTGATGAACGCCATATCCTTGATAGTTTGAATCTTTTAACCTCCAAACCCGTACTGTATGTTTGTAATGTAAGCGAAAATGATGCTGCTCATGGAAATAGCTTTACCCAAATGGTTGAAAAAATGGCATCAGAACAAAACGCTCAAAGCATTATCATTTCTGCTGCCATCGAAGCTGAAATTACTCAACTTAATGATGCAGAAGCCACAGAATATCTTAGTGCTCTAGAGCTCTTTGAACCGAGTCTGAATCGCCTCATTCGCGCTGGTTACCATTTGCTTGACCTCATTACTTATTTCACCTGTGGACCTAAGGAAACAAGAGCGTGGACAATTACGCGTGGCACTAAAGCACCGCAAGCAGCTGGTGTTATCCACTCAGATTTTGAACGCGGCTTTATTCGTGCCCAAACCATCAGCTACGAAGATTATATTGTTCTTGGAGGAGAAAATGGGGCAAAAGAAGCAGGCAAAGCCCGTGATGAAGGTAAAGAATACATCGTACAAGATGGCGATATCATGTTATTTAAACACAATACCTAAAGCCTTTAAACCTCTAGAAATGCATAAAGATATCTAGATCGACGTTCTTTTACATAATCTTACAAACCGTTCATACAGGTTGGAAAAGTGTAAATAATGTATCTATTATTTTCTAAAGACAAAGAAAAATAAATTCTAAACAGATTTTTTCTTGCCATATTGCCTAAACCACCCATACGCTTGAAACTGAACTAATTGAAAAGATAAATTTATTTATGGTGAAAGCAGAAAAATACTCACCAAAGAAACAGCTTTGGATGTATGATGTATGTTTTTCAGGCACGCAACTCAAGTAAATATCAAAAAATCAGCACATAAATTAAAAAAACGATGAATTGTATATGCTGTAAATTTAAAAGCAAAGCTGCTAAAATTCAAAGCACTTTTTACCAAGAACAAATAACAATGTCACCTTTTATGCGAAAAAGGTCTAACCATAAAAAATCACTAAAGAACAATACCATAAAATTCCATCGTATTTGGATTAATATATTGATTTACTTTCAAATAAGCAAATTTTGAGAAAATTGAAACAACCTCTTGTATAAAATTGTTTCAAAACCTTTAAAAGATTTTCTTCAAAAAAAAACAGCGCCATCATATATTATATATTATGACGGCAACTGTTTTATCCATAGAAAATGGAAACGCAAAATTAGCGTCCCCAACGACCTTCATATTTAAATGTTGGAGCTTCCTTCAAAGAATCCTTTGTCGCATTCGTAATAAGCTTCCACTTGCCATAATCATTTGTCATCTGAATTGTTTCTGGAGAAACAACCACATAACTTTCTCCTATACCAAGAAAACCACCAGTAGCAACAACAATCCCTGCTATACTATTTTCACGCAGAATAAGGTCTTTCACTTCGCCAATATTTTCGTTTTCTAAATTGTATACATTTGCACCAATAAGACTTGAAGCAACAAAATCTGTTGCCAAAGGTGTAACGTAACGTGCAAACATATCTGAACCTACCTGTACGATACCGGTTGAAGAAATCTTCTCAGGTTCAAACTGCACTACAAAAGACTGAGCATAAGCATTAGAAGCAATCAAAACTGATATAAGAGCAGTAGACATAATTTTCTTCATTTTAACATCTCCGTTTTTTACTTTATAAAGCCTCAATGCATCGTGATCAAATTTGTTCCCTCTGCCTTTTTAAGACCAGTAGCCTCAGCCTTTTCTCTCCTTCAATCTTTTGCCTTTTTCTCGAACTCGTTGTCTAAACCACTCCAGATCCGAATTTTTAAAATATAAACAAGCCCCGCAAAAATGATAAGAAATAAAATAACACGAAAGCCAGTTTTCTTACGAATTTCCATGTGAGGATCAGCAGCCCACATCAAAAAAGCAGAAACATCCCGTGCATATTGTTCAACCGTTTCTGGAGTTCCATCCTTATACGAAACAAGACCATCTCTCAAAGGAGGTGCCATAGCTAAAGTATTACCTGCAATAAAATAAGGATTATACCAATAGCCATCAGCAATTTTTATATCTTCTGGTGCCTTTTCATATCCTGTTAAAAGAGCTGTAATATAATCTGGCCCAGCAGTATTATAATAAGTCAATATGTCAAAAATAAAAGTAGAAAACGGTAAAGGCACGGCACGCGCACGCGCCATCAGTGATAAATCTGGCGGATAAACACCACTATGAATAAATCTTGCTTCTTCTTTGTTAGCAAAGGGAGAAGGAAAAGTATCCGTTACAACACCTGCGCGTTTAAAAAATTTTCCTTCTCTATTAGGACCATCGCTCACTTGATACTGCCTTGCAAAAGCCTTAATCTTTTCCTGATCATAGCCAAGAGCTTTCAAATCACGAAAAGCCACATATTTCAGCCCATGACAACTAGAACAAACTTGTTTATAAATCTTCAATCCACGCTGCAATTGCTCTTTATCATAAACCCCAAATGGCCCTGAAAAACTCCATTCCTGTTTTTTAGGAGCACGCAAAGGGAAAGAAACAGACTCTTTCTCTTTATCAGAAACATTCCTCGCAACGCTCTGAGAAGAAAAGCTTATCAATGGTATAATAATCAGTCCAATAAAAGCATTTACCATAGTCTATTTTTTTTCTGTTTCATTTCTTCAGTAATTGAAGCAGGAAGAGAACAACCCTTTTCAAAAATAGGCAAAATTGGCAAAACAATCAAAAAGAATATAAAATAATAAGCTGTAGCCAATTGCGCCCATAAAAGAGTGTTATCACTCATTTCTCTTGAACCCAGCCAACCAAGAAAAACAACATCAACAATGAATGTCCAAAAGAAAATTTTATAAATGGGACGATATCTTGCAGAGCATATTGTGGAGCGATCTAACCACGGAACAAAAATCAAAACCAAAACCGAACCCGCTAATACAACAGCGCCTAAAAAAGTAGATGAAAGAACACCAATATTAAAAGTTATAGCACAAAGCATAGCATAAAAGGGCAAAAAATACCATTCCGGCACCACACGAAAAGGTGCTCTTAAAGGATCAGCGACATTATAATTTTCAGCCTGTCCCATATAATCGGGCATATAAAATAAAAACCAAGAAAAAAAGATCAAAAAAATAGTAATGGCAAAAATATCTTTGATAAGCGCATAAGGTGAAAAAGGAACACTTTCCTTCTCTGATTGTACCACAAGACCGGTTGGATTCCCCTGTCCAACTTGGTGGAGTGCCCAAATATGAAGCACAACCAGAAAAAGCAAAAGAAATGAAAACAAATAATGAAAAACGTAAAAACGGTTCAACGCCGGTTGTCCTACACTATAACCACCAAGAAACGTCTCATGCAACCACGTTCCCACTAAAGGAATAGCTTTAAAAAGACCAGCAAGCACTGAAGCAGCTGAAAAAGACATCATCCCCCAAACTAGCACATAACCCAAAAATGCCGTTGCCATCATAACCATATAGATGAAAATGCCCGTGATCCAAACCATTTCTCGCATATTTTTATAAGAACCATAATAAAGTCCACGCGCTAAATGGATATAGACAGCAATAAAAAAGAAGGAAGCCCCTACAGAATGCCATGGACGAAAAAGCCACCCAAACTGCCCATCACGTCGAAATCTTTCACCAGTTTCAAAAGCCAAATGAACATCTGGCACATAATGCAGTGCCAAGACAACGCCCGTCAAAAGCTGTGATAACAGCATAACGGTCAAAATACCACCAAATGTATAAAAATAATTAAGATTACGTGGAACGGGAAAAATGACAAACACACTATAGAAAAAACGAGGAAGAGGTAAACGCTTATCAAGCCAACGTCCAAGAGCACTTTTAGGAAAATAGGGAGGAAACCCCTTCATCACTTTATCCTATCTTGAGCAAAGTATCAGAAAGAAATCGATAAGGTGGAATAGCTAAATTATAGTTGGCTGGTCCTGAGCGCACTCTTCCAGCTGTATCATAAACAGACCCATGACACGGACACAGCCATCCACCCAATCTACCCGATTGATCAAGTGTCACACAACCTAAATGCGTACAAAGATTAATGAAAATAAGCCAATTTTCGCGCCCCTCACCTGCAGAACGTGCAAAATCCGTCGCTTCTGCTTCCACTTCAAGATTAGGATTGCGCGCTTTCCGATCTTTCAGAACACTCAATTCAGTAGCTCGAGCTTCAGCAATTTCTTGTGCCGTACGATTGCGAATAACAACAGGCTGCCCCCGCCACTTAACTGTCACCGACATACCCTCTTCAATGCCAGAAAGATCCACCTCAACAGAAGAAGATGCCAAAACAGCCTCATCTGGGCGCAGCTGACGAATAAAAGGCCACATAACCGCGCCCACACTAAAAACCCCTGCAATACCTGTTACCAAAAACAGGAAATCCCGCCTTGTCTGCTCACTCATTATCTACAAAGTGCCTATTTCTCAAAGGATTTTTTTTACCATACTCTTCCTCGTTGTACAATGCTGCCTCCTTCAAGTCGTAAACCATGAAGCACATTTTAAGTTCTGTATAACCCAACTCGTTAACCGAGGAGACAATGGAAGAAAAGGCTAGCAATCCCATAAAAAAGAAGGAGATTGTTTATTCAATCACCAGAAAATATATCTGAAGTGTTTGATTCTATTGAAAAGAATTTGATCAGATAACATTCTTTGTAAAAGTGCCCATCATCATTTTACAGCGTTTTCTTATTTGTGTGAGAAAAAAGACAGAGATGCAATTTTGCTTCTTCACCCCTTTTCTTCATGCATTTCAACATAACCTCAGAATACCTTGTGTATTTTTATCTCCTACATCAAGCTAAAGTGCTTGTGTCCTAACATTTTAGTTCCTTGGGGTGAGAAGAAAACGGAAAGAGTGGATAAAAGCATCCACTACAGCATGACTCTTCATTGGTAAATCTTGCTTGTTTTTCTTCCCACCGCTTTCCTTTCATACTTACCTTCATCTGTAAGCTTGACACAGGAATGAACCCGGAAAAGGTGGTATCAATCCTCATAGACCTCTCCATCATAATCCATAGTCCTTGGAAAATTTTTCCAAAGCCAGATGTAAGATCCCTTTCTGACACTAAGATCACAAGGTTTAGCGACGCTAAGTTACTTGGCTGAGGTAAATGGAACCGCTTGCCATTGAGCTTCCGTTTTTTAAAACACCATAAATATCTTCAATAAAACGACGGAGATGATTTTCAGACCTCATACACACCCAACAACTTATACTCAATAAAGTGTAACTTTTTGCCAATCCCTTAAGAGCACTTAAATATTACACTTCTTCAAGGTAACATACCTGTTTTGTACAAATGAGACATTATCACCATTTTATCTCTCATCTCAAAGCTTAACGAAAGACACAAAATTCAGAGAAGACTTCCTATCAATTATACAATTTTTTCTCTCTTTGAAGACTGCACTCTCTAACCTCAACTCGAGAAAACATTGGCTCACCCTTCCTTATGTTTTCCATCTTCAAAATTCTTTTATTTTTCAAATAGTTGCATTTTAGAATTAAAATTTTCTGTTCCGATCCTAGATGCAGTTTCAACATTTTCAAGCTATAAAAGGTAATGCAGATATATTCTTGCACTGCCCATTGCTAAGAACTGAAATCCATTGGTTTCGAACAATAACAATATTCCAAACTTTGGGATCTAACCAATTCATTCTAACTCGAAGTCTTTGTACATGAGATTTATAGAGAGTTATTTTACTGCTACCTTTGTTAAAAATACTGCAATCTCACATTCAATCTGCTTTTAACTCCCCATCGACATTATAAAGCTTGTGCAGCAATAAATATTGATAAAAAAATGAATTAAACTCGATTTCATAACCATCCCTCCCCCCTTGCAATCTTTGTTACCAGTAAAGATCACTATTTAGGGATACACCTGACATATATGACAGTATTTGGCGAATAACATAATCCTGAATATTCCATAGAAAGAGAAAATTCTTGTAATCACTCAAATCCGTATTAGATACTCATGATCATTGTCTTGCTTTTCTAGTTATCCCCTTGCATATCTGATGATAACATAACTTTCTCTGAAATAGAGAAAGAATGGTAACTCAGCACAAAAACCACATGCTTCTCAATTATATTTCTGGAATAGACTATATAACTGCTTTACAAACACGAGGGAAAAACCATACTATTAGAGTACATGACACTTCACATTGCTCTTTTTCAACCCGATATTGCTGGCAATACAGGAACAATTTTGCGCCTTAGCGCATGTTTTGGTTTGCATGTACATATTATTGAACCTGCAGGCTTCAGTCTTTCGGATCGCAACCTTAAGCGAGCAGGACTAGATTATCTCGAATATGCCTCGTTAGAACGACACATTGATTGGCAACATTTTATGAACACCATGAAACACTTTAACCGTCGTCTTTTGCTTTTGAGCACAAAAGCAGAAAAATGCTATACACAGATATGCTATCAAAAAAATGATGTTTTGCTTTTTGGTCGTGAATCAGCAGGAGTTCCTGATTATGTCCATGAAGCGGTTGATTATGCATTGAAAATTCCCATGCAACCACACGCACGCTCTCTAAATCTCGCAATGAGCGTAGCCATAACAACAGGGGAAGCACTTCGCCAAATTGGTTATAATGAAAAAAGAAAAACTTTATGAGAAAAATACAAAATCTTCATCAAGATCTTCAATATATTTATAAAAATATTTATAAAAACGCTGAGGGATAGCCCATCCTAATAGAATCTCATACCATTTCTGCTAGAGTAGCTCTAAAATGACATTGCTAAAAGCAAAATAACAATAAACGAAAGAAAAGCAGAAAGCTCTTCGAAAAATTCAACATTACAAATTAATTTTTTCTAATAAACTCTTGCGATCTATTAAAAATCCGCTTTCAATCCACATTTTTTCTAGCTCTTTAAGCTTTTGTCCTAAAAGCACTCCTCTCGCTAAACCTTTCTCCATCAAATCCTTGCCACTAACAGGAAAAGTTGGAATTTGCCATTTTTGAGCAAGCTGGTAAAGCCTCATATAAGCTTCTACTTTTTGCAAAGCTTCGTTTTCCTTCAAAGCATTAACATGTGCTGCAGCCAGAGATAAAGATAATTGATCTAAAACCGGCTGTCGACCATGAAAATAAATCAATTTTTGCAAAAAATTATCTGAACAGTTTTGGCTAATTATTTCCAACTCTGCCCATTCCTTTAATCGCCTTGTTTCCTTATTAGATAAGTGCAAGCGTTGCGCCATTTCATGAAGACGTATAGAATCAGGAGGAAGAAGGCTTTCTAGCCGCAACAACGGATCCACTTGCCAACCAAAAGTCTGTTCTGTTTTCACAAGTGAGTGAATCCCATCAATGCCCCATTTTTCTGTTTCAGGGAAAATCAGTGTTAAAATCCCGCTTTGACGCATCCATAAAAGAGCGCGTGTTGGATCAGAAGCTGTGAGAAGTTTTTTCATTTCCTCCCAAAGACGCTCAGATGAAAGTTTTTGCAGACCTCCTTTTAAACAAACGCACGCTTTCAGTCCTTCTACATCAGGTCGTCCACCCCCATACCAAGCAAAAAAACGAAAAAAGCGCAAAATACGCAAATAATCTTCACGAATACGATTTTCTGGAATACCGATAAAACGGACTGTTCGGCTGGCAATATCATTTAAACCTCCCACGCTATCATAAACGTTGCCAGCAGCATCACAATAAAGCGCATTTATAGTAAAATCGCGCCGTTCAGCATCTTTCTGCCAATCACAACCAAATGCCACTTTTGCATGACGACCATCCGTTTCAATATCAGAGCGAAGAGTTGTAACCTCATAAGAACATAACGGAGCAACCACCGTCACTGTACCAAACGCAATACCTGTAGGAACAGCTTTAAATCCCGCTTTTTCTACACGCTCTATAACCTGTTGTGGTAAACAGGTTGTCGCAATATCAATATCACTAATAGGCTGCCCTAAAAGTTGATTACGCACTGCCCCCCCAACAACACGCGCCTCTCCACCGTCCAAAGACAAAACGTGAAGAAGCGTTTGAATACAACTCTGCTGCAACCAATCAACATGTTTGAAATTTTGTATTATTTTCTTCACCCTTTAACCTTTCAAACAAATTGCCAACATTCTCTCACACTGGTATGCTCATAGGGCAACAGTTTCCCACAGCATCCCTTATAAATCGTACTCCATTCGTTAAAATAGATCTTTCTAAATATGCAGGAATATTCAAAAAAACAGCGTATTACACTTCTTTTCTCGTCATTTTCTGCTACAAATCATAAAATATTCATTATCATACAGAGAAAATTATCCATTTTGCAAAAAGCTGCCTTAAGGAAGAAATATGAGTCAAAGCGATACATTATCCAATTCTACTAAGAAGGCTACTATCAATAATGAAGCTCAAGTTATCATTGATGATATTGATACAGCACACAAAGAATTAAATATTCTACAACAAGAAGTTGATAAAGTTATTTTTGGTCAAAAGCATGTGATTGAATACGTGTTAATAAGCATTTTGGCTGGAGGACACGCTCTTCTGGTTGGCGTTCCAGGGCTTGCTAAGACCCGCCTTGTTGAAACATTGGGAACAGTATTAGGACTTGATGAAAAACGCATCCAATTTACACCCGACTTGATGCCATCGGATATTACCGGTTCTGAAATTATGGATTCAGATAAAAACGGCAAACGCTCTTTTCGCTACATTCAAGGTCCTATTTTTACGCAACTTCTCATGGCTGATGAAATTAATCGTGCCTCTCCGCGCACGCAATCAGCTCTTTTACAAGCTATGCAAGAATATCATGTGACCGTTGCTGGCACCCGTTACGATTTACCACAACCGTTTCATGTGCTTGCAACCCAAAACCCTCTTGAACAGGAAGGAACTTACTCACTTCCCGAAGCGCAACTGGATCGCTTTTTAATGCAAATCGATATTGATTAT
Source organism: Candidatus Bartonella washoeensis Sb944nv (assembly GCF_000278135.1). Taxonomy (GTDB): domain Bacteria; phylum Pseudomonadota; class Alphaproteobacteria; order Rhizobiales; family Rhizobiaceae; genus Bartonella; species Bartonella washoeensis. The sequence goes on from NZ_JH725024.1 coordinate 193,535, forward strand.
CCTGATCTAACCACAGAACGACGTATTATTCTAGAAACAACGGGAGGAAAAAACCAAAGTGCAAAACCGATTTTATCAACAAAAAAACTACAAAAACTACAAAAAATCGTCCGCAAAATGCCCATCTCCGAAAATGTTGTCGAAGCTATTTTAAAGCTCGTCCGTTCAGCGCGCCCTCATAAGGAAAACACTCTCGCAAACACCTATGTTGCTTGGGGACCTGGTCCTCGGGCATCACAAGCACTTTCACTTTGTGCCCGTGCCCGTGCTCTTTATCATGGACGTTTATCTCCTTCTCTTGATGATATTGCAACATTGGCTCAACCTGTATTACAACACCGTATGGCGCTCAATTTTTCTGCACGTGCTGAAAATATAACCATAAAAGACATTATCGATAATCTTGTGAAAGATGCCCTCTAATGGCCATTGGCAAAAAAGTTTTAAAACAATCTCCACTGTTACTTGCTGAAAAGCTGCATAAAGATGCCGCTAAAATGCCGGATCTCCTTTTGCAAGCACGCCAAATTGCTAATACGCTGATAACGGGAAGGCATGGCCAGCGTAAACGCGGTAACGGAGAAAAGTTCTGGCAATTTCGCCCTTATGTTGAAGGAGAATCCATTACCCGCATTGACTGGCGCCGCTCTGCACGTGACGAACAGACATACCTACGCGAAAACGAATGGGAAAAAGCGCAGACAGTTTGGATTTGGCCTAACCAAAGTGCTTCTATGCATTATTGTTCGCGTTTTTCGCAAATCTCTAAGGGTAATCATGCTATCATTCTTGCCCTGGCATTGGCATTGCTTCTTGTAAACAGTGGCGAACATATTGCTATTCCCAATTTAATGCCACCCACAATGACATCCAATATTATAGAACGTATGGCACTCATTTTGAAAAATCATAATACAGAAAATCCATTTCCAGATTTTTCAACAATTACGCGTTTTTCCCATGCTATCATAATCAGCGATTTTCTCGATTATCCAGAAAAGATTATCCAGTATTTAAACATTTTATCCGCAAAACGGGTTACTGCCCATTTAATTGAAGTTGCTGATCCCGCAGAAGAGTGCTTCCCCTACGCAGGCTGTACAGAATTTTTTGATCCTGAAACAAAAGAAAAACGCGTTCTGGAAAAAGCAGAGAACTTCCGTGATCACTATCGCAAATTGTACCAAGCACGGCGACAACAATTGGCAGATTTTTGCTCACGCCAAGGTTGGACCTATCATGTGAGTAAAACTGATCAGCCCTTAACAGAAATCATTCTGCAACTTGTCGAAAAAATAGAGTGCTCTCCATCTCATCATAGTAGGAGGTCATTTTGAGTTTTGGTGCTCCTCTGCTTTTACTCGGACTTTTTTCCTTACCGATCCTTTGGTGGTTGTTGCGCGCAACACCTCCCCTCCCGCGTAAAGAGCCTTTTCCGCCTTTGCGCTTTTTGCCTAAATCAAGCAATCAACAGGAAGTTGCAAACCATACACCTTGGTGGTTATTGTTGTTACGATTAACTATAGCAGCACTGACTATTATCGCTTTAGCACAACCTACTTGGAAGCAAAAGCCAACGACACTTTCCGGGTCTCAACCCCTTGCACTGATTATTGATAATGGATGGGCTTCTGTGAAAGAATGGAAAAAACGCATTACTGTTGCCGAAACTCTCCTCGCACAAGCAGAAAAACACCAAAAGAATGTTTATTTTCTTGCGACAGCCGAAAATGACACTCTCAATATTGGTCCCCTACCAGCCAAAACCGTAAAACAACATTTAATGCATTTGCAACCCCAACCTTGGCCTGTCGACCGTGTACGTGCACTGAAAAAACTTGTTGAAATAACCAAAAATAAACCTCTTGATATTGCTTACTTAAGTGATGGCTTACAAACAAGCGGAGATGATCAAGCTTTTGCTCTGATTGAACAGTTAAAACCCACAACGCTGTTGTGGTATTTAGCTAATATTTCTGACCTAATCGGTATAACAGCCATAGAAAATAACAATGGAAGCATTGCAACGCGCGTCATTCGTGCAACCACACATGGAAAGACTGCGGTCGTACTCAATCTTTATGATTTAAACAGTCAACTCCTTGGCCGTTTTACAACAAATTTTCTTGATGGAGAAACAACAACTGTCGTTCCTTTTAACTTACCACTTGAATTACGCAACGATATTGCATGGATAAAAATCGAAAACCATGCCCACGCCGCAGCAACATTCTTAGTTGATAGCCATAACCGAGTGAACCGAGTTGCTCTCCTATCACCAAGCATCAATGAAATGGCACAGCCTCTACTTACTCCGTTTTTTTACATTATCAAGGCATTGCAAGGTCATACACAGCTTATTACAGCAGAAGGAAAGGAGCTTTCTGTTGATATTGATCATTTACTCAAACAAAATCCATCGGTTTTTATTATGGGTGACATTGTCAATATATCACAAGAAGCGGAAAAAAAACTTTCTGATTTTGTCAGTAAAGGGGGAATACTCATCCGCTTTGCAGGAGAAAATTTAAGTGCTGCTGAACACCATGATAGCTTATTACCAGTGCCATTACGTCCTGGAAAACGCTTGCTTGGGAGTATCATGTCTTGGGCTAAACCGCAAAAACTTGCACCTTTTGCAAAAAATAGCTTGTTCTTTCATCTTCCGTTCCCAGAAGACATCACTGTCTCACGCCAAATTCTAGCAGAACCGAGCTCAGATCTTTTTGAAAAAACGTGGCTCAATCTTGCTGATGGAACTCCGCTTATTACAGCCGCTAATCGTGGCAAAGGCATGCTCATTTTTATTCATATCGCACCCGACCCCACTTGGTCGAATCTCCCTCTTTCTGGTTTTTTCGCACAAATGTTGCAACAACTCATCACATTGAATACCTATGAAAACAAAAACCCAACACACATAAAAACAACAACAATACAAAACCCTTGGAGGACACTAACCGCTGATGGTCAATTACAACCTCCTCCCTCTTCTGTTGTTCCACTCGTTATTGATGTGCAAAATCCACCCCTAGCCTCCTCTCATACCCCACCGGGGCTTTACGGTTCAAAAAATAATCTTTATGCGCTCAATCTCTTAAATGATTCATCGCGCTTGGTGCAGCAATCATCATTGCCACTCTCTTTAAGCAAGGATCCACTATACTATGATACAAAAGAAAAACATCTCATTGGTCCCCTTTTAGGGTTGGTCATTTTATTATTCGCCTTTGATAATTTTCTCATTTTATGGATGGGAGGAGCTTTTACTCTCAATCGACGAAGCAATATGCTGCTTTTTCTCCCCCTCATAATAGGTCTCATCACTTTATTCTCACATGCTCCAGTCGCGCATGCGCAAAGTGTAGAAAATTATGATGAGAGTCTAGTACAAGCAGCTGGTGCCACGCATCTTGCTTATGTCATAACCAACAATCATGAAATTGATGCAACGAGTAAGAGCGGATTAGAGACATTGAGTCAATTTATTGCAGAGCGTACAATGCTTTCACCCGGCTCTGTGATAGCGCTTGATCTTGATAAAGATGAACTCGCCTTCTATCCTCTCATTTATTGGCCGATAGATTCTAACAGTCCTTTACCAACACAACAAAGTCTTGAAAAAATAAATGCCTTTATGAAACACGGAGGTACAGTTTTATTTGACACGCGCGATCAGATAAATGCTAACCTTAATCTTGAAGGTACTGCTACTCCCGCCACACAAAGATTACGCACCATCTTAAAGGGATTAAATATTCCAGCCATTGAGCCGGCATCAACTGATCACGTTATCGCCCGTTCTTTTTATATTATGCCCGATTTTCCTGGTCTCTACCGTGGTTCACCTTTATGGGTTGAATCATCATCAATGAATAGAAAAAACAAAAATTCTCTTGCCACCGGTGATAATGTGAGTTGTCTCCTTATCACTGCTAATAACTTCGCTGCTGCTTGGGCGCTAAACGAAAAAGGTACATGGAAATATCCACTTATTCCCAATGACCCGATGCAACGCCTCTGGGCATTTCGTGCAGGGTTGAATATTGTTATCTACGTTCTTACAGGAAACTATAAAGCCGACCAAGTTCATGTTCCAGCACTTTTAGAACGCTTTAACAGAGAAAGAAGGCAATGATACCATTCTTCACTTTTCAGCCTTTATTACCTCTCTCTTGGATTCTCTTCTTAGCGGGAATATCTGCTCTTTTTGTGATTATTGGTCTCGTTACACAGCGTAAAGGATCTTTATTACGCCTCATGGCATTAGCATCACTCATCCTTGCTTTGCTTAATCCAATGATTATAAAAGAGCAGCGTGCCCCCCTTAAAAGCACGGTAGGCATTGTAATTGATCGCAGCAAAAGCCAAACATTTGGCACCCGTACAAACGATAGTGACGAAGCACGTGCACAATTAATAAATGAATTGGCGCATTATCCACAATTTGAACCGCGCTTTATTGAAGCAGGAAAACTGGCTGATAATCAATATGCACCCTCAACGAATTTGTTTAATGCTTTAACACAAGCTCTATCCGATGTATCACCCTCTCGTTATGCAGGCACAATTTTGATCACCGACGGTCAAGTCCATGATATCCCTTGCATTTCAGACCTTCACCATAAAGCACCTGTCAATGCTCTTATAACAGGGAGATCAGATGAATTTGATCGCCAAATCAAATTTATTTCTCCCCCCAGCTTTGCTCTTATTAACAAACCACAAATGCTCTCCATCTTGGTAGAAGATAAAGGGAAACCCCAAGAATCTCTACCAACGCAAGCAAATATTACTTTAAGCATCAATGAACAAGAAGTTGGTCATTATTCTGTAACCCCTGGTATCATCTTTCAAACTGAAATCACCCTTCCTCATGCTGAAAAAAACATTATCCAAGTTGCAACCGATACACACAAAGGTGAGTTAAGCTTTGAAAACAACCGTGCTATAGCTGTTATTGAAGGAATCAGAGAAAATTTGCGTGTCCTTCTTATTTCAGGTGCACCTTACAATGGTGAACGGACATGGCGTGACCTTTTAAAGGGCGACTCCAATATTGATCTCGTTCATTTTACTATTTTGCGTCCTCCCAACAAAGCAGATAACACACCATTAAGCCAATTGTCACTTGTGGTATTTCCTACAAGAAAACTTTTTGTTGAAGAAATTGATAATTTTGATCTCATTATCCTTGATGGTTACCAGCACTCTGCTGTTCTCCCATTAATCTATTACGATTATATCGCACAATATGTACAAAAGGGTGGTGCATTGCTGATGGTCACAGGTCCTGAATTTACCCAAAAAAACTCGCTTGCGAAAACACCTTTAATAAGCATCCTTCCTGCATTACCCAATGGTGTTATCATTCAAAAGCCTTTTCGTCCTAAGTTAACCAAAGAAGGTGAACGCCATCCTGTCACAAGAGGTCTTGCAACACCTACGCATGCCGCCTCTCAATGGGGGAAATGGTTACGACAAATTGCAATTCAAAATGTAAACAAAGGTATAGTCCTCATGAAAGGAGCGGATGAACAACCACTTTTACTTCTTTCTCACGTTGGTAAAGGACGTGTAGGCATGCTGCTTTCCGATGAAAGTTGGCTGTGGGCAAGAGGTTTCGAGGGAGGAGGCCCTTATGCAGCTCTTTATCGCCGAATTGCCCATTGGCTTATGAAAGAACCAGAACTTGAAGAAGAAAAATTAAGCACCACCAGCGATCATCATCGTTTAACAATTCGTCGTCAAACGCTCAAAGACCATCCAGAACCAACTGAGATAACTTTTCCCTCTGGGAAAAAAGAAAAAATCATCCTTACCAAAGAGCAAGAAGGTGTGTTTACAGCAGCTATAAATACCGATGAAACAGGAATTTTTACCATCCAAAATGGTGATTTAACAGTACTTTCTTCTGTAGGTGTCCTTAATAATATCGAATTGTCCGACTTAATTTCAACAAAAGAAAAACTAGCCCCTATCAGTAAAAAAACTGGCGGTCATATTGTGCGTTTACACCGTGAAGGAAAAGAAACCATTAATCTTCCTCCCATCAAACTAGTTCAATCGCAAACACAACAAACATCTCCCTTTGCGCATTCAATTATTCTGAAAGAAGCAACAGAAACCCGCTTAATTAATGCTTTCTATTTTTCGATCTTTTCCGATTTCTTCGCACTAGTCACTTGTCTTTTACTCTTTAACATTTTATGGTACCGTGAAAATCGTTAAAAATACTAAGAAAATATTGATACTTTAAAATGGAACCTACCTTATACAAAAATCTACACAAGCAATACAAACAAGCACTTACCATACCAAGCCCTGCCTTTTTGTCACTAAACAATAAGGCGTAAATTTTCTGAAGGTTTTTTTTGCATTTTTGACAAACTGTTTTTCATTTTACAGTCCTGCCTTTGTCTCAAAAATGCACCAACTTGTCTTACTCTCTTTTTTATTGCCTAAATTGTTTTCAGCGCTATTCTAACACGCATGTTTTATCTTGCCCATATATCGGATGTGCACCTTTCACCTCTACCACAACCTTCCTTGCATGAACTTTGCGGGAAACGCCTTACGGGTTATCTTAATTGGCAAAAAAAACGCAAACACAAAATGGCAACAAATGTTCTAGAAACCTTAATGGATGCCTTAAAAAAAACAAATCCTGACCATCTTTTGATCTCTGGTGATCTTGTCAATCTTGCCCTAGATAAGGAATTTGACCACGCACGTAATTGGTTACTGAACCAAGGTCAGCCTCAAAACATTTCTTTAACATTTGGAAATCATGATGCCTATGTCCGTGGAGCATTCCAAAAGGCATGCACTGTTTTCCAACCTTGGATCACAAGTGATTTCCCTCAGAAGAACGCCTTTCCTTATATGCGCATTCGCAATAATGTAGCCGTTATAGGTGCCTCTTCAGCTATTGCTACACCACTTTTTCAAGCTTCTGGTTATTTTAGCAAAATGCAAGCACAAGCTTTATCAAAACTTTTAAATCAAGCAGCAGTGCGGAATTTTTTTCGTGTCGTCATGATACATCATCCTCCCTTTCACCGTGCAACCTCTTGGCATAAAAAATTATGGGGTATTGAGCGTTTTCTCGACGTTGTCAAACACCACGGTTGTGAACTTATTCTTCACGGACACACCCATTTACCCACATTAAATACCATTAAAGGAACAATGGGGAAAATCCCTATTGTTGGTGTTTCTTCCGCATCGCAAGCTTTTGATGATAAAAAACCACCTGCAGGCTTCAACTTATTTGCTATTGAACGATTTGATCATCAATGGCATTGTCAATTACAACGTTATAGTCTTATCAATCAAAAAAATGAAATAGCCTGTACTGAAATAATTGATCTTTAACATTTTGAGAACAGTCCTCAAATTGCAAAAACAACAAAACGAAAATCCCTCTTATATAAAAGGGATCATTGTTGTACCAGGAGGCAATTTAGCCTCATCTTCAGGCTCTACATGAATAGAAACACGGACATTGTCAAATTCTTCTTGAAGAACACCTTCAATTTTATCGCAAATCTGATGTGCTTCTCCTACCTGCATTGCAGCCGGCACAACCAAATGAAACTCTATAAAAGTAACTCTGCCAGCAACACGCGTAAGCAAATCATGCACCTCAAGCGCACCATGTGCATTTGCAGAAATAAGCTCACGAATGCGCATAGTTTCATTCAATTCAACTCCAACATCCATTAATCCCTGAACAGCACTATTAATCACCTTCCACCCCTGCAAAAGAATATTAACAGCAACGATCATCGCTAAAATCGGATCCAAAATGCTCCATCCACCCACAAAACCAGCAACCAAACCAATTAAAATAGCAAGTGAAGTAAAAACATCTGTTATGAAATGCATTCCATCAGCTTTAAGAGCCGGTGAGCGGTGGATTTTTCCCTGCCGAATAAGAACAAAACCCCACATGTAATTTATGACACTTGCGACAAAATGAATAACAAGCCATATTCCAGGTTTTTGTACTAATTTAACGGTGGAAAGAGCCATCCACGCTTCTCTTAAAATGACTATTGCCGCAATAATGATTAGGACACCTTCAAGAATCGCCGAAAAATATTCCGCCTTATGATGTCCAAAAGGATGATCTTGATCCGCCGGCTTCATACTTACTTTAACAGCCCACCATGCTGCTAATGAAGCAAGTATATTTACGACTGACTCCAATGCATCAGAATAAAGTGCAACCGAATCTGTGATGTAATATGCCCAATATTTCAAAGCAAAAACGATAAAAGCAACGAAAATAGAGTATAGGGTTAAGCTTTGTATATTGATTTTTACATCCATAACCACACTTTCTTCTTAATGAAATAAGGAATAACACTTTCAAATATATAATGATATTTTTGACATGTCGCCAATATTCCCTCAATATCACAGAAGCTCCACAATACAATAAACGCCTCTCTTCAGCCTGCTATCGTTACTTGCAGAAATTGCCCTCTTAAACGATAGAGTGTAACGAATAGAGTAACGCGGATATTATTCAAAACAAGAAATGATAAACTCGCCAAGAAATTAAACGCATTATTTTTATGATTAATAGCTTTTTGAATAGAATGAACGATTACTGCCTTATGATTAAAAATCATCCATTACTTTTGCTCAAATGCATAAAACTTACGCACCATTTATCAAATTTTTATGAACAGCAAAACCAATCAACATATTAGCATAGTTGTATACAGCAAAAAAGCGCCTTAGCATCCCGCTGCAATTTGATACCATAACGCGTATCAAACACATTATGTCAGCTAAAATGACCATAAAAACCATTTTAAGAAAAGAAAAAGAAAGAAAATTACCCAAAAAAGAATCTGGGCATTGGGGACCCAGATTCTTTTCCCTTAGGAATTAAGGGTATACAGAGCCTAGGAAATAGCGGGGACCTAAGACCCTGTACCCGATTACGAAAACAATAACATTGTACCGCACTCAGTAACATTATATTATACCTATGGTTGTATTATGTCAACATAAATTCTACCATAGGTTTAAAATAATATTTTTTTCCTCTCTATTCAAAAATAAAGCAAACATTCATTATCTGGCAATTTAGAAAAAAGAACATTAAAAGTGCGGTATGCATTTGAATATCATAACAATCTACAAACTTATGATCTACGTTTAAGAGCCTATCAAAACATTCGTGAAAAAAATCTTGTTGGACGACAACATCAATTTATTGCTGCATGTAAAGTAATATTGTCGGCATTGCTGCATTCAAAAAAGTTTTCTGCACTGTCTTGCTCATTTTGTCAGAACGCCTTCCTAAGCTGATGCCCCTTTTAGAAATGACACAACCAATCTGTCCCATTGATTGCGTGCCACAAAAAATCATGGATGATATTGCGGAGTTCCATGTTCATCGTAGTATACTCGGTATTGGTGAACGCAAAACGCTACCATCATTACAAATTTTTTTACATGAACTCCCTGAAAAAGCTCTGATTCTGGTTTTATGTGATATCTCTAATCATGATAATATAGGGAAAATTTTTCACAATGCTGCCGCTTTTTCAGTGATGGAATTATCATTGATCAAATCTCATGCGATCCACTTTACCGAAAATCAATCAGAGTTTCTGCTAGTGCAGTTCTAAAAGTCCTCTATACGTAAGGCAGTGATATTCATGACATTATAGCAACTCTAAACGATGCATATTTTCATGCTTATGCACTTTCTTCCTCCGCCCCCTACACTCTCACACGAGCAAAAAGGACAGCGCTTATTTTAAGAACAAAATGCTTGCTAACCCATATTCTACAAAAAACAAAAACTTTTCGTATTCCTATAGCTCACGGCTTTGATAGCCTGAATGTTGCCATAGCAACAGACTTTGAATTAAGCACACCTCGCCGCTTCTGATCAGCTCAGTTAAAGGCAACAATTAAAGCTGGAATATATCACCTGAAGGAATACATTTTCTTCATAGAGAAGCGGTTGTTTTAAGCTCAGAAGAAACAGCAGCTTTTGTTTCCAAATTGCACAAAACGCGTTTCAACATCACTTCAGCACCAGCCGCACGTTCTGAATGGGTAACAAACCCACCACCAAGAACACGTGCTTCATCATCATTTCCATCATAAAAAACACAAGCCTGCCCTGGTGCCACAGCATTTTCGCATTCCAACAAGTCAACGGAAAAAACACCCTCGCGATAATACAAACGAGCAAGATGCGGCGGACGTGTTGAACGCACTTTTACAGCTACCTCAACACCATCAGCTGGGAAATTATCCAACCGCTCATCACCAAGCCAATTCACATCACGCAAAAAGAGTTTATGTGTTTCCAACATTTCACGCGGACCAACAATAACACGCGCATTTTCCACATCGAGATAAACCACATAAAGCGCTTCACCGGTTGCAACACCAATGCCACGACGTTGACCAACAGTATAATTAACAATTCCGGAATGTTTACCCAAAACCTGCCCATCGATATGCACAATAACCCCAGGAGTAACCGCTTCTGGACGCAACTTTGTGATAACATCAGAATATTTTCCTTGCGGAACAAAACAAATATCCTGGCTATCATGCTTATTAGCAACAACAAAGCCCATTTCTGCTGCTATTTCACGAACACGTGCTTTCGGAAGGTCACCAAGTGGAAAACGCAAATAATCAATCTGTTCTTGTGTTGTTGCAAAAAGAAAATAACTCTGATCACGTTCAGAATCGTGAGGACGAAAAAGAGCGCGATGCGCACCATGAGAGCGGGAGCGAATATAATGGCCCGTTGCCAAAGCATCTGCACCCAATTCACGCGCAGTTGCTAATAAATCAGCAAACTTGACAGTCTGATTGCACGCCACACATGGCACAGGGGTCTCTCCATGTACATAACTTTCTGCAAAAGGATCAATCACAGCTTCACGAAATCGTTTTTCATAATCAAGAACATAATGAGGTATTCCCAATGTCTCTGCTACGCGGCGCGCATCTTCAATATCTTGTCCAGCACAACACGCCCCTACCCGATGTGTTGCAGCACCATGATCATAAAGCTGCAACGTAATTCCAATGACATCATACCCTTCCTTTTTCAGAAGACCTGCAACAACTGATGAATCAACGCCCCCCGACATTGCTACAACAATGCGGGAATTCTCAGGTTGTCCTGGCAAATCAAGACTGTTCAAAAACATGTATTTATTCTCTACTTAATGTGCACACATTCTATTAATATTGTTTATGCACGCCACTCATTGTTTTTTATGCTATTCATAATTCGTTTATATTGCTTTTTTATCGTTTCCACAACCAACAGTATCACTTTCCTAAAAACGGGTGAAAACAAAAAACAGCGATAAAAATAAGGCAAATGAAAACCCTTTGTGCTTTTCTCTTAAAATCCGACAAACATCGTAAGAAGCTATTCTACGCGCTTCTCTTTGTACTCTCTTTTTAACGCATTATCTTATTTATTAATTTTTTCTTTCAACGTATTTAGCTCTTTTTTAAATTTCATGCCTTATAAACGCATCAAATCCCTAACTAAAAGTAGACGATGCAATGACGAATTTGATAAAAACGCAAATGAAATATGTTATTGGGCCGGATGGAAGTCCACTCACAATCGCCGACCTACCGCCAAAAACAACAAGGCGCTGGGTAATTCGTCGCAAAGCTGAAGTTGTTGCGGCTGTCAGAGGTGGATTGTTAAGTCTTGATGAAGCATGTCAACGCTATACTTTGACTGTAGAAGAATTTCTTTCATGGCAGAGTTTGATCGATGAACACGGCTTAGCTGGATTACGGACAACCAGAATCCAAAACTACAGGCATTAATTACCATTAATCCTGCTTTTCAAATACACTATAAAACAGCCAAACTTGATAAAAGTTTGGCTATTTTTTTGCTTTCAGCACTAAATATCTCCAAAAATGGATCTTCAAACTAAAGCTTTCATTATCCAGTCATCGATTTAGATTGAATGAGGATAGAGTCATCACATGCTACCGCCCCATTTTCCCGTGCTTCCAAAAGCTGTGCACGTTGTAATTCTGTATCAATTTCATGAAGAGCAACTTCAGCATTTGTTTTCTGAAGTTGCAAATCACGAATCGAATTTATAAGATTATCGCGCCTTTGCCGCGCAGCACGAGCAAAAGCAGAATAAGCAAAATGATGAACATCACTGTTTCCAGATTTACGTTCTTCATTCATAATTTGCGCTTCCAGCTCTAACACCATTCGCTCAAATTCTGCAATCATCATCTCAAGCTGTGCAATTTCACGACGCTTCCCACGCACTTGAAACATCTTCAATCGTACCAAACTTTCACGTGGCTTCATACTCACTACTCCTTGATTGAGCCAACTCAAAATTCACATTCACACTCTTAACATACTTCTCGTTACACTCTTTCTGACGAAAAACAGTCCATTTTAAAACTTGAAACCATAATTTATCCCCTCCTTAAAGCATCTGCAAACACCATCTGCTTTAAAGAGCTATAACCATTTCTTTACTTTTCGCCTCTACTATAGAATAAAGAGATTTAAAGCTCGGTAAATAAATATCAAAATTGTAAAAAGTAATTTAAAAGAATCTCTTATAAGGTTTTTTTTAAGTTAAATTTCATGAAAAACCACTTCATTTTTTTATCAAGCTTAAAAATATACGATTTTTCTAAAATAATTTTGTCAACCTCTTTCAAAAAAAAAAATATTTTGTTAACCACTATCATAGATAGTGGGGAATTCAGTGGTGATTGTTACGCGTACTACTGAAATATTCATAAACACTCTTAATTAGAAGTGTTTGATTTTATGAATTTTTTATCAACAGTGGTTTTACCAGCTGTTTTGAAATTAAAGTAGCTCCGCTTGATTCGGGAGGAGCGAAGTGAGGGATCTAAGATGCGCGTATTATTAATTGAAGATGATAAAGCAACCACTCAGAGTATTGAGTTAATGCTAAAGTCAGCAAACTTTAATGTCTATATCACTGATCTAGGTGAAGAAGGTGTCGATTTAGGTAAGCTCTATGATTACGATATCATTTTGCTTGATCTGAATCTCCCTGATATGTCAGGCTATGATGTCTTGCGAACACTGAGATTGGCAAAAATTAAAACCCCTGTTCTCATCCTTTCTGGCATGAGTGCTATTGAAGATAAAGTACGTGGTTTTGGCTTTGGTGCGGATGATTATATGACTAAGCCATTCCATAAGGATGAATTAATCGCACGTATTCATGCGGTTATTCGTCGCTCCAAAGGCCATGCACAATCAATTATTGTTACTGGCGATCTCACCGTTAACCTTGATGCAAAAACAGTTGAAGTTGCTGGTCATCCCGTCCATTTAACTGGTAAAGAGTATCAAATGCTAGAACTTCTCTCTCTACGCAAGGGTACTACACTCACGAAAGAAATGTTTCTCAATCATCTCTACGGTGGAATGGATGAACCTGAACTTAAAATTATCGATGTTTTTATCTGTAAACTGCGGAAAAAATTGGAAGCCGTTTCTTCTAGCGTAAACTACATTGATACAGTTTGGGGACGCGGTTATGTGTTACGTGATCCAATTGAAGAGAACGTACGTAAAACCGCTTAAGCAATGAAAATGCGCATTGTAAAATCTCGGAGTGTAGCGGGCCGAGATTTTCTCTTATTTAAAAATAAAAGGCTCGCACACAAAAAAATCGCTTGTGTATAAAATATGCTTACAATTTAAGATATCCCAAAGCAATCGTTCACGGATATCATCTAAGCCATCTTTTCCCAATACGGCTTAATTGTGTTTATCTTATTCAAAAATTCTTCACACTTTCCAAAATAATAAGACTGTCTGTTTCATTTATGTTTATTTTCATGGATGTTATCTCAGAAAGTAACACTGTATAATAAAATTGAATGGCGTGAGCATCGATAAGCTCTTCTTGAAGTCTTCCACTATATAACTCAATAAAATGAGAGGGAATACGTAAATTTTTACCGCAAATTTCAAATCGAAAAGAACGTTTATTTTCATCTTGCAAAATCATCACAACTATTTCACCACCACGCGAAACTGTTGCATTTGCAATCAATAACAAATTAAGCAAAAGTTTAACTTCATCTTTTGGTAAAAGTAAAGCAGGAGCTTGCCATTTTAAAACTGCTTTTTCTTCCTTCATATATTGTTGAGCAACCTGTTCAGCGGAACGCGTATCTATTTGGCTCCCACCTGCCCCCGAAAAACCAAAAGCCAATCGCGCAAATTGTAGACGTGCAGAAGCACTCGCAACAGACCAACGCACCAATTGCAAAGCATCTTCATCAGCTCCTCCTTCATCGTAAAGCTCCATTGCATTTTGAATAGCACCAACAGGTGAAATCAAATCGTGGCAGATACGGCTACAAAGCAAAGCAGCAAGATCAGTAGACTTTAAAGAAAAAGCTAACGTCATAATTATTGAGAACTCCTAGATTGAAAAACAAGCATCATTTTAAAGTAAAACTGTTAACATCCAATGCATATATACGGAACTTTAACAATCACGCTAAAGTTCTTTTCAGAAACAAATTCAAGAATTTAAATAACCTTATGCCTTAATTTTTTATTTGAATCGAATAAAAATCCTAATATTATCCTTTTGTTTGTAACTAATAAAAGGGAAATTTTCTATGGCTCTCTTGTTTCTAACACGCTGGTACAAAAGTATCGTATCTTTAATATTCCTTTTATGCATAACAATAAACGCCGCACATACGCAATCCCGCCCCATAGGGCAAAACGGGCCCTATTATTCGTTGCAAGAAATTATTGATTCCGGTCACACTTTTTTTGGGAAAACTGCTAGCGGTATAGCAGTAGCAATTGAAAATATCTTTTCGCAATACGGTTATCCAAATGCCTATATTTTAGGTGAGGAAGCTTCTGGCGCCTTTTTTGCTGGATTAACCTATGGCGAAGGACAACTTTTTACCAAAAACTACGGTCACCATAAAGTTTTTTGGCAAGGCCCCTCTGTAGGATGGGATTTTGGTGGACAAGGTTCCCGTTTAATGATCTTAGTTTATGATCTCAATAATGTAGATAATTTATGGGGACGCTATGGTGGTATTTCAGGTTCGGCCTATTTAATAGCAGGCGTTGGTTTTCATGTCCTTAAACGCAATAATGTTTTGTTAATTCCAGTACGTACGGGAATTGGTGCGCGCCTTGGCATTAATGTAGGATATTTAAAATTAACACCCACCCCAACATGGAATCCATTTTAAATGGATTCTCAAGTAATAAAGAGGATTTATGTTTATCCAATCATTTCTTTTTTTTGTTCTTGGAGTTGCCACCACTTCTTGGTTGCTAGTGCTTTTTTCTCCACTTATTTGGCGCAGAGCCCTTTATTTTGCACGTAAATTTGTTTCTGCACAAATTCCATTATCACTCACTGAAATACAAGCAAACTACGATTTTCTCTGTGCCCAGCACGCTGTAGAATTAGCACGCAACCAACAAAAATATGACTCTTTGCAAAAAAAATATGCCAAACAGAAAATACAACTTAGTCAATTAACAGAACAGTTTTATCAATTGTGTCTCCCAAAACAATGTGCTTCTTACTTCCCTCATGAAAAAGAAACGATCGTGATAAAAAGCGAACGTAATACGCGCACAACAAAAACGTTCACAATGGAAATTAAAGCTATGCGTGAAAAGATTGCAAACTATCAGCAACGTTTACAAAAAATTCAAATTGATGAGCTTGGTACTACTGCTAACCAGCAACTCCTAAATGAACTGCGAGAAGAAACAAAAGAATTAGCGGCGACATTAGCTGCACAAATAGCACTACAAGAGGGTAATGGTTCACGTATCAAAACATTGATCGAAAACTCTAAAAATAAAAACGACCTAGCATCCCGTATTCGCAAAAAAATAACCTGCACACCCAAAACACCTCTTACATAAGTTATTAAAAAACCAGTAAAACCATTTAATCAATTAACGCAACCTCAACTGAATCTTTCAAATACAATAAATCCATTAATCTATTACAACACAACATACAGCATGCTTGTGCATATATCTAACCTACTCATAGAATAGCCTCGTATAATTCTGACTTTATTTTGATAGCATAACTCTCCCAAAACACCTTACAAGATATGATAGAGCCCAATAAAGCCCAGCGTTACAATAAATAATAGCTCAAGACAAAGAGACTCTTCTCAAGAGTGGTAAAAATCTCTTATTCGCTGGATAATCATATCCTGATCGCTTTGCGTTAAATAAGGATGCATAGGTAAACTTAAAACACACTCTCGTAAAGACTCAGAAACAGAAAGAGAACCTTTTACATAAGAAAAGTGTTTATAAGCTGGCTGTTGATGCAGCGGAGTTTCATAATAAACCATCGTAGGAATGGAATTTTCCTGTAAATAATCCTTTAATCTATCGCGATCTTCTACCTTAATAGTATATTGTGCATAGGCACAACGTCCCCCCTCTTCCACTTCTGGAACTGTAACAATATCTCTTAAACCATTGGAATAATATTGAGCAATTGCTAAACGCTTTTCCATTTCATCTTCAAAGATAACAAGTTTTTCTAGCAAAATTGCAGCTTGAATTGTATCTAGGCGCGAATTCAAACCGATGCGCACATTGTCATATTGCGTTTGACCTTTACCATGAAACAGAATAGAACGTAAAAGTGCTGCCAAATCGTCATCATTCGTCATCATAGCGCCTCCATCGCCATAACACCCCAATGGTTTTGCGGGATAAAAGCTTGTTGCAGCAACATCACCAAAAGCTCCACACATAATATTACCGCTTCTTCCTCCCATCGATTGAGCAGCATCTTCAATAACAAAAAGATTTTCCTTTACTGCCACTTTAGTAATTTGAGCATAATCAGCAGGAAGCCCAAACAAATCAACAGGAATAACAGCCTTCGGTTTGAGACGTCCCTCTTTTTTAATCATCTCAATTGCTTCACATAGTTTATCAACATCGATATTGAATGTATTAGGGCGAACATCTACAAAAACAGGTTCCGCTCCTACCAAAGCGACCACTTCAGCAGTTGCGGAAAACGTAAAGCTAGGACAAAAAACAGCATCACCTGGACCAATGTTTTTAGCCATAAGGGGCATCTTCAAGGCATCGGTTCCATTGGCACACGCAACCACATGCTTAACACCAAGATAATCTGCCAATTGCTCTTCAAATTCTGTTACTTTTGGTCCTAAAATATACTTGCCACTAGCCACCACATCCGCAATTGCAGCATTAACTTTATCTTCAATGCGCGCACGCTGCGCCCCCAAGTCGATGAATTGCATATTAACTCCATTGATAATCACAAGAATGCAAAAACGCTACTTATCTGTTATATCTCCGCTAATTGATACTAGCAGCAGCTAAAATCCTTACAACAGCAATAGCATCATCGCCATTGGTCCGAGGCGATTGACGCGTTTGAATACAATGAAGAAAATGCTGCAGTTCACAAGTAAGCGGCAAATCTTCACAAATCTCAATATAATTGAGCTTATCAACATTAAAAGCCCACTCTTTATTTTCCTTCCAAACAGCAAAACGGTGAAATGCCAATTTACGATTCCACGGTTCCATATCATCAAAAACGATCATAGCCTTTGTACCAATAACCGTTAAACGCCTTTCACGATAAGGACTAAGGCGTGAAGCCAAAAGGTGACTACGTACACCATTTGGAAAAGTCATATGAATATGGGCAAAATCAGAGCACTGATCAATTACAGCAGTACCCTCTCCCCGAATTTCAGAGGGTTCACATCCTGTCAAAGCCAAAATCATTGAAAGATCATGAGGAGCAAGATCCCATAAAGCATCGCTTTGTGTATGAAATTTTCCAAAGCCTAATCGGTGAGAATAAATATAACGCACATCACCCAGTTCTCTCTTTGCCACCAATTCACATATTTTTTCAAAAGCAGGATGAAAGCGCAGAATATGGCCCACCATAAAAATCCGCCCGTATTCGCTAGCAACCTGAACTTGACGCTCAGCATCGGCTACATTCAAAGCAATTGGTTTTTCAACCAAAACATCTTTACCATTTTTAAGAGCACGCAGAACATTTTCTGTATGAAATTGTGGAGGCAACGCCAACACTAATGCATCAATATCTTCATGAGTAAAAAGATTATCAGACGCAATGGCTTTAACACCATACATATTTGCAAAACTTGCAGCGCGCTCACCATCCATATCAGAAACTGCTGCCAAAGCCCCGAGTTTCTTGAGGGTTCGTATATGATTCCCTCCCCAACGACCACACCCTAAAACCGCTACACGTGGCACCATTTTTATGCCTTCCCCTGATTTATTATATAAAAATATACTTTCATTTATTCCATATCGGGGATGAAATAGAATGACAAGAGAAAAGCTTAAAAACGATGCTTGACATCTTGCTATTCTACCCCTTATATCCGCAAAAGAATGAGATAAGTTGCAACAATTTGTCTATTTTGTTTGGCGGAGTAGCTCAGTAGGTTAGAGCAGAGGAATCATAATCCTTGTGTCGGGGGTTCAAATCCCTCCTCCGCTACCGTTTTTATTTTTATGATTATGACTTTAGTTTTGTAACTTGCATATCTAGCATTTTAGCTTGTTGGCAAGTTATACAATTTGTCTCAATGTTTAATTTATTTTTTCAAAGTTTCTTTTCATTTTTGCTATCAAATATTGATTTTTGCGGTTTTTCATTTTTTTCGATTGCTGCGTAGCAAAATCCAAATTTGATAAACAACGCATTAACGGTAAAAATACATAAAAACAACGAGTATTATATATTCCTATCCAATCTCAACTCTTCCCACTTAAGACAAAAGCTAATGTCAAACTACAACGGGTTTTCAAAGACCTTTTAAAAGTCATCTAGGACCTCCTAACTTTTTTATAAAAGATCCTCAAAAAACTCTTTTCTCTGCTTATTCTGAAGTGACATTAAAAATCTTTCTTTTTCCCAGATACAGCTGTGCAGACACTGCTATTCTCATTGATCATTTTTTGTTTTTTTCAGTGTCTTTTCCATCTCTTTATTCCTCACAGCATAGACTCATTAATATTTGAACAAAATGATACCTACTATTAATAAAATAATTTATTTTACAATGCATTATCAATATAAATATTAAAATAATACGATATATTTTAAAAATATTATAATAAATTAAATAAAAAAATTAAAATACATAAAATATTCAATTAAATAAATTATAAAAAACAAATAAACATTTCGTATTTTAATATTAGTTATAAATATACTTTACATAAAAATAAAAATCACCTATTCCTTCTTACAACTGTCATCCATATTGATAATCCTTCTTGTAGGCGGGGGAGGAGTATATGGGGCTTATAAGTAAGGAAAATATTGATGTATAAAAAATCTCTTTCATGCTGTACAGCTGCCATAGCTGTCATGCTGTTTAGCACTCATTTCAACGCATATGCCGAAGTTCTTCATGCTGATAAAGGAGAAGTTAAAAATGAATCTGGAAAATCCTATGATGCAATTAAGGTAACAAACGGTGGCACAATCAACGGCAAAGATTTAAAAATAAACACTTCTGATCCCGAAAAATTCCCCACTGCTGTAGAATCGATAGATTCTGGTAGCGAAATTAATTTAACGGGCATAACAACCATTGAAAAAGTTACTAACGGGCTTCGAGCAAAAAAAGGTGGCATAATCAAAATGACCGCGGGCTTCATTACGGCTTCTGAAATTGGCGCTTCCTTCAACGCGAGCAAAAATAATCAAAACACGCTAGAAAATGTAACCATATCAAGCAGTGAAAATGGCAAGCCAATGTCTGTAGGAATAAAAGCAGAGAAAAGTACAATCAATTTAAAAAATGTAACCGTTACGCAAGCAACAACAGGCATATTTGCAGATGATCATTCGACAATAACAATCTCTGGGGGATCGTTTGACGGAAAAGATGATGGAATTTATGCTAAACAAGGCAGTACTATTACTTTAACTGACAATACGACAGTTTCCTCATCTAATGGCAATGGACTCCATGCAGAGGCAGGATCTAAGATCACAATGGCAGGAGGAACAGTAACAATAAAGAATGAAGACGCCACATTATTAAAAAATGGAAACACCGCATTATTTGCGAAAAAAGGTGGACAGATTGATACTACGAATGTTTCTCTAACAACAGATGGCAAAAGTTCCGCTGCAGTTGCATTTGGTCCTGATAGCAAAATTGAATTGCATGGAACAACAACGATTAATAATACTTTAAACGGTCTTGGAGCAGTTGATGGCGGTAAAATCACCAGCGAAAACTTAACAATAATCGGTGGTGAAGCAATTGATCAAGACCACAACAAAGAACGCTCTGGTGTATGGACAGCGGAATCTGGTAGTGAAATTCAGTTAAAGGGCAAAACAATCATTCAAAATGTTGATGAAGGCCTTTATGCAGACGGTGGGAGTAAAATCACCAGCGGAGATTTAACAATAACCGGTGGTGAAAATAATAAAGAAATGACTGTTGGTGTAAACGTTGCAGAGCTTGATAGTATAATCGAATTCAATGGTAAAACAACCATTCAAAATTTTGATTTTGGTCTTACTGCAGGAAATAATAGTACGATTAAGATGATTAATACTGATATTGAAGCAGTACAGAGTGCAAAAGAAAATAAAATAGAAGCAAAAAAAGTTGCAATATGGGCAGCAGCTAACGGACATATTGATCTGAGAAATGTTTCTGTAACAGCAGGAATCAACGGTTTACAGTTGTTAGGTCTCTTTGATAGCAAACTCGATGAATCAAATGATCCTCAAAAACATCAAAACAATGAGATCAATTTAACCAATGCAGATATTCACGTTGAAAATGGGACAGGAATTTTCGTTGGAGCTTTTACTAACGATAACATTGAAGATATTCAAGATTTGTCAATTAGTACAGTCAATCTTACAAATTCAGAAATCCATAACGACGTATTATTAGGAGATGGTATTTTCGAAAATCCAAAATCTTGGGGATCCGACAATTATTGGAACAAGAAAGAGGTTAAAGCAATCTCCAACGGCACCTTCACATTAAACGCAAATCATTCCACTCTAGAGGGCAAAGCGAATATTGCTGAAGACAGAAATGTCCACTTTGATCTGAAAAACAACACCATATGGACATTGAAAAACAGTACAAAAGAAAAAGATGCTGATGGCAATTTACTTGATATTGATCAAAGAGCACGTTCTGATGTTTCTGTGCTTAGTCTCAACAACAGCTCCATCATCTTTCATGGACCAACAGAAGACCATTATCACACATTGCATATAGGGTCTGGTAAACCAGACACTTCAGAGGTCTATAAGGCTTCTGGTGATGCAAAGATTTACTTCAACACTGCTTGGAGTGATGGCATAGCAAGTGCCGATCAAAAAACCGATAGGCTTCTCATTCATGGTGATGTCTCAGGCAACACAACAGTTTATATCAAAAGCGATTCAGGGGACAGAAAGAGTGTAGTAAATGCTGCTGGTCCTTCCAATATAGGGGGACTTTCACTCATTCAAGTTTCCGGAAAAGCAAATGAAGACTCTTTCAAACTGGCAAATGGCTATACCACGAAAAATCATTTGCCTTATAAATATACGCTCACTGCCTATGGACCAGAGTCAAGCCATGGAAAAGCTGATGTTGCGCAAAACCTGTTTGATGAAAAGAATGAAAACTTCTGGGATTTCCGCTTACATAAAGAAATTCTTGAAACTGGTTCTAGCTCGGGTCCAAGTGTCATCGCCCCTGTAGCACAAACAGCAAGTTACTTAGTTATGCCAAATGCCCTCTTCTATACGGGATTAACCGATATGGCTAAACAAAACACGCTTTTAGCCAATATCAGAACATCGGTCTTAGGAAAAGAAAAAGAGAAACAAACAGGTTTCTTCCTCTACACTTACGGAAGCACAGGAACCTTATCTTCTGAACGCGGACCTCTCAAATACGGTTATGGTGCGGATATTGGTTATGCTGCTCTCCAAGGCGGTGTGACATTGGCAGCTATGGAAGGACAAAGCGCAACCACACATTTTGGTCTTGTAGGCACCTATGGACAGCTATCATTCACACCAAAGGACATAGTAGATGCTAGCAAGAATACACTGGATAAGTGGTCTCTGACAGCTTACGCAACGATACAACATAACAATGGTCTGTATGTGGATACACTGTTGTCCTATGGAATGCTAAAAGGAAATATCACCAATGCTCTCATTGGCAAAACCGCAAAGTTGAACGATGCTAAGATGTTGAGTGTCTCTACGACTATTGGCAAAGAATTTGCAACCAGTGTGGAAAGTTTAACCTTCGAGCCGCAAGCACAACTTGCCTATCAACATTTGATGTTTAACACCATTGAAGATGCCGATAACTTTACCGTTGATATGAATAATCCTTCGCAATGGTTGATCCGTGTTGGCGGACGTTTGACAAAAACCGTTGCTGCTGAAAACAACCATCCGATGTCTTTCTATGGAAAAGCAAACTTAATCAAAACTTTTGCTGATGATGGTACCATTGAGATTGGCAGAAAATTTGACCTTGATCCTATGGGAGCTGCAATTGAAGGCGGCATTGGCATCAATGCACAACTGTCTGGCAATCTCTCGCTTCATGGTGATGTCAGTTATCAACAAAAGCTTCAGAAAACTGGTATCTCTGGAGCTAGTTTTTCTGGTGGCATACGCTATCAGTTTTAAAATAAGGCTGTAAAAGCAAGCCTGTTTATTCTGTTTGCATTAATAAAAAAGACAGCACAATGTGCTGCCTTTTCAATTTATAAATCTGAACTCCTTTTTAAAAGCCTTCTCTTTTTATGATAGAAAATAACCTAAAGATTTCCATAATTGTTATTTGTGATTACAAATATCCTTACTCTTGCTTTTTTTAAAAAAAGCTCAGCATTTTTAGAGAAATAAGATGAGAAAGGATAAAAAAAACCAGAGAGCGTAAAAGATAAAACATATTCCAATAGAAAAATCAGAAACATCCATTAAATACAGCATCATAGAGTAAAGAAATGCTATATTTAAAATTTTAATTATCAAAATATAATTAAATAAATTATAATATAAAAAATAAATTACATTATTATATTTATATATCATAATAAAAATACATAATATGATAAAAATATTATCATTAAATAGTTTCTTAATATAATAATAAAAAATGAAAAAATTTTACATTACAGAAAAAATCCTTTTCCTTCCTATAAAATTCCTCATACTCTCTCTTCTCTATGAGCAATAGGTTCGATACTGGCTTCAAAAAACATTTTGGTATAGTCACTTTGCGCATGCAAATTGCGGAGATCATTATTACCAAGTTCTTCAAGAATAACCCCTTGATGCATAATACCAACACGTTCACATATATGAGCAATAACGGGGAGATCATGAGAAACCATTAAATAAGTTAATTGCTTTTTTTCCCGCAATGATTTCAACAAATTCAAAATTTCAGCCTGCACCGATACGTCTAATGCAGAGGTTGGTTCATCAAGCAACAAAACTTCTGGTTCAATAATCAAAGCCCTTGCAAGGGCAATACGCTGACGCTGCCCTCCAGATAACTCATGTGGATAACGATAGAGAAATGAAGAATTTAAACCAACAGAATTCAAAACATCGTACACTCTTTCCTTTCGGTTATCCATACTATGAATTGCAAGCGATTCTGAAAGAACACTGTGCACCATTTTTCGTGGATGAAGCGAAGCATAAGGATCTTGAAAAACTATTTGAATACGCCGCAAAAAATCTTTGCTTCTTTTTTGCTGTACCTCTTCTCCATCAAAGAGGAAACGCCCACTATAACGAGATATCATCCCTACCAATGCATTCAAAATCGTTGATTTTCCACATCCTGATTCACCAATTAAACCGTAAGCTTCTCCACGTTTAATATGGAAATTAACATTTTTAACAACTGTCACTGCTTTGTGCCCATGCCCAAAGGTTACAGATAAATTAGAAACATCAACAATATTTTCACAATTGGCCATGGATAGCTCCCTCAAACACCACTAACAATCGTTGGGCCATACAGCCAATCGGAATCCCGCTCTGGGACGGCCAAAACATCAACTGGTTTATCAAGCCTTGGTAAACTGTCTAATAAAGCCTTGGTATAGGGGTGACGCGCACGCGATAAATCACACGCAGGTAATTCTTCTAATACGCGACCAGCGTACATCACCAAAACACGATCACAGAAATCAGCAATCATATTCAAATCATGACTAATAAAAATAAGTCCCGTTCCAGACTTCGTCACAAGCTCATCTAATACTGACAAAACTTGACTTCTCACAGTGACATCAAGTGCAGAAGTTGGTTCATCTGCAATAATCAAATCAGGCTTAGGGATAAGCATCATAGCAATCATCACCCGCTGTCCCATGCCACCCGATATTTCATGAGGAAAAAGACGCATAACATGCTCAGGATTGCGAATATGAACAGATTCTAACATGGAAATTGTTTTTTCCCACGCATCCATTTTTGAAACACGATAATGAATACGATAAGCTTCCATGATCTGATCCCCAATTCGTACTAATGGATTAAGCGAATATTTAGGATCTTGCAAAATCATTGAAATACGTTTTCCCCTAATAGTACGCATCTGAGGTTCATTTGCAGCCAAAAGATCGATATCATCAAAACGCATTTTTTTGGCTTTAACGATTGCAGCCTTTGGACTTAGTTTTAACAGCGCACGTCCAGTCATCGATTTGCCAGACCCTGATTCCCCAACAATTCCAATTTTTTCCTTTCCCACAGAAAAGCTAACGCCGCGCACAACTTCTGAAATGCCGCGCATTGTCGGAAAAGAAATACGTAAATCTTCTATCTCTAATAATTTTTTATCCATTACGTGGATCCAATATATCGCGAAACCCATCACCTAAAAGGTTGAAGGCAAGACTTGTAAATAATATTGCACAACCTGGCATCGCCGCTAACCACCAACTTGTCATCATAAATTCACGACCTGTCGAAAGCATTGCCCCCCATTCAGGGTTTGGAAGTTGAGCACCCAACCCTAAAAAACCAAGACCAGCAGCCGTTAAAATAATTCCAGACATATCTAATGTTAACCTTACAACCACTGAAGGAATACACATCGGTGCGATATGAAACAGAATAATTCGCCAAGTAGAAGCACCTTGCAAACGAACTGCTGAGACATAATCAGATGACCGTATAGTCAAAGTTTCAGCACGTGCCAAACGCGCTATCGGTGGCCACGCTGCGATTGAAATGGCAATTGCTGCATTTTCAATCCCTGGTCCTAAAGCTGCTGAAAAAGCAAGGGCTAAAATCAAACTTGGAAAAGCAAGAAAAACATCAACAACACGCATCAGAATAGTATCAATCCATCCGCCCATATAGCCAGCTACAGTGCCAACAACTAACCCTATTGGTCCGACAATAATTGTTGTGAGAAAAACAATATAGAGAGTAATACGTGCACCAAAAACTAAACGACTAAAAATGTCACGCCCCAATTCATCTGTTCCTAAATAATGCTGTATAGACGGCGGCTGCAATCGATGAACAAGGTCATTGCTAATAAAGTCATGGGTAGCAATCCAAGGAGCAAAAGCTGCACATAAAACAATAACAAAAATAATAATCAGACCAAATACAGCCGAAAAATTATGAGAAAATCTGATCGATGAATGATAAATTTTTTGTACATTCGCTTGCAGTATTGATCTTGGAACAGATTCAGTTAACCAATGTTTCAAAGAAAATGACGATTGCGACTTATGATGATTAATTATTGTCATATTCAACGTGTCCTTGGATCAAAGATGCGATAAAGTAAATCAGAAAACAAATTAATAGCAACAAAAAGAAATCCTATAAGGAAAGTACATCCTACAACCGCATTCATATCTCCTGCCAAAAGTGCATTGGTCAAATAACGACCAAAGCCAGGCCAGGCAAAAACCGTTTCTGTCAAGACAGCGCCTTCTAATAAAAAAGCATAAGAAAGCGCGACCACAGTAATAATCTGAACAGCCGCATTACGAAAAGCATGCCCCCAAACCGTTCGCGCCCACGATAATCCCTTCACACGCGCGGTAATAATATATTCTTGATTAAGCTGTTCAATCATAAAACCACGTGTCATACGACTAATATAAGCCATAGCTCCGAAAGCTAAAATTAAAGCAGGCATAATAATATGGCTAAAAACATTGCCAAAAGCTTCCCATTGTCCCTGCCAGAGAGTATCCCAGAGAAAAAATCCCGTTCTGGGTTCAAAAGAATATTCGTAAATAAAATCAATACGACCTGGACCACCAATCCAGCCAAGTTTAGCATAAAATATTAATAATGCCATCAATCCAAGCCAAAAAGTCGGGGTTGAATAACTCAGTAGTGTAAAAACACGGACAAAATAATCAATCGGTGAATCACGATACATCGCTGCAAAAACCCCAAAGGGAATACCAAAACTTGTGCCAATCACAATAGCAACTGTTGCAAGCTCTAGCGTTGCAGGGAATACACGCATAATGTCTGTTAAAACAGGACGACCTGAAGTTAATGCATCCCCAAAATCAAACAAAAATACATTGTAAAGGTAATTCCAATATTGAACAATCAATGGTTTATCAAGACCTAACTTATAAAACATGGCATCATAAGCTTCTTGACTGATATTATCACCAAGAATAGCAAGAACCGGATCTAAAGGAAGCAAATGACCAATAAAAAAAGTGATAGTCACCAAACCAAGCAATGTGATAAAAATTGAAATGAGCAACTTCAATCCCTTTAAAAAAAAGTCCCATACAAACATTTCTTTCTGCTTTTGTGATGCTACTCTATTGGCTTCTGGAAATGATAAAGTCATCTTGATAAGATCCTAAACATCTATAAAATATGAATGTGGCGTTCCTTTCCGCCACACAATCAAAAAACTCAAATCACGCATCCCACATAATTTTTATTCATGTAACTGCGCATATTTTTCTGCATCATTGTAGTAAAGTCTAAAACTATTCCAAACCCAATTTTTGACTGCTGGTCCTATGCCAACGGTATAATACGTCTGAAATAAATAAACCATAGGGCCGTGCTCGAGCACATAATGCTGTAAAGCACGATACTGTGTAATACGCTTATTTTGATCTTGCTCAAACAACGTATCCATCACCATTTTATTGACATTCTCATCATAATAACCAGCACGCCAAGCCAAATACATATTGTGCTTTTTTGTAAATGTTGGATCAGGATTAAAAACATGATTTAATGAAGCAGGATGCCCATCAGGATCAGCACTCCCCCACCCCATAATAGCAGTGTCATAATTTCCACCACGAACACGGCTCAATAATTGAGCTTGTGCCATCTTTTCAATTGTAAGCTCAATACCAATTTTGCGTGCATTTTCTTGAATAGACTGTGCTACAGATGACATATAGGTAAGGCTCCCAACCAAAAGATTGGCCTTAAAACCATTAGGATAACCAGCTTCACTTATTAATTGCTTTGCCTTTTCTAAATTTAATTTAAACGGTAATCCCTCTTTTTCATCTAAAGCCCCCGGAATACCTAATGGCATATAACTTGCACGTGGAATTGCAATACCTTTTAAAACAGTTTTTCCAAGGTTATCGTAATCAATCAAATAACGAAGTGCTAACCTTACTTTTTCGTTAGCAAAAATCGCGTTTTTATTGTTCAACGATAAATAAATGGACTGCGGTCGTAAAACACGGCTAATTTTGATCGGTCCCCCTTTTTTTTCAATATCTAAGATATCCTCTGAAGAGAGATCACGCGCTATATCTACATCACCTTTTTCCAAAAGAAGTCTCTGGCTTGCTGATTCAGCGACATGCTGCACAACAATCTTTTTAATTTTGGGTACATCATCTCCCCAGTAATGTTGTGTAGCTTGTAATACAACTTTCTCCCCCGGGGTCCAACGCACCAACTTATAAGGACCAACACAAGCAGAATGCGTGGCTAAATATTTGTTGCCCATATCACCATCAACACTTTTCGCTTCAAGTGTTTGTCGATCAAGCAAAGCAGAAGCATAGGACTGCCCAATTACAGTCAATACAAGTTGGATAGGATAAGGTTTGTCCAATTTCAGTTGTAAAGTTTTATTGTCAAGGGCCTGAATATCTTGTTCAACATTGTTTTTAGTAAATCCATAATTTATCAAAGATTGGGCATAACCCAAACCTAATTTAACAATCCGTTGCATTGACCACGCGAGATCTTGCGCAGTCGCCTTCCTTCCATCATCAAACTTTAAATCATCACGGAGATGAAAAACTATTCTTTTTCCACCATCTAAAACATCCCAAGACTGAGCCATGGCAGGACGAACTTTCTTAGGATCATTACGATCGTACTGTACTAACGCACTGCAAATATTCGTCAACAACTCACTCGTGACAACCTCAACCGATTGTGCTGGATCAAAACTGCTAATTGAATCAATATTCCACGCCATCACCAATGTATCTTTGGATGATGCACTTAGTGCTAGTGATATGGAGGCATTTAAATACCCAATTACCACTAATAAAATACAAAAGCTCTTCAATATTCCTTTTCTTTTCATTTTATTCCTTCCTTTTGCGTTTTATTTTTTCTTGTACACACGAAAGCAATTCTGATTTATTTATTTTATCTCTCAAAAGCACAGCACAACACACAATCCATTCTCTCTAACTTTCATTAAGCTAGATACTCAAACGCTAAGCTATATAACTGAGACGTATACCACCGACACTATAATGAACAGATATCTTCAGAAACATTATCTCTATGCTGATCAATATTGATCTCTCCACACCTATAAACCGCACTTTCACTATATTTATAGCAAATCCCCCCCGCAATTTTATACCCTAAATGG
This sequence comes from Candidatus Bartonella washoeensis Sb944nv, assembly GCF_000278135.1. Taxonomy (GTDB): domain Bacteria; phylum Pseudomonadota; class Alphaproteobacteria; order Rhizobiales; family Rhizobiaceae; genus Bartonella; species Bartonella washoeensis. Next base: position 222,527 of record NZ_JH725024.1, read on the forward strand.
CTTTAAAACCACTTTTATGCAGGGGGATATTTTTCATCATTTACATCATGAACATGCTCTTTTTATATTTTACAACACTTAAATACGTGCTTATTTTTCAATCGCACTGTAAAAAATACGTGGTGCACTATTCCAAACCCATTTTTTAATATCAGGTGTCATCGCTACAACACTATATTTCTGAAAAATGAAAGCATAAGGTCCTTTTTGCATAAGCTCACGTTGCAAATCAGCATATATTTTTGCCCGTTTCTGCGGATCTTTTTGAAACAATGCATCCTCAACCTTTTGATTCATCTTTTCATCCAAATATCCATGCTGCCAACTTGGATAGGCTGTATTTTTAGCCTCAAACCGATTATCAGGGTTGTAAATCAGACGTGAAGCCATTGTGTGGGGATCCGCAGAATCATTATTCCATCCTATAAAAGTCGTATCAAAAGCACGTGCGTAAACTTTTGAAAACAACTGCGTACCCGCTAAACGTTCAATTTTTAGGTGCACTCCCACTTTTTCTGCATTATCTTGGATACTTTGAGCAATGGACAATGCATAAGGAGATGTCCCCACCAAAAAATTTACCTCAAAACCATCTGGATAACCTGCTTCCGTTAAAAGCTGTTTGGCTTTTTGCAGATCAAGTTTAAAAGGTTGCCCTTCTTTTTCATCCAAAGCACCAAGATTCCCAAGAGGAATAAAGCTTGCACGTGGAATACCTACACCTTTAAGAAAGGTCTTCCCAAGTCCTTCATAATCAATAAGATAACGCATTGCCAAACGTACTTTTTCATTGGCAAAAATTGGATTTGTTGTATTGAATCCCCAATACATCATGGAAGGCTCCAACACCTCTTCAATCTTAATATCTGTTTTTTCTCGCAGATCTGCCAAATCCTCTGGTGTCAAATTACGTGCAACATCAACATCGTGTTTTTGCAACAGTAAACGTTGCGTTCCTGGCTCGGCAACATGGCGAATTAAAATCTTCTTCAACTTAGGTGCTTCCCCCCAATAGTTGGAACTTGCACGCAATAAAAGAGCTTCTCCAGGACGCCAGCTACTTAACTGATAAGGACCAACACAAGCAGCATGACTGGCCAAATACCGGTTTCCCATATCACCATCTTGTTCGTGTTTCATAATCGTTTCACGATCAAGCAAAGCAGTAGCACGACTAGAAACAATATTGTTAAGAATAAGCTCTGCTGGATAAGGCTTATCAAATTTCATCACCACCGTCTTCTCATCTGGCGCTTGAAGAGCATCATCAACATTTTGTTCAGTGATACCATATTCATTAAATATTGCCGCGTTGCCCATCTTTAGTTTAACAATCCGTTTCATACCCCAAACAACATCATTGGCATGAGCAGATCGACCGTCATTAAACTTCAAATCATCACGCAAATGAAAAGTAATCACCGTACTCTGATCACCACCTGAAACATCCCAACTCTTTGCCAAAGAGGGAACCATTTTAGCTGGATCATCTGTAGCTGCACTAACCAAATTATCACAAACATTATCAATAACTTCAGTTCCATAAACGTCATTGAGTTGTGCAGGGTCAAATGTACTGATTGCATCGAGATTCCAAGCCATCACAAGGGTATCGACAGGTGTTTTTGCTGAAACTTGTTGCACAAACATCCCTAGTGCAATAACAGCAGAAATAAAAGAACTGCTGCTTTTTAATATTTTTCTTTTTAAGTCCATAAAATTTTCCTTTTAAGTTATTATATCGATTAATTATTTTAAAATAATACGATAAACTTATAATAACGAAAACTGAACAAAAATGTTTTGACCACCTATATAAAATCATTCACTTTTGAAGTCATTGGCTCAAGTTGCAATAAAACCATAAAAAACATGCAACGCACCTTCACTCAGCCAGTATCATATCCGCATTATAATGCCTTTTTGCCCTCCACAATAAGCTACTTCTTATCCTCAAACCACTCCTAAGTTGTAAGTCATATAGAAAGCCATTGCACAGAGATTCATAAATTCACCATTCCATTCCCTTAAACTGTATCAAAAAATAATAATGTGCAAACTTTAAAAAAATAATTGTACCTCTCAGACAATCAGTTTCAAGGAGCACGCTTATCTTTAGCGTATTATTAAGACTGAACTAAACGAGTCGAAAAACACAAAAAATCAACACTGCTGCAACTTTGCCCCTGTAAAAAGCTCTTTAAGCTTTTGAATGCTAAGAATAAAAAGAAATCTTTCTTTGTTATGTACAATAGAAAACGATTCGACAAATATACAACTGCGATGAGAAATATTTCCTTTAAACTTCATCTTTCTAAGAAGATCATCGCCAATGAGAAAATGCATAATAAAAAAAACTTTTTCATGAGTAAAAACAAAATTCACCATACTCACCCCCCCAAAAAAGACATGACTTCTATAAATTCTTTCCAATCTTGATGTTCACCATTGCTTCGCACATACACAAACTCGATACCAAATCACAAACCACACCAATTATATTTTCTAACGGAAAATTCCGGGGATTCAACTAAGCAATGGAGTGGATATAACCTGCCTGAGCTTAAAAATCTTCCCAAAAACTGAAGCCCACACAGCAAAATCGCTTCCCAAAAAAGAAAGCTATCAGATAACAAAGTATAACACAAGCAGACTAAGTGATTTACATCAATTTTCCATAGCACTATTTTTCTGTATTACATGCACAAGCATTTGATAATAGGATACGATACAAATATTGCTAATGACTCTATATTCAGTAAAATTTAACAAACATATTTCGTTAAATTCCAAAAAACAGAACAATACATCATAGCTCTACGCTGATAAAACTGAAAACGACTCAGCTTCTATCAAAAACCATGAATAAAATGTCAATCATTTGTCTTATTAAACATTGTATAAATACAACAGACAAATATTCCTCAAACCGATAGTAGTATAAACTGCATCCACGATGCTTCCAGAAATAAAAAATTTAAAAAAAACACTCCTGAAAAATCGCTAACCGATCTTTTATCACCCTTTCTGAAATCACATCGCTGTAGCTGTTAAAACCAGTTCTACACCACACCCTCACCCCCAAAAGCGATTATCACGTGATAAGCAGCAGATTAAACTATCAAAAGACTAAAAGATCTTTGCAAATTTATCGACAAAAACACCCTTCAAGATGGTCATTTACAATCCCTACTGCCTGCATAAAAGCATAACAAATTGTGGGACCAACAAATGTCCAACCACGTTTTTTTAAATCTGCCGAAAGACGAAGAGAAGCTGGTGTAACAGGATTGTTCTTGAATATTTGAAAATCTATCTTTTCATAACGCTCTGATTGTGGTGGCTGAAAAGACCAAAAATAGTCAGACAAACTGCCCCATTCTGCAATTATTTCACGTGCTTTGAAGGCATTATTAACCACTGATAGAATTTTCCCCTGATGACGAATAATGCCTTTATTAAGCATCAATATTTTGATCTTTTCTTCATCATAATAAGTAATTTTTTCGAAATCAAAATGATCAAAAGCTTGGCGAAAATGAGAGATTTTTTTTAAAATCGTTAACCAAGAAAGTCCTGCCTGAAAACCTTCAAGACAAATTTTTTCAAACAAACGGGAATCATCAAAAACAGGTTTTCCCCATTCGTTATCATGATAAGCACAATAAAGTTGGTCAGTTCCTGCCCATGAACAACGAACTTTTCCATCCACTCCCATAAGGAGTCCTTCATCCAGCACTAAATTTATCGTATCAAAAGAGCATTTCTTGATCATCTTGCTTAGACTTTACCCGTTTAGATTTTGAAGATCGATTGAGCACATGATCATGCGTTGAAACACTAATTTCACCATCAAAAAAGCGTAAATTCACTTGCCCTGATTCAGGGAACTGCACCAATCTTTTGATAGGCTTATTCTCTTGCCCCAAAGCCAAAACAAAGCCGCGCTCCAAAATATTCTGATACGAAGTACTCCTTAAAAGCCTGAAAGCTACCTCTATCTGAGCACGTTGTTTTTCAACATTGCGCACAAAAGCACGGTGGAGGCGTGCAGTATATTCCTTCATATTGTGTTGTGCTTTTTCAGTATTGAGCAAACGCGGTGAAAGACGTATACTAAGTGCATAAAAAGAAAAACGTTTTTTATCATAACTTACACAAAGAGCACGCTGCAACCGACTTGAAATTTCATCAAAACTTCGCCGAGGTAAAGCAAAAATTTGATCGGCAGTTGGAAGAGCTCGCAGAGTAGCACGCAATTTTTGTCGATGAAAATCAAAATAACGCGCTAATCCGGTGCGCAAACGCGCACCAAGCGATGCCACTTGCACTTCGAGATCAAGCTTAACGGGAACAGCCATTTCTGCTGCTCCTGTAGGAGTTGGAGCGCGCCAATCAGCGACATAATCAATCAAGGTCCAATCCGTTTCATGCCCAACAGCAGAAATAACAGGAAGAGCAGATGCATAAACAGCACGCACAACGGCTTCGTCATTAAATCCCCACAAATCTTCTAAACTTCCCCCTCCTCGTGCAACAATAATAAGATCAGGCTTTGGAATAAGTCCCCCTAAGGGCAACGCATTAAAACCTTCAAGAGCCGCAGCAACTTCCCGACCACTTGTTTCCCCCTGAACCCGTACAGGCCAAACCAAAATATGCAAAGGAAAACGATCCGATATACGGTGAATAATATCGCGGATAACAGCACCTGTTGGTGATGTTATAACGCCTATAATTTGTGGCATATAAGGCAACGGTTTCTTTTTAGCTTCGTCAAACAAGCCTTCATCCGCAAGCTTCTTCTTGCGGTTTTCTAGAAGTGTCATCAAAGCGCCAACCCCTGTTGGTTCAAGAGCCTCAATAACAATTTGATATTTTGATGACCCCAGATAAGTTGTAAGCTTGCCTACAGCAATCACTTCCATCCCTTCTTCAGGAGGAAATTTGAGCTTTTCCATAACTCCGCGCCAAATAACAGCCTCCAAGCGCGCCCTATCATCTTTTAAAGCAAAGTAAGCATGCCCCGAAGCATGAGCACCACGATACCCCGATATCTCCCCACGCACCCGCACATAAGCAAACTTCTCTTCAACAACACGCTTTAAAGCCCCAGCTATCTCGGAAACACTAAATTCTGCTACATTCGTCGCACCTGTTTTTTCACTAAAAAAATTTACCATTTTTTAATTCACGAAAGTTGAAATGTTTAATCTTGACATCTACACAAACACACCTTTAATGAGAATGAAATCTCTCTCTAAAAGAGAATGTCTTGAAATTACATTCTATACACAACATATAAATCCGTTGCAGACGAACTTCAACGTTTTGCAAAATTCTTAAATCATATACAAAACGTCGAAGATATCACGATCTCACTTTTGTTGTATTTTACACACTTAAATTCGCTTATTTTTCAATTGCACTATAAAAAATACGTGGTGCACTATTCCAAACCCATTTTTTAATATCAGGTGTCATCGCTACAGAAACATATGTCTGATAGATGAAAGCATAAGGGCCTTTTTGCATAATTTCACGTTGCAAATCAGCATATATTTGTGCCCGCTTCTGTGGATCTTTTTGAAACAATGCATCCTTAACCTTTTGGTTCATCTTTTCATCCAAATATCCATGGCACCAACTTGGATAACCCGTATTTTTAGCCTCAAACCGATTATCAGGGTTGTAAATCAGACGTGAAGCCATTGTGTGGGGATCTGCAGAATCATTATTCCATCCGAAAAAAATTGTATCAAAAGCACGTGCGTAAAGTTTTGAAAACAACAGTGTACCCACAAAACGCTCAATTTTAAAACGCACCCCCACTTTTTTTGCATTATCTTGCAGAGATTGGGCAATTGGCAAAGCAAAAGGATAAGGAGATGCTCCTGCAAAAATATTTGCCTCAAAACCATCTGGATACCCTGCTTCCGTTAAAAGCTGCTTAGCTTTTTGCAAATCTAATTTAAAAGGTTGCCCTTCTTTTTCATCCAAAGCACCAAGATTCCCAAGAGGAATAAAGCTTGCACGTGGAATACCAACATCTTTGAGAAGGGTCTTACCAAGTTCTTCATAATCGATCAAATAGCGCATTGCCAAACGTACTTTTTCATTGGCAAAAATTGGATTTGTTGTATTGAACCCCCATATTATCATGGACGGCGTCAACACTTTTTCAACCTTAATATCTGTTGTTGCTTGAAGATCTGCCAAATCCTCTGGTGTCAAATTACGTGCAACATCAACATCGTGTTTTTGCAACAGTAAACGTTGCGTTCCTGGCTCGGCAACATGGCGAATTAAAATCTTCTTCAACTTAGGCGCTTCCCCCCAATAGTTGGAACTTGCACGCAATAAAAGAGCTTCTCCAGGACGCCAACTACTTAACTGATAAGGACCAACACAAGCAGCATGACTGGCCAAATATCGGTTTCCCATATCACCATCTTGTTCGTGTTTCATAATCGTTTCACGATCAAGCAAAGCAGCAGTGCGATTAGTGGAAATATTGCTAAGAATAAGCTCTGCTGGATAAGGCTTATCAAATTTCATCACCACCGTCTTCTCATCTTGTGCTTGAAGCGCCTCATCAACATTTTGTTCAGTGATACCATATTCATTAAACGTTGCCGCGTTAGACAACTTCAATTGAACAACCCGCCTCATGCCCCAAACAACATCATTGGCATAAGCAGATCGACCGTCATTAAACTTCAAATCATCACGCAAATGAAAAGTAATCACCGTACTCTGATCATCACTCGAAACATCCCAACTCTTTGCCAAAGAGGGAACAATTTTAGTAGCATCATCTGTAGCCGAAACGACTAAATTATCACAAATATTGTTAACCACTTCAATTCCATAGCGATCATTAAGTTGCGCAGGGTCAAATGTACTGATTGCATCGAGATTCCAAGCCATCACAAGGGTATCGACAGGTGTTTTTGCTGAAACTTGTTGCACAAACATCCCCAGTGCAATAACAGCAGAAATAAAAGAACTGCTGCTTTTCAATGTTTTTCTTTTTAAGTCCATAAACTTTTCCTTTTAAGATTATTTTATAAATTCCCTGATGCAACAACACGCAAAAATAATAAAATCAGGCTTAGAAAACACGCCTCCTAGAGGCAAAACACAAAACTTTCAAAAGCAGCAGCCACTTGCCAAACACTCGGTTTTCCCCCTGAACACGTATAAAACAAACCCCAATAATAACGAAAAACAATCCGATTACGATGAAGATATTACGACTGATAACGCTCTATTGATGATGTCACAAAACCTATAATTGAGTCCATAGAAAGCAAAGATTTCTTCTTTGCATTATCAAACATGACCTCTTCTTCAAACTTCTTCTTGCGATTTTCTATAAATGTCATTAAAGTACCCCCGGTTTATGCAAGAATCTCAATAACAATTTGATATTTTGATGCCCATAAGTGAGTGATAAACTTGTCTACGGCAACGCTTTCCATGCCTTCTTCAGGAGGAAATTTAAGCTTTTCCATGAATTCCCCTCTAAATAATGGCTCTCAATTGCACCTTATCATCTTTTAAGGCAAAGAACGACATAACCCCAACCATAAACATGACGATAACCTAGTATTTGCCCACACACACATAAGCAAACTTTTCTTCAACAACACATTTTGAAAATCCCCTGCTATTTTAGAAACACTAACTCTTGCTAAATTTATTGCCCCTGTTTTTTCAAAAAATAAATTTATCATTTTTTTAATTGACGGAGGTTGAAACATCCAGTTTTAATATCTATCTGAGTATTTCTTTATCAAAAGGGGTAGTCTCTTTTTTAAATAGGATGGTTTGAAATCCCATTCTATACGCAACATATTAATGTTTTAGAGGAGACGTCAATGTGCTGAAAGTCTTACCATCATGAAAGATATCGCAACATTATAAATATATCCTTACAAATCCTAAAAAAGTGAAGAATACTCACCAAATTAATGAAAGGAGTACTATGAAAGTAATACGGAAAATGCCAACAGAACACGAACGTGTTTCAGAAACTAGCACAGATGTTACACCAGTATTACAAGGTGGTAAACTTGAAAGAGAAGTAAGAAAAAATAACAAAAAAAATATTGTTTCTCCTTTATTATAATAACACCATTGTATTATGCAACACAATCACAATATATGCAAAAGCGTATCAAAATAAAGAGAAGAAAAAATATGTCCAACTCTTTTCATGCATTTCTTGGAGGATCACTAGGGCGTGTTGCTATAAAATTGCTTACCCTTTCATTCCTCGCTGGTATTGTGATGAATTTTCTTGGGTGGACACCTCAAAATCTGATGCAGAAAATAATGGAATTTTTAAAATCTCTATGGAAAACAGGATTTATAACTTTCACAAATCTCTTCCATATCACCGTGATGGGAGCCGTCATTGTTGTGCCTATTTTTCTTTTTTTACGCATTTTCCGCAAAAAATAAATGTCTTATGGTCTCCCTTTTCCTAATCTTTTCGCAAAATCAAACGGCATAAAAAGCCTGTACTAACAGCCACAAGTACTGCAACAAGTCCATATAAGAAACTATGCCTATGAGCTGCGTGGAAAATTGTATAAGCAATATGTGCTTTAACGATTTCAAGAGTTGTGGTCGCACTATCAATAAACTGCCCATCGCGAAAAAGATAAGCACGGACCTGATAATGTCCAACAGGGGTATTTGGCGGTAAACGAAAATGTGCTGTAAAAAGTGCACCAGAACCAAAATGAACGCCACCCACTTCCTCATGATAAAGATTTTTGGCTTTTTGCAATTTTATGAGTTCATCACGAAAGATTTGTACTTTTTCCTGATCTTGTTCATCCGTCTGCAGCAATAAATAGGATAATCCTAGCCCCAAGCGTTTATATTCTTCAACGGTAGTAATATCATCAATTTCACTCGTTGTAACCATCGAATAAAAAAGAGGAACATTTTTAAAAACAAGGGAATCTGCATTAACCCAAACTCCAGCATTCCGCTTTTTTTCCCGCATAACCATCGGCCGCGCTTGCCCTTCTAAGCTGACAACAATATCATAACGGTTCTGTCGAGAATATAACGGATCGATATTTTCCAAAACACCAGCAATATAAAGATCACGACCATCGAAATGTGCATCAACCGTGATCATATTAGTCGTTACGATAATTTGGATAGTTTCGTGGTCGACTTGATCAATAAATGTAGCTTTCGCACCAACATGTGCCCACGTAGAAAAAGAAACTACATAAAAGCAACCTGTAATGATACATAAAGAAAAGAATCTATCCATTTTTATCTCATCAGAATATCCAGAGAGAAAAGATTATCAGGGCGTACAAATAATTGGAAAGCAAGCCGCATACATACAATCAACACCAAAAATGCAAGCGCCATACGCAATTGTTCAGCTTTTAATCTTCGTCCAGCACGTGTTCCATATTGCGCACCAATACTTCCCCCAAGCATCAGTAAAAAAGCCAAAACAATATCAACTGACTGATTACTCACGCTTTGCAAAATTGTGGTAAAAGAGGACACAAATGTAATCTGAAAAAGTGAGGTTCCAATCACCACACTGGTTGGGACACGCAGAAGATAAATCAACGCTGGTATCATAAAGAATCCACCACCAATTCCCATAATCGAAGACAACAACCCCACAATGAGACCAATTCCTAAAACGGGAATAACGCTGACATATATCATTGATGTCCGAAAACGCATTTTAAATGGCAAGCGGTGAATCCAATTATGTCTACCAGCAAGACGAACATTGACTTTTGGTGCCTTACGCTGGCGCATCATATCGCACCAACTTTCAATAATCATCAAAGTTCCTACGCTCCCAAGAAGAAGCACATAAAGAAGCGAAATCATGAGATCTAATTGGCCCAATTTTTTCAGCACAGAAAAAATCTGAATCCCGATTAAAGAGCCTATCCCCCCTCCAATTACCAAAAGAAGACCAAGTTTGATATCAAGAGTGCGCCTTCTAAAATGTGTAATCGCCCCTGTTACAGATGATGCAATCATCTGGTTAGCCCCTGTTCCAACAGCAATAGCAGGAGGAATATTATAGAAAATCAATAAAGGCGTGATGAGAAAACCACCACCAATTCCAAAAAGGCCTGAAAAAAAACCAGCAACAACTCCCATACCAATCAAGATCAGCATGTTGAGTGACATTTCAGCAATTGGTAAATAAATACTCACTTATAGAACCTTCAAGATAATTTGAGGTTTTCTAGTTAATTTTGAGCTCCTTCTCTAATAACCTTTGTTGCGTGTTTAAAAAAACAACTTTAGATGCCATACATGCCTTTATAAAATCAAAAATTGCATACATCTTATGTTATTTTAACCTCACATCATCAAATTAAAAAAGCGAGCTCCTTTTAAAAAAACTATAAAAACATAATGTTATCGTCACCATAAATGCAATGGTTAAAAAATAAGGAAGCAATTTTTTAACAGGATAACGTAAAAAAAAGAAAATCCCCAGAGGCTCTCTTTTTAAGAGAGAATCCACCTTTAAAGAAGAAGCATATTGATCATACTCAATGCAACGACCAGATGCTTGAACATCTGAACACTTCCCTTCTGTTATAGAACTTTCTACAAACCTATCATCCTCTTTTGAAGAAGGCTTTTTAGCTTCTGCTGGCAAAGAACTTTTACCACCTTGTTGCAACGCGTTTATAGCATTTGGAGAGACTGGATTTATATTGTTTTGCTCCGAAAAATTTGGCGCCTCTTTGAGCGAAAACCGTTCTTGGTTTTCCCCACATGCCATATGAGCAAGGTGTTGCACAACAGAATCAAGAGGTTTTGAACGAGAAACAGGCCGTGCTACTGCCGCTGCTTCTTCTAAACTTTTCTTTTCACTTTGCAAATTTTGAATAAGCGTTTTAATCTGCTCCAAATGCTCAAAAAGCTTTTTTTCTTTTTGGCGACGCATATAATATTCAGCTAAAATAGCCCGACTAATATCATCCAAATAAGATTTAAAACTCTCTTCCACCAAATTGCGTGGTGTCAAATGATGAGGCGAATGTTTCATCTGCATTTGTGTGTAAACAGAGCGTAATTTTTTAGCGATATCCGACATCGTCACTTCAGCAGGTGTGCTTACCCTTCCCTTTGGTTCAACAACAAAAGAAGAAGGTTTATCATGCTGAACTTGCTTAGTATTATGACTCTTCGTATTCACAAATGCTACCCCTCATTGTATTCAGTATTCACAAACGCTACATCTCATTAATCTTTTGCAAAGAATCGCATAAAGGAGTGGGAAGTGTGCTCTATTTTAGTAAATAGAGCTTTAAGAACTTCCTAAAACATTTGTTAGAAATATTGAAACATGTGATATTTAATTTCCCTGCTTTTAAACGCTTCAATTAAGAAATTCTCCCCCTCTTTGGCTTTTTTATTCTTTTGTCATTATCTTTAATAGCTATTATACTCGTTTGTAAACTGAGATACGGAACCAAAAAACGATATCCTCATTTGCTATTCGTAAATTATTTATCATTCTGCACCCCTCTTATTTCAAGTTCTTTTCGTACAACTGTTTTACAAACTATGATGAAAACATTCATTTGAAATAAATGTTCATTGTTTTTTACTTTTTATTCAAGTGAAGTTGGCAATTATGAGAACATAAAAAACAAAATAAAGATGCGTAACAATGATAAAAAATATAAGCACACATAAAAAATTATATAATAGGAAAACCAATGATTAAGTGAGATTCCGTTCTAAACAATTTGGTTTCTTGTGGTTATTACTATAAACTTGTGAGCATACAAACAAAGAGGATCATCATGAAGATAATTGTCGCTGTCAAACGTGTTGTTGATTATAACATCAAGATACGTGTTAAACCCGATGGCACAGGCGTTGATCTCTCCCATGTAAAAATGTCTATGAACCCCTTTGACGAAATCGCCGTGGAAGAAGCAATTCGCCAAAAAGAATCTGGAAAAATTTCTGAAGTCGTTCTTGTTTCCATTGGACCAGAAGCAGCACAAGAAACTTTGCGAACGGGATTGGCAATGGGAGCGGATCGCGCAATCCTTGTCACAACAGAGGAAACACTAGAACCTTTAGCGATTGCTAAGATTCTCAAGGCCATTGTACATGAAGAAAAACCAGATATGGTCTTTTTGGGCAAGCAAGCCATTGATGACGATAGCAATCAAACTGGGCAAATGTTAGCTGCCCTTCTTGGCTGGGGACAAGCAACTTTTTCCTCCAATCTGGACATAAAAGATGGACATGCTACAGTCATCCGAGAAGTAGACAATGGTACACAAACCCTTACCCTCCCCCTCCCCATAATTATGACTACTGATTTACGGTTAAATGAACCACGCTATACTTCTCTCCCCAATATAATAAAAGCGAAAAAGAAACCCATTGAACAAAAAGCTCTTACGGATCTTGGCGTAGAGACACGAGCACGCTTAACGATTCTTAGCGTTGAAGAACCAAAACCCCGTCAACCCGGTATCAAACTAACCAATGTAGCAGAGCTTATCAGTGCGCTAAAACAAAAAAATTGCATTTAACGTTCAATAAATAATGGATCAGAAGCAACACTGTATAAAAGGATAAAAATTTATGGCAATTCTTTTATTGGCCGAACACAATACAGAAGAAACCGCAAAAGCACTCACTGCGGCTCGAGCAATGAGCAATGATATCGATATCTTGGTTTGTGGAACGAACGTTCAAGAGATCGCTGAAAACAGCGCCAAACTCACCGATGTACGGCAAGTTCTTGTTGCTGAAGCTGAGTATCTAGCACATCATTTGGCCGAACCTTTAGCCGACACAATCATAAAATGTGCGAATGATTATGATGTGATCATGGCTGCCTCTACAAGCACCGGAAAAAACGTGATGCCGCGTGTAGCTGCCCTTCTTGATCTTATGCAAATTTCAGACATTATCGCCGTGATTGCACCTGATACTTTCAAACGAACAATTTATGCAGGAAATGCCATTCAAACTGTACGCACGAATGATCTTCAAAAGGTTATAACAGTCCGTACAGCCTCTTTCACGCCAACTCCACAAAAAAATGATGCTGCACCCATTAGAACAATATCACCAGCCGCTAATCCCAACCTTTCTTCTTTCGTAAAAGCAGAAACTAGCAAAAGCAATCGCCCTGAACTCACCTCAGCTCGTGTTATTGTATCAGGCGGACGCGGTCTTGGTTCACAAGAGCAATTTATGGCACTTCTTCTCCCTCTTGCAAACAAACTAGAAGCTGCTTTGGGTGCCAGCCGCGCAGCTGTTGATGCAGGCTATGCTCCTAATGATTGGCAAATTGGACAAACAGGTAAAGTCGTTGCTCCTGAACTCTATATTGCTGTCGGCATCTCTGGTGCAATTCAACATTTAGCTGGTATAATGGATGCACAAGTTATTGTAGCCATTAATAAAGACGAAGAAGCTCCTATCGTGCAAATTGCTGATTACACCCTTGTAGGCGATCTTCACCACATTATTCCTGAATTGGAGAAAGCTTTATAAGCTATGCACGCACCTCTGCATCACCAACGCGAAAGTATGGAATTTGATATAGTGATTGTAGGTGCAGGACCTGCAGGGCTTTCCGCTGCAATTCGTCTGAAACAGATTAACCCTGAACTTTCTGTCATAATCGTCGAAAAAGGAAGTGAAGTCGGCGCTCACATTCTATCTGGTGCAGTTGTTGATCCTATTGGCATTGATACACTCTTACCAGAATGGAGAAATGAACATGATCATCCCTTCAAAACGCCTGTTACCAATGACCAATTCTTTTTGTTAAAACCAAAGCACGCTACAATATTCCCCAATGTGTTTCGCCCAAAAATCTTATCAAATGATGGTTGCTATATCGTTTCGCTTGGTGATGTCTGTCGCTGGCTGAGCAAAAAAGCCGAAGCACTTGGTGTTGAAATCTATCCTGGATTTGCCATATCGGATACCATCCAAAACGATAACGGAGCTATCATTGGCGTTCTTACAGGTGATATGGGGCTTAATAAAGATGGAACCCCTGGAGAAAATTATATGCCCGGTATGGCGTTACTGGCAAAATATACTCTCATTGCAGAAGGAGCTCGTGGTTCAATAGCAAAACAACTAATACAGAAATTTGAACTCAGCAAAAACCGTGAACCACAAAAATTTGGTCTCGGTCTCAAAGAGCTCTGGGAAGTTGATCGCTCAAAACATAAGCCTGGTTTAGTTCAACATTTTATCGGCTGGCCATTAGATAATGATACCGGCGGTGGAGGTTTTCTTTATCACCAGGAAAAAAACTTAATTTCTGTCGGTTTTGTTGTGCATTTAGATTATAAAAACCCCTACCTCTCTCCTTTCGAAGAATTTCAACGTTTTAAAACACATCCCAAACTCTATGAAATCTTCAAAGGCGCAAAACGCCTTTCTTATGGTGCACGCGTCATCAGTGAAGGTGGTTGGCAATCTGTACCAAAACTCACCTTTCCTGGCGGAGCACTCATTGGCTGTTCTGCCGGTTTTGTCAATGTCCCTCGTATCAAGGGATCACACAATGCTATCTTATCAGGTATATTGGCAGCTGAAAAAATCGCTTCAGCTCTTGCTAAAAGCCGTGCTCATGATGAAGTCAAAGAAATCGAAACGCATTGGCGAAAAGGTCCCATTGGCAAAGATCTTTATAAAGCACGCAACGCCAAACCACTTTGGGCAAAATATGGTACAAAATATGGAATTAAACTTGCTGGCTTTGATATGTGGTGGCAACAGTTGTTCGGATTTTCCTTATTTAAAACACTCTCCCATGGAAAAGCAGACTATGCATGTCTCAAACCAGCAGAAAAATTTCAACCAATTGCTTATCCAAAACCAGATGGTGTTGTAACCTTTGATCGCCTTTCCAGTGTCGCACTTTCTAATACACACCATGAAGAAAACCAACCTTGCCATTTAAAAATAGCTTCACTAGAAAAACAAAAAAACTCTGAATACGCAATCTATCGAGGACCTTCCGCACGCTATTGCCCTGCAGCTGTCTATGAATGGCTCAATCATAATGATCACGAAACTTATGTTATCAATGCTTCAAACTGCATACATTGTAAAACATGTGATATCAAAGATCCCAACCAAAACATCAATTGGACCTGTCCACAAGGCAATGAAGGACCGCTTTACCCCAATATGTAATTATTGTTCATTTTGCTGAAATCGGAATCTATAAAAACGTAATCAATCAGAGTGCCTAGTCCAGATCAAGATCCCTACGTCACACCATCAATGTACACAATCCTTTCACAAAGTGAAACACACTTTATATACCCAATAAAATATTCTCACCACGGCATGGAAACTCTTCGCAACAAGAAAATATATCATATGCTCTTATTGAATGCTTTTTACCCCTCTAATGACAAAATAAATAAGATACCTCAAAATAAAATACTGGAGACAAAGCTATTCTGACAATTTCAATTTTTTGTAAAAAGCTGGTGCCAACCATTATACTTCCCCCTATATTGCAATTGCTCTTGTCTTTAAAAAATTCATAAATGCATATTCCACCCATTCTAAAACTACTTTTCGATACACATGCCATCCCTTTTATTGATCTACCATTGAAAAGAGTTTTTCCTGATCAGAATGAAAGACGACAGTACCGAAGGGATCGTTTCAATAGATGTGATGCTAATTTATACTAAAAATCAACATATGACAGCAATTATCCCGAACATCAATTTTCTTGCTATTGCGTATGCATAGAAAACAATTTTGTAGATCTGTTTTCACGTAGATCGATATCAATAAACACAACCAATACCCTATCATTCGGATGAAAAAAGAAAATATTAACTCAGTATTTTAATGTGTAAACGGAGCATTCATTTTTTGCAAAGTAGTCTCAAGAGCCGTTATTAAAGCACTTCTTCCCCCTTGACGAGAAAAACAGTCTGATAAAAGTTCATTTGTTCCTCCCTTTGTTGAAAATTCTTTCTCAAGTAGAGAAAAATCAAGAGATGTGTGACAATCAGCTGCTGTAATTTTGCGCATTTCATCCGTAAGGTTTCCAAACATCATGGCAAGAAAATCTGCCGACTGCTCTTTTTTTAAGCCCTGTGTTACAAACCATTGATGTGCTGTTTCTATAAAATTAAAATAAACCCCCATCAGTGAACCGGCAGTCATGAAAAGATTAAATTGTTCTTCCGCATCCAACACTAATGTGCCACCCAACGCATCAAATAAACTGCGTAAAAATCGATGATCAGGATAAATTGGCGTCAAATTTTTACATTGTGCCACAAAAGGAAGTGGAACCGCACGATAAACCTCATGATTTATCCACTCTTCAACTTGTGCTGCTTTTGCCATAGCAAGAACAGAAATAACAAGCTGTTCTGGGCGAAAACGAAGAGAACGCAAAACTTCTTCTGCAATTTGATTAGGCAAGCAAAGAAAAATACAATCACTTTCATCCAGTAATGCTTGATTGTTTTCAGCAATCATAACCTTATCATAGTTGTGCGAAAGGCGCTGTGCAGTTTGCGCATTGCGTGGTGAGATGATAATGGAAGAAACATCAAAAGCGCTTGTCATTAAGCCCTCGACCATTGAAGCGCTAATTTTACCCGTTCCCAAAAAGCCAATCTTCATTTCTACTTCTCACTCTCATAATTTTAAAGGGAGCTCAACCAGTACCTCATACATTTTAACTAACATAAACACTGATTGAGGAAGCAACACATAACATAGCAAGAATAATTAATCCCAAATAGATTTTGGGCTTATCAAAAAGAACTGCAAAAGCAGAGAACCAACCAACGACAGCTGCTGCTAATGCAAATAAAAAACCTGGCTTATTCATAAGCACAATATGCATGGCCATTAGACCACCGATAATCAACGCCCCAAAAACAATCAACAAGCCAGTTGCAAACTTTTCATAATCGTCCATCTTTTGCTCCTCATAGCGCTCAAACTGTTACTTGCTTTTTCTACCCCATCTATATATAAAAACAAAATGTTTTTTATCGACCATAGCTAAAGTGCCCTAAAAACCCTCACTTATCAGAAGTAAAAAACGCTGGAATATGATGCGGGAAACGCCATGGCACAATCGCGATCAGATCAAAGCGTACACATAAAAGAGCATGATCTTTTTGTCGTGCTAACCAAATATCGGCCGCTGCCTCAATGCGCCTCTCATTCATTGGAGAAACGGCAGTTATTGCTTCATCCAATGTTGAGCGTGCTTTTACTTCGACGATTAAAACCAGATTTCCACGCCGCGCAATTAAATCAATTTCACCACACTTTGTTCGAAAACGAATTTCAGCAATGTGAAACCCTTTAAAACGCAACCACCAAGCTGCCCATTTTTCTGCACGAACACCTCGAGAGAAAGACTTTTTTCTGCGTTCTCTTTGCAGAGCCCTATGCATCTTTTACGCATCCTTCAAAAAATTCAACCGCTGAAAAAGTTCCTGCTTTTTTAAGCCAGTTTTTTTTGCCACCAAAGCAGCTGTTTGAGCTGCAGAATGCGTACACGCCAATTCTAATAACATGTCATCAATCTCTTGATCGCTCATCACCTCCAAAGAGGGAGGCGCTTCTCCAACAAGCACAACGATTTCTCCACGAATATGCGCTTGCTTACTGTAACTCTCGCACAAATTTCCTAGATTGGAAACATCCACGGTTTCAAATTTTTTTGTTAATTCCCGACATATTGCAGCAGGTCGATCCGCCGAAAAAAGAGAGACCATGTCCTGCAAAGTCTGAACAAGCCGATGAGGCGATTCATAAAAAACCAATGTCGCGGGAATAGCTCTTAATTGTTCTAACCGCTTTTGGCGCTGTGCCTTGCGCGCGCTCAAAAAACCCGCAAAGAAAAAACTATCCGTAGGCAACCCTGTCGCGACAAGAGCAGCTAAAAGAGCTGATGCACCAGGAATCGGAATGATTTTATGACCAGCTTTGCGCGCCTCTTCCACCAATCTAAAGCCAGGATCAGAAATAAGTGGTGTTCCTGCATCTGACACAAGTGCAACAGTTTTATTTTCTGCCAAAGCCGCTAACAACCTCGGCCCTGCTTTTTGCGCATTATGTTCATGATAAAGAAATGTTTTTTTCTGAATACCGTAGCGTTCTAAAAGAATACGCGTTACCCGGGTATCCTCACACGCTAAAACATCAACGCCTGCAAGAACTTGCAAAGCACGAAGAGTGATATCGGCAAGATTTCCGATAGGTGTTGCCACGAGATAAAGCGCTGGCTCTATCAGAGGTGCAGAATAAGCATGAGCACCTATAAAATATGCCTTTTCACGCATGCATTTCTTTCATATTCAAGTACCTCTCTCCATCAACTTTCACTAAATCTTTTACCTGTAATCATAAGCCATATCTGCCAAATTTTTTTTGCCAACACCAAAGGATCAGTCGCTTAAATAATCAGTCGCATCGTAAAAAGATGACTTTCCCGAGTATCCAATGACTTTCTTAGCATTATCATCCGTTCTGATCAGCATTATCGCTTCCAGAAAAATCAATTCCCGAAGTGACCAACACCATATATCAATCCAAATAACTTTTCTAAAGCCGCTTTTTCAATCGCAGAAGCAACAATTCTATCCATTCCTCTATCTTATACTCCCCTCTTGATTATCCCGATTACCCTTAATAACCGGCATTTTTCAAACTTGCCCCATCCATTTGAAATAAAAACACTTCCATGCAAACGTAAATCGCTCTTTTTAGCAACCAAAACAACTGACTGTAGCGTTTTTGAAGAAATATATAACCTCAGGATTAACATATCTCATTTTACACTATTCTCTCCAACCTTTCCGTTAGGATGCTGGATAACGAAAAACGCTCCTTTCATGCCTCGATAGAGACTTTTTTCTTTCATAAACATATAGATAGAGGTTTTCTTTAATACGCTGTTTTTAGAATACCTTTTACGGTCTATGCAATTTTGCTTTAATTATCCTCATTTGCTTACAATTTTCTTTAGCGTAAATGCCCGCAGCTCGTTTTTCACCTTACTGCTCTACCTCATATGATAAGCTTTGGAAATCCCCCTTGAATCACCCACTTGCATAACCCATTTATTATTTGTTGAACCTTTGAAACACCTCCTTCAACAAGAAGCACGCACACACTAGAAGCACACCCAAAAAAGCTCTTTATGTTTTTAATTATTGTTTCTTAGCAAACCCTACAAAAAAAAACACAAATTTAAAAAAATCTGTTTTTTACTTGATCCACAATTCTACGATAAAGCTTAGCATTCTCCCCATCAGGCTTAGCAACAAAGATGGGCATACCATCATCAGAAGAAGACCGTAAAGCTGCATCCAGCGGCACTTCTGCTAGGAAAGGGACACCTCGACGTTCCGCTTCTACGCGCGTGCCACCATAGCCAAAAATATCGTAGCGTTTTCCTGTATCAGGAGCAATAAAATAACTCATATTCTCAATAAGCCCTAAAATGGGAATATTAACTTTCATAAACATTTCTATCGCTTTACGCGCATCAATCAAGGCCAGATCTTGGGGAGTAGAAACAATCAGCGCACCCGTTAACTGTACTTGTTGAGCAAGTGTCAATTGTGCATCCCCTGTTCCCGGTGGCATATCGACCACCAAAACATCAAGAGGTCCCCATAAAACATCTCTTAGCAATTGCGTCACAGCTGCCATCACCATAGGACCACGCCATACCACTGGCTTTTCCTCTTCAACCAAAAATCCCATCGACATTAATTTAAGACCAAACTTTTCAAGCGGTTGAAGCTTTTTCCCACCAATGAGCTGTGCTCTTTGATTAACAAGCGCTGTCAAACGTGGCAAAGATGGACCATAAATATCCGCATCCATCAAACCTGTTTTAAAACCAGAATCTTGTAAAGCTAAGGCAATATTGATCGCCATTGTAGATTTGCCAACTCCACCTTTTCCAGAAGCAACCGCAATTACATGCCGCACACCTTCTATCGGCATTTTCATAGGTAATAGATTTGCCCTACGTTTTGATATTGCATCTCTATGCATCTGAGAAGATATCATCGGTTTTTTTTCTGCCGTAAGTGTGACAACAACAGATTCAACCCCCTCCATAGCACACACCACTTCTTCAGCAATACGGCGCAATGATTCCCACTCTTGCACACGTCCATCAGGAACTGTAATGGAAAAGAAAACCTTGCCATCAGCAATCAATATTTCTGAAAGAAGCCCCAAAGATACAATATCGCTTTCAAAATTTGGTCCTTTGACTTTATGTAACGCGTTGCGGATCGCCTCTCTTGTGATAGGATTCACGCTCTTTCCTCTCTATACTCATGGCAGAGAACACAGCAATAAGGACAAAAAACACTTAAAGGTAAACACCTACAAAGTTCCCACTTTATGAGAATTATTAAAGTGTAAATATTTTATACCTCATCTTTTTCAACACACTAATTTTTCAAAACATTAAACTAATCTCGAACAAAAAACTCAAGCGTAAAATCCATTACGAAATTTCACCAGACATGTCTTGTTCTACTATGATCACTCTATAAATACTCTTAGCTGTCCCTCTAAGAAACAAAACTGTGGACACTCCTTAAATAAATAAAATACCACGTATTCCAAAATAACATTTTTTACAAATATACAATAAAAAAGTATTCTTCTTTCTTTTTTACCTTAATGCCTTAGTCTTTTATTTTCACCATAGAAGAAATAACTATAAACTGAATATGACAACCAATAATCATTTTTCCATAATTTAAAAGTATCATACATAAAATTAACATTCGTCATAGACTTTCTTTCTTTTTTCAGAAAAAGAAAAATAATCTAAGATTGACTTTTTGTATGTTTTTCCTTATGGATTAGCAGTCATATGACTAGGATCAAATATTCATCTAGCACGTAACTGCTCATAGAGCTAAGAAGGGCCGCACTCCGCGGTATTAAATAAATGAAACGTACTTACCAACCCTCTAAACTTGTCCGTAAACGTCGTCATGGTTTTCGTGCGCGCATGGCAACAGCTGGTGGCCGTAAAGTTATTGCCGCAAGGCGTGCGCGTGGACGTAAGCGGTTATCTGCTTAACCATTTCAATTTTCACAACAGTTGAATGTTGCTTATTATTTCTTCGTTGTGAAACTTTCGTTATGAACCTCCAATGCCTGTATATGCAGGCATTTAGCGAAATTGCGAAGCGCTATTTATGAAGAAAACACATCCCTGCCGCATTCGCAAGAGAGCGGATTTTTTGGCTGTACGCACAGGAGAAAAACGACGTGGTCCTTTATTTCTGCTCGAAGTTAAGTCCCGTCAGCAAACAGCAGAAATAAAATCTCCTCTTGTTGCACGTGTAGGCTTCACTGTCACACGTAAAAACGGCAATGCTGTTAAGCGTAATCGTATCAAAAGGCGTCTGCGCGAAGCAGTTAGAGTTGGTTTAACAAATGATATGGAAGCAGGGACAGATTATGTCATTATAGCATATCCTGATGCGCTGCATGCACCTTTTAAATCTTTAATCAGTGAATTAAACCGACGAGTAAAATCAAAAACAAAACAACAACGGCAACAAGGTAGTACGAATGGAATATAACCGCAATTTCTTCATCGCCATTGGATTGTCTTTTGCAGTGCTTATCGCATGGCATTTTTTTTACGTTGCTCCCAAACAGATTGAGTTACAACAAAAACAACACGTTGCACAACAATTGTCAAAACAACAGTCATCTCTTGCTACTGCTCATACAAATTTATCTGACGTTACACCAACGCATGAAGCAGCATCTATCATCGATCACCCAATGACTCCTGAAATCCGTAGTGTTGAATTGGCAAAAACGAACCGTATTGCGATTAAAACTGATAAAATTGAAGGTTCCATTAATCTTATTGGTGCACAATTTGATGATCTTCTGTTAAAAAAATATCGTCTGACAGTCGATAAAAAATCACCGGAAATTGCTTTGCTAAACCCCAAAGGGTTTACAACAACTTATCTTGCTGAATTTGGTTTTACCAGTTCATCTGTATCAGCAAAAGCCTTGCCGCAATCTGATACACAATGGCAAATAGAGGGACAGAATACAACACTAACCCCTTCAACGCCCGTTACTTTAATTTACAATAACGGACAAGGGCAAATCTTTCGTCGCACCCTTTCAGTTGATAATCACTACATGTTCACCATTGAGGATTCTATCCACAATGAGAGTGATAAACCAATATATCTCTCATCTTATGCGCGCGTTGCACGTGCAGCGCCACCAGAACATACAAATGCAACCTATTTACTCCATGAAGGAATGATAGGTATTGCAGGAGATTCACTCAAAACAGAAAAATACAAAACCTTAGCAGAACTTAATCCAAATCCCGATAATGGACAGAAAAGTATGACTTTTTCCAAAGTTATAGGAGGTTGGATTGGTATTACCGATAAGTATTGGGCCGTAGCGATCATTCCCCCACAAGATAAAGAATATACAAGCCGCTTTATTTATTTTGATCGCCTAAACACGCATTATCAATCTGATTTGCTAGGATCACTTTTAACTGTTGCCCCAAATGAAACGAAAAGCATTACAAATCGTCTTTTTGCTGGTGCAAAACAGGTTGAAATCATTAATCACTATCAAAATGAGCTAAAAATTAGAAAATTTGCTCTTTTAATCGATTGGGGTTGGTTTGATTTCATCACTAAACCAATGTTTGCCCTCATTGACATTCTTTATAAGCAAACAGGCAATTTTGGCATCGCCATTCTTCTTGTCACAGTGCTCTTGAAAATGCTTCTCTTTCCGCTAGCAAATAAATCTTATAAATCTATGGCGCGCATGAAGCTCATGCAACCTATGCTTTTGGAAATCAAAGACAAATATCCAGACGACAGAACCAAACAGCAACAAGCAATAATAGAATTGTATAAAACCCAAAAAATCAATCCTCTTGCAGGATGTTGGCCTATGTTAGTGCAATTTCCAATATTCTTTGCTCTTTATAAAGTTCTGTACATTACAATCGAAATGCGGCATGCTCCTTTCTTTGGCTGGATTCAAGACTTAGCAGCGCCTGATCCAACTTCTCTTTTTAACCTTTTTGGCCTCTTGCCTTACGCAGTTCCAGCTTTTCTTATGCTTGGTGCATGGCCTGTGATCATGGGGATAACGATGTTTTTACAAATGCGTATGAATCCAGCCCCCCAAGACCAAACACAAGCTATGATTTTCATATGGATGCCAGTCATTTTTACCTTTATGCTAGCTTCTTTCCCTGTCGGTCTCGTCATCTATTGGGCATGGAACAATATATTGTCAATGATTCAGCAAGGCATTATGATGAAACATCAGGGAGTTAAAATTGAGCTTTTTGATAATCTTAAAGCTATGTGGCGAAAGTTACCTAAAAAAGAAGTGCATGAATGACAAAATGTTCTGCCCTTTCTGGAATTTTTTCTCGCAACTGGATTTTTATTCGCAGCGTCCCTACAATATGCTTTCTTCCTCCCGAAGGTCCACCAGAGATTGCATTTGCAGGACGTTCCAATGTTGGAAAATCTTCCCTAATAAACGCACTCGTCCAACAAAAAAGCTTGGCACGCACCTCAAATACACCAGGGCGTACACAAGAACTTAATTACTTTGTACCCGATGGTTACAGTGGGCAACCAGGAGATCTCCCCCCTGTAGCGCTTGTAGATATGCCAGGTTATGGTTTTGCTGAAGCTCCTAAGAATTTGGTTGATGCATGGACGCGTCTGATTTTTAGTTATTTACGCGGTCGCACAACACTGAAGCGTGTTTATGTGTTGATTGATTCTCGTCACGGAATTAAAAAAAATGATGCAGATGTTCTCAATCTCCTTGATAAAGCAGCTGTCTCTTATCAAATTGTTTTGACAAAAAGTGATAAAGTTAAATCGAATGAGCTTGCAAAATTAGTTATGGCTACACAAACAAAGCTTCTCAAACATCCAGCAGCTTATCCGGAACTTCTCGTGACATCTTCAGAAAAAGCTCTAGGTTTAGAAGAAATGCGTGCTGCCATTTTGCAAGCAATCGCAGTATAAAACACATTCCTATTATTAATAATTTATTAAGCATAATTGTGAGCTGCTGCTAATAATCTTGTGCTTCCAGTAAAGCACCTTTATAAAAATTCCTGTTACTTGAAAGAATTCTTATCAACTCTATTTGATAGCGTAGATTATGCTGACACTTTTCCACTCTCCCCTCTCTTCTGCCTCCCGCTTCATACGTCTTGTTCTTGGAGAATATAATATAAGCACTCAATTGATTGTAGAACATGAATGGGCAAGAAGACACGAATTTCTTGCACTAAATCCAGCTGGTCATGTCCCTGTTCTTCTTGCTGAACAAGAAGTTCCCTTATCCGGAGCTATAGTTATTTACGAATATTTAGATGAGACACATGGGAGTTTGCGACAAGAGAATAAGCTCTTTCCGGAAAATCCTTTAGATCGGGGCGAGGTACGCCGTCTCAACGATTGGTTTTTAAATAAATTTGAAAATGAAGCTACGCGTCATATTGTACGAGAAAGAATTTATAAACGTGAAATGCCACTCACCATTGGTGGAGGAGCTCCTGATTCACAAATTTTACGCAATGCACGCGCCAATATTGCACCACATATGAATTATCTTAATTGGCTCTGTGCATCTCGCGACTGTTTAGTCGGCTCTAAACTATCCTATGCAGATCTAGCAGCCGCAGCAACTATTTCTGTGCTTGATTTTCTAGGGGAAATTGACTGGGATCAATCCCCAGCAGCCAAAGACTGGTATATGCGAATTAAATCGCGGCCTTCTTTCCGCCCTCTTTTAACAGATCGCATCCGAGGAATTGTAGCGAGTCCTCACTATGCAGATCTTGATTTCTAAGCACCTCTTAGCAATAAAAGTGAAAGTAATATTTAAACAGGTGATATGCCTGTGCACCAATGGAATCTTATGCATTTGTAAACATCATGCGCAATCTTCCATTCTCCCAAATACATGTTATAAAATATATTGCATTACATTAACATTCTTTATTCTATAATGATAACGAAGATACCTCTCATTACGAGTTTATACAAGAAGTGTTAACCCATTCACATAACTTAAAAGAAGCAAACTTTTCCCTTAAGGAAAAGGAACCGTTAGAAATAAGAAGAGAATTTACCTATAATTTATCTATATTAAAAGACTAAAGTATCATAAGGAGATAAATATGCGCCTGACAGTTGTTGGTGCTAATGGAAGAATGGGACGTGAGCTCATTACAGCTATCCGGTGTAGGAAAGATGTAGAGCTTTGTGCTGTACTTGTACGAAAAGGATCACCTTTTGTAGACAAAGATGCCAGTACATTGATTGGTTCAGACTTTCTCAATATTCGCATCACAGATGATCCTGAAAATGCCTTTTCTAATACAGATGGCATTTTAGACTTTTCACAACCACAAGCCAGTATTCTCTACGCCAACTATGCTGCCCAAAAAGGCCTCGTTCATATTATTGGAACAACGGGGTTTAGCAAAACAGAAGAAGCACAAATTGCAGATTTTGCAAAATATACAACTATTGTCAAATCCGGAAATATGAGTCTCGGCATCAATCTTTTGGCTAACTTCATAAAAAAAGCAGCCAAAGCGTTAGACGCGGATGAATTTGATATTGAGATTTACGAGATGCATCATGCTAGCAAAGTTGATGCCCCTTCTGGGACAGCTCTTCTTCTTGGGCAAGCCGCAGCAGAAGGTCGCAATATTACGCTTAAAAATGTGAGTGTCAGTGGACGCAATGGCTACACAGGCAAACGCGAAAAAGGTACAATTGGTTTTGCCTGTTCACGAGGTGGAACAGTCATTGGCGACCACAGTGTTACTTTTGCCGGTTCAAATGAACGTATCGTTTTTTCCCACGTAGCGCAAGAACGCTCTACTTTTGCCAATGGAGCATTAAAAGCAGCCTTATGGGCAAAGAACCACGAAAATGGTCTTTATTCAATGCTCGATGTTTTGGGATTGAACAATGAATTTTAAACAATCAATGTAACATAGGAAATTCATAATGGGACGCACACTTGTACTTATCCGTCATGGACAAAGTGAATGGAATCTCAAAAATCTTTTTACTGGTTGGAAAGACCCAAATTTGACAGAAAAAGGCCATGCAGAAGCAATAGCAGCAGGAAAGAATCTTAAAGCAGCTGGTTTAAAATTTGATATCGCTTATACATCTGCCTTACAGCGTGCACAAAAAACGGCACAACACATTTTAGAACAGATGGGACAATCCGATCTGCAATTGATAAAAAATCCAGCATTGAATGAACGTAATTACGGTGATCTTGCTGGCCTGAATAAAGATGAAGTGCGTCAACAATGGGGAGAAAAACAAGTGCAAATATGGCGTCGTTCTTATGCTATTGCCCCCCCTAATGGAGAAAGCCTACGCGATACTGGTGCGCGCGTTTGGCCCTACTATCTTTACCATATCCAACCGCATATTTTACGTTGTAAAACTGTTTTAGTCGCAGCACATGGCAACTCTCTTCGTGCTCTTATTATGGCACTTGAAGGTCTAGATGAAGAAAAAATTATGTCTCAAGAATTAGCAACTGGCATTCCTATTATTTACACATTCAACTCTGATTCTACGATTTCATCAAAGACAATCATCACACCTTAATGGCTAAAGTCTTATTGTAACATAAGAAGTTTGGTCAAAGACTTTTCAGCTAAAGATAAATTCTACAATTTTATTGACAGAATTGCCTCACAAGCTTAGATGAACTTTATAGCCCAGATGGCGGAATTGGTAGACGCGCAGGTTTCAGGTACCTGTGCCGTAAGGCGTGGAGGTTCGAGTCCTCTTTTGGGCACCATATTCTTTTTCATCCCAAATAACTTATTGATTCTCCATATATTTTCTAAGGTGAGGGATGCCTGAATAAAAGTGAGGGAATAGGATTTTCGAATGTGCCCTTACAATGTATTATGAATCAAAATTTCTTTTAGAAGCATTTTTGAGAAATATCTATTGGTCTATTTATCGGTCTATTATTGGCACACAATAGCTTTTTCACTTTTTCATTGTATAAAATTCAATCAAAATGTTAAGATTCACATAATTAATACGCCATACTTAATCAACCCACCTCATCTTGGAAAAAATACGCGGCAGGGTAAGATTGTATGGCATGTGCATATGGATTATAGATCCAAGTATAAGAAACACAGAATTTATGGAACGAAAAAATTCTTTGATGACAACAAACTCGTGCTTTCTGAATTATAAAGATGCATACCCTAAATCTAAATCAGACAAACTTATCGAAAGTTCATAGGTAACGCTCCTCAAACAGAATGGACATAGCCTTCCCCTAAAACTATACGAAGGTCAAAAATACCAATTTAAAACAGATATTTTTCTCTCCATTTTTGCCTGAACTAGTTGCAAAACTTGAAACTCATCTCTCAGAAGGAAATATTCATTATATTGGTAAAGGCAGCGTGAAACTGACCAGAGAAAGTTTTGGCAATTGGTTTCGTAAAACTTATAATATAGTGGAAATGAGAAGGCTTTTTAGCTAGATTCAAAGACAAAAGAACATAGCTCTATATCAAAACTGTTGATAAAAAACGACTCGCAATAAAAGCCATCAAAAAGCTCTAAGAAAGTTCGGGATAGACAGAAAAAGTATTTAAAAGAATCAATAGAATCAAAATTCCATATAACCTATTGATTTTATTGATAAATGGCGGAGAGGAAGAGATTCGAACTCTCGAGAGCCTTTTGAGCCCTACTCCCTTAGCAGGGGAGCGCCTTCGACCACTCGGCCACCTCTCCAAGGGCGGTGCATAAACGGTATCACTAAAAAGTTCAAGACATTTTCGATCTTTTTCAAAAATATCTGATGTTTTTCTCTTTTATTTTCATTGATCCAATCAAATAAAAAGTTAACAAATGAAAAATCGTGACTTTTCTACCACATTGCCCTGAATAGTACATGAATAGCTTTCAAAAAGACGATTTCATATTTGTATATCTAAAAACGATCAGTATAGCTAGAATCATAAGTATCGTATTATTTTACTCTGGTTTTTAATGAGTTAAACAAATAATATTCCCTAAAGAGATTAAATTACCTTCATTGGAGATCCACTATGAATATTATGAATATTAAGTCCCTCTTTTTAAGCTCTACAGCAGCTTTGATAGCAATTTCTGGAGCGCAAGCAGCTTCAACAGTTATTGCAGAACCAGAGCCTGTAGAATTTGTTCGCGTCTGCGATGCATATGGCAAAGGGTATTTCTATATCCCTGGAACAGAGACCTGCATGCGTTTGTCGGGAAGTGTACGTGCTGATTTTATAGGTGGTGACAATGTTGGTGCCAAAACTAATACTGCGTTAAATCACAAAAGGAAAACTTATGGCGCATCATCACGATTAACCCTTGTTTTTCAAGCTGCTTCTGAAACAGAGTTGGGAACACTTCGTTCCTATGCGCGTATCTATTCAAACTGGGGTGATGGTAAAGACAACGCTGGTGCAAAACTTTCAGCCGCTTACATTGAACTTGGTGGTTTTCGTGTAGGTCTTGATGATACCATTTTCAATAGCTGGACAGGTGGCTACGGCAACGTTCTCAATGACGACAGCATAGCGCCAGCAGGGCCGACACGCACCAATTTTATTTCTTACACCTTTAGTGGCGACACTGGCTTTTCTGCCATTGTTGGCGCTGAATTAGGCAATGCCTCAGGTCCTACCTCTACTGAAATACCATATTATTACATTGATAAAGATGATAAAATTGCTGGCATTGCTGAAAATGATCTTCCAAGTCCAAGTAAAGGAATAAAAAAATACACTCCAAATTTTGTTGTGGGTATAAAATTTATGCAACAATGGGGTGGTTTTTCAACAGTTGCAGCTTACGATGCTTATTACAAAAAATGGGCTGGTAAAGTACGTGTGGACTTCAATGTCAACGATCACTTAAACCTATGGGTCATGGGTGGCTATAAAGACAGCGTTGATTACTACACTGTAGATGATGAAAACGCATTGTCACGGCAAAACACAACAATCTACGCAAACTGGGGAGGAAAATGGGCAGCTTGGGCTGGTGCAACTTACAAACTCACTCCAAATGCAAATTTAAATGCTCAAGTTTCTTATAGTGCTGTAAAGACCTTTGCAACTTCTGTAAATGTTCAATACACACTGGTTCCAGGCTTTGTGATTACGCCTGAATTGACTTATGTTTCTTGGAACGATGATCGCACTCTCAAGAGCGTAAGCGGTGATACAACATATAC
This sequence comes from Candidatus Bartonella washoeensis Sb944nv, assembly GCF_000278135.1. Lineage (GTDB taxonomy): Bacteria > Pseudomonadota > Alphaproteobacteria > Rhizobiales > Rhizobiaceae > Bartonella > Bartonella washoeensis. The sequence continues at coordinate 251,909 of NZ_JH725024.1, forward strand.
ACACGCTTTGAACGGGAAAAGTGCTTTCCAAGGTATGATTCGCTTCCAGCGTTCATTCTAATCTTTATTAATCTACGCTTTTTTAAAAACTGGCAACAAATGTTGCCAGTTTTTATTGTTTCAAGCTATATATGATGATGCTCATAATAATATCTCATAACATTTATTATCCATCATCTTTAATAAAAAGCTGCTACCTTTATAAAAATATTACAAGCCAATGAAGCAAATGAGTGCCGCTAAAAACACTTCATAAGTTTTGCAAATGTGATTCAAAGGATGAAGATTTTCATTATAAAAGAATTTGTCATCAAAATTGTGCAGGCACCCCTACTTTAAATACAATCAAAAACAAGCTGGATATTTTCAAAGTAATAGACAATAAATCAGCAATGAAATTGCTAAAATGAATAGCAGGAATTTCTGCAACTTCTGTCGTTTTTGAATACATCAAAATATTCACTCAAGAATAGCAATGTATATTTGCAAAATTATATACAGACATGACACCTATATTTTCCTAGTGCATATGCTTTTCTTGCTCTCTGATTTCAATCATTGCCGGACTTTTCTTGCACGTTAAAAGTGGAAGGCTAGAATCTGTGCTTTTCATATCTAATAGTGCAGATGTGAATTCATCTAACAGTGCCGCTCCTTCTCATGCACTCTCAGTGAGCGCGTTCTTTCGTATTGTGCACAAATAAGTTACCTTTATGCACCTTTTTTACATGTGAGATACCCACTATAGTCAAAAAACGGGATTTAAAAGCCACCTCTATAAGCAAATATAAGAAAAACCGCCTTTTCTTTCTTTTCCCATTAACTCCTGTATATATAATTTTGTTCTCACAGCACACATAGCCTTCTTTAATTTCATACAGGCCTTATAATAGGATAAACAGCCAGAGAACATTGTTTAATAAAAAAATATAACTGTGATTAATTATATCCCTATTTAAACCGAAACGAGCTGAATTAATTTGATGGGAAATACTTATCTACCAGCGCATAGATAATCGCTGCTGTTTCAGTATCCAAAACTCCATCATAATTTTCTTGACGAAAATGAAGCTGAAATGCTCGAATTAAATCCCTATATCCTCTTTCTGTACAAGCAACTAAGGTATCGTATCCGTACTGTTTGAGTTTAGCCAAAATATCTGCTTTATCTGGCAAACTTTTACAGAACTGCTTCTGATAGTGATCCTTCAATTCATCATCATACCATGCCCCGATACCTGCTTCATAAAGCTCTTTCCAAGGAAAAGCTGCACCTGGATCACTTTTTCTCCCAATGGCGATATCACTATGCCCAACGACATCGGTTGGTATAATATCTGGATACCGTTGAAGAATATTCAATGCAAGTTCTTTAACCGCCTCAATTTGTATCGGATTATAGGGAGGAAATGTAAATGCCTCATTATTATAAGTAGCTAAATCAATTGTTCCAAGCTTAACGACTTTATCATTTAAGTTACTGCCCTCAGACGGTAAGCGAACACCAGCGGCTTCACTCTCATTTCTATCAACCGGACTAAAACCACGCATATCCTTAAATCCAGCCTCAATATATGTTTCTTCAAAACAATCAGTATGGCCAGTTGCCAAATTAACTATTTCAATTCCAATAGATGTATCATTCAGATTATTACGTCCAGCCCATGAGCTAACACCAGCATGCCATGCACGTTCATTTTCATCAACGAGATTAAAAATACGCATATCCTTAAACCCCGCTTCAAGATACGTTTTCTCTGAAGGATCAGGCACAAGATAATGAGCACTCACCGCTGATCCAGTAAGCGCTGTGATTGAACCCTTAAAGTCAATAGAGGTATAATGCATTACAAGAAAACGAATACGGCGATTAAAGCTTTTAACGGAACGATAGCTATTATAATCAATTTGATACATAGAAAAATCCTTCCTTTCTGTCTAATACAACTGTACCATCGCGAATTACAACAGATCGTATCAAAAGCCTTAACACCATTTGAGAAGTTCTAACTACAAAATATATCACCATTCACTTCTTAAATTTATAGTATTTATACTACAAAGTCGAACAGTCATAAAAAAACTACTACCAATAATAAGAACCCTCTCTCCACACCTCCCACAATAATCAATAAAGGGATTATGGAAATATTAAGAATCCTCGCTGCATTTATTTTCTCAAATAAATATCTGAGAAATGATTTATTAAAAAAACAAACAAAAGCACTACAAATGCATTCATTTAATATTGATCCACACCGTGATACGATATAATCTTTTTGTTATTAACCCGAAACAATGACAGTTAAAATCTAATTTCTACTATTTATGACCAGTTTAATCTATCTATATGACAACATCTTCTAAACTATCACAAAGCATTGTTAAAAAACTTTGAGGCAATTTCTTGACAAAAAGTGATTGGATCATATGTGCAATTAATTTTTTATAAGCGGATTTTTGAATAGATTTAAAAACTCTTTTATGAACATAATAGAAGGAATGGAGATCTTTCCTTGTTTTTTAATAAAAAACTCTATTTCTTTCAATTTTTGATACTATTCTTCTTCATATTTAAATAAACATGCTTAGAAAATTATTGTTCTTAAAATAAAAATATGGGAATATTATTTTTCTTTTTTCACATTTAAAAATCTTGAGATATAAAAACAATGCAAAATAAAATTATTTTGTCGATTTTTATGTTCTCATAAAGGATTATTTTCTCTCCTCCATTTGCAAATATTTTTTTAAAACCGACCAAGCTGCGTATTCTTGTAAGACCACACCTAAAAGCGGTCGCGTATAGGGAAAAGAAATATGATCATCACCATAGCCTTTCACCCGTATAGTCATGGTAGCATGTCCAAGACTTTCCTTTTGATTTTCTAATGTCTCGATGGAAGGTGATAAACTAACCTCAGCCTCAAACTGTGAAATACCCTTTGCACCTTTTTCTATTGGTTGAAAATATTTCAAAAGGTTTGGATCATTTGCAGACCAATGCACCTCTGCGTGCATTGCCAATTGTTTACAGGCAGTGGTAATTTCTGCACCAACCAAATATGGGCGAAATGGCCATCAACCCAATGCACAATGGTACTCTCATCAATTCCAATTAAAGTCCACGCATATTGCGTGCGCGATACAGAAGAATACTTCTTCTCATCGTTTTCTAAATAATCTTCTAAAAGCGCAAGAGCTTGCGTGGGAGGACCAGGCAAAACAACAAGAAAACTCCCACAACTAGAGAGATAAAAACCAGGCGCTGTACCAGTAGGATTATCAAGCACCTTTGCCGTCTCAGGAAACAACGCTTGACGCACATTACTGCTATCTGGCGCAATACCTAATCGCTGCAACTGACCTTTTATCATTTGCCAAACAGCTTCATGATGAACCAAAGGCCGCTGCACGGCTTTTGCTATCGCATCACAGGTTTTATCATCGGATGTTGATCCCAATCCGCCACTGATAATGATGAGATCTTCTTGCCTAAGACAAGAAATCACTGTCTCACTGATTTGCTGTAATTGATCGGCGCAAACAAAATGACGCGTTACTTGGATATTTCTTTTATTCAAGCTTTGACTCAAATCTTGCAAATTTGTATTCAAATATTGTCCTGAAAGGAATTCATCACCAACCATAACAATCGCGGCTCGACAAACAGAGACAGGATTTACAACAGAATTGAGAACAGCTTCAGCCATTTGGCGTGTAGAGGCTGAACCTCCCAGATCATAGGTAACAGTTTTTCCAGCACGAATAACCTGATCAACACTCTCAGATAATTGTTGCGCTGCGTCGTGAAAACCTAAATGGTCTAAAAGTAAAGCAGTGGTATAAAGCATGGCAGAAGGATTTGCTTTATTTTGTCTAGCAATGCGTGGTGCACTGCCATGAACAGGCTCAAAATAAGCAATTTTGTTTCCTACATTTGCACTAGGTGCAAGTCCTAATCCACCCATGACTCCAGTGGCAAGGTCAGAGAGAATATCGCCAAACATGTTTTCAGCAACAATCACCCCAAACTGCTCTGGCTTCGTTGCTATCCACAAAGCAACTACATCTATATTGTGAATATCTGCTTCAATTTCTAGATAATTTTGAGCAATGTTTTCAAAAATTTCTTGAGCAAATTGACCACTTTCCCGCATAACATTTGGCTTATCGGCAAAAGTAACCCGCGTAAAACCATGTTCCCATGCATAAGAAAAAGCATATTCAAAGAGCCGCTCTAAACCAAAGCGTGTTTGCAATCGTACTGTCCATACGGCCTCCTCAAGACCACACTTTTCTAAATTGGGATGTCTTACCATGCCGCTTTTTCAGGAGATATACCGCGAAAATCTAGCCCTGCGTATAAACCTTCGCTATTTTCCTTGATAACACAAAAATGAAAAGGCTTTCTCGCACTAACAATGTATCTGATCGGGCACACATTAGCAAACAGACCTAATTTTTGGCGAAGTTGTATAACAGGAGAAACATACGTAAACTGCCTCTCCTGTAAATGCAGTGCAAGCTCTTTTAAAGCAGCCTTCTTTCCTTTACATGGTTACAGCACCAAGTAAAACAGCGTCACACTCATTGATTTTTTGCCAAGTCGCTTGAGGAACAGGATCTCCTTCCTGTTTCCAACATTCCCAACCAATATCACCATAAGTTAATTCAATCGGCAATTGGAATTGCTCTAAGAGCATCAGCGCTGCATCACAAACCTCAGATCCTATCCCATCACCTGGTAATACAAGAACTTTCTTTTTCATAATCTATTGATCCATTCATTAAGAATTCTATTCATCATAACAGGATTATCGTCCCACAAACGCATGCTAGCACCAGGGGTAATTTTATATTCATGATTCACACAATGACTTCGCGTTTAATTATCTACAGTTGCAAGTTGCGACTTTTCACCTACCAAAGCTAAAAACCTTCCAGTGTACTTGATAATCTCATTCATCGCATCCATTTCTAAAAGAAGTCGAAACCGCTTTTGCATACGTTCAATGGCTATGTTCTTTTGCTCAGCAGGAATCTCCAAGAAAGCTCTTTTTAATGGCCCTAACAGGTTGCACGAAAGTATCTAATATTTTCAGAGCGTGTGATAGATAACCATTATCCAAGTCGTTCTTGCAAAAGAGCATCTAGATAGCCTGTCGCATTCACGACAAGTATTGCATGTACATTTGGAAACCGCGCAGCCAACATTTGTACTAATGTTCCAGCCATAGAAAACCCCACGAAAACTAAAGGCTCTTTAAAGTATCTTTCAAGTTTCTCTGTAATAAAAGGCAAAATTTCTATGACAGAGTTATTAGAAAAAGTAGAGTTGCTGGGAAAAAGGGAGAATGTATTGAATAGAGTAATTTGGAATCCTTTTGCCAAATATAGCTTTGTAAATGAAGAACAAAAAACGCCGTGATTCCAAATTGGCATCACAGGAGAAACAATGGCAACACGAAGGCTCATTTTTATTTATTCCCCTCACTCCTCGTTTCAGAATATAGATTGTAGCAATAAATTCCCCACTGAGGATAATAATTAAAACACAGATATGCCAGAACTCTATTACCCATAAATTCATCCCCCGTAACAACAGCTCGGAATAAGCAATTGTAACACATTAAACTAAGCTACGACAAATTTTAAGTATGCACAATGCAATAAGCTTCATTAAAATTCACTCTCAGCTATCAGCTACAGCAATTTCCACTCAAGTAAAATAACGCCAAAATATTTACGCATGATGCTCTCTGTTTCTCATCTCTCTCAGTTCATTTCCGAATGCATAAAATCACGCGCTTTGCAGACATAAATGATAAAACCCAAAAGACAGCAAACAGCCAGTAAAGCTGCTATACTCTGTGGATTGTGTCCAGATATCTTTCCAATAACCGCAGCACTCAACGCAGCACTCCCTAATTGTAAAGCGCCCATCATACCAGAAGCTGCTCCAGCAGCTTGCGGATGCGACGAAATAGCCAATGCTGTTCCTAATGGTAATAAAAAACCATTGCCAAAAGTAAGAACAGCAATAGCCACAAAACTCGTCACAAGTGGCCATGGACTCACATACATCTGCAAGCCAAAGAGCAATCCCCCCACAACAAAAATAATATACCCCCGCCATACAGTCCTTTCCATAGTTTCTCGCTTAAAAAACCATCGCGCTACAAGATTCCCTAAAATATAAGGAAGAGAAACCCCTATGTAGCTATAACCAATGTATAGAGGTGATAAACCCAAAGTTGTGAGTAAAAAAGGAGATTCGACTATATAAGCAAAATAGGTCGCATAAGAAAAACACGGAATAAGTGCATAAAAAACAAATTGTTTATTTTTTATAACGGCTAAACTCCCCTTCAGAATCCCCACAAAAGAAAAATGCTGACGTTTTTGAGAAGGTAGTGTTTCCGTTAGCACAAAACAACAGAGCAAAATAGTCAAGAGTATAAAAAGGCTTAAAAAGACAAAAGTAGCTTGCCAATTAAAAGCCTGTAACAATAGTCCCCCAACCAAAGGTGCAAGCGCTGGTGACATCCCAATAAAAGGAAAAACAACCAAATAAAGCTTTCCTGCTGCTTGTTTATCCAATAAATCATTGATAACTGCACGACTTAAGACAATACCCGCACAAGCTCCAAAACCTTGTAAAAAACGCAACACAAGAAAAGCTTGAATATTAGCTGTATAAATCACACCAAGCGTGGTAAAGAGCCACAAAGACAAACCAAAAAGAAGTGTTTTTTTACGCCCGAAATTATCACTAAGTGGTCCATAGATCAGCTGCCCGATAGCTAATGCAAAGAGAAAAATTGCTACCGCATTCTGGATCTTGGATTCAGTAACTTGGTAATATTGACGCATATCTTCAAGAGCCGGAAGAAAAATATCGGTAGAAATCAAACCTCCTGTTGATAAACACACGATAAGTATAATAAAGGATAATGCGTATTTATGATTCATTAGAAAAGGGACATTTCGAAAATTAAGAAATATTTAATTTTAGCTTTATAACAAAACAATAATTTATATTTATAAATATAAATCTATTTTATCATTATCCACAGATAATATAATAAGAATTTTTGTTATAATTTTACTTTATTTTGGCACATTCACCTTGTTAATTCATAAAAGCTTATAATACATGATCCGCATGCACAAACTCAACATGTAAATAAGGAATTAGTGCTTCAATCTATAGCTCACTTTAAAACATCGTAAATCGCAATTTTAAAACTCTACACGAAAGATAGCGCTTTTGATTATACTCATGTTGCTATACATTACATCAGCGTTTTTTCATTGATATCATAGACAAAAGCATTCCTAAACGCTAACTCCTCTACATGATAACGACCTCACACTCTCTAAAACATCTTTTAGAGAGATTGATTTATAGAGCTTTAAAAAAAAATCCCAAAACTCTTCCCTAAAAACTATCCACGCAAATATTATTTACAACATATAATGATGGCTCATGAAGAAGTCGTTATCAACACAAATAATTGAGAAGAACGCTTAATCTAAGTCCACTCTATCATAAAGCAGATCACGCTCCTGTACACCATCTAAAATCGAAACTCATGTTACCTATTTTGTGAAATTCTCACTCTTCGATAACAGTCGTAATTTATCGATTAAGCTATTGATAAGTATAATATAATGAAACTAACTACATACCAATTATACTTCTACCTATTAAAGTAGAAGGAAAGACATATACCGAAAATTACCTTACGCCGCCCGAAAGGGAAAGACTTAAAAGCAATACAGAGAAAAAAGGCGCCAAACAATCAATTGAAATGATCGCAGTCTTTCAGGGTGATGTTATAATGCCATTAAGGAACTTGATATTTGAGACTTTTAAAAAAATTACCGGCCTTTAATAAAAGAAGTATCAAAAAAACTTGATAAAATACTAGAAAAAATGACAGCAATCATAAAAATCTCATCCTTTAAAATTCCACTTTCTCAATATCTCAAAAATTTTACAAACCAAATAAATCCACCCATAAAAAGCATAATGGATGAATGTATTTTCACCGACAGAAAACCTAAAAAATGCAAAAGCAACCTCTATACAGATACATTTGAAAAAGAATTCATGACAACTGCAAATGCAAAAGTGGAAACCTGTAGCACCTATGAACCGATTACAGTTCATAATACCTACATCAAGGGAGAACACATGAACTTTACACAGTGCAGTTTCTTAGTACAAAATGGTCCATTAAACCAAGTTTATCTCTTAAACCAACGTGCTCTTACATCTTATAAAAACTGAGTGCAAAACAAAAAAACTTTGGAGATAGTTTTAAAACTTTTGGACATCGTCTCAAAATTTTTGAATTTTCCTTCTTGGTTTTGGGAGTTTTTACTCAAGAAACTTGGAAATTTTTTCTAGCATTGTTTTGACACAGAGCAGTAAGAGAAGGAAGAACAATTTAAAACAACGATGTTCCTCCTTCTCTTTGACCTCTCATAGCTTTTTGAATTGAATATTGTTGATGTTTATTTTGAATAATCGAAGCATTCTTTTAATTATAAGTGCAGTATACAAAAATAAACTAACGGCTCCAGAACTTTACTTTTTACCTTCAAACATAAGCAATTATAAATAAGCGTTTATAAAACTTCCCTCAAGCAGTAGCAGGAATATTACTTGGGAGAGAAGCATTAAATTAATAGAGCTTACTTTTAAGCGAGAAGGGAAGATTAAACTTCACAACGGCATTCAATCTTTTAAACATTACGATACAGAACGAGCAAAGATATTCATTCCATTCTTTTATTCCCCATACACCGTTTATCTCCCCATCAACTAAAACTCTCGATAAATGGATATTTAGTTCTAAACTAAAGTAATGTAACGAGACTTTCCCTTCATAATAATCACTGTTTTTTTCGGTGTTGCCGGTCCATTTTTGGCGTATATTCATTCGTTTTGGGAACATAATTGCTAAAGATGCATTTTATCTCCAGCATTATTCAAGGAGATAAACACATGGAAACTCGCATTCCAGGAGACACATCATTCGATACGCATTTTCTAGGAGAAGCCTCATTAGAAGAACAGTATCCACTCTTTTACACCCCCATTTCATGGTCCGCAATCTTTGCCGGACTAGTGACAGCACTCGCCACTTCGATTTGCTTGTCTTTTCTGGTTACAGCTTTAGGCTTAAGTCAAGTTGATCTCACCTCTTCGTCCCCTTTTGAAGGAAGCTTTCTATCCGTTGGCATCGGTTCACTGATTGTGATGCTTATCAGCCTTGCGCTAGGAGGCTTTGTAGCCGGACGTTTTGCAGAATCCTCAGGAGCACTTCATGGTTTTTTAACTTGGGCTCTGTTAACGCTCATCATGACAATTCAAGCCATCCTGATGGTTTCAAGTGCAGCGCATGTAGGGGCTGTAGGAGCTAAGGCTGTCTTAGACAACAATTCTGCCACACAACAAACGATGACGAAACTAGAAACAAATAATATTCCCCTTTTCTCAAGATTAAACGGCGAAAGCTTTGAAAATTTTCTGCTTGAGACAAGCGACAATGATGTTGATTTTGATAAACTAAAGAGCGAATTGCGTATACTTCTCAATAAAAGTGAGATTCCTGCTCTCAATCTCGATCGTTTGAAGCAATCCTATCAGGAAGCTCTTAAAGAGATTAGTTCAACAATAACTGCTTTCAAAAATGATCCTTCTCACTACCGCACATATCTGAAAAATCTAAGTGATCATCTATCCGATCGTGCACAAGCCATTATAGCAAAATTTGATCGCAGCGACATCATCAACGACCTTATAAACAATGGCATGACACGCGCTGATGCCCAAACAACAGCGAACCATGCAGTTCATGTTTATCAGACAGCAGAAGCAAAAACTGCTCAGGCAATTAAAGCCCTTGAACAACAAGCTGAAACACTATCTAAAAAGCTAGATATGAAAACAAAAGATGCTCGTCATATTACGGATAAAGCTGTTAAAACGGCATCCAACATTGGATGGTGGGGGTTTTTAGGAAGCCTGATTGGTGCCATTATTTCCAGTGTTTTCGGCTATTATGGTTACAGAAGCCGTAAAGATTCTTTCAAGTTTTAAAAACTTGTGCTTGATAAAGTATAAAGTCAATAAAAAGCTGCACAATCCGTGCAGCTTTTTATTTATTAAATTTCTTAATCGCTCTTTTTTGTCGGATAACCACGCATCAAACGTTCTATTGGCTTAAGAACCTCATATTGAACAAGAGTTTCCTCCTCCCCTAACCCGTTCACAATTTGCATGTTTATCGTTGCTGTAAACTAGAAAAAAAACCCATTGCTAAAATAATTTATCTTTCTGAAATATTTGAGCAATCAAAAATGTGTCATCACCTACACCGATTACAACAACCGTAACAGATCTTGCCATTTGAAAACTTCCATAATGGGAGTCCGTCTTGAACGAAATAGCATGACAAAGTTTATTGGTCTTGCACCCTATGACTTCCCCTTTTCTGCTACCAATTCCGCTTCCGACCTCAATTCCAACTGCTGCAAACACAAAAAACAGCCTTATAGCGGCAGCATGGAGACGGAAAGAGTGCAGACGATCAAGAGATGTGGTACGAAGGTGTCTCCTTACAAAAAAGTGGCACACATTGTGCTAAGGATGGAGAAATGCTGGCCACAGATAGGATAAAGCGACCACTCCTTAGAAACAGGAGAGAAGCTGAGTTTAAAGTTTAGCCCCTAAGAATCCTTTAAGTATGGAATTATACACTTATAGGCTCTTTTTCCTGTTTTTTTGAGAGGGCGTGATTTTAGTGTCATTCGCCATTTAGCATTGCATTTTTTTACGCGGGCAAGACTTGCGCGCCACGCTAAGCTGCTTCCCTAAAGTTTTACGGGCGTTTACGCTCTACTCTGTTTGTCTCTCTTCCATAGCGCTTCTATTATGTCCCTTATGCCCTCTCCATCTAGAATGAAGTTTTAGTTGAAGAGCGCTCTAGTGATGGATGCGATGGTCGTGACAAGGTTTTATCTGATAGAGCAACGCTGATTGGCAAGGAAGCACCTTGGATGCGATATAGCGGGAGCAATATAGTCTGGGATTATATGAGATGATGCATTTTTCAAGCCAATTTTTCACAAGCCAACTTGCCCATATCGAAGAATTTTTGAGAGCAATAGAATCCATGCACTGTTTTTGTGCTCTGTCGTGAACCACAACAGCAGATGCAGCTCCCAAGTGCTTCTCCCTCTAGCTTTAAGGGTATTTACGGGCTAGAGTTTTTTTATTGGCTTCGACTTTTTTTGGCTTCTAGGACACTTGAACAACCTCTCTAAAACAAATTTAGATGGCTTTTTGAGGGCAAATTTATTTTTAAGGAACGCTGAGGTGGATTTGAAGATAGAAAGGATCTTTTTACTATGGTTTAGATAGAAGACATTTTCTGTCTATTGGTTGCGGGGGCAGGATTTGAACCTGCGGCCTTCAGGTTATGAGCCTGACGAGCTACCGGGCTGCT
>NZ_JH725024.1:270933-396900 GCF_000278135.1 Candidatus Bartonella washoeensis Sb944nv
TAGCGGCAGCACGTGCCAATATCCAAGTGTTAGAAGCACAACGAAGTGAAACAGAAAGCCAAACAAAGAGCTTAGAACTTACGCGTGAAAAAGCACAACGTGATCTTGCTTCAACCATTATACGGGCTCCATTTGATGGAGTTATTGGAAATTTAACAGCGAAAACGGGCGATTTTGTTATGAATGGCCAACGCCTCGCAGCATTAGTCCCTATAAATGCACTTTATATTGAAGCCAACTATAAAGAAACACAGTTACAAAATATTCGTGCTGGACAAACTGCTTATATTGCTATTGATGCTTTCAAAAAAGATGCATTCACAGGTACAGTGCTTTCTATTGCACCTGCAACAGGAGCTGTTTTTTCTCTCTTACCCCCACAAAATGCCACAGGCAACTTTACCAAAATTGTCCAACGCATTCCAGTACGTATTTCTATTCCAGAAGAAGTATTAAAAACCGGACGTATTCGAGCGGGAATGAGTGTTTCAGTAGAAATTGATACACGTACAAAACCGCACGATAAAAATCCCTCATAACGAAAAGCAAATGATCTTACTATGACATCTCCCATTGCAGAATCGGTCCATTCTCAAGAACGCATAGGAATCCATAAAATCGTAGTTTTCATTGCTATGTCCTTTGGCATGTTTATGGCTATTTTAGATATCCAAATCGTTTCCTCATCTTTAGCTGAAATTCAGGCTGGACTTTCAGCAAGCTCTGAAGAGATCTCATGGGTTCAAACCTCCTATCTCATCGCTGAAGTTATTATGTTACCCCTTTCTGGATTCTTAGCAAGATTGCTTTCAACGCGTATTTTCTTTAGCATATCAGCTATTGGTTTTACGATTACCTCTGTTCTTTGTGCAACAGCAACATCTATTGAAGAGATGATTGTGTACCGTGCACTTCAAGGTTTTATTGGTGGAGGAATTATCCCTAGCGTTTTTGTCGCTTCTTATGTACTTTTTCCTCCTTCTAAACGTCCAATTGTTACCCCTATCGTTGGATTGGTAGCAACGTTAGCACCCACCATTGGTCCAACAGTGGGAGGCTATATCTGTCATATTTTATCATGGCACTGGCTCTTTCTTATCAATGTACCCTGCGGGGCTATTATCTCAATTCTTGCTTGGAAATTGATTAATTTCGATAAAGCTGATCCCTCTTTAATGACTAAATTTGACTGGTTAGGCCTCATTTCTATGGCTATTTTTCTAGGAACTTTGGAGTATATTCTAGAAGAAGGTGCGCGTCATGATTGGTTAAAGGATGACCTGATTCTCAATTTATTCATTCTCATGATTTTGTCTGCAGCCTTATTTTTCTGGCGCGCTTTTACTGCAAAAGAACCAATTGTTGATCTCTCAGCTTTTTCCAATTTCAATTTTTCAACTGCATCAGTTTTTTCTTTTATGCTTGGAATAGGTCTTTATGGACTCACATATCTTTATCCTGTCTATTTAAGTCAAATCCGCCATTATGATGCCCTCATGATTGGAGAAACGTTGTTCCTTTCAGGATTCGTCATGTTATTAACCGCACCCCTTGCTGGATTTCTTTCAGCCAGAATTGATGCACGTTTGATGATAGCAATAGGACTTTTGGGCTTTGCGTTAGGAACTTGGATGGCTAGCTCTATCACAGACAACTGGGATTTTGGTCAACTCTTTTGGCCTCAAGTTTTCCGTGGTGCTTCTGTTATGTTATGTATGGTCCCTGTTAATAATATTGCCCTCGGACTACTCCCACCAAAACAAATGCAAAATGCCTCTGGACTTTTTAATCTCACACGCAATCTTGGTGGTGCTGTAGGGCTTGCTATTATCAGTACTCTTATAACGAAACGGACAGACCTGCATTATGGACGAATAGCTGAGACTCTCCAACAAGGAAACAGACAAGCAACCGAAATGCTTTCAAGTCTTACTATTTATTTCAAAACTGCAACTTCGGATCCACATACTCTTTCTCTCTTCCAACTTTTTAATATGGCACGTATACAAGCAATGGTTATGGCTTTTAGCGATATTTTCTTTATAATAACCATCATCTTTAGCATCTTGACATTCATGACTGTTTTTCTCAAAAAAATACCACCCCTCAGTGATACCCCTTCACACCACTAAATGAAGTTATGAATTGCAAGTAAGTATTTTTTTCTGTTAAACTTACTCTCACCCCATGAGCATGTTTAAAGATCCAAAAATCTACGCTTAATCCTTTCTCTCTAACGGCAGACTACATATCTAGGTGGAAAACGTTGGCCTACTTGTTATGATTATTTATCATAAATGAATATTCGTACGACCTTAATTATAATAAACAAAAAATGACCTTATCCCATTCCCTCAATTCAAATTTAAGTAAAACAGTTATTTCCTTTTGAGTGCGTTCTATTTCCAAATGTATAATCAACTGAAAAAATTAGAATAAGATTTGTAATTCTATCACAGCGAATATTTTTATGACATTATTACCTTAGAAGAGAAAACTGCTTTTGAACTAGCTAACTTAATCACCTAATTCATTTAGCACCAAAGAAATTGATGCACGTAAAATTTTGCTCTCCTCCAAAGATACCGCTACATTCTATTCCTGCTATTCCAATATATCCGAAATTGGAACAGAAATTTCTCAAAATGCTTATCTTACAAAACACAATGATGAAACCGGTCAGCTCATCACCCATTCCCGCTTACCCCTATACTCTTACTGTATTGAAGTTGTAATGACTAATCAACTGAAATTATCCGCTGCTAAATTTGAATGATGAAATTGCTAATCGGCATATGTGGCATATGTAGAGTATCCATAGACTTAAGATAGGTAACATTATTTCATTTATCCCAAAACACCTTAGCAATAGAAACAATTAAAACTTACCTTTACTTATGCGCCCATAGCGATTTCTTTTTTTAAAATATTGAGAAGTTCAAACTTATGTTTTAAGCATTTTGGTAATAATGCCTTGACCATCATAAAAAAGCCTGCAACTTTCAGAGCACTGACTGATGCAATATATCCACCATTTTAAAACAGATCTTGATACAGCTACTCATATTCTTATCCCCTCACCTCTAATCAAAAGTTTATTCAAAAGCCAAACAATAAACTCTGCAAAAAATGGCGGGAAACTCGCTCCAATGGTTTAAAAAAAACCATTTAAAACGATGCAACACTATTATATTCTTAGAGGATTAACCGAAGTTATGAAAAAGAACGAGCTGACAACAAAGAAAACATTATGTTTTTATATAAAGCTTGTTAAAAACCTTGCATGTTCTGAGAATAAAATACCATTAAAAAAATAATACTTGAAATTTTAAAGGCTTTTATCAAAAGAAAAATCAACAAAATTCTTAGGCCACTTTATGGTGCTGAACACGATTCCAATCTTGTACTTCGCCACTCGGTGCTAAAATGCCATGGCATGAGGCAAGATATCTTGGAATCAATTCCAGCGCTTGAAAACGATGTTTTTCATAAGGGCCAGGCATTGCTAAATCTTTTGTTAAGCTATTTGAAAAACCAAAACGCTGGTAAAATTCAGAATCACCAACAAGCAAAATAGCTCCATGACCTAATTTCTTTGCCGTTTCAATTGCGTGTCTCACCAAAACTGATCCTATCCCCATACCAGAATACTTAGAGGAAACAGCCAGAGGCCCCAAAAGTAAAGCATGTTGTTTCTCATTTTGTCCTTTATGAAACTGAACATGCCAAAGACGAACACTACCCACAAGCTCTCCAAACGCATTTTTGACGACAAAGGAAAGCCCACATGCAGCCAACCGACCGCGACGTAAGGCCTCCGATGATTTACGCGTGCGTCCTTTTCCCATAGCCAAATCAAGCAAACGCTCGCGATAAATTGTATCGGACTCCTGCTCAGACGCGAGCGTAAAAAGCGAACCATCTTTTGTCTGAAAATGTATCATATTCATCTTTGTCACACGCCTCACTACACCTTATACTACCATAAAAAAATAATTCAGATCACATAAGATCGCAAAGGCTCAAAACCATTAAATGCAACAGATGCGTAAGTTGCCGTGTAAGCACCGGTTCCATGAATTAATATCTCATCCCCAACTGTGAGAGATAAAGGTAACAGATAAGGTGTTTTTTCATAGAGGACATCTGCTGAATCACATGTCGGACCGGCCAAAATACAAGGTTCCATTGCCTTATCGTCATGAGGTGTTTCAATGGGATAGCGGATAGCTTCATCCATAGTTTCAGCAAGGCCGTTAAATTTTCCAACATCAAGATAAACCCATCGAACATGATCATTATCTGCTTTTTTGGATATAAGAACAACTTCTGTGCGAATAACACCAGCATTGCCAACCATGCCACGACCTGGTTCAATGATTGTTTCAGGAATGCGATTACCAAAATATTTTTTCAGTGCATCAAAAACTGCCGTACCATAATTTTGCGTTGTAGGAACATCTTTCAAATAACGCGTTGGAAAACCACCACCCATATTAACCAATTTCAAAGAAATTCCTTCTTGTTCTAAATGCCGAAAAACTGTAGCCGCATCCGACAAAGCTCGCTCCCATGCACTCAGATCTGTCTGCTGAGATCCTACATGAAAGGAGACACCATGCGCTTGCAAACCTAATTGATGTGCATGACGCAAAACATCAACCGCCATAGCAGGAACACAACCAAATTTCCGTGATAATGGCCACTCTGCACCTTCTCCATCAGTAAGAACCCGACAAAACACGCGAGATCCTGGAGCAGCACGAGCAATTTTTTCCACTTCTTCAACACAATCAACCGCATAAAGCGAAACACCCAATGCATATGCACGTGCAATATCACGCTCTTTTTTAATCGTATTTCCAAAAGAAATACGATCACACGTTGCCCCTGCTTTTAAAGCCATTTCAATTTCTGCGACAGAAGCCGCATCAAAAGAAGATCCTAAAGAAGCAAGCAAATTTAGAATTTCGGGTGCTGGATTTGCCTTTATTGCATAAAAAATACGCGATTGTGGAAGAGCTTTCTCAAAATTTAAATAATTTTCACGCACAACATCAAGATCAACAATTAAGCATGGACCTTCAGAGCGATGTGTTGCAAGGAAATCACGAATACGTTGCGTTGCCATCTATCATCTCCCAGGAGAGCAAACCCTCCTACCCTATGCTTGGACAGCACAGAGCCGCCAATAGCCAAAAGACAAAATACACACAACCACCCTTTGCACCCTGATTTTTTAATAACCAAGAAGAAAGCAGCATTGTATGCAGCGAAAAAACAGCGCGAAAACGCGTTGTTCTAATTTTTCTGCCTTTTTGATTGGAGTTGATAAAACCACTTCCGCACTGAAGGCAATGAGGTGTGCCTCTATAGTTATCCCAGCATTTTAGCTGGAAGACACCAGAAAGGCCCGCACCGTCGTTGCTTCAAGATGTCCTCACTCTTTCGGTTGGCCGTAAGAATGACTGGAGCGGTTAGTTCCAGGTACCGTACCGGTTAATCTCACCATTTGAGAACCAGCGGACACCCACAGGCACGTGCGACTTTGGGCAAGGGGTGATATAGAACTAATTTTTATTCATTTCAATCATTTTTTTTATTTTAAACATTTTTTAATTTTTAAAGGCAAATTGATTGCAAAAAAGCAACAGCTTCCTCAAGCAGATAAACCATCTTATTTCTTTTAAAAAAATTGCAACCTTCACGAAAAAGATACACCTCTTTGCTCCCAATTCATGATCTTGCCTTTAATAGAGCCTTTTTGTTTGGCTCCTTCATCCCATCTCCCAACATCATCCTTGAAAGAATAACGCAAGATTCATTGGACATCATCATCTTTATGTTTATGAAATCATAAGGACAGCACCACCATTCTATTGATCCATCCCATTGTTGCTAGCTATTCTCGCATTCAACAGCTCATTAATCGTATGTCATAGCATTTAAAACTGCTTTTCAAAACACACACCCCACGATTAAACTTGTCCCTTTCATTGAACTATCATTGAATAAATTGTACTGATCAGAATGTAAGAATTTTTGCAGCAAACCAAATTTACAAGATAAAATATATAAGCGCTTGTTTATATCTATAAATCAATATCTTACCTTTACACCAAATAAAAAACTGGGCAATCGCCCAGCCTTATCAAATGCTTTTGCACTCACATTGAAAACCCTTTTCTCTTAACAAGAAAAAAAGCAAAAGCTTTAAGCCCTAAAGAAGTATGATACCTTTATGACCCTTGATGAGAATGAATTGCACGCTGTTTTGCTAATTGGAATTGCCTATGACGTTCGCGAAAGCGCTGCCTATCATTTTCACTCCGAGTATCATAACAAGCATCACACGAGACGCCTTCCTCATAATGAGGCGATAATTTGCTTTCAGCATTAAGAGGGGAGCGACATGCACGACATAATTCGCGCCCACATTCTTCAAGACCATGTTTCACAGAAACACGTTCATCAAAAACAAAGCACTCGCCCCACCACAAACTTTCTTCTTTTGGAATTGTTTCCAAATATTTGAGAATACCACCTTTTAAATGGTAAACCTGGTCATAACCAAGTTCACGAACATAAGCTGTTGATTTTTCACACCGAATACCGCCTGTACAAAACATAGCAATTTTCTTTTTCTTTTTTAAATCAGCTTCGTGCTTAAGCACCCATTCAGGAAATTCGCGAAATGTTTTAATACGCGGATCAATCGCTCCTTGAAAACTTCCAATCGCATATTCATAATCGTTACGCGTATCAATTAAAATCGTTTCTTCATCTTGAATAAGAGCATTCCAATCTTCAGGATTGACATAAGTACCAACAGCCTTTAGCGGATCAACGCCGTCAACCCCCATTGTTACAATTTCTTTTTTCAATCGTACTTTCAAACGATGAAAAGGCATCTTTGATGCCCATGAATATTTAATCTCGGGCGTTTGAAATACTGGTTCAGCTGTAATAAAATTGACCAATGTCTCAATCGCTGCACAAGAACCAGCAACAGTTCCATTAATTCCCTCTTTTGCTAAAAGAAGAGTCCCTTTGATACCCTGTGCCTGACATAAATCACGCAAAGGTTTCTGTAATTGATGATAATGCTTCAAATCTGCAAAGCAATAAAGAGCAACAACTTTAAAATTCTTTTCCATAATATTGCCATAACGCGCGTTTTATTCAATTTCAAGACCTATTCCTCTACTCTTTGTATATTGTCCTTAATCAAACTATATTGACCATGCTATCTGCATAAAGAAAGTATATCATGTGCCCAAAAATAGAGCGTCTTTTATCACTTCTCCAAAGACAAACTGTCATACCTGTTTTGCTCATTGACAATCTGCAAAACATCGTGCCCTTAGCGCACCCCCTTGCCAAAGGGGGATGAAAAACAATTGAGGTCACATTGCAAACACAAAATGCGCTTGCTGCAATTAAAATAATCACACAAGAAATGCCTGAATTAATTGTCGGAGCAGGAACAATTCTCAACAGTGCACACTATGAACAAGCTGAACGAGCAGGAGCAAAATTTATTGTTAGCCCAGGACTATCAAACGAATTAGTCGATTGTGCAAAAAACAGCGAAGTTCCTCTTCTCCCCAGTGCTATGACACCAAGTGAATGTATAAAAGCACTGGAAAACGGCTATTCATATCTTAAATTTTTCCCAGCTACACCAGCTGGTAGCATCGCCTTTGTGCAAGCTTTAGCATCCCCTTTTCCTGAAATCCAATTTCACCCCACAGGCGGTATTTGGGAAAACAATGCTGCACAATGGCTTGAACTTCCCAACGTATTCTGCGTGGGTGGTTCTTGGATAGCACCTAATCAACTCATCGCGACGCATAATTGGGATGCAATAAGTGCATTAGCACACGCTACCTCACAACTGCTCTCTCAACCAACAAAAGCACGCTCTACAACATAAGTAGCAGGTGCATTATTGGCACCTTCAACAAACCCAAAAGCTTCGCACATCCTTGCGCAATCCTTCAACATTGCCATAGAACCGCAAATCATCACCCGATCTTCATCAGGATTGATTTTCGATAAACCAGTTGTTTCAAAAAAAGCACCACTCTCCATGACAGTCGTAATGCGGCCCATATGCTCTGAAGATTCGCGAGTGGTCATAGGGTAAAATTGCAACTGCTGTGCATACTCACCAATGAGTGGATCATCTTTTAAAGATGCAACAAGATCTTTTGCATAAGCAAGCTCATTCCGCTCACGCGTTGTTTGAATAAGAATCACTTGGGAAAATTTTTCATAAGTTTCAGGATCACGAATAAGACTTGCAAAGGGAGCAACCCCAGTCCCTGTCGAAAGAAGATAAAGACGCTTTCCAGGAACAAGAGCATCAAGAACCAATGTTCCAGTAGATTTTTTACGCATGAGAACCGTATCACCAATTTTAATTTTTTGGAGATGTTCTGTCAGTGGACCACCTGGAACTTTGATTGAAAAAAACTCAAGCTGCTCATCCCAAAATGGGCTTGCAATCGAATAAGCACGATAAATTGGCTTTTCTGCATTTGGCAAACCAATCATCACAAATTCACCTGAACGAAAACGAAAACTTTCCGGACGATTCAGACGAAATTTAAACAAGCGGTCTGTATAGTGATAAACTTCCTGAACTGTAAGCGCAAAAACATTTTCAGGAATCGGGAAGTCTGATGCAACGCTGCTGATATTTGACTGAACATGAGTAGCAGACGTATTCATAAAACTCTTCCTTATCTCTTTGATTGAACATCAAATCTCACATTTTAAAAAATGATATAATGCCCATATAATTATCTGCCAATATTTCTCTTCAAACATAAACCACGCAATCAACATCTTTTGTCTTAAAACTAAGGAAATAGAAGGCATATCATACAAACTTAAGCAAAATGCAATAAGCTCTTCAGTTGCAACACATCATCAATAATGCGCATGATTCCCATCACATAAAACTCTTAACTTCAAAAAACCTACGAATTAACCTCAAAATAATGAAGAACCTTCATGATGAGCTCTCAATCATGCTCTCTTAACCAATTCTCTCATAGTGAAATAGTGATGTGCCTTCATTAATATACACCTAACCACAAGCCACCAAAAAGCAAAAAACTTAATCCTGCTTATCATTATTATATCACAGTAACATACACAGAAAACAAATCTACCTATTGTCCTCAAGGAGAAAGCATTTTATGTTAAAAATTGCTTTTGTGGCATATAATGCAGTATAAGCTACTCATAATTTTAACAATAACAAACAAGATGCATACCCTTTTCATATATCATAGAAAGCTATATGAAATAATCGAAGGAAACTTCTTATCTCACTGACATAAATAGAATTTTAAAATGCATAAATCTATTAATGATGAAAAAAAATACATTATTTCCTTATACCGCTGTAGCAACCATTGATGTTGGTGCCATTGTCGCTAATTATACAACTTTAGCTAAACGCGTTGCCCCAACAGAATGTTCTGCTGTTTTGAAAGCAAATGCTTATGGATTAGGCGCTGATAAAATTGCTCCTGCGCTTTATCAAGCTGGTTGCCGAACTTTTTTTGTTGTCCAAATCGAAGAAGCACTCCAGTTAAAAGCTATTTTACCCCCAGATGTCATGATTTCTCTTCTGAATGGACTTCCACACACAGCGGAAGAATTTGTGGCACAATCGAGTATTGTTCCTGTTCTAAACTCTTGGAATGCAATCGAGGACTGGCAAACTCTTTGCCAAAAAAAGGATAAAAAATTTCCCGCAATCATTCAAATCGATACTAATATGAATCGATTAGGACTTGATAAAAAAGAATTACAAAAACTCATCAAACAACCTACAATTTTTGAAAAAGCAGAAATAAAATATATTCTCAGTCACCTTGCAAACGGAGATGATGCTACCCATTCATCCAATTTTACACAATTGGCTACTTTAAAAACCATACTTGCGCAATTGCCTGCTTGCAAAGTTTCCTTTGCTAATTCCGGAGGTATTTTTCTTGGGAACGATTTTTATTTTGACCTTGTTCGCCCAGGCATTGCACTTTACGGTATTAATCCCCATGGAAAACATCCAACACCTCTAAAACCTGTTTTAAAACTTGAAGCCCAAGTCATTCAAAGCCGCTTTATTGAGGCAGGAGTGCCCGTTGGTTATGGAGAGAGTTTCATTACCCACAGACCAAGCACGCTCATAACTATTTCTATCGGCTATGCAGATGGTTGGGTACGCGCTCTTTCTAATAAAGGAAGCGTTTATTTCAAAGGAAACAAACTACCCATTGTTGGACGCGTTTCTATGGATTCCACAGTGGTAGATGCTACCGATCTTGATAAAAAACCGCAAAAAGGTGATTGGATAGAACTCATTGGAACACACCAAACACTTGAAAAAGTATCGACTGATGCTAACACCATTCCTAATGAAATTCTAACTTCTCTAGGAAACCGTTATCAACGCATTTACATTTAGAATCATTAAAGAAATGGAATAGTGAAAATATCACCTTATAAAGTAGCTTTATCAGCCTTTTTATAAAATATCTTATGACAACTAATCATATACTATTGCTCACTAACGCTCTCTCCCACACATTCCGTTGATCAATATTTTTCATAAAAATTCTTAAAAGAACAATAGAAATCATCAATTGTTGGTTTTAAAATCATCATCAGTAAAACAAAAAGAAAGCAATAACACGCAAATTAACATTAAAAAAAGCTCGCACAGAATGTTCGAGCTTTTTTCGTCAATACGAAGAAATAAAATTAATACGTATTTCCTAATGGTGGACATGAACAAATAAGCGTTCTGTCTCCCGCAACATTATCAATGCGAGAAACAGGAGGCCAATATTTATTTACTGGATCAAGAGAGCAATTGGGAAAAGCAGCTTCTTGTCGTGAATAAGGCCGTGCCCAAGCATCATCTACCGTATCGATCAATGTATGTGGTGCATTAACTAATGGATTATCGTCTTTTGGCCAAAAACCCGCACCAACCTTCTTAGCTTCTTCAGCAATAGAGAGCAAAGCATCACAGAAACGATCAATCTCTGCTTTTGGCTCTGATTCTGTCGGTTCAATCATCAAAGTGCCAGGAACAGGAAAAGACATCGTCGGCGCATGAAAACCATAATCAATCAAACGTTTTGCAATATCATCAACACTCACCCCATACTGCTCTTTCAACACACGGGTATCCACAATACACTCATGAGCAACACGTCCATATTTACCTCGATATAGAATGGAATAAGCCTGTGAAAGGCGCGCCGCAATATAATTAGCATTTAAAATTGCTGTTTGTGTCGCATATTTCAAGCCATCAGCACCCATCATCCGAATATACATCCACGTAATAACAAGAATAGAGGCACTTCCATAAGGAGCAGCCGAAACTGCATGTGTTGCTCCCTCTTGTTCATGCCCTGGTAAAAATGGTTTGAGATGTTCTGCCACTCCAATCGGCCCCACACCAGGACCACCACCACCATGGGGAATGGCAAAGGTTTTATGGAGATTCATATGACAAACATCTGCCCCAATATCTGCCGGACGAGCAAGCCCAACAAGCGCATTCAAATTAGCACCATCAAAATAAACTTGTCCCCCATTTTCATGGATAAGAGAACAAATATCCTTAATACTCTCCTCATAAACACCATGGGTTGAAGGATAGGTGATCATAAGAGCTGCTAAACGCTCCTTATGTAACTGCGCTTTCATTTTGAGATCATCAACATCAACATCGCCATCACCCAAACATTTGACCACAACAACTTCCATACCCGCCATATGAGCAGAAGCTGGATTGGTACCATGGGCGGAAGCTGGGATAAGGCAAAGCGTACGTTGATGTTCTCCTCGCGATTGGTGATATCGGCGGATTGCCAAAAGCCCCGCATATTCCCCTTGAGCACCAGAATTTGGCTGGAAAGACACTTGCGCAAACCCTGTAATTTCACACAACCACGCATTCAGTTGATGAATCATTTCTTGATAACCCATTGCATCCTCTTTCGGAACAAAGGGATGGATATTGGCTACCGTAGGCCAACTCACAGGCATCAATTCCGCTGCTGCATTAAGCTTCATTGTACAAGAACCAAGCGGAATCATTGCCCGGTCTAATGCCAAATCCTTATCCGACAAACGACGCAAAAAGCGCATCATGTCTGTCTCTGAGTGAACCGCATGAAAAAATGGCTGTGAAAGAAAAGTGCCGTCACGCTCTTTCCCTAAAAGTCGTGAAGAAACTTGATCAACCAATTGCGCACCAAAAAGCTGTGCCAAAGCGGCAGCATCTTCTTGTGTTGACAATTCATCAAAATTGATCGCAATTGTGTCATCATCCAAAATACGAATAAGGCGTCCACCAGCTTTTGCTTGACGCGCAATCTCCTGAGCTTTCCCTTTCACAACAATGCTTACACAATCAAAAAAATATTCTCCTTCACAAGGAACCCCTGCTGCTTCTAAACCAGCAACAAAGCGGCATGTTAAATGATGAATCCGCTGAGCAATTTGCTGTAAGCCTTGTGGCCCATGCCAAACAGCATAAGCTGTTGCCATATTTGCCAATAGAGCTTGTGCTGTGCAAATATTAGACGTCGCTTTATCGCGTCGAATATGTTGTTCACGTGTTTGCAATGCTAAGCGAAACCCAACGCGCCCTTTCGTATCAACAGATTGACCAACAATACGCCCTGGAATAAGGCGTGTTAAAGCCTCGCTTACCGCAAGATAACCAGCATGAGGACCACCAAACCCCATTGGAACCCCATAACGCTGCATAGAACCAACAACGATATCAGCACCCCATTGGGCTGGTGGTTCCATAAGAGTAAGCGCCAAAGGATCAGCAACAACGATGACCAATGCTCCTTTTGCCTTTGCCTCTTTAATAACTTCACTATAATCTTTAAAATAACCTTTTGTATCTGGCCAGGATAAGACAATTGCAGCTGTATCAGAACAAATTTTGCCATCTTGGCTGATATGAATACCTTGGGTTTCAGCACGCGTTTGCGCAACACTCAAAGTTTGGGGATGCAAAAGACTCTGAAGAGAAATTTTTGTCTTTTTCTCGCGTGCAAAGCGCACAGCCACTGCATTTGCTTCAGCTAAAGCAGTGGCTTCATCAAGAAGTGAAGCAGCTGCAACAGGCAAACCAGTAAGTTCACTAACCAATGTCTGAAAATAAAATAAAAGTTCTAAACGGCCTTGGCTAATCTCTGCCTGATAAGGTGTATAAGCAGTATACCAAGCTGGATTTTCAAAAAGATTCCGCAAAATAACGGGAGGCACAGAAGTTCCATGATATCCCTGCCCAATAAAACTTTTGTGCACACGGTTACGCCCCATTATTTTGGAAAGTTCTTCCAAGGCTTTCCCTTCACTTACTGCCTTTGGAAGATTAAGCGAACGTCCCAAATGGATAGAATGTGGAACAGCTTGAGAAACGAGTGCATCAATACAATCAACCCCTAAAACATCAAGCATTTTTTGTGTTTCATCGGGGCGAAGCCCAATATGACGAGAAAAAAAATGACGCTCTAACATAGCACTCATCCAATCAGTGCTTTATAAGCAGTCTCATCCAGCAACCCTTCAAGTTGCGATTCATCCTGCAACGTCATTTTCCAGAGCCAACCTTCTTTTTCAGCTTTCTGGTTTACCAGTTCAGGACTATTTACCAAAGCTTCGTTAATTTCAACCACTTCACCATCAAGAGGTGCATAGACATCTGAAGCCGCTTTAACCGATTCAACAACAGCAGCAGAATCTCCCTTAGAAAGCTCTGTTCCACTTTGCGGCAAATCAATAAAAACCAAATCACCTAACTGCTCTTGAGCATAATTTGTAATCCCAACAGTAACCACATCTCCTTCAATACTGAGCCATTCATGATCTTGTGTAAAATAAGTTTTAGACATAAAAATTATCCTTTAAAATAACGTTGTTCAACAAAAGGAAGTGAATGCACAGACAGTACAATCTTTTTACCACGCAACTCCGTAAAGACTTCCGTTCCTTCCATTTTCCAACCAACAGGAACGTAACCCATCGCTACAGGACCATCAAAAGAAGGACCAAAACCACCGGATGTTACCACTCCAATCTGATTGTTCTCATTATCAAGAAGCATCGCCCCTGCACGAATAGGTTGGCGCGTTTGTGGTTTTAATCCAACGCGACAACGAGAAGGTCCTTTCTGAAACGCTTCAAGAAAAGCCTTTGCCCCATAAAACCGTGCTTTTTCTCGAACATTTTTAGGAACAGCCCATGTCAGCGCTGCATCAATGGGCGTTGTATCAGGCGTAATATCATTCCCATGCAAACACAACCCTGCTTCCAAGCGCAGACTGTCGCGCGCAGCAAGACCAACCCATTCCACACGAGAATCATTCAGAAATTTTACAGCCAACGCATGCGCTTGCTCTATGGGAAGAGCAATCTCAAAGCCATCCTCTCCCGTATAACCAGAACGCGTTATAAACCAATCTTGTTGTGGCTCGAATCCTTGCATAAACAACAGTTCATTACCAGGTAACCCAGCATCAGCCATAACAGCTGCTGCTTCTGGACCTTGAAGAGCAAGCAAAACCCTTTCAAGAGCAATGATTTGACACTCAAAACCAACAGCACGTTTCTTAAGTTCAGCAAGATCAGCCTGTGCGTTACCAGCATTCGCAACCAGCATAAAGCGGCATTCTGCTAAACGGGTAATGATAAGGTCATCAAGAATACCAGCCTGCTCATTAAGTAAATAATTATAGCGTGATTGACCAATCCTTAACAAAGCAGCATCAACAGGAAAAGCATAAGATAAAAATTCCACTGCTTGTGGCCCTTCAACCGCAATTAATTTCATATGAGAAATATCAAAAAGTCCTGCATGAGCACGGGTATGAAGATGCTCTTTCATGACCCCAAGCGGATAAGTCAAAGGCATTTGCCAACCCGCAAAAGCACCAAATTTTGCTCCTGCTTTTTCATGTAATTCATGTAAGGGAAGTATTTTTAAAGAAGATGTTTCTAATTCTTGTCGCGTGCCCATAATATCTCCAAAGTTGCGCTAACGACCACACGATGTGGTCATCTCTGCACCCCTCTGTCACAAACCTGAGAGACTCGCGAAAAGAGCTTTCGCTTACACCTTCGGCGCGGGCACTCCCGACTTTCCAGATCTGCCTTCCTCCTTTTACGGTCCTTAGAGCCTGAGAGATTATGGGCTGTTTTCCCCTTCGGCGGCAGGTGCGAAAGTTTGCAGTCTGCACTCTCCCGCAAAAGAATGAAAGAAACAATAACGCTCTTTCCGACATATTTTTACCTATAGCCTATCTTTTTCACACAGTCATCAGCAAAATAACCATAGTACCCTAATTTTAGACTTGCATAGGCTATTTTAAAGAGCTTATAATGTAAGGCTTTGAGCACATAAGATAGAAGTAATTGCAGTCCAGAAAACTAAAGAGGAAAGGAAACTGCGAAAAGATAAAAAAAACAGTATCCTCTCTTGTACGATCTAAATTAGAACTACCAAATTTGATATCTTCTAAGAATAAATATTAAATCGAGAGAGATGATCTTAACACACAATGAGGTTGTCTTTTTTACAGCTAAATAGTATCATAGACTGTGGTTGTTTATACACCAAACCTCATCGGATAAAGGTTTTAAAATAGTCATGAAAGCTGGCAATATCCATTATAATTGCGAAAATGATCTACCAAAAAAAATTGCTCTCTTTCCCTTAGAAGGTGCGCTTTTACTGCCGGGTGGCTTTTTATCGCTCAATATTTTTGAACCAGAAGCTCTCGAAATGGTTGAAGACGTTATGCTATCCAATCGTTTGTTAGGTATCATTCAACCCCTTTCCTCGGAGACAGAGGGCTTCTCTAAACAGCTTTACAAAACAGGTTGTATAGGTCGCATCACAAACTACAACGAAACAGGAAATGGACAGCTTTTCATTATATTGCAGGGAATTTGCCGCTTCACCGTAGAGCAAGAACTCGTGAATACAAAACCTTATCGGATTGCTGTTATCCAATCAAATACAAGAGACCTACAAGAAGCAGACGTCTCAGAGAGCATTAATCGAACAAGCCTCTTAAACATTGTTGAGCAATATCTGAACATACATGAAATAGAATACAATTGGAGCAATATCATACAAACGCCCACATCTATATTAGTGAATGCTTTTTCAGCTCTTATCCCCTTTACACCAAGAGAAAAACAAGCTCTTCTTGAAGCTCCAGATATTGGAAGTCGCGCCCAAACTCTTCTTGCTTTAACTGAACGCTCACTCATGAAGCAAACAGGGATGCATCACCAGTTAAATTAATGAGCATTAAAACATGAAAAAAATGATGACTGATCCTAAAATGCTCGAATTGCTCGTCTGCCCAATCACAAAGGGAACACTCTCTTTAGACCAAAAAACTCAAGAATTAGTTTCACTCAGAGCAAAACTCGCCTATCCTATTCGCGATGGCATTCCTATTATGCTTACCTCTGAAGCCCGTTCTTTGCATGACAATGAAAAAAGCAGTACACAATAAAAAAAATTAAGCAATCTTCATTCAATTTTTCTTTTGGCAGAAACTGTTATAAATCAATTCGCCCTTAAGAAATATCCTTTTTTACGCAATTGTTTCAATATGAGTCTGTCTCAAAACAGTGATTCTGGAAAAACCAGCACCATCATTCTCTTTGCTCCAATTTTGCGCTACTTTTGCATTAAGACAGTTCAGTAAGAAACACACTTATTGCTTTTTCAAAGATTTTTTGATTCTGAATGCGAAGATACAACCCCCATTCTTTATACGGAAGAGACAGTAAAAAATAATAAAATCATAGGAGTTGCAACTCACAACATAACCAAGAATGGTTACATAAATAGACTTATGGCGCTCATTTATAGAATAAGAAATTATATTCAAATTGATAGCAAAACAGGAGAGATCATAGATGGCTGCGTTGCCTCTATCGTGCCTAAAAAGGCATAATGGTTTGGGAAAGGAACGGAGAACAATAACTCAAAATGCGATTGCAAGATTAGCAGCAAATCATTTATAATGGATATAACCACAAAGCATTTCTTATTTTAGCTTTTCATCTTAATTTTGAAAATTTATGCATTGTCAATCAAACAGAATTGGCAAAAAAATGAATAAACCCAAGCAAAATTTTAAGCACAGCGTAAAGCATTTAATTACCATGATTGTGCTTTCGCAAAGTTACCACACATTGGGATCAATACACTCTATCGCCTTAACCCAAATTTGGGTTAGAGAAGCAGTGCCAAAAAACCAAATCAGTAACTAAAGATAATCTCAAACACCATATCGAAACCACTAGTATGCATGATGTTTTTGAAAAAAGCAAACCACTAAAATAGATCTAGAAAAATATCTCAAAGACCATGAAAGCACACTCCATTTGCCCATTTTACAATCAAATTGCCTATTTTAAAACAGAATTAAAGACTTTCAGCCTCTCGAAGTTTCCTGAACTCCCACTAAAAAAATCATAATCTTGAAAGATAACGCTTCTATTGGTACCCAAATGGTACAAGAGATAGCGATGAAAATGGAAAAAGCTTAAAGCCTCATAGAAGACTTCTAAGACAAGTAAAAATCACGTGTTAAAAATCTAAACTGCGCTCCTTTTAAAACCAGAATCGTTAAATTATTCATGACTTTCATAAATAAAAGTGGCTTTATACTGACTTGGACTTGTTTTCTTTTTTGCCATTCGATTTTTCGAATTTGTTAAAACGCATTCTATGCGCTCCTGAAAAGGTCTCGCTATACAAGATTTTTGAAGGGCAATTATACGTTTGCTTTCGCAAACCGTTTTTTTGATCAAAAAGGATGGAAAGATTGATTAAAATCCCATCAAAATAGGGAAACATATTGCAACAGTCGCACTTTAATTTGAGAAAAAACAACAAGCAAACTTGTCTTAATTCTAATTAACGCTTTAAGGAAATTAACCTATGAATAAGCTTGTGGTTTTGGTCGTATATGCAGCGATCAATAGGGCCTGGAAACCCGAAACTCAAACGCGAAAAATAACCCGGTTGGCGGGTATAGTGGAGTTACGGGGGTTCTTTTTATGTCCAATTGCCATGGGCACTATAGGCACTAAAAGCAAGAAACTTTTTGAGTTCAGTACTTCCAAACCCCGGAAGAGCAATGCGAGGGTGCTCCTACCCAGCGGGGGAGCTGAGAATGAAAACCAAAAAGCCACATTTTAATAACATTTCTGTAAGCAAAAAATTCGCTTTAGAAGAAACGTCATGGGGTTTTCTCAAAAACAATTAGGCAACCACTTAGGCATAACTTTCCAATAAATCCAAAAATATGAAAAAGGATTGAATCGCGTGACAGCAGAACGCTTAAAGGAAATCGCCAATATATTGGATGTTCCACTGTCGCTTCTTTTACGCTGATATCTCAACAAAAGAGGATGCCACATACCATCATGATGAAAGAATAGCGAGCAAAGCTGAATATCTGCTTTTAAAGAATTTCAGAATGCTTAAGCCCGAAAAACAGAAAGCAATCTTGCGGTTGATTTCTGATTAGCATAAAAGCACTACATTGTTTTCATAATTTTGGTGAGCGTTTTTTTATGAACAGCTTTGTAAGCTTTATCACATGAAAAGAATTTATTAAGTAAAAATGAAAAAAACAAAGTGAAAAACAGAAACGATACTGGAAAGAAATCCCATCAGTAGCTTTCCTATGAACCTGCATACAAGAATAATTTATCATGATGAAATATAATAAAAAAATTTATCAGCACAATGCGTAATACAATCATTGCAAAACTCAAACTTCTCAAGGGAAACAATTGACAGAAGATCAGCACTTCACTAGATTGTGGCGCTGTCAAGGAAATTTTCATACGGCTTGGCATAAAATGTTCAAGCTTTCTCAGCTCTTAAACACCAAGAGGGTGGTATATTCAAAAATGACCAAACTTGTGCTGTTATAGGTCAGAATTGGTGTACATGAAAATTAAACCTCTGAAACCAACAATATGATTTAATATTCCTGGACAATTCGCCCTTTCATAGGGTTCGCCTAGGGAAGAAAAATGGAGAAGGACAGGAGTATAAAAAAATGAATTTTAAAGTTGCAGTTGTCGGCGCAACCGGAAATGTGGGTCGTGAGATGCTAGCAATTCTAGAAGAACGTGGTTTTCCGGCTCATGAAGTGGTACCTTTGGCATCACGCCGCTCATTAGGGCAGACCGTTTCTTATGGTGAAAAAACTTTAAAAGTAAAAGCACTTGATACGTACGATTTTTCCGACACAGATCTATGCCTTATGTCTGCTGGGGGAAGCATTTCTAAAGAATATGCCCCTAAAATCGGAGCTACCGGCTGTGTGGTGATCGACAACTCATCCACTTGGCGTTACGACACCAGTATTCCATTAATTGTCCCAGAAGTTAATTCAGAAGCTATTGGTGGGTTTTCCAAGCATAATATTATAGCCAACCCCAATTGTTCAACAATTCAACTTGTCTTAGCTTTAAAACCTCTCCACGATGCTGCAATTATTAAACGCGTCGTTGTATCCACCTATCAATCGGTTTCCGGAGCTGGTAAAGAAGGAATGGATGAGCTCTTTGAGCAATCACGAGCAGTTTTTGTTGCAGATCCAATTACATCAAAAAAGTTCACTAAACGTATTGCCTTTAATGTCATTCCTCATATCGATGTTTTCATGGAAGATGGCTATACGAAAGAAGAATGGAAAATGGTGGTTGAAACCAAGAAAATTCTTGACCCTAAGATCAAATTAACAGCTACTGCTGTTCGGGTTCCTGTCTTTATAGGTCATGCAGAAGCTGTTCATGTTGAATTTGAAAAACCACTAAGTGCCAATGAAGCACAAACCATTCTGCGTGATGCACCAGGATGCCAGCTTATTGATAAACACGAAGATGGCGGTTACATAACACCCTATGAATGCACCGGAGAAGATGACACCTTTATTAGCCGTGTTCGCGAAGATATCACTGTCGAAAATGGTCTAGCTTTCTGGATTGCGGCTGACAATTTAAGAAAAGGAGCAGCGTTGAATGCAATTCAAATTGCTGAATTACTTATTTCTCGTAATTTAATAAGATCTAAGTCAGCTGCCTAAATAAAAAAGACAGCATGAAGCAAAAATGCCTGATGCTGTGTTGTAGTTTTTCCTGTCATCCCAATAACAAGTGTTTTATCATATTTATGGAGCAGGATATGTCACAATACGGTAGCGCGTTTCATTGCGTTCAAAGTTTCTGAAATTGACGTCATCTGGAAAAAAGGGATTATAAGCGGTCACATGTTTTACAGATACACTATGCGCCTTCGGTGATGGATTCAAAATTGTTCTTTCGTCCCTTTTTTTTACGCCTGTCGCATCAATAATGACATCTTTTCTGTAAAGTTTTTGCACTTTCTTCTGCATTTTCTGAGGCACAATAATAGTTTTAAAATCAGAGACGGTCCGCTTCATTTTTCCTTTTTGTGCTTTTATCACAGAATGTGGCTTCACATGCATATGCGCGAAAGAAATCGTAGGAACGTTTTTAACATTTAAATAATTCGCAGATGCCCAACCAGCCTTTCCATTATAGTCAAGTGAGCACCAAGCTCTATTGGAGAGACAGCCATTAATTTGCACCTTTGCACCAGTTGGAATTTTTGTGATAGCTTTGTAAGCTGTAGCTGGACCTGTGCGCAAAACCACATGACCTGTTGCTACACGAGCAACTGTTCCAGCAGTCGCATTAGGAGCAAACATCCCAAACCCTAATCCACCAAAAGACAATAAAATCGCACCCAAAGACAATGTGGTCGATAAAAAATTTTTCTTTAACATTATTTCTTCTTCCTCTCTAGAATATGAAAGGCAAAATATTCACCTTTGCAAAATTTGCCGCATTTCAATTAAGTGGTGATTAATTTTTTGTCGTCTTCAAAGGCCTACCATATTGAGAGAACAGCTCTGTTACTTTGTTTCTACCACTCTACCCATACGGCCCCATTGACCTGATTGCAGTATTCAGAGCCCATAGGTTCGCTGCTTTCAAGGACGCAAATTTGATCACTTGCTTACAAAGCCAATCGTCTTACTTAAAGAAGTTTTGAAAGAGCTATTAGTTCCCCAAAAAGTTCATTGTAACATCAGAAACTATGCTTAAATCTGCAAGAAGCGTGCGGACTCATGCATATTGTTTGCCTCCAAATGCTTACAGTATAGAAAAAATAATATTATTTTTTGAATAAAAATGATTGAATATTCTATGAAGCTTTTATACTGTCAAGCTTCTTAGAGATAATGCAGAGTATATTGAATCCTTCCTCAAAAAGTCTCTATTTAAAAGAACAAGAAAGACAAACGCACATGACATTACATAAATTATCTTGGAGCGCCTCTATTGGATTACTCCTTTTTCTCTTTGCGTTTTTCTTATCTGCTACCTTTTCCATGGCAGCAGATAAATCAAAAATCAAACTTGGCGTTATGGAAGGACACGAAGCGACTGTTTGGAAAGTTGCCGTTGAGCAAGCTAAAAAAACTGGTTTAGATATTGAACTCGTTTATTTTTCTGATTATGCTCTCCCTAATGATGCTGTTAATTCAGGAGATATTGACGCAAATGCTTTTCAGCATACACCTTATCTTAACAGTCAAATTGAGCAACGTGGCTACAAACTTTCAATTGCTGGATATACATTTATTGCCCCGATTGGTGTCTATTCACACAAAATCAAGAACATAGAAGAACTAAAGGATGGAGCAAGTATTGGCATTCCTAATGACCCATCAAATGGTGGAAGAGCTTTGCTTCTTCTCAATTCCCTAGACCTGATTAAACTAAAAGATCCTCATGATATTCTCGCATCTCCACTTGATATCATTGAAAATCCTAAAAATTTGAAAATTCGTGAATTGGATGCTGGTATTTTAGGACGTGCAATCGATGATTTTGATATTGCAATTATAAATACAAACTGGGCTTTGGTCTCCGGATTAAACTTAAATAAAGATGCCATCGCATGGGAAAAAGCAGACAATAATCCTTATAATAACATTATTGTGGTGCGCACCTCTGATAAAGACGCATCATGGGTTAAAAAACTGGTTGCCGCCTACAATAGCGAACCTGTCCGTGCAAAAATCAAAGAAGTTTTTGGCACAACTGCCCAAACATCTTGGTAATTGCGAATGGAAAATCCTGCTCTTATTTCTTTAAAAAACGTTAGCTGCCATTTTGGAAAAACAGCGAGGCTTCCAGCAATAGACCGTTTATCCCTTGATATCTATGCAGGTGAAATTCTTGGGGTCATCGGACGCAGTGGGGCAGGCAAATCCACACTTATGCGCTGCTTAAATGGATTAAAACGCATTGATGAAGGAGCTCTTTTTTTTGAGGATATAAATATTTCAAATCTATCAGAAACAGAATGGGCACCTTATCGTCAACGGATTGGTATGATCTTTCAACATTTCAATCTTTTATCATCGCAGAAAGTCATTGATAACATTGCATTACCACTTAAACTAGCAGGTATAAACAAAAAACAACGCTGTCAACGTGCCCTTGAACTCATTGAATTGGTGGGATTATGTGGTAAAGAATACTGTTATCCTGCAGAACTTTCAGGGGGGCAAAAACAGCGTGTTGGTATTGCACGTTCTCTAGCAGCTAATCCCAAAATATTATTATCAGATGAAGCAACCTCTGCTCTTGATCCTGAAACAACACAATCTATTCTAGAGCTTCTGGCCGATATTAATAAGCGTCTCAATCTTACTATTGTACTCATTACGCATGAAATGGAAGTTGTGCGTGCCATTGCTCATCGCGTTGTTGTTCTCAATCAAGGACGCATTGTGGAAGAAGGACGTGTGAAAGATATTTTTACCTCACCACAAGAGGAAACAACTATCGCCATGCTCAAACTTGTGACACCACAACTTCCTGAAAAATTTGCAAAAAAACTTAAACCTACCGGTCAAGAAGCGATCATTGAGATTAATATTGCAGGTAAAATTGCTCAGCATCCTTTTCTTCATCTTCTTGAAGATGAAACGGGTTTAAGAGCACGTATTTTACATGGTGGCATTGATACAGTCCAAGGTGAAACGATTGGGCGCTTATTTCTCAGTCTTCCCGCAAAAAACGAAGTGGCTTTGCAAAAAGCTGTCAAATGGTTGACCGAAAAAAGTCGATATTGCGAGGTCTTAGGCTATGTTTAATGTCCTTTTTTATGAACTTCCCAATGCCATTTTTGATACATTGTTGATGGCAATGAGCGCTTCCTTGATGGCACTTATTATAGGATTGCCACTCGGTCTACTGCTCTATACAACTGCACATGGAGGAATTTTTGCATCGCGCCTTCTCAATTGTCCCCTGAGCATTATTATTGATAGTCTTCGCGCCATCCCTTTTATTATTCTTGCATTTTACCTTCTCCCTATCACCCGTATGGTTGTGGGAAGCGGTGTAGGAATACCTTCAGTGATTTTTGTTCTCACCATTTCAGCCATTCCTTTTTATGCACGAATGGCAGAACTTTCTTTTAAAACAGTTGAGAACGATCTCATTGAAGCTATTCGTTCCATGGGAGCAAACCGTCTTCAGATTGTCAGGTATGTTCTTATTCCTGAAGCGCTTCCTAGTCTGATCACGGGTTTTACAGTCATGATCATTTCTCTTATCGGAGCCACTTCACTTGCTGGATATCTCGGCGGAGGTGGTTTAGGGGATATGGCGATCCGCTATGGTTATCAGCGTTATAATACCTCAATTATGACAATAGTCATTATTCTTTTGATCTTGCTTAATGTCATTATTCAATGGACTTCTGACAAAATTGTGCAAAAAATTGATAAAACAAAACATTGAAATAATCTAGGAATTCAGGTACTTCTCCCCAACCATAGCAACAATAAGCCACTGAGCCGTGAGAGCTGGCTTTTTTAACTGCTCAATTTCCACCGTAACTCCATAATGAAAAACAACTCTGCCAGAAGGGCGAATCTCAGCATTATTTAAGACAAAACGAGCACGCACCCGCGCACCTGTTTTAACCGGGCTCATAAAGCGTACTTTATCAAAACCGTAATTAATCCCCATTGTTGCCCCTTCCAACTCTGGAAGAGCTTCATAAGCTAGTGTAGACAAAAGTGATAATGTTAAAAAACCGTGTGCGATAGTGCCACCAAAAGGGGTTTTTTTAGCCTTTTCCGTATCTACGTGGATCCATTGATGATCATCTGTTGCGCATGCAAATTGATTAATCATATCCTGCGTAACAAGACGCCATTGCGATAATCCTACTTCCTTCCCAATAAAATTGGCGACGTCTTGTACTGCTATTTTTTGCTGCATAACGCTATTCCCGTTTTATTTGCTAAAAACAACCCACACCCCTCTTGCTTTTATAAAACCCATTGATTACAGCATCAATAATAAAAGATGAACTATCTTAGAAGAAAACATACCTTATGAATAAGAAAACACTTTAATAAAGTAATGTTCAAATAGGAAAAAATAATGGCAAGCAATGTGAGCCTAACAGGTTTGGCGCGTGATTTGAAGAAGCACGCAGAAAACCACCAACCTATCCGTATTGGCTTAGTTGGCTGCGGTGAAATGGGAACGGATTTACTGTCAAGCATTGCACATATGGATGGTATAAGGGTCGCAGCTGTTGCCACCCGAACACCATCACGTGTTTTTCATGCCGCAGCACTAGCCTATGGTGAAGATGGACATGTACGTGAAGTTGAAAATATCAACGCCCTAACTCAAACCATTGAAAATGGTTTAATTGCAGCCACAGATGATTTTGACCTTATTTTGCGCAATGAACAAATTGATATTATCGTTGATGCAACAGGCTATCCTGAAGCTGGTGCAGAAATTGGTTTCAAAGCGTTTGAAAACAACAAACATCTTGTCACAATGAATGTTGAAACAGATGTTACGATTGGCGCTTATCTAAAAAATGAAGCGGAAAAACGAGGCCTCATTTACACACTTGGTGCAGGAGATGAACCTACTTCTTGTATGGAACTCATAGAATTTGTTTCAGCACTTGGGCATAAAATTGTTGCAGCTGGGAAAGGAAAAAACAATCCTCTTATCTTTGATGCCACACCGGATGCTTATGAAGAAGAAGCATTGCAACGTAATATGAATGTTCGCATGCTTGTTGAATTTATTGATGGTTCCAAAACAATGGTTGAAATGGCAGCCATTGCCAACGCAACAGGCCTCCTTCCCGACTGCCCAGGAATGCATGGCCCAAAAGCTTCTATCCAAGATTTAAGCAAAGTTCTTATTCCAAAACAGGATGGCGGTATTTTAAAAAGTTATGGTGTTGTCGATTATTCGATAGGTCCAGGAGTTTCTCCAGGCGTTTTTGTGATCGCAGAAATAACGCATCCGCGTTTACGCGAACGTATGGAGGACTTAAAAATTGGTCAAGGGCCCTATTTTACCTTTCATCGGCCCTATCATTTAACTGCAATGGAAGTTCCGCTAACCTGTGCACGTATCATGCTTTATGGTAAAAAAGATATGGTGCCACTTAGCACTCCAGTAGCAGAAGTTTGTGCTGTTGCTAAAAAAGATTTACACCCTGGTGATCAACTAGATTTTATTGGTCTTTACAGCTATCGTGCTTGGATAATGAGCACTTCAGAAGCAAAGGCACGCTATGCTATCCCTTGTGGTCTTCTAGAAAAAGCAACAGTTACAGCTGAAATTAAAAAAAATGAACTTATCACACTACACAATACCGCTATTCGAGAAGACACATGGATTGCACGCCTCCGTGCTAAACAAGATCTTTTATTTAATTGCCTCTCTTCCACAAACACATAATTAAACTCTTATCTGCCTTTTTACTTGTAAATAGCTATAAATTATAGAAAAATAGCAGATCTACCCTTTTAAAAAAGATCCCCTGAATGGTTTTGCTCCTCTACCCATGTGCATATAAAAACTCCACATACCGTCTTCAAGCTCCCCCTTATCCGACGCAGTATAAGCGCATCTCAGATATACCTTTTCTTCAAAAATGATAAACAAAACACTCCGATAAAAGAGAGGAATTTCCATTGGGTTTAAAGAATTAATCCTATAAGAGATGCCACAACACCAATGAGATCCGATGATAGTAAAGAAGACAAAACGGATATAAAACCTACACAACCCCAAAATGCTTTAAAGTAAGACACTTTTTCAGTTTTTCCAAAAGCGAATTCATCTTGCCCTCCAGCACCACGAATAATAGCCATATCTACCGGCACTATATTTTTTCCTTTTGCCACTACAACAGCAAAAGGTGCCACTTCTTGAAAGCGATCTTCTGTGCTTTCCGCATGGCTTTCTACAGTTTGTACGAAACAAATAATAAACGCAGTTAAAACATATAAACACACATGATTTTTAAATATTTTAAACATAGATTTCTTTAATCCTCTTTTTTCCACTGAAAAATTAAAAAATATTTACATCTATAAAAACAAAATTTATTTTAATAATTTAATTATATATACAATATGGTATATTTTATGCATTTACATAATGCATTATGTATTTCATGTAAATACATAATGCATTATGTATAATGCATTATGTATTTCATGTAAATACATAATGCATTATTAAAATTTTCAAAATAAAAAATAATTAGTGAAATAAATGATTACAAATTATATAATTTAAATAAGACATATCAGTCTTATAAATTTAATATCTTATATTACATAAAAATAAAAAACATCATTAATCTTTATCGCATTATAAAAAATTTGATAATAATTATTTTAGTAAAATAAAAATTAAAACAGGCATTAAGTAATTTGAGTTATAAATAAAAAATATCTCTGATGAGAAAAAAACGAAGACTATTATAAATGCAAATAGTAGAAAGCCATGTTAGCTTTTATCTTTACTTTTTACCTGCTCTCTTTACTCTAATTCCAGTAAATGTAAGACTACCAAAATGGTAGATCTCCTCCGCTCTTAAATAAAGACGTATCATTCTTTGTAAAAGGACCAATTGGCTTGTTATCTTAATGGGTGCCTCACAAAAACCCACTTTGTACTCGTCTTAACCATCCAAATCATTGTATATTTTAGCGAACACGCCAGTACCTCTCCACCGCATCATCTTAACCAAACTTCCTTAATTACCCTCTCTATCATAACAATTTTTCTACCATTACTAAGCTATCATTACTGAAATTATAGATGTATTTTTAAATGTCGTATTGATCAAAAAATACCTCATCATTTTGATACATTGCGCATAAAATGCAATAAAGACATTCCAAAAATCTTGATTTGAAATCTAAATCTCATCATCACTCTATTTTTAGCATCAACTGCGATACATTGCTCCATACATTTCACAGTAAAGCTTACCCTTCTATAGTAAAAGAAGGCTCTTTACAAAAAGCCTCAACTTGAGTTCTGAATCAACAAATGGTAAAATTCATTTTAAACTTACGTAATATTAAGGCTAATCATTCCGAGATTTTGATTTTCCAAAACAAGAGCACTTGCCAGAAAAACTCACAAAATATGCTTAATTCTTAAAGTCTTGAGAATGTAGTATTGTATGCAAAATTCAGATAATTTCTCAATTAGTCAAACCATTTTTAACAAAATCTCTTTTCTGTCGTATACATATGATGCGCAAACGCTCTTATTTGCGTTTTTTTGATATATAGATTAAAATTGGTGAAAATGATCTAACCGCATTTTGACCTCTCTACATCTAACGACTTTTTTAGGCAATAAATTATGATATCGGATACGCCTTTCCTTGCTCTTTTGCCCTTAGGCGCACATGAATATCATGGAAATCATCTTCCCTTTGAAACAGACTGGATTATCGCTGAAGCTTTTGCAAAAGCACTTACTTTACAAACAAACAAGCAATTCCCTATCACACTTTTACCAGTTGAAAAAATTGGTTATTCAGGTGAACATATGGATATTCCTGGCACACAAACACGCACATTTTCTGACGCTATCGAGCGATGGATAAACATTGGTGAAAACTGCTATCGTAAAGGCATTAAGCGTTTTCTTCTTCTCAATGCCCACGGCGGCAATTCACCTTTAATGAGCATTGTTATCACCGAACTACGCAGACGTTTTTCAATGCTTGCGGTAGCGACAAGCTGGAGTCGTTTTGGCATACCGCAAGGTTTAATGAAGCCGTCTCAATATCATCTTGACATCCATGGAGGATTTATCGAAACCTCCTTAATGCTCTATTTAGCACCTGAAAAAGTGCATATGGAGAAAGCAGAAAATTTTCATAATAAGCAAGCTGATATGATTGCAAAATATCAATATTTACGTGCCTATGGTCCTCACGCCTTTGGATGGATAATGCGTGATCTTAACGTGCAAGGAGCAGCAGGCAATGCAAGTGAAGCAACACCGCAAGCTGGTGAAGCAATTTTCTCTCATGTTCTTTGTGGGCTTCGTGGTTTACTTGATGATATCAATCGATTTAAAATAAACACATTTCAATAAAAAGGCGTGAACCATGGAAAAGACGCAAAATACCCCTAAAAAAATTCCTGTTACAGTTCTGACAGGCTATCTTGGATCAGGAAAAACCACTCTTCTCAATCGCATTCTCAGCGAAAATCACGGCAAACGTTATGCAGTCATCGTCAATGAATTTGGTGAAATTGGCATCGATAATGATCTTATCGTTGAATCCGACGAAGAAATTTATGAAATGAATAATGGCTGTGTTTGTTGCACCGTGCGCGGCGATCTTATTCGTATTCTAGAAAGCCTAATGCAACGCTCCCACCGATTTGACGCCATCATTATAGAAACAACAGGGCTTGCTGATCCTATTCCCGTTGCACAAACTTTTTTCATGGATGATACTGTACATGAAAAGACCACTCTTGATAGTGTCATAGCAGTTGTTGATGCAAAACACCTACCGTCCCAACTTAAAAAAAGCCAAGAAGTGGAAGAGCAAATTGCCTTCTCTGATATCATTCTTTTAAATAAGATGGATCTTATTAGTGCAGAAGAACGCGCACACGCACAATCGCTCATTCTTGCCATTAATCCCAGAGCCATAATTTATGCAACAGAGCGCGCTGACATCTCTCTTGATAAACTCCTCAATCGTGGTTCATTTGACCTAAAACACGCTTTAGATAATGATCCTCATTTTCTCGACCACCAACATTCAGACCATGTGTGCGGCCCCGCTTGCGATCATGATCATCACCACACATCCACCATTCATGACACAACAATAACCTCTGTAAGTTTAAAAACAGGTGCTCTGAAACCAGAAAAATTTTTTTCATGGATCCAACAGGTGACTCAACAACAAGGTCCTGATATTTTGCGTTTAAAAGGGATTATCGCATTTCAAGGAGACAATGACCGTTATGTCATTCAAGGCATACATATGATCCTTGAGGGGCAGCATCAACGTCCATGGCATGAAGATGAAAAACGTGAAAGCCGACTTGTTTTTATCGGCCGCACCCTTGATGCAGAAAAACTTAAAATTGGTTTTGAAAATTGTGCATAAGCGAGTAACAATGCCGAGCACTACCCATTACAATCTGCAAAATTATTGCCTTTCCTGTGGTTTTATTGGCCATAAACCAGCTTTCGTTTCGGTCGAAGGTTTAATTGTTTTTTTAAACCCAATCCCAAAAACCATTGAAGTTCATCAAGGAATAATTTCAAGCCATTTTGCCCATGATAATACAGCGATTATCACTGGTGGAGAAGATGGAAAAGCTTGTCAAACAACAGCAGATGGTCATACAGAAATACTCGGACACCAAAAAGGCAAATGGATAAGCAATGTTGCTTTTGGACCACAAAAAGTTTTTGCCTTTTCTTCTTCACGTTTAACATTGGCAAATGTCGGTAAAGGACACCAAGAGCTTATGCATGAACGCAGTGTAGAAGGTCTTGCTTTCGCCCCAAAGGGCTTACGACTTGCCGTTGCCCATTACAATGGTGTTACCCTTCATTGGTTATCAACACAAACATCTCCAACCACATTGGTATGGAAAGGAGCACATTTTGGCGTTACCTTCTCACCAGATAATCGCTATGTAATTTCTACTATGCAAGAGAATGCTCTCCATGGTTGGCGTCTCACTGATAATCAACATTTACGCATGAGTGGCTACCCAAGCAAAGTCAAAAGCTGGTCTTGGAGCGCAAAAGGAAAATGGTTAGCAACATCAGGCGCATCAGCAGCAATTGTTTGGCCGTTTCATACAAAAGATGGCCCCATGGGGAAAACACCATTAGAACTTGGTACACGTACAAATGCACTTGTTAGCAACGTTGCATGCCATCCAAGCGAAGACATTGTAGCAATAGGCTTTAATGATGGAGTCATTTTATGCACGCATTTTCGCGATGAAAAAGAAATCCTTCTAAAAGATTATGGGAAAAGCGCCATTTCCGCGCTAAACTGGGATCAGACGGGACACAACTTAGCCTTCGGGAGTGAAAGTGGTGAATGTGGAGTTATAAACATCTCTGTTTAAGAAAACAACAATAATCACCACAGATAAAAAGCCGCACAATCCTCCAGAAAAAATTGGGCATACCTCCCCTCTTCTTCTCTAAAAAATAAACACACTTACAAGGGGTTTTCGATCACAAATAAAAAACCATTTAGATGCAATAGCAATAATAGAATTTTAATAAATGAAAAGGCAACATCTTCTGCTGCCTTTTGGATGAAAATGCATATCACATCTTGTTAAAAAAGATAGCGCAAACCAGCAGAAAAACCTACTCCTGAAAATCCAGCTTTGGTCAGCCGATGCTGATAGACTATATCTCCATGAAGTGTAAATTTCGGAGATACTCGCGCATTAAAACCACCCCCTACTTCTAACGAAGAGCCAAAAGCACCTAACTGGAAATCTCGTTTAAAAGAAACAAACTGTCTATCTCCAAAACTATGCGAAAAATAAAGCTTACCATAGAAGGAAATCACACGCCTCTCTTCAGAAGAAGAAAGCAGTTTGCTTAAACGCCCACCAAAACGTACCATCCATTGATCAAATTTTCCCAGATCAACATCAAGATTATCAACATCACGCACATGATCAAACTGAAGATGCTGATAAACAAACTGAACCTGTGGATCAAAAATAAAACCATTACACCCTATTGCAAACGTCTTTCCGCTGGTTAAGGAAGCACTTGACTGCTGCCCCTTTAACGTTGCCACCTTGCCCCGTGCAAAAGTGAAAACATCACCCCTAAAAAGACCATAAGAGAACACCCCATTCATATAAAAACCCCTGTCATGCTGCAAACTTCCATAAGCAGCAACAGACCATTTATCAAATGTGCTCTTTTTGCTTTGTTCAACATTTTGAGGATGTAGAGTGAGACTTCCATAAGTTCCCATAAGCCCAAAGAATGTGCGACTGCATGAACTCTCAATTTCCTTCAGCAAAACACCTGCTTCCAGTGCTGTATAATCGAGTTCGGCTCCATACCCATATTCAAAAGCAGAAAGATTTGAAGCATAATGATAACTTCCACCATAACCGCGCGCAAAAAAAACTGAAATTTCATCACCTTTCAAAGAACCATAAGAAATGCTTCGCATTGTCTCCAATTTTTTATTTTGAGAGGTAAAATCCATCAAACCCGTGTAGAATAAGGCATTTGGCAGAAGGAGATAGGTTGATAATTGCGGAACAACCGCTCTAATTCCTAGCTCGGAAGAAAAACCAGGCTTAACAGGAACAGAAGGAGTAGATGACGGATCTACTGGATCAGATGGCGCAGAGGGAGAAGGCGCAGGTGTAACAGGTGTCAACGGAGTAGATGTAGAATCTACTGGATTAGATGATGTAGAGGAAGAAGGCAGTGGTGTAAAAGCTGTAGTCTCAGAAGAGTCTGCTTCTGGTTTGATATAGATACCTTCAAGGCGAAAATCCCAAAATTTTCCATCACCTGCAACTAATCTCTGCGTAGCATCTGCTTCCCCAAAAGAAGAACCTGGACCGTAGCCACGAATACGATATTGATAAGGAAAACCATTTACTGTAGTATAATCATTAGCGAATTTAAAAGAATTTTCCTGTGCTATCCCAGAAACTTGAATAATTGAAATGCTTTGATCTCTTCCCTCATGGACTTTTTTATCTGGAATTTTTGGAAAATTTTGCATATGAACAAGAGTCGTTCCAGAAACATCACCATTAATCAAAATACGATCAGTTTTTTGGGGGTCAAACGAGCCATCATTATTTAAAAATACATTGAGCTTAATCTGAACATTACCCTCTGCACTGTAAACTTCCCTCGTTAATTTACCCGCGCCCGCTTCATCTATTTTTCTTCCAATGCGCAGCGTTTGATAACCATTGGATACATGTTCATCAAAAACAATCGTGCTATCAGAAAGGGCTACAGACGAAATAGATGAATCTATAAAATCAAATTCTCTTGACTCCCTGCGTTTGTTTTTCGTTAATACCCATTCAGAACCATGAATTAAATAGAGATCAGCAGTCGCTCCTCCATAAACTTGACTACCTCCTCTAAGTTTAGAAGCATCAGC
Source organism: Candidatus Bartonella washoeensis Sb944nv (assembly GCF_000278135.1). Taxonomy (GTDB): domain Bacteria; phylum Pseudomonadota; class Alphaproteobacteria; order Rhizobiales; family Rhizobiaceae; genus Bartonella; species Bartonella washoeensis. Next base: position 303,602 of record NZ_JH725024.1, read on the forward strand.
ATCCACTCGCACAGAAGAATTATTGACAGCTTTTAATAATAAATTACCAGATACACTTGTACCCTCTGAAAAACGAATATATGCATTAGCATTATTACTATAGATGACTGTGCTTTCTGGAACTGTAAAGGCTGTCTTTGACAAATGAACAACCCCTAACCCAGATTCAATTGCTGAAAACTGTAAATTTTCTCTCTCATTTTGAATTAATTGAATTAAGTCTTTAGTAAAATACATACCATAGGCTTTATCACCTTTGATTGTAATCGTTGAATCTTGGATATCAACTTTGGTCATCTGAAGGCGACTGAATGAATTTCTACCCCTCTTTTCACCAGAAGTTAAAACGCCTGGCAAGCTCTTAATCACTAAACCATGAATATCAGTTACTTCAACAGAACCTGTCCTAAAAAGAGTACTCCCACCTTGCCCCATATCAAAAACTGCTTTGGGGAATATATAATCCTCGGATATAGTGTCATCACCATCAACACCCACCATTCTTTCAGCCTCTCCAATAACCTGAAGAGAATCTAAAATAAATCGCCCTCCCCGTTCTGAAGAAAAAGCACTGTTGTTTTTAAAATAAACTGCTCCATCCGAAAACCCAAGTTCTGCACCATCCGTCATTAAAAAACTTGCTGAATGATTAGAATTCGTCTCAACATGTACAGAAACTAAGGCAACACGTGATCTCTCTCCTGAAGCTATAACAGCCGCCCCCCTGCCATCAATCACCCCATGGGTCATCTCAATGACCCCATCATCAACATAAAGAGCAACAGGTATATCTTCAAAATATAAACTCTTTAAAACAGCTTTTGCTTTCCCTTGCACATCTACACCATGTCCAAAACCCTGCTTGTCACTATTGTAAAAAATAATCCTTATTGCATCAACAACCGTATCTTGGCCTCGCACCTGTATGGCAATGGGACGAGGAGAAGTCAAAGAAGGAGATACCCCCTCAGGAGTCATTAAATGATAAGTTTTATCTTTAATTGTATGCTTTTGACCATCACTGCATTGATAAAACTGAGCTTCTGAGTTACACATCTCGACAGGAGCTCCTTTTGCATTAACATCTACAATTTGCAACAAAGGAAGAATAACTGATGCACAGGAATATAAAAATAAATGATTTTTAAATATTTTCATCATAGCTCTATCGTATAAAATATTTTCAATTTTCAAAAATGAATAAAAATTATAGAAATATCAATTAAATATTTCATTAATAAAAAATACAAAACAAAAGCGTCATTTTAATACTTAAAATTATACTATATACTTATGTACAATTTACCTTATACTTCATCTATAATTAAAATTGATAACGCACTCCGCCAGAAAAACTGATTCCAGAAAAACCTGCCTTAGTAAGTTTATGCTGATAAACCAAATCAGCATGAAGCGCAAACTTTGAGGACAATCGGGCATTTAAACCCAACCCAGCTTCTAGGGAAGAACCAAAAGCACCCAACTGAAAAGCATCTTTAAAATACACCGTTTGTTTTCCTTCAAAACCATGAGTGAAATGAAGCTTTCCATAAAAAGAAGCCTCACGATCCTTTTCAGTTGCAGAAAATGTCTTGGTCAAACGTCCACCAACACGTACCATCCATTTGTCAAGTTTCCCCATCTCAATGTCAAAGTTATCAACATCATGGGCCTTACTAAACTGGAGATGTTGATAAACAACCTGAACCTGCGGATCAACAACAAAACCTTCATATCTCATTGCTAATGTCTGACCAGCAGTCAAGGAAACACTTAAAGGATTGCCCTTCAATGTTGCTGTCTTGCCCCTTGCGCGGGTAAGAACATCACCTTTTAATAAACCATAAGAGAAAAGACCATCTACATAAAAGCCTGCATCATGTTGCATGCTGCCATATGCTGTAGCAGCCCATTTATCAAATGCACTTTTTTGGCTTTGTTCAACATCTTGAGGCTGTAGAGAAAGTTTTCCATAAGTCCCCATAACTCCAATGGATATTGCACTGTCAGCATTTTCAATTGTTTGCAACAAAACACCTGCCTCTAAAGCGTTATAGGCAAAATCACCACCATAACCATATTCGAACGCGGATAAGTCTGAAGCATAATGATAACTTCCACCATAACCACGCAAAAATGAAGCAGGTTTTTCATGGATTTTCATCATTCCACTGGAGGTAGCTCGCAATATCTCCAATTGTTTGTTTTGATTGCTAATATCCATGAAACCAGCGTGGAATATGCTATTTGGCAACAGCAAATAAGTTGGAACTTGCGGAACAACAGCCCTAACAGCTTTTTCAGGAACAATAAAAGTATCTCTATAATCAATAGGTGATTGAACATATTGATTTTCGAGACGAAAATCCCAAAAATCTCCGCTACCGTTCACTAATCTTTGAGCAGGATCCGCTTTTCCCAAAACAGACGTTGGACCATAAGCATAAAGCCCATACTGATAAGGTGAATCCTTTAAAGCAACATAACCACCAGCCAACTGAAAAGAATGTTCTTTCGCCTCTCCAGAAACCTGAATAATTGAAATACCTTGATTGCTTCCACCACTCCCCGTATATCCTCCTGGACTTCCTGGAACGCTTTGCACGTGTACTATCGTTTCTCCTTCAACATCACCATCAATCAAAACACGATCGGTCTGTTGATTTTCTATAGAACCACCAGAATTCAGATATGTGTTAAGATAAATATGCGCACCATCTTGTGCCTTATAAACCTCACCTTCTCCTTTTCCAATGTGGAGTGTTTGATAATTACCGGCTTCGCCGGAGTTTGGTTGTTCAAAAACAATAGAACTATCATCAATAAGATGTACCAATGAAATTGATGAAACACCTATAGAACCAGAAGAAACAGAATTAAGAAAACTTCCATTTTTTGGTCGCGTTAAAGTCCATTTTGACCCATGACTCAGCCGAAATTCAGCATCAGAACTTTCATCAATCCGAGTTCCCCCTATAAGTATAGATTCATCAGCTGCAACCTTCACAAAAGAACCATTCTCAACCTTCAACAATAAATCTCCAGAAAGTTCAGAATGCTCTAGAACTTGAACAAGACCACCAGATTTTATGCTATAAATAGCTATACTATTTGGAACCGTAAATACGGTATTGTATAAATGAACATTCCCTCGTTTAGACAAGTTTTCTTTCGGCAAACTTCCGAATAACTTATCCTCGCCAAAGAAAATATACACCTCTTCTTTCTGATAAGGATGTCCATTGTACTCATCTTTGCGCTCTTGCTCATTAAAAAAAAGGAACCCATAAGAAGCATTCCCCTCTACTAAAACAGTGGAATCAAGAATATCAATATTGCTAACAATTCCCTGAAATGAAATACCATGCGCATTAGAAACCTTAACTTCACCTTTTTTAAACTTGATAAAGCCAGCATGTTCAGACATCTGAAAAGCTGTGTTTTTATTATGGCTGTTTATATTCGTTACCTGTCTACCCTTTTCGGTAATCGAAAAGTCGCTTAAATAGACCTGCCCGCCATTTCTTGTTTGAACTCCGATACCATTTGTAAAATCAATCTCCCCTTTTTCTATATCAACGGATCCAAAATTATCAGCCACTATACCATACTTCGAAAAGTTACTATCCAAACCACCCCTGTTTAAAGCATCCTGAATAGTTATATCCCACCCTTCAATAAACGTATCTTTTTTAGATGCTTGTATGGCAACTGTTTTATCAGAACTTTTATCAGTTACCTTATAAGTTTTTTGTGCAATGTAGTGCACTTTACCATCATTGCACCGATAAGATGAGCCACTTTCATCACATGAAAACTGATTTTCATCATTTTGTGTCTTATCACCAATAACAGAACGAGCTTGTACCGTAGTATGAGTGGCATTATTATTTTCCACTTTAGCACCTGCATTGTGCACAAAAAACAGAACAGATGTTGTAACAGCACATAAAGAAAGATGATTTTTAGATATCTTTACCATAATTTTACCATAATCCCTTTTCACCATCCGATTAAAAGAACTCACATAACTCACATATTGCTAAACTATCTTAACCAAGAACCATAATTTAACACACTATGTTAAGCATGCTACATATAATTAATCTGATTTGTATTTTATTAAATGTAAAATCAAAAAATTCAACTTAAATTTGTAATTTTCACAAAGAATAAAGAACTTGTGAAAATACAATGAAGAAACACTGTGATATAAAATTTTCCAAAAAAGTAGTTATCCAAAAAAAGCTTTAGTAAGCTGCATGAAGAGTACAAATCTGATACAACGTCTTAAGAAAAACAAAAAAATCGAACCGGAAAACGCATTTAATAAAGTGCATAAGGTTCTCTCTTCAAAAGAGCTAGCAAACAAAACTTTTGAAGGAAGACAAAAAGCCACAAGCTAAGCTCATGGCTTTTAAAGGAATTGATCAAAAATATAATAAAACTAGAAATGATAACGCAGTCCCCCAGAAAAACTGGTTCCAGAAAAACCCGCCTTGGTAAGCTTGTGCTGATAAGAAAGATTACCGTGAAGGACAAACTTTGGAGACAATTGAGCATTAAAGCCTAATCCAGTTTCTAGGGAAGAACCAAAAGCACCCAACTGAAAAGCATCTTTGAAATGTACAAATTGTTTTTCTCCAAAACTATGAGCAAGATGAAACTTGCCATAGAAAGAAATAACACGCGCATCATCGATTGCAGTAAGCGTTTTTGCTAAATACCCACCAATACGCGCCACCCACTGATCAAGTTTTCCCATCTCAATGTCAAATTCATCAATATCACGAACCTTATTAAACTGGAGACGCTGATAAACAACCTGAACCTGCGGATCAAAAACAAAACCTTCATCCCCTATCATCAACGCTTTACCAGCAGTCAAAGAAGCGCTTAGAGGGGCCCCTTTTAATGTTGCCGTCTTACCACGTGCAAGAGTGAGAACATCACCCTTAAAAAAACCATAGGAGAGAAGACCATCCACATAAAAACCTGCATCATGCTGCATACCACCATATGCCGTAACTGACCATTTATCAAATTTACTCTTTTGGCTTTGTTCAACATCTAAAGGCTGCAGAGAAAAGCCCTCATAAGATCCTATCACCCCAAAAGAAGCGGTCCCATATGCATTCTCAATTGTTTGCAGCAAAACACCTGCTTCTAAAGCGTCATAACCAAGATCGCCTCCATAACCATATTCAAGTGCAGAAAGGTTTGAAACATAACGATGACTACCACTATAACCGCGTACAAAAAAGGCAGGGTTTTCATCACTTTTCAACAGTCCTCCAGAAGCAATTCTCAAAGCTGCTAACCGCTTACTTTGATTACCAATATTCATCAAACCTGTATGAAATAAAGCATTTGGTAAAAGCAGATAAGTCGAAACTTGCGGAACAACAGCCTTAACACCTGGTTTAGGACGAGGTTCTGGACTAGGTGCAGGACCAGGAGAAGGTGTAGGACCAGGTTCAGGAGCGGGACCAGGTTCAGGAGCGGGACCAGGTTCAGGAGCGGGACCAGGTTCAGGAGCGGGACCAGGTTCAGGAGCGGGACCAGGTTTAGGACTAATATATTGATTTTCAAGACGAAAATCCCAAAATTCTCCATTGCCCTTGACTAATCTTTGATCGGGATGCGCTTTTCCTAAATCAGACGTTGGACCATAAGCATAAAGCTTATACTTATAAGGCGAATGGCCCAACGCAACATAACCACCGTCTAGTTGAAAAGAATCATGCTCTGCTTTTCCAGAAACCTGAATAATTGAAATACCTTGATTATTTCCACCACTCCCCGTATATCCACCTGGACTTCCTGAAACACCACGCACATGTACTGTTGTTCTTCCAGAAACATCACCATCAATCAAAACACGATCAGTCTGTTGATTATTAAGAGAACCACCAGAATTCAGATATGTATTAAGATAAATATACGCACCATCATCTTGTGCTATATAAGCTTGACCCGATCCTTTTCCAATGCGGAGTGTTTGATACTCGTAAGTCTGAGCAGATTTTAGTTTTTTAAAATTAATAGAACTGCCACCCATAAGGCTTACGAGTGAAAGTGATGAATCACTCGTTAAGTCTCCCGCTCTCTGTTGCAAAATCCATGTCGACCCCGCTCCCATGTAAAGTTTGGCATTGGAATCATCATCGACATAAGAACCACCTATAAGGGTAGAAGCACTCGCTAAAACTTTCACCAAGGCTCCCTTCTCAGCTCTCAATAATGAATGCCCTGAAAGGGTACTTTGCATTAAATTAACAACACCAAATTTAGAGTTGGAACTATAAATAGCTACACCATCCTGAACCGAAAACATCGTTCTTCTTATATTAACAGCCTCCAATTTAGATGTTTTTTCCCCCTCATTTGAATCTTCGTTATTCAAATATTCACTCGACGGCTTTTCTCCCTTAAAATATATACCATGAGCCCCGTTACCCTGCACCGTAACAGAAGAAGATGTAACATTAACCTCAATTACATCAACCTTATCCGATAAGTTTCTAGGTAGCAAAATCGAATTAGGAGTAGCTACAGTATTTTCTGACAAAATGCCATGCGCATTAGTAACATTGATAACCCCCTTAAAATTAATAGGACCACCTAGATCCGTATGCAAAACTGCATGATTCTTGCCTTCGCTACCATTTCCAGTAATCTTAACATCTTCAAGATTCACCTTTCCACCCAATGTCGAAGAAACCCCATGACTGTCCATAAAATCAATTGACCCACCCGCTATCCAAATTTTTGAACGGTCATAACTCAAAATACTTGCCTTCGCATCACGTGTCTTGATGTTTGTATCCTCTAAAAGAAAAAATGAATTCCCTATTGCCTCAACAGCCTTATTAGTCTTCTTAATAATCCCCTTATTCACCTCAATTATCCCATCACTGGCATAAAGAGCTATATTTGTATTCCTGATAATTGGTTGTTTCAAAACAATTTTTCCATCCTTTGATACATCTACACCGTGTGTAAAAGATTTACCAGAAACTCTACTTTTAATAGTTACATTTTCCCCCGTAACTGTCGTACCTATCCCCTTTACTGTTATTGCAGTATTAGAGGGAGAAAAGTTTTTACTCTTAATCCTATAAGATTTATTATCAATTGTGCGGCTCCCGCAACCGTCACACATATAATACAATCCATCATATAACGTAAGTTTCCCACCATTATATTCGACATCAAAACCATTATATTCTCTACGTCGATTAGACCCCCTATCTCCGCTAAGAACATTATGGTTAAACCCACTAAGAGAGGGGCTATTAGGTTTACGCCTACCAATAGAGTTATTAAGATCAAAATTATCAGATCCGCCACTGCTAAGAATTTCGCCAGAAAGAGGACTGAGTCTATTAAGTGAACTAGAGGCAGAGACATTAGATAACACAGGAGCAACCGTGATCTTATAAGGTATTAGCCTAGCCTCCTCTGCATTTGCCCCCTCCCCTACTCCATTTTGGAGTAAAGAAAGAGCAGCCGTTGTGAAAGTACATAAATATACGTGATTTCTAAACACTTTAATCATAGTTCCCTCGAAACTCTTCTTCCCCTCACATTGAAAATAAAAGCACCGGTAAAAATATCCTGATGAGGACCTAAAAACACGAAAAGGTGTAACCAAAAGAACACGTCTACCGCTCATTTAGCTAGCGTGATGAATTATCCAAATAAGCTTGTCTGGAGATCTATGCGCAACACGACGACCACCTAAAAGCGAAACAATTATTTAACGCAACTTTTACGTGTATAATACATTCTGCATTTCGTGTAAAGCAAAAATAAAACCAATGCGTGTATTAATTAAATACACAACCCATTATTTCAATCATTAAAAAATTGACAAAAATATAAGAAAAAAAATGCCTAAATTAGTAAAAAAACAATTCTAGAAAACTGAGCTTTAGTAAGCATTAAACATATGGCAGATAAATCAGATCACCATAAAGTAGAACATTTTAAGATATTATACACGAACACTGGCCTCCCCCACCATTAAAATTTCCAAGAACAAAATCGATTACTGTATCCGTATTATGATCACCAAAATTTTTAAAAATTTCCTTTAGCATAAAAGGAAATGATCCGCTTATCAGCTGCTTTCACACACAAAATAAAAAGAAAGAATACGATAACTTTTGTGTTCATATCAAATAAGAACAATGCGAGAATCTTTTGATAAATCAACATAGCTATAAATCAAAAAGGCAGCACAATGTGCTGCCTTTTACATCAAAGTACATATTGTACCTTATACTAGAACTGATAGCGCAATCCGCCAGAAAAACTGGTTCCAGAGAAACCTGCTTTGGTAAGCTTATGCTGATAAGAAAGATCGCCATGAAGGACAAACTTTGGAGACAACTGAGCATTAAAGCCTATTCCACCTTCTAGCGAAGAACCAAAAGTACCTAACTGGAAAGCATCTTTGAAATGCACTGTTTGTTTTTTTCCAAAACCATGAGAAACATAAAGCTTACCATAGAAGGAAATAGCATTGACTCCCTCTGATCCAGTCCGAGCTTTGGTCAAACGTCCACCAACACGCGCCACCCACTGATCAAGCCCTCCCATCTCAATATCAAAGTTATCAATATCACGAGCCTGATCAAACTGGAGTTGCTGATAAACGACCTGAACTTGTGGATCAAAAATTAAACCTTCATAGCCCATTGCAAATGACTGACCACCAGTCAAGGAAACGCTCAAAGGTTTGCTCTTTAATGTTGCTGTCTTGTCACGCGCAAGGGTAAGAACATCACCTTTCAACAGACCATAGGAGAAAAGACCATCTACATAAAAGCCTGTGTCATGCTGCATACTACCATATGCCGTGGCTGCCCATTTATCAAATGTACTTTCTTGACTAAGTTCAACATCCACGGGTTGCAAAGAAAGTTTACCATAAGTTCCCATAACCCCAAAGGACATAGTACCGTACATACTTTCAATTGTTTGCAACAAAACACCTGCTTCTACAGCGTTATAACCAAGATCACCTCCGTAACCATATTCAAGTGCAGACAGATCTGAGGCATAACGGTAATTGCTACCATAGCCGTGCAAGAATAAAGCAGGGTTTTCATGAACTTCCAACATTCCACTGGAAGTGGCCCGCAGTGTCTCCAATTGCTTATTTTGATTGCTGACATCCATCAAACCAGCTTGGAAAAAGCTATTTGGCAAGAGCAGATAAGTCGGAACTTGCGGTACAACTGATCTGACAGCTGTGCGCACAGGCGATCTACTTTTAGAGACAGTAGAAGTATACGCAGAATCAGTCACTTCAACATATTGATTTTCTAAGCGGAAATTCCAGAATTCTCCACCATCCTTCATAAACTTCTGATTAGAATGGTCTCCAGTCAAAGTGGCTTTTGGAGCGTAAGAACGAAGAGTATATTTGTAAGGAGAATTTTCTAACGCAACATAATCACCACTCAGTTGGAAAGAATCTTTTTCTGCTTTTCCGTAGACCTGAATAATGGAAACACTATGTGCTGTTTTATCACTTCCATTTTTTTCTCCTACACCTCCAGAAACACCTTGCACATGCACTACAGTTTTTCCAAAAACATCGCCATGAATTAAGAGCCTATCGGTTACTTGATTGCCACTCAAATCTCTAGGATTTAAACGCGCATTTAAGTAAATCGAAGCATTACCAGAAGCACTGTAGACAACGCCATTTCCTTTCCCAATGCGAAGAGTCTGGTATTGGTCCTCGTTCGGCGCCTTTACAAATTGAAGGCTACTATTTGCTAAACGCATAGATGAAATACTCCAATCAGAAGTTGAGACTGATTGATGCTCATGTCCGCGTTTTGTTAAAAGCCATTGTGCTCCATTGGACAAATCAATTTTTGCATGAGAACTGCTATCAATGAAAGCACCACCTGCAATTAAAGAGTCATCAACAAAAACTGATAAATCAGAATTATTTTCAGATCTCAATAATAAATCACCAGAGAGATGTGTTTTCTTTTCTACAGAAACAAGACCTCTAGAATTATTACCGTAAATAGCTACATTCTTTGAGACTTCGAAATTAGTTTTTTTCAATGAAACCATCCCTGTCATAGATGTTTTCTCCAATTGCGCTAAAGCACTTGGCTTAACATTCCTTGTTTGCCTAACAGGTTTCCCATTCCTATCCTGATTCTGTCCATCTACTGGTTGTTGGGCCATACCATCAAAATATATACCGTAGGATCTGTCACCATCCACTTTAACAGTAGAAGATTCGATATTAGCGCGATTCAGAGAAGGACGAAGACGAACGTCTGAAGATCTCTTTCTCCTGGACGACCCTACCTCAACGTTCTCACCAACATCTCTCATCCATAAACCATTGCCATCAGTAACAACATTCCCATTGGCGAAATCAACAGAACCACGGTCCCTCAATAAGAAAGCGGCACGCCCAGCGACTTGTGCAGGATTTGACCCAGTCTGTTCTTTTTTTGCAGTAATATTAACTTTGTCTAATGCAACATGCCCTTCCAATTCCGATCTAACGGCCACTCCATCTGTGAGGCTAATAGATCCAGAATCCATTTTTATCTTACCACCGTTACTAGCCAGGCCAGCAATAGCCGAATCTCCACTCAAACTAATTGTGGTACTAGCTAAATCAACAGAAGAATCAGGACCTACCAGAACACCGGCATAATGAGCATTGATCGTCCCATCTGTCATTTTAACCTTTCCACCTCTTTTAGCTTCAAGCCCAATCCGAGAAGACTGAATAGTTGACTGCTTGCTCAAAACAATCTCTGCATTGTCTTCTGCAAGCACAGCACTCACAGGCAATAACTGAGTAAGACCAACGTTATTCGCGTGCTCAGCAACAGCACCAATGATAATCACTCCCTCCACATTAAGAATTGTACCCTTGCTATTTGCATGCACAGAATGCTTAGTGTTATCACTTACCCTTAGTGTATGATCTTTTATCGTATGTGATTTACCATCATTACACGAATAAGAAGCAACCAATTCACTCGCACTATCTCTTGCCACTTTTCCCGTATCATTACACGCAAAACTAACAGCTTGTTCACCATCCGAAACAGCAAGTTGTGGGGATGCAGCTGAGAATATACGTTCTAAAGGTACATCAGTTAGAACAGGTGAGCTGTTAGATACAGAAAAAGGTGCACTAGAGGAAGAAGCAAAAACTATAGATTCAGATGATTCAGATCTCGCAGGTGACGTAATGAGAACACGCCCTCTCGGTCCAGAATTGTCAGGTGAAAAAACTAGATCAGATCCTGTATCTTCAGCTTCCGCAAATTGAAAAGACTCCTGATATTCTGAAGCAGACAAAAAATAACTCTTTGAAGCAGACAACAAATAATTCTCTGAAGCAGACAACAAATAATTCTTAGGAGGTTCCTTATATGCGCTATCAACAGCATTATACCAAGATATAAAAGGACCATAAACAAATTCGCTATCTTCTAAACGAAAATCCCAAAACTCTTTACTATCTTTAAGCAATGTTGCATCAAAAAACACTGCCTGTGGAGGAGTATATGGATAAGCACGAAGAACATACTTATAAGGGGAACCTCCCAATGTAATATACTCACCATTTAACTTGAAAGAATCCTCTCTTGCTTTTCCGTAAACCTGAATCATGGAAATACTCTGAGGAGCATTTCTTGAACTACCGTTTCCTTCTACATCTTTATTTTCTGAAAGATCATGCACATGCACCTTTGTTATCCCAGAAACATTACCGCGAATCAAAAGCCGATCAGTCATTTGACTCACATTAGCAACACCTTCCGTACCTTTAGAACTAAGCTTCACATTGAAATGAATCCAAGAATCACCACTTGCACTGTAGACCTTTTCATCTCCAGATCCAGCTCCAATACGGAGTGTTTGATATTGGTAATCGTCAGATCTTTGAGATTCTGGAAACAAAAATCTAACTGTACTATCCTTAAGATTTAGAGAAGAAATAGAGGAAATAGAAGAATTTAAAGAACCTGAACCAGAAGCCTCCCCATCTCCATGAAGACTTTTTGTTAAAAGCCACTCTGACCTATCCGATAACATAACCTCAGCACGAGAATTTTCTGCAACACGAGCACCACCTACCAGGACAGAACGGTCAGCAATTACCATTATATCAGATTTATTTTCAGATTTTAATAGTAAATCACCAAAAAGAGTTGTGCCATCTTTCAAAAAAACATAACCACTAGAATTACTACTATAAATACCTACACCTTTAGGAACTGTAAAACTAACGCTTTCCAAAAAGACAAACGCTGGCTGTCGCGTAGTAAACGCTGGCTGTTGTGTAATATTTTCTTTCTGCACAATATTTACTGGTCTTATCGAACCTGCCGCTTGCTCTCCATTTTCAATTTCAAGCTTGGAAAAATATATACCCTTAGATCCTTCACCATTTACTGTAAAAATTGAATTCTCGATTCTGGCTCGATTAATGCTAAATTGATTTAAAGTGACGTAATTGTCAAAAAAAGGAAAGCGAAGATCATTGAAATTACTGGGGTATACATCACTAACATATGCAGAACTCCAGGAATGGATAATAGGACCATCTAGAGAACTATCTAGAGAACTATCTAGAAGACTATCTAGAGGACTATCTAGACAATCGTTCTCTGCATCCACCTGAGAATCATCATCCTCTGTTGCTTGAAGATTAATTGCATCACCGCCTGAACGTAAAGTAACAGTTTCACCGCCCCCACTAGAAGGAGTATTTCTATCACCTTGAGAAGAACCCTCAACTGAACCAGCTTGTGAATCAGTTCGGAGAGCATCTGCACCATCTGAAGAGCTTCCAACTCCATGACCGGTAGAAGGGTCACTTACAAGTTGCTCAGAACGACTCTGATCAGCACTAGAAAGCTGCTCCTTTTCTTGAGCACCTCCGGCAACTTCACCCCCACTAGAACCCCATTGAAATGGTGATAAGGAACCTAGCCAACCACCAAACAAACCAGTTGACCTAGCTACCCGACGAGGAGGAAGTGGCTTTTCCACAAGAAAATTCCTCTCATCAGAACTGTAAAGCAACAGACCATCGAAACCAGTAACATGAACAACCCCATTAGATAATTCAACAGCCCCCCCTCTGACTACCGAAAAAGCTGCATTATGAGCGGGAGACGAAGATATACTCTCTTTCTCGCTGCTTTCCGCAGTAACAACCTCTCCCCTTGTCCCAGTAACGGCAACATTGCTTAACTTAACACGCCCCCCATCTTCTGAAACAATCCCCACACCACTTTTAAACTGTATCGAACCAGAATGCATAACTATTTGACCCCCCTCACTCAACAACCCAATCTTCCCCTCATTTCCTGTTTTAATACTTGTACCCTTTAAATAAATAATTGACCCTGTATCAGCAAAAGCACCTATGCCAGCAGCATCAACTGTCCCACCATACATTTCGATCACCCCACCTAGATATGACTCAAGCCCATTAGAAAAAGACTGAATGGTTGACGTTTTGCCTGAAACTGAATTTCCTAAAACAATCGTTCCGCCCTTTCCTACAATTACAGCAGGCACATTGTTGATACTCACTGAATCACCGCCTAGCTCTTCATCATCGCTCAGCTCTTCATCATCGCTCAGCTCTTCATCATCGCTCAGCTCTTCATCATCGCTCAGCCTTTCATTAACAGAAACAGACTTATTAGGAGATCCCAGAATGACGGTCACACCTTTTCCTTCAACTATTGTCTCTGCCGTTTGTGCCGAAACATTACTTCTCCCACTAACGCTAACACCATCAACCTGCACAACTCCTACACTCAAAGCACTCTCACCACTCTCTTTAATTTTAAAAGTATACCCTTCTGGGATGGTGTGCCTTGTACCATCATTACAGGAATAAGGGGAAGTGGTTTCTGTTCCAGTGAGATTATCACATGAGGAAACAACAGCCACAGCATTAGCCCCTTCCCCCATACAAACATCCATACCTTGTAAAAAGAAGAAAAGGCTTGTTGTAACAGCACATAAATGTGTACGATTTTTAAATACGTTAATCATATATCCAACTTTCTAAATATACTTGATAAAAGGACTAGATTGCAAAAGCACTAGAATTGAGTAAAAATGAGGTAATCGATCGATTTTTAACATATGTTAGACAGCTTTACAACATAATGTTTTTTATGAATTTATCATATTGTGCATAAAAATGCCTAAATTAGGTTTTTAACTGAGTAAACCTTTGTAATTAAAGTAAAGGATAAAATGATGATCAAATATTTGAAATGGGTAACTTATGTATTTGTTGTTGCAATGAGCTTTGCAACCTTTTTATTGACAAATGCAAATGCAGCAAATGTGACCATTAATCACGTTTCAGGTACCACGACTGTTTCCACCTCTCCGCGAAAAGTTATCGTGTTTGACCTTGCATCGCTTGATAATATGAACCGCCTTGGAATCGAAGCAGTTGTCGGTGTTCCTGAAGGAAAAAAACCGATGTATTTGCAACAATTTGATGATGCAAAATACGAAAAAATTGGTACACTTTTTGAACCTAATTATGAAAAAATTGCCGCCATTCAACCCGATCTCATTATCATTTCCTCGCGTACTCAAGCAAAATATGAAGATTTGTCTAAAATAGCTCCAACTATTGACCTAACAGTAGGGAATGAAAACTCTCTTAAAGATATTGAACGTAATGTGTCTACTCTTGGAAAAATCTTTGGTAAAGAAAAGGAAGCTGAAGAGCAAATTGCAAAACTCAAAGAAAATTTAGCAGAAGTTCGTAAAAACACTCAAGGGAAAGGTACAGGGCTTATACTTATGACTTCTGGCGGAAAGATAAGCGCCTTGGGTCCTCATTCACGTTTTGATATTTTCCATTCAACATTTGGAATTGCTCCCGCAACCGATAAACTAACCGTGCAAAAGCATGGACAACTTATTTCCCCTGAATTTATTCTAGAAACCAATCCTGACTGGTTATTGGTCATTGACCGCGATGCAGCAATTGGCCGAGAAGGACAATCCGCAGCACAATTGCTCGACAATGAACTTGTTCAACGCACAAAAGCTGGAAAACAAAACCAAATTATTTATCTGGATTCTTGGAGCTGGTATAGAGCAAGTGGTGGTCTGACTGGGCTTAATGAAACAGCTCAACAACTCAACAATGCCTTTACAAAGAGCAAATAAGCAAAAAAATAATTTACTTGTCATAAAATCAATCATAAAATAAAGTTTTAAGAGCAGAAGTTGTTTATAAAAAACCTCTGCTCTTTTTTCGTTAGGAAATAATTTAACGTGAAAAATTATTGGATAGCCATAATAATTCTCTCCTTGCTATCTATCTTCAGCATTTTTGTTGGTTATTCTGATGTCACACCCTCTGATCTATTATCAGGTGATCCACATGCTTGGCTTATCTTCTGGCAAACACGTCTTCCTCGTACAGTTGCAGTGCTTTTAGTAGGACCAGCACTTGCACTCTCGGGCATGATTATGCAATTGCTTGCACGCAATCGTTTTGTGGAACCATCAACAGCAGGAACCGTTGAATCCGCCTCTCTTGGAATTCTTTTTGTCATGATTTTCCTACCCAATATACCTGTTTTAGGAAAAATGCTCATCACTACAATTTTTGCTATGGCTGGCGCACTCCTTTTTATGCTTTTATTACGCCAGATTCCTCTAAAATCTGCTCTTATTGTGCCACTCACAGGAATTATGTTGGGGTATGTCATTGGCTCCTTAACCAATGCTATTGCTGATCATGAAATGCTTCTTCCCTCTCTTCAAGCCTATTTATTTGGTAGTTTTGCAATGATTCTTGATGGAAAATACGAGCTCTTGTGGTTATCTCTTCCCCTGTGTACCCTTGCCTATTTCACCGCTGATCGCTTTACAGTAGCCGGTCTGGGAGAAAACTTAACCAATAATCTTGGACTTAATTATCGTAACGTTATGTTTTTGGGTCTTTTTATTGTCTCATTAATCACCGCCGTTGTAGTCTGTACAATCGGGCGCGTTCCTTTCGTTGGACTTATTATTCCAAACATTGTTTCCAATTTCATGGGCGATAATATGCGCCATACCGCTCCTTGGGTAGCAATCAATGGTGCAGGACTGGTATTAATCTGTGACATCTTAGGACGAATAATTCATCCTTCTCTTGAAATCCCCATCAGTACTATGATGGGAGTTATTGGGAGCTTTATCTTTATTATTCTGCTTTTACGCTGGAGAAAGCGTTTTGGATAAAAAGAAAGCAACAACGCTTGTACTGACAACGCTTATCGTAAGTGCATGCATCGTAATCAGTCTTTATATGACGTGGAATATCAACATTTATACGTGGACATTCCGTCTAACCAAACTTGTTTCTCTTCTTCTCATTGCCTATACAATGAGCGTTTCTACCGTTTTATTTCAAACAATCGTCAATAATCGTCTTCTTACGCCTTCTATTATGGGGTTTGATCAACTTTATATTTTAATAAAAACCATCACGATTTATTTTCTTGGCTCTCTTTCCTTGCCTTTTTTAAATGCAGAAGGACAATTCGTTCTTGAGGCTTTTATTCTCATTATCTTTTCAATAAGCCTTTTTCGCTGGCTATTTTCAGGGAGCCTCAAAGGGCTTCATTTAACCCTCTTGATTGGAGTTGTTTTAGGTGGCTTTTTTTTCAGTTTACGCATGTTCATGCAGTTACAATTGAATCCAGACCAAATGATGAATTTAACGGACATTATGTTTGCAAACTTTAATAAATTCAATACGTCATTAATAAGCTTTGCCACAATTATTGTCTTCATTGTAAGTCTGATTGCCTGGCGTTCACGTTATCTGCTTGATATTCTTGCACTCGGACGCGAGAACGCTCTCAATCTTGGAGTTGATTACCATAAAAGCGTTACAGCTATTCTTATTTTTGTTTCCATTCTCGTATCCATTTCCACATCACTTGTAGGACCTGTTACCTTCTTTGGGCTATTAGTTGCTAACCTTTCTTATGAACTTTCTCCACAAGCAAAACATAGTGTTGTTGTTCCAATTGCGATATTATTATCTATTATCTGTTTGGTTGGTGGACAATTTATTCTAGAGCAAATTTTCAATATGGCCGGACGCTTGAGTTTTATTATTGAATTTTGTGGTGGAACCACTTTTTTAATTTTACTGATGAAGGGAAAACTAAAATGATTGAAATCAATCATCTCTCCAAATCTTATGGAGCTAGATTGATTATTGATAATTTATCTCTTCATCTTCCAAAAGGAGGAATTATTTCTCTCATTGGCCCCAATGGTTCTGGAAAATCAACTCTTTTAATGATGATAAGACGTCTTTTACCAAGTAATAAAGGCACAATTAACATCGACGGTTTTGATATTGATACAATGCCCCACGATATTTTGGCACAAAAACTTTCAATCCTGCGTCAAGATAATCCTTTATCCTTTCGCCTAACCGTATACGATTTAGTCAGTTTTGGACGCTATCCTTACTCTAAAGGTTGGTATAACAACGAAGATAAACAATATATTGACAGCGCACTCCGATATCTCGGTTTACAAGATTTAAAAAATCGCTTTTTAGATGAACTGTCTGGTGGACAGCGTCAAAGAGCTTTTATCGCGATGGTCATCTGTCAAGATACCGATTACCTTCTGTTAGACGAACCATTGAACAATCTTGACATGAAACATTCCGTTTCCATGATGAAGCAATTACGTCGCACAGCAGATGAGCTCAAAAAAACCATTCTCATTGTCATGCATGATATCAATTTTGCATCATCCTATTCGGATATGATCGTTGCATTGAAAAATGGTAAAGCAGCTTATTGTGGAACACCACAAGAAATTATGCAACCAGAAATTCTTAAAGACATTTATGACATAGACATTCAGATCCAAACAATCCATGGTGTACCAATCGCCCTTTATTATCAATGAGTTCCTCTTATTATGAAGAACAACTAAAATTCTTTTTTAAACTTGCGTGCTGTGCAAAATCTGCTAAAAGTGACGAAATCTGCTCACTGGGGAATAGTTTAATGGTAGAACAGCGGACTCTGACTCCGTCAATCTTGGTTCGAATCCAGGTTCCCCAGCCAATCTCAGTGTAGCTGTAGCTTTGTAGCTTGCCACTAGGTTTTGTATATTTTGACAGCAGGTTTTGTACCAATTTATTTTTTCTCAAAGAGTTTTAAAGGTGTTCTCAAAGGGTCTTCAAAGACCTTTCAAAGATCATTTAAAGCCCCTTTCATGAGTCTTTTTTCTTCTCCTATTTTTCCAGATCACTAAAGCGTGTAAAGTCGGATTGAAATGCAAGGGAGACGATTCCTGTGGGACCATGGCGTTGTTTTGCTATAATAACCTCAGCTTTACCCTTGGCTTGCTCCATCGCCTCTTGCCATTTGCTATACTCAGGAGTGCCTTCTTTGGGTTCTTCATTTTTGAGATAATATTCTTCACGATAAACGAACAGAACAATGTCGGCATCTTGCTCGATTGAACCAGACTCACGTAAATCGGAGAGTTGTGGACGTTTATCGGTTCGGTTTTCAACTTGACGCGAAAGTTGTGACAGAGCAATGATGGGAATATTGAGTTCTTTTGCCAGTGCTTTTAATCCGGTGGTAATAGCTGTAATTTCTTGAACGCGATTTTCTAATGAACGCTTTGAACCGCTTGTCATGAGTTGGATATAATCGATAATCAAGACATCTAGACCATGTTGTCGTTTAAGACGCCTTGCACGGGCAGCCAATTGTGCAAGGGATACACCACCCGTTTGATCAATATAAAGAGGGATTTTTTGTAAGGAACGCATTGCGTAAATGATGTTGGTAAATTGCTTTTCTGAGATATTACCACGACGCATATCAGAAGAAGAAACCTTTATTTGTTCTGAGATAATACGAGTTGCAAGCTGTTCAGATGACATTTCAAGTGAGAAGAAACCTACAATGCCCCCTTCATTGGCTTGGCTGTTATCATGACGCTTGCAAGCATTAGCAATATTAAAAGCAATATTGGTCGCCAGAGAGGTTTTCCCCATCCCAGGGCGACCAGCTATGATAATCAAATCGGATAGCTGTAGCCCCCCATTTTTTCATCAAGGGTTTTGATATGGGTAGCGATCCCAGAAAGCTGTGAGGTACGCTTTTTTGCAGCGCTTGCCATGTTAAGTGCTTTTGCAATGGCTGTATCAAAGTTTTCAAATCCACCTCCATATTTCCCTTTTTCGGCGAGCTCAAATAACTGATTTTCAATCGTTTCAATTTGTTGGGAAGGTGTAAGTTCTAGAGGCGCATCAAAAGCTGTATTGGCAACTTCATTGCCAAGATTAATCAAAGACCGGCGGATAAAAAGATCATAAATAACACGTCCATAATCTTCAGCGTTAATAATAGTGACTGCCTCTGTGGCTAAGCGAACAACATACTGGTATACAGTAATATCTCCAATTTTTTCTTCCATTTGGATATAGGGCTTAAGTGTAATTGGGTTTGCAAGATGACCCTTTTGAATAATTTGTAAGACAATCTCAAAGATCTTTTGATGTAGAGTTTCAAAAAAATGCTCTGCTTTGAGAAAGTCTGAAACACGATCGAATCATCATTATTAATCAGGATTGCTCCAAGTAATGCCTGTTCAGCTTCAATATTATGGGAAAGTTGACGAAAAGAAGCAGGCAAATCACCCCTTTGATTTTCTGTTTCCCAGCATTCTACGAAGTTGACTTTTTCCATGGCTCTTTTCCCTTGTCTGGTGCTTCTAGAGTGATTTCTGTGGTGTATCCGCTTTGTTTCTCATAGCGATGGGTGACGCTTTGGGCTTTCCATGGTCCATCGATTTCACTGCGGAACCCTTGAAGAAGCAGCGGTTGATCCGCCATGATTTCGGGGCGCCCTTCAAGGGACAAAGAGCCACTGCCCACAGCACGACACAGCCGGTCTGATTCTGAGGCGGCAGCAGCCAGTGCCTCTTCCTTACAAGTGTAGCAACAACGCAGACGGCGTACGGGACCGGTAAAACCTGTCTGATGTTTGACTTGCCATTGTTGCCCTTGTGAACGATCAAAATAACAGGCTTCAATGGTGCCATATTGCGTACGCGGCTCAAAAGTAAATTCCCAGCTCGAACAGTCATGCTTATGGATTGCTAATGCCGATAAGTTCTCTCCACTTAAAAATAAAAACTTATTGTCTTTGATGAAAAAACGTGCCTGCATGCGCTCAGCAAGGCGCGTTAAAAAATCAACAGCCGATTGATCCGTACGAATCACATAAGGGAGAGTTTGTTGAGTGAACTGGGGGCTTATCTTTGCTTGATAGCCATGGCGTTTGGCTAAGGTTTCCACAATCTCGCCAACAGTTTTACCATCAAAATGTTCACTTGTTTGTTCTTTGAGTTCTTTACGCATCGAGGCGCTTTTGCCACAAAGGCGCAAAAGTTCATGCCCTAAAATGTGGTTATAGCCCGCCAAGCGGCGCAAATAATCATTCAATTCTCGAACATCTTTCGCACTCAGAAAAACACCTTCTACTTCATGTTTTAACAAGGCAGAGCGCAAAGCAACCAAGCAATCTCTCACCATATAAGGGTTCCGTTCCATCATTTTCCGCCTCCAAAATCCATATGAATAACTGTTCCTGTCTCATCCCTCTTCGAATGAGAAACTTTGCAACGTGGCAAAGCTTCCACAGCTTGGCCCTCCAAAATCGCCTCTGCTTCGCTTAAGCGGTGAATACTCAATTCCAATTCAAGCGATAACGCTAAATCCACACAGAGTTTAAGCTGTTCTCCAATCTCAAAACCGCGTTGATAATCGTCATAAAGACCAACAAGCGTATTGGATAATTCTTTGTCGCATAAAGGGATCATGCCAATTCCTCCACGTCACGGTTTTTCCATGCCGCTTTGACATGTTTCAGTGTTACCTCACATCCATCCCCAAGCGCTGCCATGCGTGCCAACATCATGGTTTTGTCAATTTGCCGCAAAGCACCAGCCTTTAAGCCAATCCCTGTCAGAAACTTTATCGCACCAACATCTTCAATCCCCCAATCATGGATACGGGCGGCAATATCTTCACTATAGGGTTTGCGGCGTTTCAGGTGCATCGCCAAACGGCTTTTAATTTGCGCATAAGAGGGACCATTTTGACGATGAACCAAACGCCCAGAGATCTCATCATTTCCAACCAAAGCTAACCCTGTGCCATTAATATCAACAAAATGGCGCAACTGATTAATTGCTTCATCCGTTAAATTTTGCGCCTCATCAACAATCAACAGCGTGCCTGAACCCACCCGCTCTAATTTTTTACCAATCGCACGCGTTAAGCGGGTGGGATTATATTCCACCACTTCCAATTCTGCCGCCATATCATTCAAAATACCATGAACACTGCGCGTATGCGGGCTTGCTGTCACCAAATAAACATGCGGGCGCGTTGCACGATAATGGCGGCAGGTTTCCGTCTTGCCACTACCTGCATCAAGCGTAATCATCACCATATCACCAGTACTTTGCGCCAGTGTTAAAGTGTCAATGATCTCACTGGCAATACGATTCCTCTGAAAGGCTGGCTTTTCAGGGATCTTCTCCAAAAACCCCGCCGTTTCTTTTAAAACCTCAACCCATTGTTGAACCTTCGCATTCTGCTTACCCAATTGCCCCGCATAACTGCCCGCATACCATTGCGAAAACGTCCCATCCGGCATCCCTATGCGCCGCGCCACCTCTGCTTTCGACCAATCATTCATTTGCCCCAAAGCTCTGACCGCATCCACAAGCTCATTCCATAAAGCAATGTCATCACTGTTGCGGTTTTGTGCTGTTCCACTGGGCTGGATTTTAGGTCGCGCCCAAGTATTTTTATCGACCGTTGCATTTATCGCGTTTTTCATCTATAATCTCCCTCTCGTATTGATCTAGATTCTTATGGATTTTAGACTATTGAATGGGTAGGCTCCCACCTACCCATTTTTTGTCACTCTAAAGCCGTACGCGATACTCAACCGGCTTCCTTACAAATCTCCCCCCTGCTCCTTTTCACTCAAAGGGGAAACTTAAATCACTTGATACTCCTCACCCAATGAGGCAGAGACGCATAAAACTGGATTGTATTGATTTGAAAATTGAAATGGATAAGACTTCTCCCCCCTTTCTTTGTTCATTCTTCAACCCCGCACATGGACCTCAACCAGTTCCCTTAAATCCCCCCTCTCCTTTTCCTATTGCTTAGGAAACTTTATCACTTCACGCCCCTCATCAGACGCTGAAAGTTTTCTCAAAGCTTTGTGCAAATGATGGCTAAATTCTTCCTCCCCCAAAGCCTCATCATCAGCTTGCAAAGCTAAATTGCCCACATTGTTTGGAACCAATCTCGTAACCTTTGGCTTTATCGCAGCCTTGGATGTTAACTTTTCATCCTTTCGTTCAACTCGGGTATAAACATCTGCCAATTGATCAGGCGCAAGCTTTGCTGCTAGCTGTTTTTCTGCTTTAACAGCCTTCACATACTCTTTACGCAAACGCCCATTGAGACGTGCCGCCTGCTGGTCTAAAAACCCACATCAGAAAGGCATGGTGCCAAACAAATCAACCGATTATGCAAATCATAAACCCGCAAATCCTGATGCAAATGATCCGGATCAAAGCGTACAATCACCTTTTGCCCCGCATACTCATTCAATGCCCGCGCCCAATAACGATTGCCATAAAAATGAATCTCGCCCGTCCCCTTTTGCGCACGCAACGCTTCAGATGTTAAAAGCCATAAAGCCCGTTGTGCCGCCGTTGCTTGCCGAATAATCGTCCCCTCGGCTTGCAAGCTTTCTGCAAAGATCTCATCAAACTACGCCCCGCACAATTCAGCGCCTTGCGCCCTGTTTGCGCATTGTGCGCACAAATTTGCGCACCAACATGGGCTTTAAACTCTTCAAATCCTATGGCGCTTGCCATAATCTTCAGGCTTGGCATCCGGCTTATTGCCCGTATATGCCCCCGCACAAAAAGGATGTTTCGAAATCGCTTCTGCTAAATCACGCCATGCCCGCTCAATCGGTTTAGACTGTCCGCTATAAGGTGTGGTCCATTGCAATTGCACTCCCAAGCTCGTCAAAAGCCCCTGCGGATCATCCGGCTTAATTTTAAAACGAAAGCGGTTTTGCACTCCCCCAGAAATCCACTTGCTGGTAAAGGCACGCCCATTATCCAAAGTCATTCGCTCCGGTATTCCATAAGCCTCCACCATATCCCCAATCACCAAACGCACGATTTCCCAAGTCTCGGCATCAGACAAGCGCCATGATAAAATCTTGCCCGAATAAAGATCTTGAATAGCTATCAAATAAAGCCGCACAGGCTTCTCCGCCCAAGGAACGCTCACAAAAACATCAAGCTTATGCCCATCCATATTCACCGCTTGCAAAGCATGCAGGTTTGAGCAATCACGCCGTTGTGCCGGATAAAGCTTTTTTGCCTTTTCTTCTCCCTCACGCGCCAAAACCACAACCGCTTTGGAAACTTGCGCATTAAAACGACGCCGCAAAGCCCGCTCTGAAGGAATTGGCTCCCAACCCCGTTCTTGTGCAACCGCTAGCATCCGCCGATAACACGCCGAAAAAGCAGGGTGAGAGGGGCGCAAATAATCCGAACAAAAAACCTCCCATGCCCCCTCATGACACGGCGCAAATTGCGAAACATTCTCCTCACCATAGGAAGGCGCTAAGGCTGCCAACCAATCAGGGCGCTCATATCCTTCAACCATCTGCCGCCAATTAAACAGCGACATCCGGCTCACACCAAATTGCACCGCAGTGCTTGTTGCCGCATCATGCACGCCTAGACCGCCATGGATCAAATCATTCATAAAACAAAGTGCCTTCAAACGCTCTTCACAACGCCTTTTATGCGCCTTTGAAAGCCCCTCATAACGCACCCAAATGCTTGTCTTTTGCTCCCCTTGCGTTTGTTTTGCATCAACACCCACTCCATATCGCACCAACAATGCCGCCTTTGCCCCCTCCGGCAATAACGAGATGTGATACTCCCAAACCGGCTTGGTTTTGCCTAATGTTTGGCGAAACAATTGTGTATTCAAACGCCATTTCTTAAGCGCAAGATTGTTGAGACCGATCTTTGTTTTCGGCAACCCTGGCAAAGCTGCCTCAGCCAATTCAGCAATACTAAACCATTCCTTCATGGCTGCCCCCTTTTAATGCGAACCGGCGTTGCGCGCATGGCTTTCAATCGCGCCGCAATCTCCCGCTGTTCCTGCTGAAGCCTGGCAATCTCTGCTAACCGCGCCTCATCCCCTTGCAACAACAACAATCCATCTTCACTCACCACCTCATCCCAGAGCCAAAATGCCTCTGTCGCCCGCACAAATGCCTTAAACCGCGGCAGGGAAATATCCACCTGCTTACTTTCCGCAACATAAGCATCCAAACTTGCCTTGCTTAAACACCCAATCCCTAAATAATGCGCCATACGCTCCGCAATCACACTGCGCTCAACCCGGCATTCACGCAAAGCCTTAGCCATGGCACGCTTCATGCGTGAGCGAAACCGAACCAAATCAATCTGCGCAACCGGTTCACGGCAGGGAAAAACCGGCTTTTGGAAAAAATCAAGCTGCCCGCAACCATGCCTCTTCATGACACCACCTCCACCGGTTGCTTTTCCAAATACGCACAAAACCGCTCCCGCGTTTGCACATCTGCCCTCTGCCACACCCCTAATAACTGCGCAAAAATCCGTTCCTGTTCATTGATTTGCGGTGGCGTATTAATCCCATTGACCAAATCAACAGCCCGCCGTAAATCCCCCTCAACCTGTTGCAAAGCAACCGCCACCCGCCGTTGCGCAACCGGCTCCATCTTCGCCAACTTTAACAATTGCGCTTGATTGTCCGCCAATGCCGTCCCACGCAAAACCGCCCGCAACTCCGGCTGTAAATGCTGGGCAATGCGGTTGAGGAGTTTCACTGACTCCTTAGACAAACCAATCCTATCGGCAACATGTGTGGCAAAGGGTAAACTTTACCCTTTGCCACTTTGTCCCCTTCACACGCGATTTCATTGTGATCTGAAGTTGCATTGCTGTCCCTTTGAGCAATAGGGTCAACTTGACCCAATTGCTCACAATGTGCATCACCACCGATCAAAGGGTAAAGTTTACCCTTTGATTTTCTGTCGCCACCAACCTTAATTTCCCCATACTTCTTTTCCCACAATTCGCGATAAGTCTGGACAAACAAGGCACGGTCAATCACTGACAATTCATTGCGAAACAGATTTTCCGCCACTTCTAAAAGCGCGGCATTATCCTTATCAGCTTGCACAACAACGGCATCAATATAGCTATAGCCCAAAAGCTCAGCAGCACGCAGCCGGTGAGCACCAGCTATAAGTGTGTAATTGCCCTCTTTAGCATTGGGAGTATGGCGCACGGTAATCGGATTCATCAATCCCTCCCGCGCCATCGATTGCGCAAGTGCCTTGGCATGTTCATCATCCACAGGACGAATGCGCTCCGGCACAACAATCACATCAAGAGCAAGCTTTTGAAACTGTGCCATCACGCCGCCGCCTTTCTGATCTCTTTAAAAAACAAATCCATCGCACGCCCTGCCCATTTTTGGTAAGCTTTGGCAAAAACAGGTTCCATTAACCGCCGGTTAATCACCTGCAGAGACAGAGAAATAGAAGTCCGCTGCCGTGCTTGTATGGCAACAATACGCCGCCGTGGCACCTCAAACTGATAATGCAAAATATGAATAACAATCTGCCGTGCTAACGCCGCATCAAATAAGCCACGCGGAGGGTCAATAATATACCGGATTGGCAGATGCTTAAATCCACCACTCACGGCTTTTAAAGAACAGGAAAGCATCACCTGTAAACGTTCAACTTCTGAATAAGGATTAACGATATCGCTTCTGACATCTGGGGTCCATAAATTACAAGCAGCAACCATAACGCCCCCCTATAAAAACAATATGACCACCCCCTAATCGCCAAAACCAATCCATCCAAACGGCTGCCTGACGACACAACTCTATGCAATTTATCTTGCCCATTTCGTATTGATCTTTAGACATTGATAAACCTTTTTATCTTATGGTATTTAAATTCATGGCAAATGCGCAAAAACGCAAAGCCGTGTAACGAAGTTTAAGCAGCGTTACCACGCAAAGCGGAATGCTTTATCGAATCCGTATTGGCATGTTTTGCTGCTTTGAAAATGCGACGGCGACTTTTGGGGTAGCGGTCGTAGAAAACCTGCTCGACGGGCAAACCGATAAAATCGGCAATAGCGCGTTCGGCTTTCTCGTTAGACCGAGTCCAGATATGTTGAACACTGGATGACGGTAGTTGATAAGCTTTCGCGAGCTCCGCCAAGGTCATATTACGGCGGCGTAGCTCGGCTAAAATACTATGGCGATCCCATTTTTGTGTGAGAGTCATAAACTTCGCTCCTGCTTTAAACGGATGCTCCCACATCCGTTTTTTGTGGGGTTAATTGTAAAATATCTGCCCTTCATTTAGGGCTGTAATTAGAGATATAATGCCAAATTCGGCTTTTGTAAATACCGAAAAAGCATTTGGAGTGATTTTTTTTGGCACGCCCTGAAAAAGAACCACAAACAGAACTGGCAAAACGGTTACGTGAAATACGGCACGCGCTTGGTTTCACAGAGCGCAAACAATTTGCTAAACATTTTGATATACCCGAAACGACTATGCGCAATTATGAAACGGGGTTACAAGACCCCCCTGCATCTATAATGCGAATATACAAGAATCGTTGTGGAATATCCTTAGATTGGCTCGTTACGGGTGAAGGTGAGATGTTTAGTGACATGGCAAAAGCGAAAGCAGCGGGTTTTAAAGCACCCACCATTCCTGCTGGTCTCATGAAAAAACTCGGTCGCATAGCTTATACAACCTATCGCGATGCAAATATAAAACTCCCCCCTGAAGATATAGCGGAACTCGCGGCGGAACTTTATGGAAAACTGCAAGAGCATGTTCAAGACATCAACGATACGGAAGAAATAGAGCTTACCTTGCCTCTTCTAAAATTGCATTTAAAGCGTCAAATAGAAGCTGAAAGAGTACATCTAGAAGCTACACAAGATACGGCTTAATGCCCCTTTAATATGAAAAATCAATATGAAAATCTTTTTACATTAGGAAATTAATATAACTAATTGATTTATAGTTATATATTGCCTCTAAAAATAGATAATCACCAATAGGTGAAAATCTTTTTTGTTTTTTTGGTTATTTTTGGCTGATTTTGGAGTGAGCTTCACAATTCACCGAATTTTTTTCACAGGGTCTTCAAAGGCGGTTTTCTGGGCTTTCACAGACCTTTTAAAATTTTTCACAGGGTTTTCAAAGACCTTTCAAAGCCTTCTCTCATTTTTACCTTTGAAACGCACTTTTTCTGATTTTCACTCTTTTTCGCAATTTTAGGTGTCAAAATACAATTTTACAAAACGCACATTGAATGGTAAAAAATATCCATAAAAACAACAAATTACCACGTATTCCTACCTAATCCCACCTCTTCCCACTTAGTATAAAACCTAGTGTCAAATTACATCCTTTAAAATAAAAAGGGGGAAAATTCCATTATAACTGGCTACAACTGACAGAAAATTGTGTATCTCTCCCTATAATACCGAGATCTTTGATTAAAAGCGGTTTTCCGATCTCTCCATTATAGGCTTTAACGTGAATAGTTTTCCCCTTCACATCTATGAGATAATAATCTCCATTGAAAAGTGCACCAGCTGTATAGACAGGAATATTTCCAAAAACCTTATCATTTTTTGCTCGGCAATAGGATTGATAATGTGTGTGCCCTACAAATATTGCTTTAACATTATGAGAAGTGATGATTGACTTAAACACTGACAAATCTTTAGCGTTCTTTTTACGAATAAAAAAGGACTCGCCATCAATGGAAGCTGCACGAGCATCATGAAAATTAATGATTGTAACTTTACCTCTTGCGTCAGCAGCAGCTAAATCGTTCTTAAGCCAATCCAAAGACTTATTGATTTGCACCTCCATGGACTGTCCTATCAAACGAACCGTATAGCTTGGGTAATTATGAAGCTGCACATAGTGCACATCTCCATAATCCCAAGAATAACTCAAACTCCCCCTTATTGAGCGAATATTTCCACGCGAAATGGGAACTAAACTTTCAGTAACATCTGCATTGAAATGCAATAATTGACTACGGTATTTTTTAATTTCCGACACCATTCTTGAAACTGCACTTATAGCACAAGCATCTTTATAAAAATTGAATTCTTGAGGATTTGTACAATTACCAACATTATTGGCATAATCATGATTCCCTAGCCCCTCATAGACAGGCGCTCCAAGGGTTTTATAAACATTTTTATAATCGTCATAGTTTTTTTGTTGGCCAAATTCTGTCAGATCGCCATTGACAATATGGAACGCAGCTTTGTGGGCTTTTATCACACTGGCAACCTGTTCATTTATCTTTAACCACGGCTCCCTGTTTGACATTCCATTGGCATCACCAGAGTTTAAACGCCACGGTTGCGGATCAGCCATGATGATAGCAGTATAATCTTTTGCACGAGACTTCTCTTTCATAGACCAATCCATGAATGCATCATGGTAAAGCCTCTCGTCGTTTTTTATCTTTTCAGAATCAAGATTAAAACAACCAGAGAGAATAAAAGCAATTACAGTGACTATCAATTCAACTTTATATTTCATAATATTTCATAAACTTATCACCAAAAAAACATTGCGTATTTTATTGATTATAAAAAATTTCTGAAAAACAATTTTTTAAATTTTCTTGTCAATAATGTGTCAAATCAAAATAATGAAAGCAATTATTATTCCAATGAAAATGTGATTTGATGCTATCAAAGCAACATTTATTTCAAACCTTCAACTTCAAGCATCTTATTGGTTGAAATTTATGAGCTTGAGCTACGCCTCTCTCAAATACCATCGATACATCAATCGTTTACCAGAAAGCAGCCCCTTATCAGAAACCTAACAGGGTTAGTTGTTATAAAATATTCCAAACAGAAGAAAAAAACTATTGCGTTATATTTGATCATCCAGCACCTGTAGGGATTAAAGTCAAACACACTCAAGAATCTTATGATTAATAATTTAGAAATAATCAAAAATGCTCGCAACATTGGTAAGTATTGCCATTACACTTAAATTCAACCAGAGATAAATAAAATAAACATCACAAAAAATTATTATTAATTTGTATGAAAAATAATATAAATTAAATACTTTTAATTATATATACATTATTTATTAAATATAAATACTTGCAAAATTAATACAAATGAAGATTTATTTTTGACAAATAGACGAAAATAACATACCAATAAAGACAATCATCGAAATTAATAACAATTATCCATTTTCACTTCTTCTTATGAAGTTCGCGGGGAAATGAATATTGGGGGGGGCTCTCATAAGGAGAATACTACTGATGTATAAAACATCCCTTTTGTCATGCACGGCTGCATCCGCTATCATCCTACTCAACATTCAATTGGCTGCACATGCTGAAACTCTCAAAGTTTCTGAGGAGAAAACAGTACCAGTATCAGATAAAACCTATGAAATGATTCACGCAAAAACCGGCGGTAAAATCACTGGCAAAGATTTAACAGTAATCGGAAATAAAGATATAAACTCAAATGAAAATAAAACCGCTTATGCTATAAAAACTGAAGGCACTGACAGTGCAATTACATTACAGGGTAGCACAACCATTAAAGGAACTGATTCTGTCATTTCCTTAGGTGTTCAAGCAAAAGATGGTGCTACATTTCAAATGACTGGAGGAACCATTACCGTTTCCGACACTGGTGCTCTCTTCTGGAACAATAATAACAACGAAAGCAAACTAAAAGATGTGACGATATCAAGCGGTAAAGACGAGGCACCACTGAATTTTGGAGTAATAGCACACCAAAACGGTACAGTCACTTTAGAAAACATAAAAGTGACACAAGCAGACAATGCCGTAATTGCAAATCATAATTCCAAAATAACAATTTCTGGAGGATCATTTGAGGCAAAAAATACAACAATAACTGCTCTAAACGGTAGCAGCATTACTTTAACCGACAATGCACAAATTACATCATCTGATGATGCTGGGCTCACAGCAAAAACACAATCCAACATCACAATAACCGGAGGAACTATAACAGGGAAAGACACAGCACTGATTACAACAAGAGGCGGACATATTAAGGTCACAGGTGGTACTCTAAAAACAAAGAGGACTAAAACAGATGCACCAGCTGAAGGCTCTCGCTATATCGATGGTTTTGGAGCATTTTCTAAGAGCTCTAACAGTATGATTGAGTTGGGAAATACCACGATTAGTGATACTAAAATCGGTCTTGATGCAAAAGATAGTGGCGCAATCAATATAACTGGGGGAAGCATTAAAGCTTCTGCAGCTGGTGCTGTCTTTGAAAACAGTAAGAGCGACAAAAACAAGCTGGAAAATGTAACTATATCAAGTGATAAAAATGATACGCTACTAAATTTGGGAGTAGAAGCAGACAATAGTAGCGTCACTTTAAAAGATGTAACCGTCTCTGAAGCAACCAACGCCATAGCTGCATATGATAATTCTAAAATAACGATATCAGGAGGATCATTTTCTGGAAACGATATAGGAGTACATGCACAAGAAGGCAGCTTTATTACTTTAACCGACAATGCTCAAATTATATCATCGAGTGGTTATGCCCTCCATGCAAACGGTTTAGATTCCGCCATCACAATGACAACAGGAAACATAACGGGGAAAGAGGCAGCATTAGCTGTTGAAAACGGAGGACATATTGATCTGAGAAATGTTTCTGTAACAGCAGGAATCAACGGTTTGCAGTTGTTAGGTCTCTTTGATAGCAAACTCGATGAATCAAATGATCCTCAAAAACATCAAAACAATGAGATCAATTTAACCAATGCAGATATTCACGTTGAAAATGGAACAGGAATTTTCGTTGGAGCTTTTACTAACGATAACATTGAAGATATTCAAGATTTGTCAATTGGTACAGTCAATCTTACAAATTCAGAAATCCATGCCGATGTTTTATTAGGAGATGGTGTTTTCGAAAATCCAAAATCTTGGGGATCCGACAATTATTGGAACAAGAAATATTGGAACAAGAAAGAGGTTAAAGCAATCTCCAACGGCACCTTCACATTAAACGCAAATCATTCCACTCTAGAGGGCAAAGCGAATATTGCTGAAGACAGAAATGTCCACTTTGATCTGAAAAACAACACCATATGGACATTGAAAAACAGTACAAAAGAAAAAGATGCTGATGGCAATTTACTTGATATTGATCAAAGAGCACGTTCTGATGTTTCTGTGCTTAGTCTCAACAACAGCTCCATCATCTTTCATGGACCAACAGAAGACCATTATCACACATTGCATATAGGGTCTGGTAAACCAGACACTTCAGAGGTCTATAAGGCTTCTGGTGATGCAAAGATTTACTTCAACACTGCTTGGAGTGATGGCATAGCAAGTGCCGATCAAAAAACCGATAGGCTTCTCATTCATGGTGATGTCTCAGGCAACACAACAGTTTATATCAAAAGCGATTCAGGGGACAGAAAGAGTGTAGTAAATGCTGCTGGTCCTTCCAATATAGGAGGACTTTCACTCATTCAAGTTTCCGGAAAAGCAAATGAAGACTCTTTCAAACTGGCAAATGGCTATACCACGAAAAATCATTTGCCTTATAAATATACGCTCACTGCCTATGGACCAGAGTCAAGCCATGGAAAAGCTGATGTTGCGCAAAACCTGTTTGATGAAAAGAATGAAAACTTCTGGGATTTCCGCTTACATAAAGAAATTCTTGAAACTGGTTCTAGCTCGGGTCCAAGTGTCATCGCCCCTGTAGCACAAACAGCAAGTTACTTAGTTATGCCAAATGCCCTCTTCTATACGGGATTAACCGATATGGCTAAACAAAACACGCTTTTAGCCAATATCAGAACATCGGTCTTAGGAAAAGAAAAAGAGAAACAAACAGGTTTCTTCCTCTACACTTACGGAAGCACAGGAACCTTATCTTCTGAACGCGGACCTCTCAAATACGGTTATGGTGCGGATATTGGTTATGCTGCTCTCCAAGGCGGTGTGACATTGGCAGCTATGGAAGGACAAAGCGCAACCACACATTTTGGTCTTGTAGGCACCTATGGACAGCTATCATTCACACCAAAGGACATAGTAGATGCTAGCAAGAATACACTGGATAAGTGGTCTCTGACAGCTTACGCAACGATACAACATAACAATGGTCTGTATGTGGATACACTGTTGTCCTATGGAATGCTAAAAGGAAATATCACCAATGCTCTCATTGGCAAAACCGCAAAGTTGAACGATGCTAAGATGTTGAGTGTCTCTACGACTATTGGCAAAGAATTTGCAACCAGTGTGGAAAGTTTAACCTTCGAGCCGCAAGCACAACTTGCCTATCAACATTTGATGTTTAACACCATTGAAGATGCCGATAACTTTACCGTTGATATGAATAATCCTTCGCAATGGTTGATCCGTGTTGGCGGACGTTTGACAAAAACCGTTGCTGCTGAAAACAACCATCCGATGTCTTTCTATGGAAAAGCAAACTTAATCAAAACTTTTGCTGATGATGGTACCATTGAGATTGGCAGAAAATTTGACCTTGATCCTATGGGAGCTGCAATTGAAGGCGGCATTGGCATCAATGCACAACTGTCTGGCAATCTCTCGCTTCATGGTGATGTCAGTTATCAACAAAAGCTTCAGAAAACTGGTATCTCTGGAGCTAGTTTTTCTGGTGGCATACGCTATCAGTTTTAAAATAAGGCTGTAAAAGCAAGCCTGTTTATTCTGTTTGCATTAATAAAAAAGACAGCACAATGTGCTGCCTTTTCAATTTATAAATCTGAATTCCTTTTTCACTGCTCTCTCTTTTCTTTTCAACACAGAAAGGAAAAAGCACTGTTATAAATTACTTTAGCGAATAGAAATATTATCTGTTTCTCTCAAATCTAGATTGTTTATTAATTAAAGAGCTATTCTTCCTGCTTCTCCATTATAAGTTTCAATGAATTGAGCCATATTTTTTTAACACTCTCAGAATTCATCCTTAACTTATGATTAAATCTCTTATTTATGACATACATATTTGTAGAATAAAAAAGCAGAAAATAATGATTTTAGTGATTATATTTAAATTCATAACATAAAAACGTTATAGATTATATATATATTAAAATTTATTTTTTCATGATTTTTATCCGAATAAGAAACATTTTCCAAATAATAAAATGAGTAAAACACCGTTTTACAAGAATATTAATGTTTTTTAGAATGAAAAAATGGCACACCTTTATACGATAAAGCAAAGATTTTCTGCTTTGCGAACAGTAGGATATAGACAAAATTTCCACAAAATAGAAAAAACGAAAATATTCTCGATCATCAATAAAGAATTACATATATATAAGTAAAAAATATTTTATTTTAAATATTAAATCATTTTTATATAAATATATACATTAACGCTTCATAATAATAAAATAATAAATATTATTCTAAAATTAATTTATAATATATAATTTATATTATAATGTATTATAATTAATTTTAATAAATTTTTTCAATAAAATAAAACATATTTTATATGAATATTTAAAATATAACAATATTAACCATATATTAACCATATTTATAGAAATTTAAACAAGAGAAATGTTTATATCATCCTTCTTATTAACCGAGAAGGATGACATATAAACTTATACGAAATTTATAAATTAGGATGATATTAGATGGATAAAAAATCTCTTTTATCATATACTGCAGCAGTAGTTATCATATTGTTCAATACCCACTCCCCTGCACCCGCCAAATCCTTTTCCGCTGGCAAAGGAGAAAACAAAACTGCCCAAACGGGAGAAAACTACGAAAATGTTTTTGCACTAGAAGGTGGCAAAATTCATGGCAAGAATTTAAAAATAACCGGTCTCTCCATACAAGAAGAATCAATAAAAAAAGATATAAGTGGTGCAGAAGCAAGAGAAACCGGCAGCATAATTGAATTGGAAGGAGATACAATCATAAAGAATGTTGCAACCGGTTTGTGGGCACAAGAAAACGGTACAATTAAGATGAGCGGTGGCTCTATTTACACGAGAAAAATGAATCTACGAACACCAATTGGTATAGAATCTGTGCTAAACGGTGCTATTGAATTAAAAAATGTAGAGATTGAGATAAGCGATAAAGATCAAAATACAACGGTAGTAGATGGAACTGGAGCTGGCATAAAGAATGGAGGAACATTGAGTATGACCGGCGGATCGATAAAAACCAACTACCAGGGTATCATTTTTGAAGATAGTAATAGTGATAAAAACGAGCTAGAAAATGTAAAAATTGATATTACTGGCCCCGTAACTGCTCCAGAAGAAAGCATAGGAATAAGCGCCATCCAAAAAAGCAAAGTCACCTTGAAAAAAGTAAAAATTACAAACGCAAGAACCAGCATACATGCAAGTGATAATTCTCAAGTAACAATATCTGGCGGTTCAATTCAAGGAAGTCACACAGGGATATATGTTGAAAAAGAGAGTGTCGTCACTTTAAAAAATGATGTTGAAGTTTTGTCAAATGACTGTGGACTTTCTGCAAATGGTCTGCAATCAAAAATTATCATGACAGGAGGAACGCTTACCACAATTGGCTCAAATCCTACAGCCTTAGCTGGATCCGGCGGGAAGATCATTCTTACCGATGTTGTTGTGCACACAACTGGTAATGAAACAGAAACAGAAACAGAAACACTACTAGAAAAAGATGCGCCATTAACAACGCAAGGATTAGAGGCACAATATCTACAATCAAAAATCATCATGATAAGAGGGTCGATTACCACAACGGGTATAAATCCTGCAGTCTTAGCTGGATCTGGCGGACAACTTAATCTTACTGATGTCTCTATGAACGCGCGCAATGTTGGATTACAAGCGCAAGGTGAACAATCGAAAATCATCATGAAAAGAGGATCAATTACCACAACCGGTATAAATCCGGCAGTTTTAGCTGGATCTAGCGGACAGATTAATCTCACCAATGTTTCTATAAAAACCAATGATATTGGGCTACAAGCACAAAATAAGCAGTCACAAATTACCATGAAAGGAGGAAGACTTCTCAAAACTGGACCACGATCCGCCGTCTTCGCAACATGTAGCGGACAGATTAATATCACAGACGCTCACATATATACTGATAGCAATGGGCTAACAGTACGAGGAAAACAATCAAAGATCACGCTCAAAGACTCAGAAGTCCATGCCAATATTTTATTAATAGGTCCACCGAATGAAGAGGATTCCGGCGAATCCAGCATTATAGCAGACCACTCTATCTTAGAAGGCGGTGCAAGAGATTCGGAAAAGAACCCAACCCAAACACTCTTTAGTCTCATCAATGGTACAACATGGTACTTAAAGGCGCCTACAAAAAACAATAATAACGAAAAAACTGATCTAATTGAAAAATTACATTCTGCAGTTTTTATGCTGAATCTCAACAACAGTACCATTGTCTTTAAAGACCCAACAGAAGATCAGTATCAAACATTACATATAGGGACTAAAACCCCTCACGCCATCAGTAAGAGCACAATGAATGAAAAAGCCTACAGTGCTAACGGCAACGCAAAGATTTATTTCAATCTTAAATGGAGCGATGGTACACCAAAAGAACAACAAAAAACGGACCGACTTCTCATTCATGGAAATGTATCAGGGACCACAATGGTTCACTTTCAAAAGATTTTGAAAGATGACAACACAAAAGCCGATAATTCTGTCCCTTTGAATCAGCGTGGTATCTCACTTATTCAAGTATCTGGAAAAGCAAATGAAAACGCATTCAAATTAGCAAATGGCTATACCATAATAGCTGGTTTACCTTATAAATATACGCTAAATGCCTATGGACCAACATCAAGCCGCGGTAAAGCCAGTGTTGAGCAAAATCTCGTGGGAGAAGAGGAAAATTTTTGGGATTTCCGCTTACAAAATGCCATTCTTGATTCTGAGGAAACGACCTCTCTTGATCCTGAAGAAAAAATCAGAGCTCTTGTGCCACAAGTAGCAAGTTATTTGGTGATGCCTCAAGCTCTATTCTCTGCTGGACTTTCAGATGTAAGCAATCAAAATGCACTGTTAAACAATATGCAAACAATACTGTTTGGACCAGAAAATCATAAAAAGAAAGGGCTCTTCTTGTCCTCCTATGGTAACAAGGTCATATTATCTTCTAGCCGTAGCCCATTGCAATATGGCTATGGTGCTGATGTTCGCTATGCGGCTTTACAAGCAGGCGTTACATTGTCCGCGCTAGAAGGTCAAAATATCGCGACAGATTTTGGTCTTTTGGGGACATACGGGAAACTAGCTTTTACCCCAAAGGGCATGGAAGGTGCTGGGAAAAGTGTACTTGATAAATGGTCACTCACCGCATATGGCAGCATCCAGCATGACAATGGTATATATCTAGATACGTTCTTCTCTTATGGAACTGTTAAGGGAAATATCACCTCCGCCCTTATTGGAAATACTACAAAACTGAATAATACAAAAACATTGAGTGCATCTGCCACTGTTGGCCAAAAATTAGCAACCCATGTTAAGGGAGTGGTATTTGAACCACAAGCACAGCTTATTTATCAGCGTCTCATGTTTGGCATTCTCTCAGATGTCGATGGCTTTGACGTGAATATGGGCAAACCTCATCAATGGTTAGTCCGTGTTGGCGGACGTTTAACGCAAAATGTATTTAATATGAGGAAAAACCGTGCTGTTTCCTTCTATGGTAAAGTCAATGTCATCAAAGCTTTTGGTGATAATGGTACCATAAAGATTGGTGATGCTTTCCAACTCGATTCCATGGGAGATTTGGTTGAAGGTGGCCTTGGTGTAAATGCACAATTCTCTCAAAATATCGTGCTTCATGCTGATGTCAACTATCAACAAAAACTCCAGAAATCCGGTGTATCTGGAATATATCTTTCCGGTGCGATACGCTACCACTTCTAAAGTAAAGCAAATATAAAGCGCAACATACACTTTAATAAAGAACAGTATGTTGCGCTTTTTTTCGATTTATAAAATCGGAATTGTTTTATTACTGTCCCTCTTTCCCTTTGATAAATAAAAGGGATAAGGTTTTTTTATTATTTCTAAAAGATAAAATACATAATGTTGTGATTTATCTTTTCTTTTTTTACGCAAGAGAGCCAAATAAAAAATTTTGGTGAGTATATGAGTATCTTCTGCCTTAACTGCGTAAAACTTTCATGACAACGAAATTTTGTTAATGAGCCCTCTTTCAAATACCCTGTATCATAGGATTTTTTTAAAGTAGAAACTTACCAAAATAAAATTTTTGGAACTCATTTTCCACTGATTTTGATGACTATTTGAAAAGGTTTCCTGAAGCAAACTTACCCATTGTTAGAGAGTATTATTAAAGTTCGTTTTGTTCTTTACAAGAAAAATATAATGATATAGAAAACGCCACGGTACTTGCGCCATCAGGGGAATGAAGTAAGCATCAAAGGCATACCAATAATAAAGGCATATCTATGTGTAAGAAATCTATTTATAAGAGAAGTTTTTTGTTATGTACAATTGCTGGAACTTTGATTTTTTCTCATTTCCGTCCAACCTATGCAGATACATCACCCGCTGAAATGACTGTACTTCGTGCGGATAAAAGAGGAGAAGAAAAGACTTTTAGTAATGTTATTGTCCGCTCTAGAGGGCCAGGAGCATCTGCTGATGACAAATCAACTCTCACAATTACGAACGCAACGATACAAACAGAATTGGCTGCATTTTCTGTATCAACGGGTGGGCGAATTTATGCTAAAGAAGTTGAAGCAAGTACCCGATACTCAGGTTTAGAGACTAGAAATGGTATAATTAATGTCGAAGATTCAATTATAGCCGTCAAAAAAGGAGGTGGCGGTGGTATTGTGTTCTATGAAACCCCCCAAAATAAAGTAGAAGAGGGAGAACAAGTTATCAACAAAGTGAATCTCAAAAGTACGAAGCTTCTTGTGGAAGATGGCGTCGGTATTCGCGGACCTTACGGTTCAAAAGCTGTTGCTGAGGTTCATCTTAAAGATTCGGAAATTCATGCCGATGTGTTATTGAGAAATAAGACAAGACGTATGTACTACGATGAAGATACTCTTCCTGTCTCTCTTACATTAACCGCTGACAATTCGGTTATAGAAGGAAGAGCAAGGACATTAAAAATAAACACAACAGTTCTCACTCTAAGTAATAACAGTAAGTGGTACTTAAAGGTCAGCCAAGAGGATGTAGATACTGATTTTAGTACCTTTAATTTCGATCTCAGTGATATTAAACAACGAGCACTTTCTACCGTTTCGGTACTGAATCTTAATGATAGCTCTATCATATTTAATGCGCCGTATGCTCTAGCAAAGAGCCAATATCAGACCTTGAGTGTAGGACGAACCGCTGAGGTTTATAAATCAAAAGACAATATGGTCCCTACTGTAGAAACAGCCTACCATGCAACAGGTAATGCAAGGATTTATTTTAATACTCAATGGAGTGATGGTCTACCGAAAGAGCAACAAAAAACCGACCGACTTCTTATTCATGGAAATGTATCAGGCACCACAACAATCAATTTCAATAATCTTTCAAACAATGAAAAGCAAAAAGTAGAGAATGAAGTAAAGAATTCTGTTGCTTCAAATATGCGAGGTATTTCACTCATTCAAGTATCTGGAAAAGCAGATGAAAATTCCTTCAAGCTCGAAAATGGCTACATCACAATGGATGGATTGCCCTATAAGTATACACTGAATGCTTATGGACCAACATCAAGCCGTGGAGAAGCTAATGAGCAGCAAAGTGTTTTAGGAGAAGTATCTCAAGAATCAGAGGAAAACACTCTTAAAGACTACACGAGCTATGTTATAAAAGGAAAGGTTCTTGAGGGAGTTCCAGAAAATAACAAAGCTGCATCAGCGCCAAATCACAGGGAAGTGGATAGCGTTCAAAACCGTTTAAAGAAAGGTAATAATTTCTGGGATTTCCGTTTGCAAAGTGCTACTCTCGAGAGTGCAGCAGAAATCAAAGCTCTCGTGCCACAAGTAGCAAGTTATTTGGTAATGCCTCAAGCTCTATTCTCTGCTGGACTTTCAGATGTAAGCAATCAAAATGCACTGTTAGACAATATGCGAGCAATGGACTTTGGAGCAAAGGATAATAAGAAGAGAGGTATCTTCTTATCAACTCACGGCAATAAAGTCACATTATCTTCCAACCGTAATCCATTACAATATGGTTATGGTGCTGATGTTCAGTATACTGCAGTGCAAGCAGGTATTACATTAGAGGACATGGAAGGTGCTGACAAAAGCACTTTAGATAAGTGGTTGCTTTCTGCATATGGAAGTGTCCGCCATAACAGTGGCATCTATGTCAATGCCCTCTTCTCCTACGCAGCTCTCCAGGGAAACATCACAACAACCCCCAGAGGAAATACTGCAAGTTTAGATGACAAAAATACATTGAGTGCATCTGCCACTGTTGGCCAAAAATTAGCAACCCATGTTAAGGGAGTGGTATTGGAACCACAAGCACAGTATGTTTAAGAAATCTATTTATAAGAGAAGTTTTTTGTTATGTACAATTGCTGGAACTTTGATTTTTTCTCATCTCCGTCCAACCTGTGCAGATACATCACCCGCTGAAATGATTATGCTTCGTGCGGATAAAAGAGGAGAAGAAAAGACTTTTAGTAATGTTATTGTCCGTGGTAGGTTTACTACAGGAGTTGCTGATGATGAAGCCTTTATTATTATTAAAAACTCAACGATGCGTTCAGATTCGACTTTACTTTCTGCATCAACAGGCGGGCGAATTTATGCTAAAGAAATTACTGGAAAAGCTGGAACTCGCGGTTTACGAGTTGCAAATGGTGCGATCCATGTTGAAGATTCCATCATAACCGTCTCTGAGCAACATAAAAGCTATGGTATCCTTTTTGATCACATCATAAGTTCCAATCTCAAAGAGGGTGAAAAAGTTATCAATAAAGCAACTCTTACCAATACAAAACTTCTTGTGAGAGATGGTATCGGTATTGTAGGCCCATATTACTCAGGTGCTATTGCTGAGGTTTACCTTAAGAATTCAGAGTTTCGTGCCGATATGTTATTAAAAAATAAAACTGAAACAGAGGATTCTCAGCCTGGTACTCTTAGATTAAATGCTGATAATTCAATTATAGAAGGAAGGGTAAAAGCTTTCCCGCAAAATACAACGGCTTTTACTCTGAAAAATAACAGCCAATGGTACTTAAAGATTAGTAAGTTTGAAGTAGATACGGGAGACGAATATAAACTATATCAACATGTGGACAAACTCCCCGGCACTAATCAAAAAGCGCTTTCTGTTATTTCGGTACTAAACCTTAATGATAGCTCTATAGTGTTTAATGCACCACATGCTCTGGTGCAGGGACAATATCAAACCCTCTACGTAGGGCGAACAGTCGATGTATCTGAACCGCAAGAAAATAGAGACTCCAATGTAGCAGCAGTTTATAATGCTACAGGCGATGCGAAGGTTTATTTCAATCTTCAATGGAGTGATGGGCTAGCCATAGAACAACAAAAAAATGACCGTCTTCTCATTCATGGCGATGTGACAGGGATGACAACAATTTATGTCAACATCCTTTCGAAAGATGAAAACAGAGTAGAGGATTCTGTTCCCTCAAATATGCGTGGTCTCTCGCTCGTTCAAGTTTCTGGAAAAGCAAATGAAACCGCCTTTAAACTGGCAAATGGTTATACCACAATGCACGGTTTACCTTATAAATACACATTGAACGCTTACGGACCAACATCAAGCCGCGGTAAAGCCAGTGTTGAGCAAAATCTCGTGGGAGAAGAGCAAAATTTTTGGGATTTCCGCTTACAAAATGCCACTCTTGATGATAAAGGAGAAATCAGAGCTGTTGTTCCACAAGTAGCAAGCTATTTGGTACTGCCTAACGCTTTGTTCTCCAGTGGATTTTCTGATGTAAACAATCAAAATATACTGTTAGACAATATGCGAGCAATGGACTTTGGAGCAAAGGATAATAAGAAGAGAGGAATCTTCTT
Source organism: Candidatus Bartonella washoeensis Sb944nv (assembly GCF_000278135.1). Taxonomy (GTDB): domain Bacteria; phylum Pseudomonadota; class Alphaproteobacteria; order Rhizobiales; family Rhizobiaceae; genus Bartonella; species Bartonella washoeensis. Next base: position 344,958 of record NZ_JH725024.1, read on the forward strand.
ATCAACTCACGGCAATAAAGTCACATTATCTTCCAACCGTAATCCATTACAATATGGTTATGGTGCTGATGTTCAGTATACTGCAGTGCAAGCAGGTATTACATTAGCAGCCATAGAGGAAGAAGAAATCACCACAGCTTTTGGTCTTTTGGGCACATACGGAAAACTAGCTTTCACCCCAAAAGACATGGAAGGTGCTGGAAAAAGTGTACTTGATAAATGGTCATTCACCGCATATGGCAGCATCCAGCATGACAATGGTATATATCTAGATACGTTCTTCTCTTATGGAACTGTTAAGGGAAATATCACTACAGCTCTCATTGGAAACACCGCAAAATTGGATGATACAAATACATTGAGTGCCTCAGCAAGCGTTGGACAAAAACTAGCAACCGATATTGAAGGATTGTTCTTTGAACCACAAGCACAACTTGTTTATCAACGCCTCACACTTGGTACTTTCTCAGATGTTGATGGTTTTAAAGTAAATATGGGCAATCCTTATCAATGGTTGGTACGTGTTGGTGGGCGTTTAACGCAAACCATGATTCCTGTTAAAGACGGCTGCCCCATTTCTTTCTATGGTAAACTGAATGTTCTTAGAGCTTTTGGTAATAATGGCACAATACAAATTGGTGATACTTTTCACCTTGATTCTATGAGATCATCAGTTGAAGGCGGTTTAGGTATTAATATGCACCTTTCTCAAAATGCTGTGCTCCATGCTGATGTTAATTACCAACACAAGCTCCAAAAAGCTGGCGCATCTGGAATTAACTTCTTCGGTGGAATACGCTATCGCTTTTAAAAATCTTTGATCTCTATTTTTGAACATAAGCAGCACGGCAATGTAAGCAGTGCTGCTTATATTTTGTGGGTCAAAAAATTATTCATTTTTATCAAAAAAAGAAAAATATATTAAAAAGCCTCTTTGTTCTTTATGCATAAGAAGCACTTATGACGTATAACTGCTTTTGCTTTGTTTTTTTCTTATTTTAATCTGACTTATACTAGTAGCATCTCCGGTTTAAGTGTTAAAACACGCTATGCACTTGAAGTGCCTGAACAACATCCTCAAAAAAGTTTGATCAATAATCCAACAACAAAAGCAAACAAACGTGAGAAGATAGCTTCTGGTGCTATGAGGAAAAAAATTTCACATTTCAGTAAGGAACTTCAAGAGGGATTAGAGAAAATAACAAATAACACTAACAAACAATTTCAAGCTATCAATCGCTAGAGATCTAATGAGCGTTACGCGACAGATAAAAAAACTCAATGATGTACATGCCCGTGCCATGGCTAATGTATATAACCATGATGTACAACACATGCTGCAAGCCAACGCGGATAATCAACCAACGCAATCACAACCCATTAAAAACAGCAAGAAAACATCTTACAACAATAAAGCAATGCAACTAATAACTTTTTACAAAGCGCATTGGACTTGATGCAGGGAACCAATAGCGTGTTAATGCCAAGCGCAAAAAATGGATGATGCAAGACAATCGCAATTGGAATGGGCTGCCAAATAAAGCAAATCTGCTGCACAAAGTGATAAAAACAGATAATCCCTTACAAAAATAAAAAATAAGGCGCTTTCCGATGCCTTACAGACAGAATTTAAAAATGCTTGGAACACCGATAAAGTAAAATAAAGTCCAGAGAAAAGATGAAGCTGAAGCCCCTTCTCTTGCATCTAAAGAGTATAAACCATTTTTCATTCACCTCAACACAGAGAAAGAACATGCTGTTCATAAATTCTACCCTGCTCATATTGTGCCACAACGTAAGGATAAAGAGAATTCATTCCTGATAACAGGTGATGAAATTTTTCAACAGCGTAAAATCAATAAAGATTGGCAACCTAATGTTGATGTTGATCCAAATGTTAACATCGCTTTCTCAACACCGAAAACGATTGTTAATACATCACCAATTGATACTGCTAACCAAACTAGCACTAATACCAAGAAACTGACTAAGCTTACAGATGATAAAGAAACCACAACTTTATCGCATGCCTTTCACTTTAAAGCAAAAGCTAAACGCTCACGCCACAAGTAGCGAATTCTTTGCTGATCCCTCACACATGTTCGCAGTTGAATTTGCTAATGGAAGCAATCAAAATGTATGGTTAGACAATATGCAAATAACGATGTTTGAACCAAAAGGTAATGAAGAGAAAAGATTTTTCTTCTCTCCTTATGGCAATAGAAGTATGTTATCTTCCAGCACTCATCTACCACAAGATGGCATTGGTGCAGATATTCGCTCTGCTGCATTACCAAAAGGTCTTACATTAAAAGCGCTAGAAGATCAAAATATCAGCACAAATTTTGATCTTCTGGGAGTATATGCAAATTAATCTTCACCCCAAAGGACATGGAAGACTTTCTTTCAAAAAAATATGCTTGATAAATGGTCACGCACCGCATAGGAGAATATTCAGCATGCAAATCGCATCTATGCGAGTACATTTCTCTCTTACGCAATTTTCAAGGAGAAATATCACCACCGCTCTCAACAGCATTATAAAAACATCGGGGATCTTTGCTACCGTTGATCAAAATTACCAATCAATGTTGAAAGAATAACGCTTGAAGCACAAACGCAACTTGTTTATCGGCGTCTCATGCTTGGCACTCTTGCTAGATGATGAAAGCTTTAAAATGAACATGAGCAATCCTTATCAAAAGTTGCACCATATTGGCAGACGGTTTAACGCTACATAAAGGCTATGCCGTTTTCTTCCACGCAAAACTGAACATTATCAAAGCTTTTGATAAAAAGAGAACGATACAGATTGGTGAAAGTTTTTCAGTCTGCTTCTATGAAAACTTCTATTGAAGGTGCTTTTGGTATTAACACGCATTTATCGCAAATATCGCAAAATATCGTGCTTCATGCTGATGTCAATTATCACCATAAACTCAAAAAAGTCAGTGTATCTGAAACACACATTTGAGGTGAAATGCGTTACCACTTTTAAAAATACCTCGATCTATATCTTGAAATGTAAGCGGTGCCTTATATGTTTTGTTTTGTCACTTAGAAAAACAACAAAACAAATTAAATGTTTCATTTTTTATCAAAGAGGGGGAAAAAAGAGTTAGGAATGTGTCTATATGAAAAAAAGCCTCTTACTATACACAGTTTCTGGAGTTTTCTTTTGTTCTTACTCCAGTGTATCTTATGCCCTTAACGCAACTACATTACAACCGACCTCGGGACATTCCACGCTTGAAAAACACATGTTCGATAACGCAAAAGCGGGAAAACGTTTAAAGCGTATGAGCTCTATATCTACAGAAAATGGACAACCTCAAATTACAGAGCTCTCATCCGCACAAAATGATGAAGATTCTGCATCAACAGAAGTTAAATCGAGAAGACGCCCAATTTTAGGCTCCTCTCCGACGAATCCCACAACCGAAGAATTTTCATCTAACCTTCGTGCCTCCGCACAACCACCATCCACACAACCCATGCCACCGGTGCTGCCAGCGCTAGAAAAACCAGAAACAGGAGAGCCAGAGCTCGCACAGCATGAAAAACCGGTACAGAACGAGAATGGAAACTCTGCAATTGAAGCGCACAATGGTGAAATTGTAACGAAACATAATGTTAAAATTCACGACAGATTCGTTGCTATAGACGCACAAGGGGAAAATTCAACGGTAAAGATAATGGGAGGAGCAGTTTCATCAGGGTTCATTGCATTGAGTGCATCAGAAGGTGGTAATATTGATGCAACAGCTATCACTGTGACAACGCCGTTGGTTGGTTTACTAAACATGAACGGGACAATAAACTTAAAGGATTCGACTGTAAATGTTACAGGTGATCATGGAGCTTTTGGCATTGTTTTTCACGGTATATACTCTGCTGCTGAAGGACAGGATGCCCATAATGCTGAAGATGAAAGTGATCAAATTCAAGGAAAAGGCGTTGTCAGTAAGGTGATGCTCAAAAATACAAAACTTTCCGCTAAAGAGGGTGTTGGTATCGGCATTTACGGGGGAGCCATAAATAGTGAAGTTAATCTTAAAGATTCAGAAATCGAAGCCGATACATTATTAATGACTCAAAAAAATGTTGGAAATTTCCCACATATCCTTACCTTAAATGCAGATCATTCTCTTTTAAAAGGTCGCGTAAGAACATCTGAAGACAGTACGACAGCCTTTACTCTAAAAAACGGTACAAAGTGGCTTTTAAAGGCGAATAAAAAAGCAATAAAGAATGATGACGACTCATCTAATTATGCGCAATTCGGCAATGATAACAAATTATACTCTAACCTTTCTATGCTTAACCTCCAAGAAAGCACCATTATGTTTGGCAAGCCAACCAATGGGCATTATCAAACCTTATTTGTAGGATCTCATCCGCAGCAAAAAGACGACACTCCCAATACACCAGTAGTTTATAGTGCAACAGGTGCTGCAGAGATTCATTTGAACTCTAAATGGAACGGTCATGCTCCAGTGGCTGAACAGGAAACCGACCGACTTGTAATTGGTGGTGATGTATCAGGGACCACCGTCGTCTACATCAATCTTCTAGAACAAGAAAAGGATAAAGAAAGAACGAAAAATGCTTCTGTTTTGGGAGAGCATATGGCTTCACTTCCTGCATCAACACATGGAATTTCGCTTATTCAAGTTTCCGGAAAAGCGAATGAAAATTCCTTCAAATTAGCAGGAGATTATATGACGATCGGTGCTTCTCCTTATAAGTACGTACTCACGGCCTATGCACCCGGTACTTCTCATGCAAGCCAGAACCTCTTTGGTAAGAACGATAATCATTTTTGGGATTTTCGTTTGCAGAGAGCCGCCCTTTTGCCACAGGTCGCAAATTATTTAGTCATGCCTAATGCTTTGTTTTCTTCTGGATTGGCTGATGTAAATAATCAAAACATGCTGTTAGACAATATGCGCACAACAGTGTTTGAACCAGAGGATAATAAAAAGAAAGGCATCTTCTTATCCACCTATAGTGAAAAAGTCACCTTATTTTCCAACCGTGATCCACTACACTATGGCTACGGTGCTGATGTCAACTATAATGCTTTACAGCTCGGCGTTGTATTAGCTATGCTAGAAGGTAAAGATATCAGCACACATTTTGGTCTTTTAGGAACATATGGAAAACTTGCTTTTACTCCAAGGGAGATGAAAGATTGTGAAAAGACTACGCTTGATAAATGGTCGCTCACTGCTTATAGCGGCATCCAGCATAGCAGTGGTATATACGTGAACACGCTCCTTTCCTATGCAACTGTGAAAGGAAATGTTACAACAGCTCTCATTGGAAATGCTGCCAAATTAGATGGCACGAAAATATTGAATGCATCTGCTACCATTGGTCAAAAATTAGCCACTGGTATTGACGGATTAATGTTTGAACCTCAAGCACAATTTGTTTATCAAAGTCTCATGTTTGATATTCTCTCAGATGCCGATGGTTTTGAAGTGGATATGAGCAATCCGCATCAATGGTTGGTACGTATCGGCGGACGTTTGACGAAAAATCTCCCCACCACCGAAGAAGGCAATGCTGTTTCCTTCTATGGAAAACTGAATGTTATCAGAACCTTTGGTGACGGTAAAACAATACAAATAGGCGATACTTTTCCTCTTGATCCTACCGGATCTTCAATTGAGAGTGGCTTTGGTGTGAATGCGTACCTCTTTCAGAATATCGCACTCTATGGTGATATTAGCTACCGGAAGAAACTCCAAAAAGCCGGTGTATCTGGAACCAGTTTTTCCGGTGGCATAAGCTATCGTTTTTAAAACAAAACGAGTGTATAATTTCCCTCAAAGGCAGTACAATGTACTGTCTTTTATTTCTTAAAACTCTATTTCTTAACAAAATGTTAAAAAATTATCCGATAACTCAACGACTATAGCCGCTCTCAACCCTCACAAGCCAGCGCATATTCCCATAAGGTTTAGCCCCCCATAAAATCTAGTAACCCAAAAGACTCTATCGCATTGGAAAAAACAGTGTAAAATGAAAAGATTGTATAATGTATTTGAAACGATGATTTTGCATCGCGTGCTTTAATAAAACTCCTTTGATGTTGAAGAATTGGCTGTTGAACTACAAACACAACTTTCTTATCAACATCTCATGCTTGACGCACTCTCGAAGTGCCAATGGCTTTAAAGTTAATACGAAGCAATATATTGATTTATAAATATAATTCATTATCTTATAACTTGAATGACCACCCCGAATACAGTATTTTCTCATCTCAGATCTGTTTATGTTGGATCAATGAAAACCATTCGCTTGCACATCATAAGCAGGGCTGTTGTATGGATAAAAACACTTGAAGCAAGGGATAAAGAGACCTTTGATAAACCGTCGCAATGCAAAAGCTGTCGCAACATTAGGAGCTGGAAAATAGTATGATGGTGCCAACTTATAGCTTCATAAACATAAAGATGGTGGTACTCAATGGATTTACCGATATACCCTTCACAGATGTTGTCGTAAAATGGGCTTGAGGGCACTGAAGCATATCTCTTTAAAAAAGCGCGTGAATTGGCAACACAATGGCGTTCTGTTTTGCATGATAAGCATGATCCCATTTAAAGAACATGAGAAACAAAAGCGTGAAGCAATGCACAATCTCTATGATTTAAAAGATATTGCCATAGATGCTTTTGAAAGCCGTAAAGCCGAATTAAAAGGAGATGGTAAGGCTGGAACATTGGGTTTTACCTTAATAGCTTCTTATGCTCCTTAAATTAGGCTATTTCCCTGTTTCAGAGATTACGAAAAAAGATATACGCAATACGCTTGCCCCCATCTGACACACAAAAGCTAGAACTACTCGTAACACATTGAAACGTTTTAATCTCTGTCTCAAATATTCTGCTGCGATAGGCTTAAATGTTGATCTACAGATAACAGAAAAAGCATAGGCGTTATTAGGTAAACAATTTCATAAAACACAAAACTTACCAGCTACGAATTGGAGTAATATACGAGCTTTTTATCACACTCTGAGCGAAACAATAACACAGCTGACTTTACGATTGCATATCCTAACAGATGTTCACATAAATCCTTTTCATATTCATAAAAACCAAATAGAGAGACAATCGCTGCTGAGAAGATAAAAGAAAGGCGCGATGGCACAAATAGATTTCCGTGTACCTTTATCATCTAAAACACTGAAAATAATTAAAAAAAACATTTGTTCTCCCAAATTGGTTTTCTTCTTTATTTTGTCCGTATCTCCATTTTGTCTGTATCTCCTTTCAAGAACGGCATATCACAATATATGACAGAGGAGACTTCAGATATGTTCCATGGATTTCTCTAATTTACGTAATTGGCTAGCAGAAACAAACGCCCCCCTTATGAAAGGGCAAAAACCATTTAGGGAGGGAATGAAGAAAAAAGAGTACAAGCTTTTTTTAAATAGTATTGTATCCTTATGGCAATCTCATCTGGTTTTTATGGATTTTCAAGCACTGACACAAACAATAACGGCACTGAAGAAAGCAATTATCTCCTTCTCATGTTATTTCCTTCTATGGATGACAAAAACATATAAAAGGATGACTGAATATCGTCAAAACTTTTAAGTATGATTTGTATAAGAAGCATCTCTCATTGCTCCCAAATCCACCTCACAACACTGCCCGTGAATGGTACAACGCAAAACGCTATTGGGCATCGCCATCTTCGCACTTATAGAACGTACAAACCAGCACCCCTCCATTACATTTACCAGTTCGCGATGTCACCAATAACTCTTGCATAGAGAGATTCATAAGAAGCATTTTTTATCCACACGCCAACCTACTTGTGATGTACAAGCAAACGGTTTTTATTGATTCAACATAAACAGATTCAAAATGAGAGAATCTTACGATATTCAGAGCTCTCATTCAAAATGCAAAACGATAATTTATCCTTATAAATCAATGTTTTGCTTACAAAACGGGGAAATGCCTATCATCAATGTTACAACATTGATAGCACCGCCCCACTCTACCGGTAGTTTACTTGTAAAGTTTCTTATAATGCACAATACAAAAGATATCACCCCATAAAAGGGCAAGACATTTTGTATAAGAATATCCCATAAAAAAGATGCGCTCCGCATAGGAAGTAAGAAGCTACCTCTCTAACTCGAAAAAAAGCAGGACGTCCTTTCTCTCCAAGAAAAAGCTCTCTCTCAACCAAAAGAAGAAAAAAATCGCTTTCCTTCATCCAAAATCAATCACTGTTGTAATAGGAGCAGATTTTTTTGTAATGCAAAAATTAAAATTGCATAAAATCAAAACTGCATAAATTGTGACACCTAAGAGCAAAGCACCTAAAGCTGCTAAACAAATTCACAACTTTAGGTAATTTAAAATCATTTAGGATGCCCGATATTGACTGAAATTGGATTACAGGTTTAGATCTGTTTCTTTTGTGCACGCAGCTATTTGCATAGCCTGTGAAAGATCATTCACTGCACCCAAATGAATTTGAAGCAATTCACTATTACGATGTAATTTTTCCTGTAAATCTGATAACAAGCTTTCGATCTCATTCTCAATATCTTCATTCATATAGCGTTTTATATCACTCATAGATTTATTAAGATCACGTAAGCCCCGTGTTTTACATGAATTTATTTCTTCATAATCTGGAACACCATTGCTCTCTAGCATATTGCTTTCATAATCAATCACTTGCACTAATCCTTTAACGGCAGCTACAAATTTTGTCATCGCCCAATCTCGATCAATAAGATTGTTATCAAGAACTTTTGCTTTTGATGCAAAACTATCATCACCGTATTGCAATACAGACATTTTTATTTCCCCTCTTCAATAGCACTACCTAATCTTGATCTCAAATGAGAAAGATTAAACAGCCTTTCTTAATGCTGATACACTCGATTGAGTTCATTGTGCGAATATTGTACCAACAAAAGTACGACGATCGTTAAAAGCTTATACCCACTTAACTTTCAATAGATTGTATGAAAGCATATTTTTTCTTATTTGCTCCAAAACCGTCACTGGCGTGATACAAATTCTACAAAACTTCTATAAAACGCTACAAATCCTCAAACCAATACGCAGCAACTATCGCGCATTTTCAATCTTCGACAAAAAACGATAATGCGTTGACTACCACATATGCTCAACAAAAATTTGTAGCATATAAAGATCTAAATTCTTAAAGATTTCAGCATTTTACCCTCCATAGTTTTTTGGCTTCACATGCATCTGACGCTGCATGCCATTTGGCATTAAACAGGATCAGATTGCACCTCTTCAGAAAGATTCACTGTTTCTTCGTGCTCTATTCCCCACATGTGCAGCATTTTACACACAACACAAGAAGAACACTTTCTGAACATAACCACGCGACAATATTAAAATGATAACTTAAAACAGCTACAGATTGCTGTTTTTCAATTATCATTCGCTTTTCTTTGCAATTCGCTACTTATAGTATAGGATTTTTAAAACCCTTTCAAGAGATTATGAAAAAACCTGAAACCCATAATTTTTCAACCTGTAACCTCTTAAATCCATCTGCACTGATGCTTTATCATTTTGTTGCAATCTAATTATCATCCTTAGCATATATCATCAAATAACGCACAATTTGCCATCACCGTTGCCTCTTTATTCCTACTCCGTACCGAAAAAAGAAATCATAGGAACGATAATTTCCTCTGCAAAACAAAATTGTGCCAAGAAATATATCTTAACCGCTCACATTCAGTATCGCGTTATATTGCTGCTCTTCTCTTGCAATAATCATAAATTATTTTATTCAATACTCTTCATAAAAAGCAGCTTTAGTGGATCTTTGTTATTACATAAAATCAATCAAAAGGCTTATATAAAAAGAGTTTTTCGCGACACGGATAACCTGCACACACAAAAAACCTTCACTTTTTTTATCCCACAGTGCAAAGCAATTTCATTCCTCATAAGGTTAAAAGAAGGATTTTTAACTTGTCGAATGTGTTGTATCAGCATATATTACAAACTGTAACATTATGTTATTGATAAAATTGATACCACAAAAAACAGAAAGAGGTTCTTATGGCTGATCTCATAAAAACCGCTATGCTTTATTCAACGTTGATTATCAGCATCAATGCTTTCGTTGTTTTAGCTCTCGTAGTAGAGATGCACTAAACATACTCTTTTGGTTTTCGGTAATCGGCATATTCTAGCTTAGAAAAGCTAAACCTGCACACCACCCCAGCTGTTCTTACCAATTGTTGTTGTGTTAATCTTTGCTTTTTGTGTACATTTCTAATAAGAAGACTCCATGTTTCATCCAGCCTTGAATCATAATTCTCTCTTGTAAGATGGTGATATTATCTTATACTTTCATTGCACAAAATAAACGTATCTGGAATTTTTTCGCGTATTGATGCTGATGGCAATAAACTCATTTGCCTCATTTCAAAAAAAAGCGGAGACCTCTTTCCTCTGTGGCACACATATTCAACTGATCATTCAGCAATGAGAAGCATTAAAATCGATATCCACGATCTTTAGGGGTCAATTTTGTTTCAAAAAACTTTTTTCATTTTTTCTTCTTATTGTGCTCTACGTTTTTCTTCTTCGCCTTTACCACAAACAACCTTCGTTAACGCAACCAATAGAACCATACATGAATAAAATAAGCCTTTACATTTTGCGCCTCTTTTTACAGCTTCACCGTGAGAAGAGAAAAACAACAAACTTCGTTTGTTTTTAACGAGGTATATGAATATTGTGCACCTTGTACTTATATTTTAAACACAAATCTATTTTTACTCGTAAACGCTGTTCAATCCTTGCGTCTAACAGAGAGAAAACCTCCACAAAGAAGGGAAGATTTCCCATTTACTAAAATAGAACTATTTGATTTTTTAAATAAAACTCACCCTCTCTTGAAAGAGAGTAAAAAATAATATTGTTACAATTACTTTTGTTTATAATTTCACGACTGTCCTGCTATTCTTGAGATTTAAGAAGAGTGAGCACAATTTTTAACCTCCCAAAAGAAGTTGCCTACCCGCTTTTACTGCATTCTCACAATTTTGAGATGTATGCATAGATGGCCCACCCAAGTAACACTTCTTTTCCCATTCAAGGCGTAATTTCTCATCTTTCTTAAAATCTTCTACGCTATAGTTTTTTCACAACCAGCAACGAGAAGCCTCGAGCAAAGAAGCAACGTTGTTATAATGACTGTGTTCATGAATAAATTCCCCTTCTGTCTTTCAGATTTACAAAATCTGGGACGCAATTTTAACGTCCCATAAAAAGTTTCATATATACTTTTCGGAGGCTTTTACAATTTTGAGATGACTTCATAGCCCCTCTTGTCTCTCCGCACTTCACAACCCATTACAAAGCAGAAGTGTTATTATATAACTTTGTTGAAGAATAAGTTTTTTAAAGCATTAATCTCAGTAAACTGATTGCTTACTTATAGCATCCCCCACTAAACATTAATTACATTAATAAAATGACTGTGTAGCTGAGAAAAAGAGTAAGCACTACTGTTTAATTGTAATATTTTCTCTCTTTAGCATAAAATAAACGAGAAATAATATCTGATTCACAACCATTATGAGCACAATTACTGAAGAAACCGTGCCTGCCTATCCAAGTGCTCTAAAGAAAATAAGCAGTATGACTTTTAAAATGATCACATCAGCAAATGAAGACCCATAGATGAGGGATAGAGAAAAAGAATTGTTTAAAAGATCCGATTATATGGCATTGAAACCTGTAAAATACGGCATTTTGCCTCACCCAATGGGTTAAGTAGCCATATGGTACTTTTGAAGCGGTGTTGCTTATATTAAAAACAATCGATCAAAATATTACTTGTCAGCAAACGCGTAAGATTCAAGAGATTGATTATGCGCAATATTGTGTTAATGGGATTGATTTTGTGCACTTCAGGCTTACAAAAGGGGGAATGGTTTTTATAAAAGATCAGGCTCTCTTTCCCTCACCCCAAAGCTTACAAACACTTACAATTTACAGCACAAAAAGCACAACAAGGATTGTGATCTGGCAAATTTGCACAATCAGAAAAATGAAGAAAAGAGCATGGCAGCTATAATCCCATTGATCGTTAAAGATTTTCAAAAAATCAAGAAACGAGTGAGAGATCGACAAAGCCAATAATTTTCCAGCTTTTTGACTGTATTGTGCATAAATTCTTTGAGTGATGCTAAGCTTATAACATCAATATCGGGTGGTGCTAAATGCAATAAGAGTACATCATAGAACCAAAAGAGACACATTCCGTTCAATCACATGATAGAAGCCAAATTATGAGTAGTATTCTAAGAGATAGTAGTACAACCTCTCTTTCACCTATCACGTAACCCCGTAACCAAAAGAGGAAATCTATACAAGCTCGTGCTCTTATAACATCTTGGGATGCTTTTAATCAGTCCGCACATGTCCAAAAGGAAAATGAAGAGTATAGAGACCAATTTTCGATATTTTTTAGATGCATATTGAAAGGGACATACTGCGCTTTGTCTAGATTTTTTTCGTCGTTTTTGTTGCTTCTACGAGAAACCAAATCATCCATTGGCTAATCTCATATTCTTCAATTCAATTCGCATATCTTCACACTTTAGCATATCTATCATTATTACAGCAGAACTAAAAAATGTAAGTCTTATAAAACAACTAAAAGTTTATTTTTTCGAAAGAAAATAGGCTGTATCGGAATTTTATCCTGTGCTGAACAAATTGATTTTGAAATTGGTTGCCGTCCAGAATGCACGTGTCGCTGCTTTCTCACCTCTTTGAAAGCAGCCTTGTTATGAGGCATATTTGAAAAAAATTTAAACTTTATCAAGTACGTAACAATGATAGCCTAAAAAATGTCATAAAATAATAAACATAACAGCCTACACCATTAATTGGCATATTTTAGTGATAGATACATAGATTAAAAAGAAAACAACACCATGAAAACGCAAAAAATTGTGCGAATAAAAATCTGACGGATCAAATCGGATGAACCAACTCAACTGTTTACGCAACATAATCGCCTTCTTTTTTATTTTTCACAAAGAAATAGGCTGGTATAATAACATTAACTTTCATAAACATCATCCAACATTCATCCTATAACCAGAATATGATTGATATGCTCATTTTATGATGACAAACGAAAACCCAATTTACAGAATCGAAATGTTGGAAAAGTAACAAAGGACAAAGTCAATTTATTGCAATGGACAATAGATGGCATACTTAGCATAACCTTTACATTTATTACATCTGCTCGTTGAAAAAGATAAACTAAACCGATAAAAGCTTCTCATCGTATATTATTATTTACATTTTCCCGTATTTCTGCGAAAGTAGCTCACGGACCTCGTCTGCTATTTTTGTTCCACGACTTGCGCAACTCATCTTAATCAAGCGATGTAAACTTTCCGGCACATCAATCGTGAGACGCTTCATACATTTATCCATACTGCCTTTGCGACTTTCTACCCATGCATCAACCGTTACGGCAGTTGATTTATTGGTTGGCTTTGTACCAATTTTAATCTTTTTACTCATTGTGCTAACTCCTTGAGCTCCACTGCAACAGCTTCAATCTCGGCTGCCGCTGATCCTTGCTCATTGATTTCATAGACTGCTTTTCCCTGCGCTGTCGCTTCCGCAAAAATCACACGCTGCGCAACACTAGCCGAAAGAACATGCACCGGATACACGGCAAGAGCTTCGCCCACATCACGCCCTATCGCTGTATTGACTATTTTACGGTTAATGACAAAAGCAGATTTCAGATTTTCCTTATAGACGCGCGCTTCGTCAATAAGTTTTACGATTCCATCAGCCGCCCAAATATCATACGGACTAGGCTGCACTGGAATAAGCACAAAATCCGAAGCCATAAGAGCACTACGTGCAAGATCAGTCACGCGTGGAGGACCATCAATAATGATATGATCATAATTATGACCAATTTGTGTAATTTCTTTGTGAATCGTTGCGCGCGGCAAACCGACAACCGGGAATAAGGGATCACCTTCACGAGCTGCTGCCCAATCTAATGCACTCCCTTGTGGATCACCATCAATAAGCAACACACGTGCTCCAGTACGTGCAAAGCTAGCAGCAAGGTTGACACTCAACGTAGTTTTTCCCACCCCCCCTTTTTGATTCAACAGTCCAATGATCATGAATCACGCCTTTCAGCTTTATCGTTTTTACGATTATACAGAAAATAACAAAGCATACAAGCAGCATCTCACAGGCTCAAAGTAATAACCTCTCCCATTTCACAAAAAAAAGTGATAATATTTACCAACACCACTGAACGCTTGAAGTACACTCCACCTTCTGGATAGTCGATACAATCAAACATAAGGAAAAAAGTTTTTACATCTCATTGAGAGACTACTTTTATTTATAAAGACAGTTCGTTGTTTACATATTGGATGAGAATACTAAATACAGGAAGTTTCTTCTCACTTCACCCTTTTGATTCAGAAACATAAAAAACCATTTGAGAAAGAGCTCAACATACTTTTTTATGAACCGTCTTAACGGAAAAAAAGTGTAACATGAGAAGCTGGAAAAGAAAATGAAAACGCTAGTTTATACCTTTATAAATGTAAAGAGGATGATACCCAATGACCATGTGTTATACTCTTCATGAGTAATCCCAAAGAAGATGCGATTGGAAGCAAGCTTCTTATATCTCTCTTTAAAAACAAATACATCAATGCATAAGCATGATGATGTGTTATTTTTTATGAAAGCCATTTCTTCCATTTTGAATACGAAAAGTAAAAAAGAAGGCACTGCACAATTTCCATGAGACAGAGAGCTCTCGCTCTTTCCAAGATCTGTGAATTTAAGACCATGTTTCCACATCCCTCAAACAGCGCCTTTGACCAAAAAACTCGCTGATACACCACAACCAAAAAATTTAGAAAAAACTTTTAGAAACAGGCAACCTCTTTTGTTTCAACTGCAGCATCATACCCCCCTCCTCTATAAAAACCATCCTCGTATAAACATGCTCATGCAACATATGAAACGTTTCCACCAGAAGCAGAAAAAAGAATATCATAAGAGAGAATAATAAAAACAATAAACAAGTCTTATAGGATAAGATGTCTTGCATAGCACATGTCATGTTTTCTCACCCAAACCTATTCTGCTCGACAGAGAGAGCATTTCTGTTAAGATGTTTTCTCTAAAAACCTCACCTTAAAAACTCACCTTCATAATTGAGTATCTTTTTGGATAGCAAATAAGAGCACATTATAAAGATAAACCTTATCGGGAATGAACAAGGATGAACTTGCAACAAATTGAACCTGATATTTTTATCAGCGCCCAAATTAGCGTGGAAAATATCAAAATATTGGCAACAGCTGGCTTCAAAACGATTATTTGTAACCGCCCCGATCAAGAAGGCCCATATCAACCTGATTTTTCCCTCATTAAAGCAGCAGCACAAAAATATGGAATAAAAGCCTACTACATTCCGATTGTACCCCCTACAATAAAAAAATCAGATATTGAAACCATGCAAACCATTTTAAAAACGGCACAAAAACCTCTTCTCGCCTATTGTCATCAAGGAACGCGCTCGCTGCATCTTTATCGTTTAGCGCGTCTTTAATCAGTGTCTTAACCAACCAGAAAGGAACAAGCAGTAAACTTCTGAACTATAATAAAAGCCGTAAGATTTCAGAAGATTATGAAAAAGCAAGAGGTAAGACAATGATTAAATCAGATCTCCAGACATTTGTTTCTTCCTCGCAACAACGAAAAAATCATATATTGCAGGATGTTTTGGAATATATTTTTATAATTATGGTCAGTTTAAGCGCTATTTTTGCTGCTCTCATATCCTTTTCAGATCAACTTAAGGCATATTTTTAAAAGTAAGCATCCTATCCAACCCCGACAATGGTTGTGCTGCCATCAAAATTTCTCTTGCTGCTTTTTCATCATGTTGCATTTGTGCAATAAGAGGCTCAAGTCCATCAAATTTTTCTTGCCCTCGCAAAAACTGTAAAAAAGAAACAGTGCAACTTTCTCCATAAAGGTCACCGTTAAAATCAAACAAATAGGTTTCCAGTAGCGGCGCCCCATCTTTGACAACCGTTGGACGACAACCAAAACTTGCAACCCCATCATACAAAACACCGTTAGCACGACGCAACCGTACCGCATAAACACCATGCGCCAAACTGGTTTGAGGAGACAAAATCTGATTAGCAGTAGGAAACCCCAAAAGGCGACCAAGTTTCTCACCTTGGATAATATTTGAGCGTACCCGATAATGATACCCCAACAAATGAGCTGCTTTTTCTACCTGACCTTGTGAAAGAAGTTTACGAATAGAACTAGACGAAATGATCAACTGTTGTGAACCTTGCATGCTAGATATGCAAGGAATTTGCACAACCTCAAATCCACTTTTTTTCCCCCTTTCACAAAGAAGGTATGAACTTCCACTTTTGTGATGACCAAATTGAAAATTTTCACCCGTTACCACAACCGAAACATCAAAGGCTTTTTTTAAAATTACAGTGATAAATTCATCTGCTGAAAGAGCTGCAAAATGCGCATTAAAAGGCTGTTCAATCACACCATTAAATCCGAGGATTTTAAAAATTTCAGCTTTTTCTAATGCCTCTGTCAAACGATCAACAGGAGTTGAAGGGGAAAAAAAACTTCTTGGATGCGGTTCAAAAGTTAAAACAACAGCAGGCTTATTTCTTATGCGTGCTAAATCAAGCGCTTTTTGAAGCACCACCTGATGGCCACAATGAACACCGTCAAAATTTCCAAGTGCCAATACCGCACCCCGCCAAGCCAAAGGAAGCATATGAGCCCCCTGAAGACGCAAAAAATCAGACATCACTGAAGTGCCCACATTATTGCTTGTGGCTTATAGCCATGGCGCTCAATAAAAGAGTGCAAAGCTTGTTTATCTATCACACCATTTTGCATATAATCATAACGATGAATGCCCCCCATAATATAAAGGACATCGAGACCAAAATGAATTGCACCTTTAACATCAGTTAACAGACCATCGCCGATAGCTAAAACCTGACTTTTTTCCATTGCCCCACGAATTTTTTGAAGTTTTTCAAAGGCACACTCATAAATAGGTGCATAGGGTTTGCCGGCAATGCGCACCTCCCCCCCTAATTGTTGATAAAGGCGCGCCAGTGCACCAGCACACCAAAACTCCTGATTTCCACAATGCACAATCACATCAGGATTGGCACAAATAAACGGCAAATTACGCGCTCGCATACGATGAAACATCTCTTCATAAGCAGACGGTTCTTCATCAAGATCTTCGAGA
Organism: Candidatus Bartonella washoeensis Sb944nv; assembly: GCF_000278135.1. Lineage (GTDB taxonomy): Bacteria > Pseudomonadota > Alphaproteobacteria > Rhizobiales > Rhizobiaceae > Bartonella > Bartonella washoeensis. The sequence goes on from NZ_JH725024.1 coordinate 362,334, forward strand.
AAACCACTACAAACCACAACAGAGGCTTCCCATTCCTCAACCAGTTCACAATCTAACCCTTCAAACAATATCAAATCACGTTGCTGACCAATGAAAAAAACTTTACGCGGTGCAGCACGAATGAGATCGCGCGTTACATCCCCTGAAGTGATAATGGCATCATAATAATTGCTATCAACATTCATACTCTGTAATTGCGCAACAACATCTTCATGCGGACGAGGTGAATTGGTTAAGAAAATGACATTTTTTCCCATCTGTTGAATTTTGTGCAATACTTTCAATGCTGGTTCAAATGCATGCACACCGTTATGTACTACACCCCAAACATCGCAAAAAACAGCATCGTAATGTGCTATAATATTATCAATATGGGTAAGCTCATTCATGTTGCACCTGCTTATATGTTTGCCATGTATCAAACTGTCTTTTATTGTGACACTACTTATCGGAAGAGTAATCTTCTGTCATCTTCTTTCTCAATGTTCTCTTTTTTCTCTGCAACTTTTCAAACTTTAATACAGAAGATCATCTTTTCTGTATGAACATTTTTGATCATCAAACACAATCTCAATTATACATTAGAAAAGCATGAATTATGAAGTATATTATTTTATAATTTATTGATTTTTATATTTTTTTTAATATCATCATTATGGGGATTATTGGGAGAGCAAATTCATTTATGAAATATAAGAGCAATTGCTTTTGCATTTTTTTGTTGTTTAAATTTCAATTCTTACACTAAAGAGAACGTTTCTGCTCATACTCAGCAATATGAGATACAACTATAAGAAGGAGCATACCGTTCAACAAATGTAACAGGAATCAATAAACTTGATGTTCCCATACAGTCAATTGATCAAGGTCTTGATGGTGGAAAATGGGCTTATTATCCTAAATCTTACATTCCTTCAGAAATGTCAGAAGCCTTGATTACAGCATCTCATGCTTGGCTTTATGGAGCTGGTAGCTGAGCAAGATATCGCGTAAAAGATGATAACACTCTCTATAAAATTTCAATGGTACAATCGATTTTAGCGAGCAAATGATTACTCTGCAACTGCATCCAACAAAGATTATTATTTTTCAAAATCAGGTGGCATAATAACAGATTAACAATTGAAACTATATACAGAAAGGCTCCCATAAAAATTATACCGCTTTTTAATGGCTAATCCGCAAGCATAGCGTTTAAACACAGCCATCCCTAACGCATCAGGGAACAGAGAACCATGGCTAAAAACAAATAAAAAAGTTGCGAACGCAGTAAAATTGCACAAAACTGCATTTCATAGAATGAATGAAGATTTGACAGAATTTGATCGACTAACAACCTATCATGATTACGCAGATATTTACAAAACCTTGATTCCGATGTCTATGAAGGGTTGAGCAATCATGAATTATGCAAATAATGTTGATGATTGTACAATTTCTAAATTATGAGATTTTTCTAAAGATGCATGTGCCATAAGTGCCATTAAAAGAATATGGAGTGAGATAAAAAATACAACAATGATCTCAATAATTTTAATAAAGACATAACTAAAATATGGCTCTCTGAGCATGGTACAACACCCAATAGTCTAGGGGGGAAGTCTAGGTTGTTCATGGGATTTTGGAGATGTTCACTAAGTACAGCTTCACAATTATCCAATGTATACTGTTAATTTAAATAAAAGTAGCACTATAGTGAAAATAAGCAAATCTCTAGATTGACTAAAAGAAGATTTAACCCCTTCTGACGCAAGAGGTAAAATTACAATCATAAATTTCTACGACGCAAAAAAGGCTTTTCCTTTTGACTCACATTTTCTTGATCTTAAAAAAAATTAATATTTACAAATAGTTAAATCAATCATTACAAGCCATAACGTAAAAGCAATTTTTGTAGGACATACGCATTATCAGCCCCATTGTCGCGCACAAGATTATAAAGTCTTCGGCAATATCCCTCTATACACAGTGGAAGCACTCTTCAAAAGAGACTACGACCTGCTAAGAGGTAAAAGGGAAAAACACTCATGTCAAAGGCTATAATGCACAAACAGGGAAACCAATTTTGTACAGAAATTTTGGCATGATAAGAGCAGACACAGATTGCTCCCAAAGTTACAGTGAATTATAAGAATATTTTATCCTTTTTCTCTTTAAAAACAGAGAGAACAAAATCGGTATGTAAAACTTTAATTGCCAAGAGGGCGATTTAAAGAGCCATCCCGTTATGTGTTCAAACATCAGGTTTCTCTTTTGTTGATAACTAAGCCTTCTTTCCACTGGCTCTTTGTTCTTAACAAAATTCTTTATAGAAGGATCAACATTTCTGTTTGCAGTTTTTTGTATGGGATATTTCTTGCAGTAAATATAACCTACAAAATACAAATGATAATCAACTCAATCATCCTTATGTTTTTCAACACAGATGCCGATTAGTGATATGATGTATTTTATTCTATCCCTCTGACTATAGGATTACACTCTTTCAATAACGAAGTAAAAGTTGCATATTTTATTCCTACTGTGTAAATGAATATAGTAGAATAAAAATAAAGTTGTGCGCACTGAATTAAGAAATATGGGGAGGAGTTAGTGAATTGATTTCTTATCAAAGCTACAACAAAAAAGAAACTTCACATAAAGCACAACCCATCCCACACACTACACACACGAAAAAATACAGAAAATTAACCTACGCACTCTTCATTTTCCTCTTGGATATTCGTGGGCTGATGAAAGGCATATTAAGAATCATAAAAAAATAAGTTTTTTCATGCTATTTTGGGGTATTTTCGTTTACTTCCTATTCTTAGAACCTAACCCAGAGTTTAGAATATGAAAGATTAGAATAGCTTTCATAATCACATCAATTATGTCGACTGTCCTAGATTTTGGTGCTATGTTCCGCGTTTGATTTTATGACATACTCTTATTGCGTAGCGCCACCCGATATTGAGATTACACTCTTTGAGTGATATTATGCAAGAAAGCACCTCATCTACAACAGAACGGATACCGAGCGCGCTTCATTGGAAACGACTTAACCATGTTGGTGTTTCACTGACTTTCTTGCTTTAAAGGTCAATAGGCGTTAAGGATCAATGGGATTATAGCTACCATGATCTCTTCTCCAATCTTCTGGTTGTTCAAATTGGCTAGACCACAATCCTTGTTGTGCTTTTTGCGCTGCAAATTGTAAGTTTTTATAATCTGCAGGTGAGGGAAAATGGTCCTGATCTTTTGTCAAAACCATCATCCCTTCTGCAAGGCCTAGGCGTGCAAGATCAACCCCATCAACAAAACACTGCGCATAATGAATTTGTTTTATAACACGCGACTGCCGACAAGTAACATTTTTATTGATTGTTTTTGAAACAAGCCACGCCGTGACAAAAGCACCACACGGCCATTTAATTCCATTGCATGAGGCAAATTGCCGTGTTTCACAGGATTCAACACCATATAATCGGATATTACGAACAATTCTTTTTCTCCAGCCCTCATCTATAGGAGTAATCATTTTAAAAGTAACCCCGCTTGTCACTTGTATAACCCCTGAATAAACTGGAACATTTTCTTCATAGAATTGTGTTGATAACGATTCTGAAGAGACAGGCGTTTCTTGTCTATAAGCCTGATCTGTCAATTTTAAATCCGACTCTTGAAACGGTTTTTCCACTGTCTTTTTTACTTTTTGCACAAAAGAATTTTCGATAAAATTTTCAGAATTTTGACTAAAATAAAAAACACAAACAAGAATAATATAAATGAAAATCAGATATTTAAATACTGATCTGGGAGATTTTTTAAAAAGCATCATTTTGAATATTATAAATATTTCTTTTTATTTCACTAATAAAAAATTAAATTACTACAAATTTAATAGTAGCGCTCGTTATTTTTTTCATTTATGAGATTATTTATCTCTATAAATAAGTGAGATATTTAGTAATTTATTTAATAAATACGCGGGGAAATTTCCATGTTAAAAATAAATAATCAGTTTACTGATGGGCTTACTTTACAAAAATTAACCTTCTCAAACACACAAAAGAAATGGTTAACCACATTACTTATTCTGTTTATTGCATTCATAGCACTGAATGAACCAGCATTTGCAGCAGGCGACTTCGGAAAAATTGAAGGTGCTCTTGATAAATTAGTAAAAGCTTTAACAGGAACCATTGCAAAATCGATTGCCACGATTGCTGTTGCGGGTGTTGGGCTTGCGTGGATTGCTGGTTATATTGAGATGCGTAAAGCATTTTTTGTTTGTGTTGGCATTGGCATTGTTTTTGGTGCACCGCAAATTGTTGCAATGCTTTCTAATTGATTTGACTCAAGCATTTCAAAAAAAACATGCAAGAGCGTGATAAGCTAACAGAAGATACGCTATTTCTTGCCTGTACACGCCCTGCAATGATTGCAGGCGTGACGGTAGAAGCTATGGGGTTAAATGCTATGGGGACGCTTATATTGTTTATTATTACAGGCAATTTTTCCTCATAACCATTGGTGTTGCTGTACATTTTATCTTTAAGGAAATTCTCAAACACGACCATAATAAATTTCGTATCCTTCTTACATGGCAAAAAACACGTCTTTTTGCCAGAAACGCTCAGCTATGGGGTGGTGCAAGTCTTTCTCCATTACGATTAATTCGTAATTATGCGGAATTGAAATGAAAACAATAGAGCGCAAGCGTGAAAAGCAGCCAGAAGCAATCATTCCTTATGTGCGCCATGTCAACAAACATGTCATCGCACTAGAATCACGCGCGCTCATGACTGTTGTTAAGCTTGAAGGCATCAACTTTGAAACAGCTGATATTATTGATTTAAACGTGCTTCACGAACAATTAAACAACTTGTTTAAAAACATTGCTGATGAACGGATAGCCATTTACAGCCATATTATTAGAAAGCGTGAGACGATCTATCCGGATGGCACTTTTAGATCTGCATTTGCCAAGCAATTGGATGACAAATACCGTGAACGGATGGTTTCACAGGAGCTTTATCGCAATGATCTCTATCTTTCTATTTTGTGGAATCCACACGTAGATAAAGCGGATAAATTGGCTGATTTTTTTAAGCGTTTGGGAAAAGCCAAGCAAGAAAAGACAGAAGTTGACAAAGAGTCCATTCACAAACTTGAAGACGTTACCACAGATGTTATTCAAAATTTACAGCGTTATGGTGCAAAAAAGCTAAGCCTTTATGAACATGAAGGAAACGTTTTTTCGCAGCAAAGTGAATTTATTCACCAACTGGTTGGTGAGCGTCGTGAACGTATTCCCCCCACATGGGGGACGATAGCATCCTCTGTTTATTCAGACCGCCTTATCTTTGGGAAAAAAATCATAGAGATACGCCATGAAGCAGGGTGGCGTTTTGCCGGAATGTTTGGTTGGAAAGAATATCCAGCCAAAACCAAAGCGGGCATGACAGATGGTTTGCTCACCCTTCCCTTTGAATTTATTTTCACCCAATCTTTTGTCTTCAAAAGCAAAACATTGCCAAGCAGATTATGGGGCGCAAACAAAATCAAATGGTCAATGCTGGAGACCGCGCCGGTTCACAAATTTTAGAATTGGATGATGCGCTAGATGATCTCGAATCCAACCATTTTGTATTAGGGGAACATCACTTATCATTGGCAGTTTTTTCTGATACGCCGCAAAAGCTTGCCGATAATCTTGCCAAATCCCGTTCTCGTCTCACAGACGGTAGTGCTGTTATCATACGGGAAGATCTTGGGCTTGCTGCTGCTTGGTGGGCACAACTTCCAGGGAATTATGCCTATCGCACACGCTCTGGTGCGATAACAAGCCGCAACTATGGCAGCCCTTTCGCCTTTTCATTCGTTTCCGGTTAGAAAAATAGATGGCAACGCATGGGGACCAGCAGTCGCGTTGATGAAAACTTCTGCCGGCTCACCATTTTATTTTAATTTTCACTTTGGCGATTTAGGCAACACTTTTGTTTGTGGTCCCTCTGATTCTGGAAAAACTGTTATTGTCAATTTTCTTTTAGCACAACTTCAAAAGCATAATCCGAATATGATCTTTTTTGATAAAGACCGTAGAGCAGAGCTTTTTGTAAGAGCGGGTGGCAGCACCTATATGCCATTGAAAAATGGTCAACCAACAGGGATAACACCACTGAAAGGCTTAGATTATAACAATCCAGCAGATAGAGTGTTTTTACGGCAATGGATTACCAAACTTGTTTCGGCCGAAGGTCAAAAAATCAGTGAATCAGAAAGACAAGATATCTCTGCAGCGGTTGACCAGCTTGCTTTGTTACCCAAGGAACAACGTACAATTTCTGCCTTACAGATGTTTTTTGACACCACCCATAGAGAAGGCATATCTGGACGATTAGAGAGAGGGTGTCGTGGCAATGCATTGGGGTGAGTTTTTGACAATCCTGATGATGATATTGGCATTGATGCCAAATTTATTGGCTATGATATGACGGATTTTTTAGACAATGACGAAATTCGTCCCCCCCTTAATGATGTATCTTTTTCATAGAATTCTTTCTCTGATTGATGGACGCCGAATTATCATTGTCATTGATGAATTCTGGAAAGCTTTAGAAGACGATTCCTTTAAAGCCTTTGCACAAGATAGGCTGAAAACAATCCGTAAACAAAATGGTTTGATGCTTTTTGCCACGCAATCTCCCAAAGATGCGATCAATTCGACAATTGCCCACAGCATTATAGAACAATGTCCAACACAGATTTATTTTCCCAACCAAAAGGGCAATCATAGCGATTATGTAGAAGGTTTTAAATTATCAGACAGAGAATTTAACCTAATTCAAACAGAATTAAGCCGCGAGTTATGGCGTTTTCTCATCAAGCAAGGTCAAAGTTCTGTTGTCGCAGAACTCAATTTACGGGGTTTTGATGATGAAATAGCGATATTAAGCGGCACCACCAAAAACATTGAACTCCTAGAAACCATCATGGAAGAAGTTGGGAATCTCCAGAAAAATGGCTTCCTCTTTTTCAAGAAAGGTCAAAATAATGAAAAAATTTTATTGGCAACAGCCCTTTGCACAATTTCTTTTGGCTTAAAAACAAATGCATTGTCCATGATGGTATTTGATACCAAAGCTGCGAGCAACATGGCAGAACAAATTAGACAAAGCACACAACAGCTACAACAATTACAGAAACGAGTTCAACAGGGATACGACCAGATTAATCAATTAAAGAGCCAACTTGATCAAATGAAACAATTATACAGCTCTTTAAATGTCAAACCTGATATATCGGCATTGCAAGAAATGTTCAACAAGCAAGAGAGCAATGGCACACTCCCTTCTGATTTTAATCAATTACAACAATCAATAGATGGCACCAGCAGTGGCGGTGGAGGCAAAAACACTGAAAAATAGAAAGAAAAACTTTTATACAAAGAGCTCTCAGGGAGCGCAGGCTCAAAAGCTGTAGTGGATGCGTTTTATGAAGAAGAAGTCAAAAAAGCACAACAGAGCACGATAGGGCAAGCCGTTTATAGAGGAAAGTGAAACACAAAAAAACATTAAACAGCTCACTGATAAACTTGGAAATGCTCAAACTGCCAGTGAAGTGCAAGAAATTCAAGCACAATTAGCAGCAATACAAGCAAAGCTGCAAACACAAGTCCTGCAAATGCAAACCAACGCGCTGATCCAGAAAGCAGAAGACAAAGCCAGAGAAGAACGTGTAGATGCAGAATTTAGAGCACAATACAAAAATTATGCAAAACAGCTCCGTAGTCACTAAACTGAAAAAAGAGGGAAAAATCATGAACAAAGCCATCATTGCCACACTGCTGCTTTGCACAGGGCTTATCGCTACTGGTTGCGAAAAAACCCATAGCGTAGAGGAAATTTAAGAAAGATAAAAAGTTATACGAAAAGTGGGCAATGAAATGTATGACAAAAAGGGATCCCGATTCACAAAATTGTAAAAATGCAGAGCAAGCTTATCGTGAAAGTCTTCCAACATAGGTGTGGGGAGGAACTGGTTCTAAAAATGACAATGAGCACAAATCTAAAAAGCAACAGGACAGTAATGAATCATGAACAAAATCATTATCACCGCACTGCTGCTGTACACAGGGCTTATCACTGCTGGTTGTGAAAAAACCTACAGCGTAGAAGAATTAGAGAAATGTTTGACGTCAGGAGATTTCAATTCGAAAAATGGTAAAAACGTAGAACAAGCTGAATTTGAAACCCGTAAAAAATGGGGAACTTTGGCTCTACAAATGACGATAAACAAGAATCTGAAAAAAACAGGACAGTAATTAAACCATGAACAAAGTCATCATCACCACATCGCTGCTTTGCACTGGAATTATCGCTGCTGAGTGTGAAAAACCTATAGCGTAGCAGAATTTAAGAAAGATCCAAAATTGATGGCAGAATGAGATGCTAAATGTGGCTTTGCAGGCACTTCAAAAAATTGTGAAAATGCACGATTAGCAGCAGCTGAACTGGACAGGGAATATCAGGAAAAAGCCCCAGAGAGAGCTCGTGAAGCAGCAGATGACTTTCATAAAATGATGGAGAAACTTACAGCCAAAAAACTAGCTGAACAGGAAAAATGGAGAGCCGAATCTGAAAAACGGAGAGCTGAAAAAGAAGCCAGAGAACGCGCTAAAATGAAAGAACTACAGGAAAACCATTAAATCAGAAGTGATCATATTTAATTAGATAGAATGGGCATGTAATAGCATTTGAAAATGTAACTGTGTTTACAGAAATAGATAATTATATGATGAAATATCTTGTAAGTATAATGGACAACACTATTTCCAATCTTTCATCAGCTTTAAAAGCTCCGATTAAAGCGTCTTGTACATTACACATTGCATTTATGGGTTACAACGTCATCTATGGGCGTTCTTCCATACCTTTATGAGACTTTATAGCGACAGTTTTCAAACTTGGCATCATTGTTGCACTCACAACAAAAGCCGCTAACTATAACATATGGATTAGGGATATATTTTTCAATGATCTGCCGAATGCCATTTCAAATGTCACACAAGGGGCACATTCGGATAAAAACGTATGGGATAATATGTTGCAAAATGCTGCTGCACACGTTTTTGATGCAGCAAGAGCTGCTTCATGGTATGCAGTGGCTACGTATATTGTCAACTGGATTGCTGATTTTTTCTGCTTAGTAGTTGCCATTATAGCTTCTACAACTGGTTTTTTCGTCTCACTATTTGCTAAACTTGGTTTATTTCTTGTCATATCAGTGAAACCACTTTTTATAAGCCTTTATCTGTTTTCATCCACAAGGCGTTTTACAGAAGCGTGCTTAAATCAAACAGCAAACTTCATTATTTTGCAGATATTAGTCGTAGTGCTTGGTGGTCTATATGTCGATCTTGCAACGGGCATCTTCTCAAAAAGCGTTAAAGATGTCATGTTTTTCTTACTTAAATTCATGGTTATTGGCATTGGTGGTATTTTCCTTTTCCTCAAATTACCTGACATAGCATCGGGTTTAGCTGCTGGTGGAGCATCTCTCACAGGCTCAAGACCTGCGGCTAAAAAAATTGCTGAACTAAGTGGTCGTGCTGCCAAAGCTGCGGGTCATGGTATAGGAAATTTAGCATCAAATATACGGGGTATCTAAGTTCAAATGCAGGAATTTAAAAAAATTGGGATTATTTTTCCGTTTCTCTTTCTAAGTGGTTGTATATCTTTACCAAATACCCTGAAGTCATTACCAAAATGCGATGAATATTCTAGGCGACCGTTAAACAAATCAATGTGGAATTGGGAAGGGAAAACTCCCTCTCCCACTCCTGTAATCATCAGCAATAGAGCAGACATAAAACCACCAGCTCAAGACGGCGGATTTAAAGCGCTTCTAGCGCAAAAATTAACTGCTGAAGGAATGGAAGCATTCTACAAAAATTGCGGGCAAAAGGCATGAAAGAAAAAGACATAGAACAATACACTGCACACGCGCGCTTGTTTGATCAAGACCGCATGCTCACCTCACGCCGCATTACCCGCGCATCACTAGCCATTGCTGGCATAGCCGTCACAGCGGCTTTCCTCTCCTCCTTAGCGGTTATAACACTCACCCCCCTCAAAACCGTTGAACCCTTTGTCATCCGCGTTGACAATTCAACAGGGATTGTCGAAGTTGTCGAAGCCTTAAAAGAGGACCCGACAAATGTCGACGAAGCAATCATGTGCTACTTCGCTGCACAATAAGTCCGTGCCCACGAAGGCTTTGAAGCAGCAGAGGTACAACATAACTCGAAACCGTTTCTCTCCTCTCCTCCCACGAAAAGCAAAAAAGATTTGCTGGCTGGTATGATGCACAAAATCCACAAAGCCCATAAATTCTCTACAAAAACGCTTCCGTCACGGTAACGATAAAATCAATCTCCTTTATCAGTCAAGATGTCGCACAGGTGCGTTATTACAAAATCGTTCGCGACAATGATAACAACAAAGAGCCTATCAAAAACTGGGGTGCAACACGCACCTTTGAATACATCAACGCCCCCATCTTGGTACAAAACCACTTGGTCAATCCTCTTGGCTTTATTGTTAGTGAATATAGAACAGATCCAAAAGTGGTCGACTAATCCATGAAAAAAATCCTTTTGCTTCTTCTCAACACTATCGCCTTTTCTTCTAGGCAAGGAAGCTATGCAAGTGTTTTTCCCACCTACGCTCCGAGCGATAGTCGCATTCGCTTTGTCAATTATGATGCTTATAATGTCACAAAAATTATTGGCTCAATACGCTCATCAGTCCAAATATAATTTTCTGCCAATGAAGAAATCGCCTATGTCGCTATTGGCAACAGCGTCGCGTGGGAAGTTGCTCCAGCGGACAATATTCTTTTCCTCAAAGCCCGTAAAGTTCAACCGATCACCAATCGCAAGTTGTCACCACACGCCGTGATGGCTTGATGGCTCAAAGCGCTCCTACCAATTCGAATTGATGGTGAAAAATGGCGACATTGCAACGGGACAAGAAACCTATTTCCTTGTGAAATTCTGCTATCCACAAGACGAAGCAGAACAAAGAAGGCTCGAAGCACAATTAAGACAAGCAAAAAAACAAGCACAACGAATTGATGGTGTCTTTTATGCTTATGAACAATATGGACCACGCAACTGGACTTATACCGCTCAAGGGGCTATCACTCTTGAACCATCCTCCGTTTATGACAATGGAAAAACAACAACATTTACCTTTCCCGATAATCAAGAAATTCCTGCTATTTATATTGTAAGCAGTGACGGCATAGAATCCCTGATTCCTAGAACCACAAAAGACAATATGGTTATTGTCCACGCTATTAGCGCGCACTTCACGCTAAGACATGGGAGAAATATTTTATGCGTTTTCAATGAAGCCTATCAAAAACAAGGTACAAATCCAGGAACAGGAATAACTTCACCATCTGTTGAACGCAAAATCGCATCAGATCTTTAAATGAAGCGGAAATGAAGGGAGAACTCATAAATGAGTGATAAGAGCGATACACCAATCAATGAAGATCGTGGCGCAATTGGCGATGAGAGAAACAATATCTCAAAATCACTTGGAACAAAAATCGTTGTTATTATAGTCTTTTTAGGATTTTGCGCTTATGTCTTTTGGAATATCCTCTCAACCCCAACACCAACAAAAAATACAGCAAAACCCCATAAAAACAGTCGCAAAACTTTCATAATTCACTCACCCCTTTAGAATTGGCACCATCTAATCCCCAAGCCAAAATAGGTAAAATGTTTTACCACCACCACAACCGCTCATACAAGAACCGAAAAAAGACGATCCACTCCTTGATACAACAAGACGCGCTCCAGTTCTCGCTTTTGGGAACGACTCTCGCTCTCAATTAAAAGATATCGTAAAAAACAATTTCACTAACGTACTCGGCAAATTTAACTCGCTTGAAAACATTAATGCACTTGAAAGTCTGCAAAACTCTCAAAATTTTACTGCTCTTCTAAAACCGACAAAAACAGAAGAAACAAAGGCAAGTTTTATCGGCAATAGAAACTTTATCATCGCAATGGGCACATCGATCCCTTGTATCTTCGAAACCGCATTAAACAGTGATCAACCGGGATTTGCAAGTTGTGTTATTAACCGTGATATCCTCTCTGATAATGGTCGCGTTGTTCTGCTTGATAAAGGAACGCAAGTGGTAGGCGAATACCGAGGGGGTATAAAACAAAGACAATCCCGCCTCTTTGTCCTTTGGACAAGAGCAAAAACACCAAACGGTGTCATCATTCCCCTCGCCTCACCAGCAACCGACAGTTTAGGGAGAGCCGGTTTTGATGGCAACATTAACACCCATTGGTGGGAACGCTTTGGATCTTCCCTTTTACTTACCGTCATTGACGGCGCCACCACAAGCTTAACAAATAAAAATGATGAAAACTTATTTGAAATTGTTATCAATCGTCCCGGTGAAGTAATCGTTGGAGATCCCAACGGCTGGCAAACCCACATCCTTAAGGAATTGACATATGGTGAATTAGAAGGAATTGTAAAAGTCGTTGCGGCTTATACAACACAAAAGATCAGCGTAGAAAACCCCGTTCTCTCCGCAACACTGCCCAACAATGAACGCATACAGATTGTTATGCCTTCGTTGCAGCCAATACGATCAGTATAACAATTCGCAAACCTTCATCACGCACTTTTTCTCTTGAAAGTTTACATGAAAATCATTTGTTTTCGGTCGCGGAGAATGTCAGTTTTACCGCTATAAAACAAATGACTAAACGCATAGGCGAACTCTCACCCACAGATCAAGAATTAACCAACTTGTTTATTGCCAAAGATTTTTGCAATTTTTTAGAGCAAGCAGTTATCACACAACAAAATATTTTGATATCTGGCAAAACCGGTTCGGGGAAAACAACACTCTCTAAAGCTTTGATTGCAAAAATTCCTGACTACGAACGCATTCTCACCATTGAGGATATCCAGAACTTGTCGTTCCGCATGCAAACAAAGGGCAGCTCTTTTATTCAAAAGACAATCAAGGGCTGGCAAAAGCCGGAGCGAAAGAACTGCTGGAATCTGGATTACGGATGCGCCCCGATAGAATACTTTTACAGGAACTTAGAAACGGTACAGCTTTTTACTATATCCGCAATGTCAATTCCGGTCACCCAGGCTCCATCACCACTGTTCATGCCTCAACAGCACTTGCTGCCTTTGAACAGATGACCCTTCTTGTAAAAGAAAGTGATGGAGGCGCTAATTTAGCACGCGATGATATCCGCGGTTTATTAATTTCTTGATTAATGTCATCATTCAATACAAACGTCTTGAAGGAAAATTCCGTGTCACAGAAATCTATTACGACCCTTTTAAACGTCGAGACACTTTCTAAAAAATGCAAAATCAATTAAACAAATCTGAATGTACCCTGTTCTCTCAAAATGGAATGATCATCACGAACAATGTAAATGAACCACCAGTCTTGTTCTCTATGAAGATCACAGCATGGCTTAAAGATCACAGCGTGACTTCCACCTTCCTTATACAGGCATAATCATTTAATGCAGTCGGCAATTGCTTCTTATTGATTAATATGCATAATCACTGTCAATTTCTACATATCTTTTCCACGCTTTTCCGCTTTTTTTCTATCCTTTTTAAACTTACTAAAATAGCTTACCGAACGCATAATTCAATATCCAGCTGTTTAAACAGAAACATAATATCTTTTGCATAAAAACATCTTCGCCCCTATCAGTTTTTTCAAAAGTCTCAAGTGTTTCCGCATGAGGAACAGAAATATCAAACGACAATCCTCTTTCATGAACAACTTTAGTTAAAGAAATTTGTATAAAATCAGACACTGTAAGCCCTAGAGTTCCTAATATTTCATGGACTTTTTTCCAAACTCTTATCTCTGCGTGCCCGCACAATATCCTTTGAATCCCTTATTAGCTTCATACTTACGTTTTATCCGTTCCATGAAATCTTTTACTACAGCATTTGTTTCAAGCTCTCCAATAATAACGCGCTCGATCTGAGCAACAATTTTTGAATCTGGTTCCAACCCCTCTAAATGTTGCTTGCCAATACATTTGCAGCATAGCGGCGGCAACGCTTAATTTCGTCTTCACGCAACATATAAAACTTTCTTTGATTGCCTTCTTATTATATATCATTATTGAGCTATAGAAAAATCTTAATAGCTTAACTTTCTTTACCGCATGATACTTTTTGACCTTCTATACCCTATCGCATCGTTTAGCTCTTGTGCACGTCTCTGTTGTAAAAATTTAACAGCGGTTTGAAACTCGTCCATAAGCTTTTTATCCCGAGGCTGTTTTGGGAGAAGAGCTTTTGACAAATCAAAATCTTGTTTATGAATTGCATCCTATCCAAAAACGCTTATTTAACGCGTTCTGTTAATATTCTCTGGCATATTGGAATAAAGTATCACGACCAGCCTCTACATTTTTCATATAAATGACTGCTTTTTTTTAGAAAAAAAGTACTCCAAATTTCAATGGCTCACGCTCACCTGTCAACCTGTCCATATGCTGTGCATAGGCGTTTTTATAAAAAGATCAAAGTTCTAGAACAACAGAGGCATAGTATCATGTGGATTCAGCGGATTCAAAAAATGCTTTAATTTGATACGCCGCGAAAACGATACTGCACTTTTTATATCTTTTTTAAACTATCAATATTTCTTAAACTTTTTACTTAAACTTGATGCTAAGCCAAAAAAATACAACCATCATGAATAAAAGCTCTCATGATATCTTCATCATTGCTAAGCGCTCAAAAACTGTTGAAATTAACAGAATTGCATATAACCACACACTTAAAATTATGAAAACAGAAGAACCATCCCCTCAGCTCACCACCCAATTTCAAAAGCAAATTGCTGCGTATTTTTTACTCTCATACGAACACTCTGTAAGATAAAGATAGCTTTATTGTATTCTAATAATATGGCAAAAAAGATGGGTCTCTACTCCATAGAATGAAAAAATTCTTGAATAAAAAACTGATGCTCGACAAACGATAAGTCAATGCATCCAATTTATCTTGACCAACCTTACCTCTTTCAAGAATTGTAGTCATCATTTCCTATTTTACCCCCCATTTTAAACAATGTGCACTTAATACCCCTGCTCTCAATGCTTGGCATGTGCCATAAAGCCTTAAAGCTATGTTTTTGATCTCCAAAATTAAAGTCAAAACACCTACAAAAACGACATTTTTAGTTTGTTCATCTTGACCTTATATTTATCAATTTTGCTATAAAATTTCATTTCTGTAGCGTCTTTTTAGCTTATTTTTCTCCTTATAACCAACCATGATAAATTCTATAGCATTGATAATACTCAATTTTATAAAAAAGAATATCTTCAAATTATCATGTGATAAAGTAACAGAATACATCTCTTTGTATCATAAACGATGAAAAAGCCATTTCCGCAACAACTGTTTCCTCTTCTTTAAACTTTGAATTTTGAATAAAATAAACAAGCGAAAACTATAAAGGCTGTTTGAAAGCGGGCATATTTTGGCAAGGGGTTCACAATCAGCCTACCTCTATGAAAAAGTATACGTAAAATCCCTCTGTCTACAATCTTATTTGTAAAGTTCTCAATATGAACCATTTCAGTGAATATATCAATGAAACTAATCACAAACTAGCAAATGGATTGTAAGATCCATTATCCCGCCGCCACTGTAAAGGTTCGGTGAAATCACTTGACCAAAGACCAATCTTATTATTACGTGCTGCTTCTTCAGCACTCCGATACTGTGCTGGAGCAGGATTCTTACTGTCTTTTGAGAGCACTAACATACCCTCTGCAAGACCTGTTTCAGCTAAATCAACTCCTTGAACAAAACACTGCGCATAATAAATACCATTGTGCATAAGAGCCTGTTTACACGATAAATGCTGCCCAAGTGTTTTGGTAACCAGCCAAGCTGTTGTAACTGCGCCACATGGCCATTCTTGATTGTTTAATTTCGCTTTTTGACGTGGTGCACAAGTATCCACACCATAGAGATGAACATTGCGTGTGATATGCGTACGCCAAGATTGCGCAACAGGGGTTACCAATTTAAATGTGACACCACTGGTAACAGATGCCGTACCATAAAAAACAGTTGTATTGTTTAGAGAAACACTCTTCTGCAAATTGAGAGCCAATTCATGTTTTGCTAATTGCTGTTTGGTGATGGGATCAGTGGACTTTTTTTCTTCCAAATGCGTATTCATAATATCTTCGATATCTTGCATTTTAAATGTCTTGAAAACACTTAAATCTATTTTATCTTTATACTGGCTTATCCCCCACAATATAGAACCCATAATGTAGATAACGATGATCAGTTTAAATCGTATATGCTTGGCATATTCCCTTAAAAAATTCATTATTTTTCTATCCTTTCGCATTTTTATCAACATCCTCTTCCTCTTGAAGAAAAAACTCTAAGCGGTATGTGTTGCAAATTAACCACATTATGTGAGGAAAATATTATTTTTACATTTTGTATATTGTCATTTTGATAAAAATAGTACAACTTATAGTTGCTTAATGAAGTTGCCGCAACTCTTAAATCTTTTGTCTCTTACAAGAGAGGATGTTGAGGGGTGGTGGAGTTCGCTATCAAGACTTTTAAGAAAATCTGAGGGGAGCTTAGGCTGTAAGTCTAAGACGAAAAGGGTCTTTTTGCCCTTTAGCGGCAAAAGGATAGTTACTAATAAATATTCTTTTTGAAGAGAGGTAAAATGACAGACAACACATCCAAGAACATTATTTTTATCGTTATCATGTTGCTGTTAACAGCGCTCGTTGTAACAAATCCCTCTTATGCCGCTACTGCTACTGGGAGTGGTCTGGGTAATATTGATACTGTCTTACAGAGTATTGTTAATATGATGACAGGGGGAACGGCAAGGCTGATTGCGATTATATGTGTTGCTGCCGTAGGCATTGGCTGGATGTACGGCTTTATTGATTTACGCAAAGCAGCTTACTGTATTATCGGCATTGGTATTGTTTTTGGGGCGCCTACTCTTGTTGGTAAATTAATGGGCACGAGCACAACATAAATGAACGAAGATCCACTTTTCCTTGCCTGTACACGGCCGGCTATGTTTGCCGGTGTCACAATGGAAGCGATGGGGCTTAATATCATGGCGACATCTATTCTGTTTATTTTAACCAGCGATTTTACAATGATTGGTCTTGGCATTGGATTGCACTTTGTTTTGCGCGAAGTAACAAAACACGACCATAACCAATTTCGCGTATTATTCGCTTGGCTCAACACCCGAGGAAAACAAAGAAACCTCAACAGATGGGGAGGAGGATCAACATCCCCCCTGCGCCTTATCCGTACTTATAAGGAACTACGCTGGTGAAACAGATGTCAATGATGAAACGGGAAACTTTGCCTGAAGAATATATCCCTTACATACGCCACGTCAACCAACACGTTGTTGCATTAAATTCACGCTGCTTAATGACTGTGTTGGCTGTTGAGGGCATAAATTTTGACACTGTAGATATCGATCAATTAAATTCCTTACATAACCAATTAAATACTCTCTTAAAAAATATCGCGGATGAACGTGTTGCTTTATACTCCCACATCATTCGCCGTCGCGAAACAATCTATCCAGAAAGTCGTTTTCTTTCATCTTTTGCAACAACATTAGATGAAAAATACAAAAAGAAAATGGTTTCGCAAGAGCTGTATAGAAATGATCTTTTTCTTTCTCTTCTATGGAATCCGGCATCAGATAAGACTGAACAACTCGCTTCATTTTTTCAGCGCTTAACAAAAGCGAAAAAAACACAATCTGAACCAGATATTGAAGCCATTCGTAAAATCGAAGAGTTAAGCCAAGATCTTATACAAGGGTTAGAGAGCTATGAAGCGCGCCTCTTGTCAATCTATCCGCATGAAGGCATTTTATTTTCCGAGCAAAGTGAATTTCTCCATCAATTGGTGGGAGGAAGACGTGAACGTATTCCTCTCACCTTTGGGACTATTGCATCAACGATTTACTCAGATCGTGTTATTTTTGGCAAAGAAATAATCGAAATTCGCCATGAAAGTAATGAACGCTTTGTTGGTATGTTTGGATGGAAAGAATATCCTTCTAAAACACGCCCGGGTATGACTGATGGTTTACTCACAGCACCGTTTGAATTCATCTTAACACAATCTTTTGTCTTTAAGAGTAAAGCCGCTGCAAGCGTCATTATGGGGCGCAAGCAAAATCAAATGATTAATGTAGCAGATCGTGCCAGCTCACAAATTGAGGCACTTGATGAAGCACTTGATGATTTGGAATCAAATCGTTTTGTTTTGGGTGAACATCATCTTTCTCTAGCCGTTTTTGCTGATCGCCCAAAGGCATTAGCTGAACACTTATCAAAAGCACGCTCCCACTTAACCAATGGCGGAGCTGTTATCGCCAGAGAAGATTTAGGATTAGAAGCTGCATGGTGGGCACAACTGCCTGGAAATTTCAGCTATCGTGCACGCTCTGGAGCCATTACCAGCAGAAATTTTGCAGCTTTATCGCCCTTCCATTCCTTTCCCATTGGCAAACTTGAAGGCAATGTTTGGGGAACTGCTGTAGCATTACTAAAAACACAGGCTGGTTCACCTTATTATTTTAATTTTCATTATGGTGACCTTGGCAACACCTTTGTTTGCGGCCCATCGGGATCTGGTAAAACCGTAATTGTTAATTTCCTTCTTGCACAATTACAAAAACATAACCCGACAATGGTTTTTTTCGATAAAGATCAGGGTGCAGAGATTTTTGTGCGTGCTGGAGGTGGAAAATATAAACCTTTAAAAAACGGACAGCCCACCGGTATTGCGCCATTAAAAGGCATGGAATACACCGAAAAAAACAAAATCTTTCTTCGTCATTGGGTCTTAAAGCTTGTCACAGCTGAAGGACAAACAGTGACAGACCAAGAGAGACAAGACATCGCCAAAGCCATCGATTCTTTGGAAAGTCTACCCCATGCACAACGCTCTCTTGGTGCCCTTCAATTGTTTTTTGATAACACATCAAAAGAAGGAATTGCCATACGGTTACAACGCTGGATCAAAGGCAATGACTTAGGGTGGGTTTTTGATAACGATCAAGATGATCTCAATTTAGATGCCCAATTTATTGGCTATGATATGACCGATTTCTTAGACAATGAAGAAATTCGACGCCCCTTGATGATGTATCTGTTTAACCGTATTCTGGATCTTATTGATGGACGGCGCATTATTATTGTTATTGATGAATTCTGGAAAGCACTTGAAGATGATTCATTTAAAGCTTTTGCACAAGACCGCCTCAAGACGATCCGTAAACAAAATGGTATGATGCTCTTTGCCACGCAAAGCCCCAAAGACGCTTTGAACTCAACAATTGCACACACCATTATAGAGCAGTGCCCTACCCAAATATTCTTTCCAAACCAAAAAGCAAATTACAACGATTATGTTGAAGATTTCAAACTGACTGAGCGTGAATTTGAACTGATACAGTCAGAATTAAGCAGAGAATCGCGCCGTTTTCTCATCAAGCAAGGACAAAATTCCGTCGTTGCAGAACTCAACTTGCGTGGAATGAACGATGAGATTGCTGTCTTAAGCGGTACAACTAAGAATATCGAACTTGTGAACCAAATTATCAGCGAATATGGAGCAGACCCCGAAAAATGGCTGCCCATCTTTCATCAAAGGAGAGAAAATCAATGAAAAAATATGGCTTAATCACACTGTTATCTTTATCTTGCATCTCTCATGCGACGGCACAAAATTCATTAGATGTTGAGGAATATTATCAAAAAGCATTAGAAAACACGCAAAAATTAGACGCAGCAAAATCAGAAACCGCTGAAACGATTTATAAATCTGCTGCTGAAATGACAAAAAAAATTGACGACATAAACAGCAAACTGGCAACTGTTAAAGCAAATCAAAACTCTAAACCTGAAGATTTTGAGGCTCTTCAAGTAGAACTTAGCATTCTTCAAGCAAGACTTCTATCAGATACCTTAAAACTTGAGTCTCTTGCTATGATACAAGCAAGAGATACGAAAACAAAAGAAGAACTACGTGAAGAACAAGTGCAACAACAGCATAAAGAATTTGAAAAAAAATTAAAAGAAAAGCTTGAAAAAACAAGTACAGGACTAGAGAACTAATGAGTGACTTTAGTTTTTCCCCGTTTGAAAGCATTTCTGGATATATTTTACAACCACTCGATAATGTGATGAATACAACGGTGAGTGGTTTATCTTCTGCTATTTCGGCGCCGCTTAATCTTGCTGCGATCATCTTTATTTTTTTGTATGGCTATAATGTTATGACGGGTCGCGTCACCTTTTCGATGCATAGCCTTCTTAACAATGTCGTTAAAATCGTTGTTGTCTCAACAATGGCAACGAATGCGAACACATTTAATATTTATGTCAAAAATATTTTCTTTGGTGATTTAGCAAACGCCATTGGGAATGCACTTAACAGCAATCCTGCTGGCTCTAATGTCTTTGACTATATTTTGTTAAAGACAAGTCTTCGTTATCAAGAAGTCCTAGCAAATGCTTGGTTTCTTGAGAAAATCATGGTTGGACTTCTTGGTTCTTTAATGATTATGGCCGTGATTGTCTTTTGTATAGGTGGTTTTATTGTCCAAATGTTTGCAAAAGTTGCGCTTGTGATGATTATAGGTCTTGGGCCGCTCTTTATCAGCCTCTATTTGTTCAATGCAACGCGAAAATTCACTGATGCATGGATTTCGACACTGGTTAATTTTACGATTTTACAAGTTCTGGTAATAATGCTCGGAACGATTATGTGCAAAATTATCCTGTATGTTCTTAATGGCACCTATGATTCAATCTATTTTCTTTTCCCACCTGTCGTCGTTATCTCGGTAGTAGGGGCAATTCTTTTCCGCACTCTTCCTGGCATTTCCTCTGCACTTGCCAGTGGTGGACCATATTTTAACGCTGGTATGTCTTCGGGAGGACAGATTATCTCGATGCTTTCCAGTGGAGCTAAAGCTGGTAGCAACACAGCCAAAAGTGCAGCATCAAAGCTCTCTGGTGCAGCAAGTGTCGCAGCCAAAGCTGCAAAAATTGGAGATCGGAGTCGTGGTCGATTTTAATGTCAGACACCTCTTTAAAAGAAACATTGTTCTTGTTTTTGCGTTGCGTGCGCTGTTAAGCGCACGCACCACGAGGTTATCGCATGAAACACTTGATATCCTTGATTTCACAAGATCAATCAAAATGTTTCAGCGCATGTCTTTATGAGATTGTTTAAAGCAAGATTCCCCATGCGTTGTATTTCAAAGTATTTGTGAGTTCAAAACATGAAACGAAAAATAACTTTTGTTATGATCCTGATGGTCCCCCTTACGGGTTGCGTCTCTTTGAGCGGCCCCAAAAAACCTCCACGATGTAACGGCCAGCACACCCGCCCTTTAAACAGAGAGAAGTGGAATTGGGACAATAAAAACATCACCCTACAAGAAAAAATCGTAAAGCCTGTTACGGCCCCCATCATCCTCAACACATTGGAAAGCGAAAAAGCAACAGCTGACGTCAAACCTCATACAGCTTCATTGCGTTCGATAAGCCCTGAAACGCGTTCTGATAAAACTGTGGAGCTGACGCATGAAAAGTGATGCATTTGATGAATATGTAAAAGAAGCACGATCATTTGATATTGATCGCATGCATGGCATGCGACAGCGAATGAGAATTGCCATGGCTTTGACAGTGCTTTTTGGTTTGATGACAATTGCTTTAGCTTTAGCTGTAGCAGCATTAACACCCTTAAAAACAGTAGAGCCCTTTGTTATCCGCGTTGATAATTCAACAGGCATTGTTGATACTGTGCGCGCATTAAAAGAATCGCCAAACGACTATGATGAAGCAATAACACGCTATTTTGCCGCAAAATATGTTCGTGCACGCGAAAGTTTTCAGCTATCAGAGGCGGAGCACAATTTCCGCTTAATCTCTCTTTTATCTTCACCAGCAGAACAAAACCGTTTTGCAAAATGGTATTCGGGCAACAATCCAGAAAGTCCGCAAAATATCTACCAAAACATGACCGCTAAAGTCACAATAAAATCAATCTCCTTTTTAAGCAAAGCTCTTATTCAAGTGCGTTACTATAAAACAGTGAGAGAATTGAATGGAAAAGAAAACATTTCCCATTGGGTTTCGATCTTAAATTTTTCCTACATTAATGCACGCATTTCAACAGAGGACCGATTAATCAACCCGCTTGGCTTTCAAGTGTCGGAATATAGATCTGATCCAGAGGTGATAAAATGATCAGAATTTCAAAAACAATCTTTTTAGCTTTCATTTTTGCGATAAGCAGCCATACAGTCCCTTTATTTGCTGAAACAGCGCCTGTAAGTGCACGCAAAGATAATCGCATCAGATTTGTCAATTATGATCCATACAATGTTACGCAAATCATTGGATCTATTCGTTCTTCTGTACAGATCGAATTTGCTGATGATGAAGAAGTTACCTATGTCGGAATTGGCAATTCTGTTGCTTGGCAAGTTGCACCAGCTGGCCACTTTGTATTTCTAAAACCACGCGAAGTTCAACCTGTTACCAATTTACAAATTGTAACAAGCCGTCAAGATGGAACAAAGCGGTCTTATCAATTTGAACTCCAAGTGCGTGAAGGCGATGTCTCAGCCGGCAATGATACATATTTCCTGGTAAAGTTTCGTTATCCAGAAGATGAAGCCTTGCGTAAAAAATTAGCCGAAGCAGCAAAAGCTGCACAGCGCGAAGAAAACTTCGTCAATGACATTTTAAATACCCATGAAGATTTTGGACCACGCAATTGGGCTTATGAAGCGCAAGGCTCAACCCTAATTGAACCAAGCTCTGTCTATGATAACGGTAAAACAACAACCTTTACATTTTTGGGCAATACCGAAATTCCTGCCATTTACCTTGTATCACTTGATGGACAAGAATCTCTCGTTCCAAAATCGATAAAAGGAAATCAGGTCATTGTTCATGCCACAGCTGCGCAATTTACTTTGCGCCGTGGAAATGACGTGCTGTGTATCTTCAATAAAAGATTTATGCCTGAAGGGATTAATCCCCAAACTGGTACAACATCACCATCGGTACAACGTAAAGTGAACATAGGAAATGGTCATGAATGACGAAATGGATGAAAATAACATTAATGATCGCGATATAATAAAAGACGCTCAAGGAAAAAAACAGCATTCCAATACAAGCAAAGCAGTTGTTCTTCTAATTCTTTTCGGTGTTTGTAGTTATTTAGCATATTCAACGCTTGTGACGGATAAAAAACAACCCGTTGAACTTCCAAAAGAAGGGATCATTCAGCAAACAGAGCTTTTCCAACCTGCACAACATAAACCTGTACCCCTCGAACCAACCGAACAAAATAACGTCCTGTTGCCGAAAGTCGCGCTGCCGACGCCGAAAATAAATCAATCAAATTCCGATGATTCGCTCTTAGAAGCAGCACAACGTGCTCCTGTATTAGCCTATGCCAACACACAACAGGGCCAAACGAACACAACAAAAAATAATGGCGCTTTATCTAACCAACCCGAAAATAAGCCTGATGAAACAGCGCAACGCTTTAATCATCTGCTCAAACCGACAACTCTTGAGGGTGTTCGTGCTTCAATACTTGGCAATCGAAACTACATCATCGCGATGGGGGCTTCCATTCCGTGTATCTTAGAAACAGCAATCAGCAGTGATCAACAGGGATTTGCTAGTTGTATCATCTCGCGAGATATCTTGTCAGACAATGGTCGTGTTGTTCTCCTCGACAAAGGCACACAAATTGTTGGCGAATATCGCTCTGGATTAAAAAAAGGTCAAAATCGTCTCTTTGTGCTGTGGAATAGAGCCAAAACACCAAGTGGTGTTATTATAACATTAGCCTCACCAGCAACGGATGCCTTAGGACGTTCTGGTGTTGACGGAGATATTGATAATCATTGGTTAGAGAGGATTGGATCTGCGCTTCTTTTCTCGATTGTAAAAGATGCAACGAACTATGCAAAAGGCCGTTTATCAAAAGACCAAGAAAAGAACAGCGCTGAAACGGTCTCTTCAGGACAAAACATTGCAAATATTATCACAGAAAATTACGCCAATATTCCACCAACACTGACTAAAAACCAAGGAGAAATGATCAATGTTTTTGTTGCCCGCGATTTAGATTTTTCCAGTGTTTATAAATTGAAAGTGATTGAAAACAAAAAACAAATTGTCAATCGGGCGATTTCAAGAAACTTTTATAAAAATTCTGCAGTGATTTTGAAATGAACCAAAACATGCACAATATGGGCGATGAAACCGTCGCGATTGTTTTAACAAAACTCGAACCAATCAATGACTTTCTCAAAGATGAGAGCCTCTTTGAGATTGTCATCAATCGTCCCTATCAAGTGATGACTGAAGGTGTTAAGGGATGGAAAACAATAGAAGCGCCAGCTCTTTCGTTTGATGAGCTTATGGGTATTGCTAAAGTTGTTGCTTCCTATTCTAAGCAAAATATATCAGACAAAAACCCAATATTATCGGCTACCTTACCAGGAAATGAGCGTATTCAAATTGTCATTCCGCCTGCGGTGGAAAAAGACACAATCAGTATGACAATTCGCAAACCATCATCGCACAGTTTTTCACTCGAAGATCTCGCAAATAAAGGTCTCTTTTCGATGTGTGAACAGGTGTCATTCACACCACTGAATGATTATCAATCACGTTTTAAGGAACTTAAAAGCATTGAGCATGATTTGGCAACCTTCTATTGTAATAAGGATTTTGTTTCCTTTTTTAATCAAGCTGTAAAATGCCAAAAAAATATTTTGATCGCGGGGAAAACTGGCTCTGGTAAAACAACGCTGTCAAAAGCATTAATTGCTAAAATTCCCAATGATGAGCGTATTATCACCATTGAAGACACACCTGAATTGGTGGTGCCACAGCCTAATCATGTTTCCATGATCTATTCAAAAGATGGTCAAGGGTTAGCTTCTGTCGGCCCAAAGGAATTACTCGAATCTGCGTTGCGAATGCGTCCTGACCGTATCCTTTTACAAGAACTTCGAGATGGAACAGCCTTTTATTATATCCGCAATGTCAATTCAGGCCATCCAGGTTCGATTACCACAGTTCATGCGTCAACAGCACTTGCTGCATTTGAACAAATGACCCTTTTGATCAAAGAAAGCGAGGGCGGAGGAGATTTAGAGCGCGATGATATTCGCGGGCTTTTGATTTCAATGATTGATATCATTGTTCAATGCAAACGGGTCGAAGGAAAATTTAAGGTCACAGAAATTTATTATGACCCCTTCAAACAACGCAACATCTTTGGTGGAAATTAAAGGGAGATATCGCCTACACCAAAAGGCTTTTTTAAGGCAAATCTTGAAAAGTTAGAAAGGAAAAATAGATGGAATCAAAGGCGAAAGATAATCTTTCATCAATCACACCGGAAGAATTGAAAAAACGCCGCGAAGCAGTTGATGCAGTCATCAACACCCACGCAATTGAGGGTATAATGCTTCATCCCACAACACTAAAAATTTTAGAAGAATATGCAAGGGGAGAGACTTCACTAGAAGAATTCAATACTCTTATGGATAACGCTACATTATAAGGAAGTAACAATGCCAAAAGCAAAATTAAAAAAAACAGGCTCCACAGTGCCTTCTCCTGAACATTATATGTATCCTAAGAGCAAAACACTGAAAAATAAATATGGAATAAAGGACCTTGATACCTTTACTGCAAGATGTGCGCATGATTCAGCAAAAGCAATAATCAATCTTCGTGAAGAAGCTCTGCCAGAAAATTTTAATAGTGCTTACCTCTGCTCTCTTCATCAACGTCTGTTTAGAAATACGTTTGAATGGGCTGGCTGCACGCGCAATGTTCCCTTCACATTTGCAGATGGCACCACTGCCGTCGCACCAGTAATGAAAAAAATAACCCATTTTGCAGTTGGTAGCGAAGTAGAAGAAGGTCTCAATAAATTAGATCAAACGCTTGCTGCAAAGAATAATTTGCAAGGCTTAACACGCGAAGAATTTACTCATGAAGCAGCAGAAATATTTGCCTTTCTCAACTATATGCATCCTTTTAGAGAAGGCAATGGACGTACACAACGGGTCTTTCTTGAAAACCTTGCCAAAGCTGCAGGCCACAAGCTGGAATTTTCCCTTGTGACAAAAGAACGCATGTTGCTTGCCAGTGTCGCAGCAATAGAAAATGGCAATCTAGAGCCTATGCGTCATCTTTTTGAGGATATCTCTAATCCCAAAAAAATAGGTATTTTAAAAGAATTCATGGAAAACATGAAAGATCTTGGGCGCAATGTTAATGACCGTCCTGTTATGGTTGCAAAGGAAGGTGAAACCTACACGGGCACCTATAGAGGTGCTGGTCTTGAAGGCTTTGCACTCAACGTCAAAGGTGCTTACATCATTGGCCCAAAAGAGCATCTTACACCAGAACAGGTAAAGACATTAAAGCCTGGTGACAAATGCACCATTACAATCCAAAGAGCACATGACCTTGAAAAAATTCTGATCCCAGAAGAGAATTTAGCCCCTTTGACTCAAAATGAATGTGCCGAAATGATTGCACAAGATGCCCGTGTCCACACATGCCGCGATCAAATCCAAAAATACGCAAAATTTGTTTATGGCAGCTCAAAAGCATTAAACGAGCAGATGGTGCAGATGATTAATGATACAAGCTTTGGAGATAAACTCGCTAAACAGATTGTGGACAATCCGCATTTTGTTGCTCGTCTTGCGGGTATCGATTTCCTTTGCTTTAAAAATCAAATGCGCGCAAATGCTGAAAAGCATGTTAATCTGCTCGGTGCCGCAGTTGCAAATTTTTCGTATGCTGTAAGACATACGCAAAAAGAAATAATGCAAGAGCATCAAACAGAACAAAAACGTCGCGGACAAAAAGTAGCAATGCCAAGTCAGGACTTGCAAAATCTCCTCGTATTACCAAGAGAATTGCAACAAGAAAGCTTAGCTGCTTCTCCTTTGCTTCAAAAAGAGCTCTCTAGTTTTGTACAAAATGTCAATGCCCGTCTTTCATCAAACGAGCAGAAAGCAGTCAAGAACAGTGATCATAAAACACTAGCTGAAAGTCTTGGTGTTTCAGAACATCAAGCACAAGAAATTGCACAAATCACTAAGCAAGCCAAAGAAGTACACCAACAATCGCAAATATGTAGAGTCAGCCGCCCGAAAGTGCTCGCTATGGCTAGTTAAACACTTTGAGTGGTTTCCACCTCATTTGAACACACATAGCTGGCAGATATTTTAACACTCTCTCCCTCATGAGAAAAGAAGACATGCCATATCGTCAATAAAAAGGAAGTATTTCACACTATACCCCGTCATTTTAGCTGCCAACTAAAAGAATTAAAAATAAGACACCGTGAGTAATTACTTTGAACATTAGAAGAATTACAAAAATATCACGAAGAAGAAGCTCATGCAAAGCACTCAACATCTCCAAACTTGAAAGAAAAAAGCCTCATTTAAAACAACTTATATTTTAGGAGAATAAGCAAAAAAGGACACTTCACACAAAAAACTTAATCCCCCTATGAATGTTGATATTATAAGGAGATCATGATGCCAAAAGCAAAGTCAAAAACAAAAGGAATCCCCTCACCCCATCATTATGTCTATCCTGGTACCAATATACTCAAAAATAAATATGGAGAAAAAGATTTAAAACTCTTTATGGAAAAATGTTCGTATGATATAGAAGAGGCAAAAAAGGTCTTGCGTAAAGAACCGCTGCCAGAATTTTTTGATTCCGGCTATATATGCCACATCCATCGTCAGTTTTTTGAAAATACATTTGAATGGGCTGGACAGATGCGCACTGTTCCGTTCACGTTTGAAGATGGTAGCACTGCTGCCATGCCAGAAGTGAAAAGAGAAGAATGGGGCATTGCTTTTGCACACAATGAGGAAATCCTCGAAAAATTAGCAAAATTCGAGCAAATGCTTGCCGAAAAAAACAATTTGCAAGGCTTAACGCGCGAAGAATTTAACGCTGAAGCAGTAGAATTGTTTATCTCTCTCAAACGTATACATCCATTTATAGATGGCAATGAACAGGTAGCAGAATTCTTTTTTGAACGCCTCGCCAGAGCGGCAGGAATGCATCGGCTTCACTTTTCACTCGTACCAACAAAGCGCATGATGACTGCCTATAGTGAGGCACTACAACATGGCAACCCAGAGCCTATGCAACATATATTTGAAGATATCTCCAATATAGACAAAACATTGCTTTTACAGGATTTCATGTACAACATGAAACAACTTGAGCACGATATTAATGAACGTAATTTTATGGTTGCAAAAGAAGGTGTAACTTACTTAGGCACCTATCAATTTGATAATTCTGATAGTTTTGTGGTCGATACGCAAGAAATTTACATCGTCTGCGATAAAAAGCATCTCCCACCAGAACAAATAAAAACATTAAAACCCGGTGATATAATTACCTTTACAGCTCCAAAAAACGAAGAATTTGAAAAAATACTCATTCCCAAAGAAACATTAGCACCTCTAACAGAAAGTGAATTTTCCGACAGGGTTGCGAAAAATCCCCGTGTCGAAGCGGCTATACGCAAAGTTCAGCATTTGTCAAAACTTATTTACGACCGCCCACAAGTATTAGACAGATATATAGAAGAGATATTTAAAAATCCAGACTCAGGCAAAAATCTTGCCGATCGGATTCAAAACCATCCTGGCTGGTTTTCTCCTCTTGTAGGTACCGATTTTCTTTTTTTTAAAAGTCAAACGCGTACAAATGCGGAAAAACTTTTGAAGCAGCTCGGTAGTGCAATTATAAATTGTACAGAAGCTACACTTTATGCGCGTCATACAGTCACTAAAGAACATCAAATCGAAAAAGAACGCCGCAGCAAAGCGGTAGAGAGGCCGAGTCGAAACTTGCAAAATCTCTTTTTCTTATCACCAGAAAAACAAAGAGAAGTCTTGTCTCAAAGTCCTCAGTTATACAAAGAACTCCAAACTCTTGTATACAATGTCGAGCAGCGTCTCTCATCAAACGAGTATAATGCGATCAAAAAAAATGATTATGCAACACTCGCGAAAAGTATTGGTGTGTCAGACCACAAAGCACGAGAAATTAGCGACACTGTTAAGAAAGCCAAAAAAGCACATGAGAATTTCCACATACGCAGCCAAAATCGCTCCAATGCGCTCGCGATGGCCAGCTAAAAACTGTGAAAACTGATATCTTCCTTTGAACCTCAGTGGAGAGGAGTATTTTGACACTCTCCTTCCCATGAAAAATGGAGACGTAAAGTGCTTAGTCATCGATTTTTAAAATACCGTTTTACAATATATCCCGATAAAACTGTCCGCAAAAACTGAAAGTAAGACATGATGAAATACACAAAAACGCAACTTGTGATTATTTTAATGCCAATCGCTTTAGGTGCATTATCGATATTCCTTGTCCCCCATTTGTTATTGTTTGTGATAAATGACCTAAAGGCAAATCACTTCTATTGGTATGTTCGTTCACAACCACTCTTAGTGCTGATACTGGTTGCTGCTGTGTCATTGTTTTATAACCTATCGCAAAAACTACATCTACGCAAAGCAATCACATTTGTTTCAGCTGTTTTTTTTGCGATGACAGCTCTTTACTATATTGGCAGTGAAATAAAACGCTTAAATCCCTATGTTGGCCAACAAGGGATAACGTGGAGTTATGCTCTAAAATTCTTGGACCCTATGGTTGTCTTTGGCGTCATCATTGGCCTTTTTATTTTAGCAATCCAATTCATGACAGCCTCTCCACGCAAAAACAATATAAAGCGTTCAAAAAAAGGAGTTTTTGGTGACGCTGCATGGATGAATTTAAAAGAAGCAGCAAAAATTTTCCCCGCTAATGGTCAAATTGTTGTTGGCGAAAGATACCGCGTTGATCAAGATAATGTGCGCAATATTCCCTTTGCGCCTGGCAATAAAACAACATGGGGGAAAGGTGGCAAAGCACCTTTGCTCACCTTTAATCTTGATTTTGGTTCAACCCACATGATCTTTTTTGCCGGTTCTGGTGGATATAAAACAACAAGTACTGTAGTTCCGACATGTCTAACATATCAAGGTCCCATTGTTTGCCTTGATCCTTCAACAGAAATTGCGCCAATGGTCAGATTTGCGCGTAAAAAAATGGGCAATAGAAATGTTATTGTTCTCGATCCCAATTCAGTCTTAACAAAAAATTTTAATGTGCTCGATTGGCTTTTAGACGAAAACATCCCACGCGCACAACGTGAAGCCAATATTGTGAGTTTTTCCAAACTGCTTCTCACGGATAAAAAATCAGATAACTCTTCGGCAGAATATTTTTCGACACAAGCACATAATCTTTTAACCGCTCTTCTTGCCCATGTCATATTTTCCAATGAATATGAAGACTATGAGCGCAATTTAAAAACATTGCGCGGCATCCTCTCTCAGTCAGAAACCGCTGTTGTCAATCAACTGCGCATGATTCAAGAAACAACACCTTCTCCTTTTATTCGTGAAATGGTTGGTATTTTCACAGAAATGGCAGACCAAACTTTTTCAGGAGTTTATACAACTGCATCAAAAGATACCCAGTGGCTGTCTTTGTCAAATTACGCAGATCTTGTTTGTGGTAATGATTTTGCATCATCAGATATCGCAAACGGAAATACGGATGTTTTCCTCAATCTTCCTGCAAGCATTTTGAACAGCTATCCAGCAATTGGACGGGTGATTATTGGAGCCTTTTTAAATGCAATGGTTACAGCTGACGGGAAATATAAAAAGCGTGTTTTGTTTGTCTTGGATGAAGTTGATCTTCTTGGTTATATGAATATTTTAGAAGAAGCGCGCGACCGTGGCCGTAAATACGGTACATCTCTCATGCTTTTTTATCAATCCTCTGGTCAGTTGGTCAATCACTTTGGAGAAGCAGGAGCGCGTTCATGGTTTGAAAGCTGCTCATTTGTGAGTTATGCTGCTATTAAAGATCTCCAAACAGCCAAAGACATTTCAGAGCGCTGTGGTCAAATGACCGTTGAAGTGACTGGAATAAGTAAATCGAGAGGCTTATCTTTGACAAAAGGCTCTCAAAATATCAACTATCAACAAAGAGCGTTGATTTTACCCCACGAAATTATTCAAGAAATGCGCCAAGATGAACAAATCATCCTTATGCAAGGGCATCCCCCTTTACGATGTGGTCGTGCGATCTATTTTAGAAGAAAAGAAATGTTAGCGGCTGCTGAAAAAAACCGTTTTGCCCCACAAGCAAAGAAAAACTGAAAAATACCTCTTTATACGTATGCATATCCAAACATGAACAACAGCATAAAAGGTAAAAGCATCGGTTCTTATTTCACAAAAGCCCACGAGATAAGGAGTTTGCGCATGACTGCCCCCCAGAAATATGCTGGAAAAAAATCCTTGATGGCTGCTTTTATACGTTTACTGACGCGCTCTAGCACTCTTTGTAAAAATCCCCAAAGCAATCAAGCGTTCCATGACGATCATACCCCTCCCGTTCATATTTTTAACAGCCACCAAGGGGCTATTAAATACAATTTTCTCAAAAGCAAAACGCGAGAAAACATTTCCATTTGTGAAAATAATAAACAATGGTGGAAAATACACCAAAGAGGCTTTGCAAAAGCACACGCGAAAAGAACGCAAAACACATTCAAAAAAGAAATGTGCATAAAAACAATCCAAATGAACCATTTTGCGTCTCTTATACCAAAAGAATTACAAAACCGTCACCAAAAGGTTAAATCAGCCATCAGCACGCATGATTTTGAGGGTAACCCTTCCTACTAAAATTCTTGAAATCTCAAAAGAATACGCAAAGGGGGACTTTTTACACGAAGAGTTTAACACTCTGATAAACCACTCTATCTTCTAAGGATATCTCCATGTTAGAGCATAATTATCTGTATAAAAATAGCACAACACTAAAAAATAAATACGGCATCAAAGACCCACAAAGATTGTATGAGCGCAGTGCCCATGATGCAGCTAGAGCGGCCGTGAATTTTCGCCATGAACCACCGCCACAAAAGTTTAATGCCGACTACCTGAAAACAATTCACTGGAGCTTCTTCCATCAGAGTTTTGAATGGGCTGGACAAACCCGTGATCAAATTTTTAAATTTGCAGATGGCACCACAGCCCGTATGCCAGCGATGCGTGCAAAAGGCCATGCGGTTCCTTTTGCTATCGGTTCACAAATTCAAAGAGAGCTTAAACAATTAGAACGAATGCTTACCGCAAAAAATAATCTACAAGGTTTATCGCGCCAAGAATTTGCTGTAGAAGCTGCTGAAGTATTTATAGCTCTTGACCATATACACCCTTTCAGAACAGGCAATGGACGTGTACAGCGGATGTTTATGGAAAAGCTTGGACAAGCAGCAGGTCATAAGATTGACTTTTGTTTTATCACAAAAGAACGCTTAACTAAAGCCAGTATTGAAGCAATGCAAAACGGCAATTCGCAACCGATGAAAGATCTTTTTGAGGACATCACCCATCCGCAAAAATCTTTTCTATTAAAAGAATTTATCTCCCAGATGCGAAACGCTGGGCTTAACGAAATTAACAATCGTGTCGTTGTCGCAGCGAAAGAGGGTGTGACCTATGACGGTATCTTTAGAGGAATGAGCGCAGAAGGTTTTGTTATGGAGGTGGATGATGTTTTTGTCGTTGGTCACAAAGATGATCTCTCCCCAGAGCAAGTAAAAACATTACAGAACGGCACCCTTCTCTCCTTCCAGAAAAGCAATGTTCAAAATCTGAAAGAACCGCTAATCCCAAGAGAAATATTAGCGCCTCTCACGCATGAAGAATTGTTAGAAAAAGTTAAAAACGACTTCTTTGTTGAAATGTACGGAAATGCAATTGAGCATTTGTCAAAGCTTGTTTATGGCAACGCGCGAGTCTTAAACACCAAGATGGATATGATTATTACAGATCCAGAATTTGGAAGACATTTCGCCGATCAAATCGCCCAAAACCCTGAATCGATTTGTAAGCTTGCGGGTAGGAAAATACTTGGCATAACAAGTCCCGATCGTAGACGCGCCAAAGAGTATATTTCACAACTGGGGGAAACCCTTAAAAATTGTGCGACAACAATACAACAAACAAAAGATGAAGTCATCGAGAAACACCAACGAGAACAAAATCGCTTGAGCCATTCTGTTGAGCAACCGGCGAGAGATTTGCAAAATCTTTTTTCTCTCTCACCAGAACAACAAAGGGAAGTCTTGTCTCATTCTCCTGCACTGCGACAAAAATTGCATGTTTACAAACGCCAATTACAAAATCGTTTATCATCAGAAGAGCATAAAGCCATACAAGAAAACGATCCCACAAGACTTTCTTACCTGCTTGGTGTATCAGAAAGCAAAGCCAAAGAAATTGCTAAAATCGTGGAACACACCAAAGAAGCACATTGTCAGATGCGCACCCTCAAAGCCAGTCCCATCTCATCGCTGGCTCTTACCGGCTAAACACGAAAGGACTTTGACTTTTCATCTGATTTCTTGGAGCAAATCATTTTGTATGAATTGCACCAAGAAATGTTACATAATATTACAGAAAACATCGATCAAAATAGCTTCTCATAGTTTTATATAACTTATTGATAAAATTTCATAAAAAAGCTGTATAAAAGTCATAAACATTGATTACGATAACTACAAATAGCGGAGGATTTTTGAAGACCCTTCAAATGGACATCCTCCTTTGGAGTAAAGCGATGAGAGCAGCAAAGATGAGGGATGCGCCAAAGAGGTTTTCTAAAAAATAGTGAAAGGAAACGGGCATGAAAATAAATCCAAAATCTCCTTCTAAAAAGCCTTCGATGCAAGCCAAACAACAGGATGGACAAACTGGACAAGGAGGTATTAATCTAGAACCCCTCTATGCAACGGTGAATAAACCCAAAAAACAACCATTAGGAGAAACGATCTACGCACCACAACAACCACCAGAAACGATCTACGCACCACAAACCCCACCAGAAAATCCCTATGCACCGCAAAACCCACCAGAAAATCCCTATGCAGCACCACGTGGTGGGCCAAATCCGCGAAGACTAGTAGACCCCTATTTAGTAACGGATCTGCAGGATCTAGAGGAGCATGAGGAAGGATATTACACGCTCAAAAATCCCCTCTACCAAGGAGCTGGCTCGGTAGAAAATGGAGAACCCATCTACGAAGAGATTGATGTGGGAGGAAATGGCGGACTAAATGTTCAGAGCCGCGCAAATCCGCTCTACCAAGGAGTTGGCTCAGTGGAAAATGGAGAACCCATCTACGAAGAGATTGATGTGGGAGGAAATGGCGGACTAAATGTTCAGAGCCGCGCAAATCCGCTCTACCAAGGA
>NZ_JH725024.1:397000-429125 GCF_000278135.1 Candidatus Bartonella washoeensis Sb944nv
CAGTGGAAAATGAAGAAAACATCTACGAAGAGATTGATGTGGGAGGAAATGGCGGACTAAATGTTCAGAGCCGCGCAAATCCGCTCTACCAAGGAGTTGGCAGTGTAGGAAATAGCCAGGAATCTCCAGAACCACCACCAGAAACGATCTACGCACCGCAAAACCCACCAGAAAATGCCTATATGGCACCACGTGGTGGGCCAAATCCCCGAAGACTAGTAGACCCCTATTTAGTAACGGATCTGCGGGATCTAGAGGGGCATCAGGAAGGATATTACACGTTCAAAAATCCCCTCTACCAAGGAGTTGGCACAGGTGGAAATGGAGCACAGTCCCCCCAAGGCTCCATAGAAAATTCCTCCGCACAGGGTCCTGCACCAAACAGAGCAACACCTCTGACAAAAGAACAACTAACTCAAAAGCTTCAAGAAAACTCAAGCGTCCAACAAAGTGCAGAGGACGTCTACCGTTGGAGCAAAATTGTTTTTGGAAAAGCGAGTGTTATGGAGCAGCAACTGAGCAGCATGCTTGAAAATCCTGAAGAAGGAAGACAAATCGCCCAGAGATTTGCAGACAATCCTGAAGGCAGTGGTAACTTTGCGGGGAGAAAAGTACTGGGTGTAAAATCCCCACAACGCAAACAAGCTGAAGAAGGCGTTAAATCCCTCTGTCAAGCTCTTAAAAGTCATTCGGAAACTGTAGAACAGCAATACAAAAGCCTTACAGAGAGCCAAGAAAGACAACAAGATGATGGGAGAGGAGAAAGGTCACAAAGGCATCTAAGTGGACAGCAGCAGCGGCAACAGCATGCAAGAGAACAACGCCAAAGTCCCCCACAGCATGATGTACAACCACGCAGGCAGCCAACCCCCAAAGGAATGGCTTTTGCAATGTAAGCGTGCATAATTTTACCTTTTACCTAAATCTCCTAGCGCAAGTCGTTTTGTATGAAATGCGCGGGAGTTTTTTATACAATGTTACGCAAAATCTCCTGCAAAAAAAATCCCTCTAATTTTAATGTAACTTTTTGATAAAATTCATAAAAAAGCTGTATAAAAGACACAAATGTCGATTAAAATACCTGCAAATAGCGGAGGATCTTTGGAAGTCATTCAAATAAACATCCTCCTTTGTCGTAGAGCTATCAAAGCGTAAAGGTGGAGAGTGCGCCAAAGAGGTTTTCTAAAAAATATTGAAAGGAAACGCGCATGAAGAAAAATCAATCTAAGGGAGAGCCCTTATACGCAACGGTTAATAAACCGCCCAAAACGCATCACACCCCAGAGGCAGAGGAAGTCACCTACGCCGATGTTAACATAACAGGAGGCAGAGGGCAAAGCCCTCACCACCCAGGCGAACCTGTCTACGCAGAGGTGAGCACAACAAGAAGAGGCAGAGGGCAAAGCCCTCACCACCCAGGCGAACCTGTCTACGCAGAGGTGAGCACAACAAGAAGAGGCAGAGGGCAAAGCCCTCACCACCCAGGCGAACCTGTCTACGCAGAGGTGAGCACAACAAGAAGAGGCAGAGGGCAAAGCCCTCACCACCCAGGCGAACCTGTCTACGCAGAGGTGAGCACAACAAGAAGAGGCAGAGAGCAAAACCCTCACCACCCAGGCGAAACTGTCTACGCAGAGGTGAGCACAAAAGGAAGAGGCAGAGAGCAAAACCCTCACCACCCAGGCGAAACTGTCTACGCAGAGGTGAGCACAAAAGGAAGAGGCAGAGAGCAACACCCTCATCACCACACAAGCCAAGCTGCCCAAGCAGAAGCAGCTGGCGCAGGAAGGGCACCAACCCCTCCAAGATCTGCGAAAGATGAAATAACGAGCAAGCTCTTACAAAATACAAGCTTCCAATATGGTGTAGCAGAAATCCAACACTGGAGCCGACTTGTTTATGGCGATCCGTATGCTTTGAACCAGCAACTTTCCCAAGTTCTTGACAATCCTGAAACAGGAAACCGCGTACTATGGCAGCTTGCAGCAGATCCTGAAAGCGGTGGTAAGCTTGCAGGTAGGCAAATGGTTGGTATAAAAAGTCCAGATCGCAAACAAGCGGAAGAAAGTTTTGGTCCTCTTTGTGCAGCTTTTGAAAGGCATGTAGATACTACATACAAGCTATATAAGAGTTTTACCCAGCAACAGGAAAAACAACACAGTCAGGAGAGAGGCAGAAGTCCAGAAAGTAAAGCGCACAGACATCATCATCACCACCATCATCATCATCGCGGAGACGAAAGAGAACAGAGATCTCAACAGCAGCAAGAGCAGCGAGAGCAGCAACGCAGATCTCCTTCCCCAAAAGGAATGGCTCATGCAATGTAAGCGTGCATAATATAAAAACGCAATAAACTTTTACCTTTTATTGATCTGATCTCCTAGCGCAAGTTATTTTTTATGAGTTGCGCTAGGTTTTTTTATGCAATGTTACGAAAAATATCCTTCAAAAGAAACCTTTGTCATTTTGATATAACTTATTGATAAAATTTCATAAAAAAGCTGTATAAAAAACACAAATGCCGATTACATACACGCAAAGAGCGGAGGGGCTTTGCAAGTCATTCAAATAGACATCCCCCTTTGTCGTAAAATAAGCAAACCATAAAGGCGGAGAATGCATCAAAGAGTGAAGAAGCTTAAAAGGAAATATACATGAAAAAAAATCAACCATCCTCTTCTGCACAGCCTTCAGTAAAAGAATTAAGACAACGCTTTGAACAAGCGATCGTAAGATCTTCACCCCCAGAAGCGCTCTCCACAAGGATTCCTCCCCAAAAACCACCGCGCACAAAAAAGAATACGCGAATTGTGACTGAGGGAGAAGTTGTCTATGCATCGCTTGATTTTTCAAATACCCCGCCTCACATAAACAAAAATGCTGTGAGGAGAAAAGGAAATGAAACCATATACGCAACAATTGCTCCACAAAAGAACACAGAAGAAGCCGCATATGCATCTGTTACGATAACAAATTTAGCACAATCTTTGACGAAAAAGAGAAATACTGAAGGCAAGAAACAGGAAGAAACTCTCCACACGATGGTTGCCTCAAAAAGGACAACAAGGATTCTGTCGGAGAAAGAGATTGCTAACATAATTCCGCACAATCCATTGGTGAAAGCATATGCAGAAGAAATTCAACATTGGTCGCAAATTGTTTATGGTAACGCACATGCTCTGCAGAAAAAAACTGAGGAACTTCTCAAAAATCCAACTCTAGGAGATGATCTCTCATGGCAAGTTGCAGCACATCCTGAATCTTTTCATACACTTGCAGGTGTGAGTATGTGTGGACTCAAAAGTGGTGCACGAAAACGCGCCGAAAAAGATTTTATTTTCTTATGTAGCGCTATTGATTGTTATGTAGAATCTCTAAAATGTGCAAGAGAAAGCCTGTTGCAATCCCCAGATGCAGAACTAAAACGCTATAAACAATCAATGGGCAGTGAGGCGATGTCCAAAATTTTGCAAACGTCACATTATCCTGAAAGGAAAAGAGACTCCCTTTCAACGGAAGAAGTTTTTGGCAGAGTTCAAAGCCATCCAGCAGTTCAAAGATATGGCGCACAAGTCGCATATTGGTGCACAGTTGTATTTGGCAATTCAACAGTTTTACAAGCAAGAATGGCGGATATTCTCAAAAATCCAACTTTGGGAAATGATCTCTCATGGCAAGTTGCAGCACATCCTATATCTTTTCATAAGCTGGCGGGTATGAAGATGTGTGGTCTAAAAAATAGCACACGTAGACAGGCTGAAAATGGTCTTCAACATCTGTGTAGCGCCATTGAAAATTATGGAGAAGCTGTAAAGCAGGTAAAAGAAAGCATTGTGCAAAACGATCAGGAGAAGCAAAACCGTGAAGAACAGCCTGCTGAATTGGCTCAACAATTGCAAAAACAGCAAACCTTGTCAAATTTTCATCAACAGCATGCGCAGACAGCAGTAAAAGCGCATCAAGAAACTGCTACAGCCTCTAGGCAAGAAGCACAGAGAAAACCAGAAGTTCTACCACGCAAGGTTGGAGGCGTAAAAGCAATGGCTTTCTGCTAGTTAAGCATATGTCAGCTTTGGTCCTGCATCTGATCTGTTAGTTTAATCTCTTGGCACCAAGAGGTATTCTGCAATGGTATGATACAATTTTTATCAAAATTTCTCCATCATTTAATGTACTCACTGATAAGGTTGCATCTTTATAAAGCCCATAAAGATTACAATACAGATATTGATTATAATCTATGCAAAAAACGTAAAATCTTTTGAGTCCATTCAAATGAATCCCTTCTTTAAAAAAAGCTCTCAAAACGCAAAAGTGAAAAGTGCACTAAAAAAATTTCTAAAAAATATTGAAAAAGTCTGAAAGGACACATGCATGAAAAAAAACCAATCAGCCCCTTCAGCAAATCTGTCGGTGAAAGAATTAAAAAAACGTTATGAACAACCTATCTCAGATACATCTCCCAAAGTATCTCGATCCGCAGATGCTTCTCCCAAAGACAAAAGACAGCCTCACACACCAGAAAATCAGGAAAAATTGCAAAAACGCCATGAACAGTCTTCTACAATGCCGGAACAAAGCGTGCCGCAAGCACCTCTCTATGCGACACCCGCTCCACAACAACCAGTTGGTATCGCTCCACAAAGACCACCACGCTTGAAAGATAAGGAACGCAAGAAACCAAACGTCCAAGAGAGCAAAGCTCTAAACGAAACATCTGCTTCACAACAACCAATTCGCATGGCTCCCAAAAGACCACCACGCTTGAAAGATAAGGAACTCAAGAAACCAAACGTCCAAGAGGGCGAAGCTCTAAACGAAACACCTGCACCCCCAAAACCACCACGCACACATGTGAGCGAGCAAAAAAGGGCACCATCCCGACAAGAGGATGAAGAAATATACGCAACACCTAGACCGCAAACACCACCACGCACACATGTGAGCGAGCAAAAAAGGGCACCATCCCGACAAGAGGATGAAGAAATATACGCAACACCTAGACCGCAAACACCACCACGCTTGAAAGATAAGGAGAAACCAAACGTCCAAGAGGGCGAAGCTCTAAACGAAACACCTGCACCCCCAAAACCACCACGCACATATGTGAGCGAGCAAAAAAGGGCACCATCCCGACAAGAGGATGAAGAAATATACGCAACACCTAGACCGCAAACACCACCACGCACACATGTGAGCGAGCAAAAAAGGGCACCATCCCAACAGGAGGATGAAGAAATATACGCAACACCTAGACCGCAAACACCACCACGTACACATGTGAGCGAGCAAAAAAGGGCATCATCCCAACAAGCGGATGAAGAACTATATGCAACAGCTAGACCGCAAACACCGACGCGAACGCACAAGACATCGGCGAACACAATGGAACGAATGCTATTAATCGACGCATATGAGGAAGAAATCCGACATTGGTGCGGAATTGTTTATGGCGATCGGCTTGTTCTGGACAAAAGACTGCAAGAGGTTCGAGAAAACCCCGCTATGGGAGAACAGCTCTCATGGGAAGTTTCAGAGAAACCTGAATATATTTCTAAGCTCGCTGGTAAAAAAATGCTTGGTTTAAAAACAAAAGCGCGCAAAGCAGCTGAAGAAAATTTTTCATCTCTGTGTGATGCTATTAACGGTTTTACATATACGTTGAAATACACACAACAAAGCACTGTACAAGTTTCTGAAATAGAACAAAACCCCCATGAAGAACAATCAACGCAGAACGTGCAAAAGGTGGAAAATTTAGAACAACCGCCTAGTCCTGAAAAGGAGAGAGAGCCTCTCTCGCTCAGGGAAATTGCCGACAGGGTTCAAAAAGATCCATCGGTTCTATATGGTCAAGCAGAAATCCGATATTGGTGCAAACTTGTTTATAACGACCCATTGCTTTTGCAGGACAGAACGGAGGATATTCAAAAAGTTCCCGTTATGGGAGAAGAGCTTGCATGGCAAGTTTCAAACAATCCTACATGTTTTTCTAAGCTTGCAGGTAAACAAATGCTTGGCATAAAAAGTAGTGCACGCAAAACAGCGGAAGAAAATCTTTCTACCCTGTGTATCGCAATTGAAGATTATACAAACACTGTAAAACAAGTAAGAGAAAAAATTGTGCAAGAACATCAAGCACAACAAAATGATCAAAGGCAGTCTCCTAGATTAGCTCAAAACTTGCAAAAACAGCAAACCTTATCCCAACCTCCTAAACTACCTGAAAAAACTGTAACCGCACGTCGTGATGCTGCAGAAACCTCTAGACAAGAACAGCAAAACCCGCCTGATGTTCGACCACGTAAAGTTGGGAAAGCACAAGGCATAGCTTTCACCCACTAATGTACATTAGCTTTGACTTACATCTAATCCCTTAAACGGAAATTACACTCAGAAATATTATACGATTATCATGGCAAAATCTCACCAAAGATCTGACATCATTTTACCTAACCAATTGCAAGATTGCATAAAATTTAGAAAAAAAGGGAGAGAAAACGCCAAAGATTTTTTTAAATGAATATTGCAAAAACTTGAAAGGAAACACGCATGAAAAAAAAAGCTCCCCCCCCTTCCGCACCTCTTTCTGTTAAAGAATTAAGAAAACGCTATGAACAATTTGCCACAGATACATCTCCTTCACAATTTCTACGCGTAAGACCTGCTCCACAAAGACCGCCACGCATGAGAGACAAAGAGAGAGAAAAACAATCCCTCCCAGAAAGAGAAGTACTGCACGCACCATTTGCTCCACAAAGACCACCACGCATGAGAGAGAGAGAGAGAGAAAAACAATCCCTCCCAGAAGGAGAAGTACTGCACGCAACATCTGCTCCACCAAAACCACCACGCATGAAAAAGCAAATTGCTAAAATTATGCAACAAAACCTACTGGTTGAAGCATATAAAGCA
Organism: Candidatus Bartonella washoeensis Sb944nv; assembly: GCF_000278135.1. Lineage (GTDB taxonomy): Bacteria > Pseudomonadota > Alphaproteobacteria > Rhizobiales > Rhizobiaceae > Bartonella > Bartonella washoeensis. The sequence goes on from NZ_JH725024.1 coordinate 403,916, forward strand.
GAAATCCAACACTGGTGCGGTATTGTTTATGGCAACCCAAATATTTTGCAAAAAAGAATTGCGGAGATTCAGAAACAACCTGCCATGGGAGAGCATTTATCACGGGAAATCACATTAAATCCTAGATCTGTTTATAAACTTGCGGGTCACCAAATGCTTGGCTTTAAAACAAATGCCCGCAAAAATGCCGAAGATAGTTTTTCATCTCTATGTGCTACCATTAAAGGTTATGTAGAGGCTGTAAAACAGGTGCAAGAAAGCATGTTATCTTTCCCTTACGCGCAACCAAGCCCCCATGGACAAACGGCAGAGCGCGTGCCTCTCTCGAATAAAGAAATTGCCAGCAAGATTCAAAAAGATCCATCGGTTCAATATAGTCAAGCAGAAATCCGACACTGGTGCCAAATCGTTTATGGCAATCCGCTTATTTTGCAAGAAAGAACTGAAGAGCTTCAAAAAAATCCCACTATGAGCGAAGAACTTTCATGGCAAGTTGCAAACCATCCTATGTTTTTTTCTAAGCTCGCAGGTCACCAAATCCTTGGCATAAAAAACAGTACACGCAAAGAAGCTGAAGCAGGGATTTCTTCCTTGTGTAACGCCATTGAAGGATATGCAGATACTATAAAACGAGTAAAAGAAAGCGTTATAAATAAGCATCAGGAAAAACAAAAACATCAAAGACAATCTTCTGAATTGACACAAGACTTGACAAGACAGCAATGCTTATTGAAGCCTGAACAAACTGTAACCGCACAAAATCAAGGAATACAAGCCTCTATGCCAGAACAACAACAACCACAAAACGTTCAACCAAGCAAAGTTTACATAGAAAAAGCAATGGCTTTTGTCAGCTAAACCTGCATCAACTTTTTTCATCTGATTTCTTGTTCCCTTGTTTGATCGCGTCCTTATGTCTGTTTTTTTTTGACGCAAATCATTTTGTGTGAAGTCTGCCAAAGGGTCTTGTACCAGAAGGCAGCAAAGAGATTTTCTCAAAGGAAACATACATAAAAAAAGCCAAACTGCCTCTCCTACAAGACAGAGAATAAACGTGCCATAAAGCAGTTGATGCAAACCTCAGCGCCCATACGCTTGAGAGTTTTACACTCTCATAAACCAAGCTACATTACAGAAAATACACACATGTTAGAGCAGAATTTCTTTTACCCCGATAGCAAAACACTCAAAAATAAATATGGCATCATGGATAAAACAGCATTGAAAGAACAATGTGCCCATGATGCATCAAAGGAAATGATCAATCTGCGTCGAGAACCCCTGCCAGAAAAAATAGATTCCTCCTATCTCAAATATATTCATCAACGCTTGTTTCAACATACATTTGAATGGGCGGGATATACGCGTGATCAGCTCTTTACCTTTGCAGATGGCACCACTGCGAGTATGCCAGCTATGCAAAAAGAAGACGCAGAAGTTCCTTTTGCCATTGGTCCACAAATTCAAAAAGGGCTTGAAAATTTAGATAGAATACTCACTGAAAAGAATTATTTAAAAGGCTTATCGCGCGAAACATTCGTTGAACAGGCGGCCAGAACTGTTTGTTTCTCTCAACAATACACACCCTTTCAGAGAAGGAAATGGGCGCGCGCAACGGATGTTTTTTGAAAAGCTTGGCCAATCTGCAGGACATAATCTAGACTTCTCTCTTGTGACAAAAGGGCGCATGGTGGTTGCCAGTGTTGCAGCAGCACAAAATAGCAATCTTGCTCCAATGAAACATCTATTTGAAGATATTTCCAATCCAGAAAAATGTCGTATTTTAAAGGACTTTTTGGACCACATGAAAAATATCGGAGGTGATGATATTCATTATCATTATGTCGTTGCTGCAAATGAAGGTATTATCTATGAGGGCAAGTATATAGCCTGCGGAGCAGAGAGCTTTCTGATGGACATTAATGGAAGGTTTATCATTGGTAAAAAAGAACATCTGACAGCAGAACAACTAAAGACATTAAAACCTGGCAATAAATTCACCTTTACAGTCCCCGTGACCAAAGATCTGGATGCAACACGTGGAACAAAAGAGAGAGTAGAGCCTATTACGCAAAAAGAAAATCTCGAAAAGCTGAAAAATAGTGCCTCTCTCCAAGCAAAAAAAGAAGAATTAGAACATTTTTCAAAGCTTGCTGATGACAATTCTCATATTTTACCTGACACCATAGAGCTTATGAAGCCAAATTCGCAAGAACAAGAAAGAGAACAGATAACACAACAAATTTCTCACTCTGCTCACTCTCTTGTACAAACGCAAAAAGAATGTAAAGAAACTATTTTACAGATCAGTGACGCGATTAAAAATGATATAACGGCTGCCCAAATGGCAGAGAGGACGCTCTCTCACGACCCCAAAAGGCAACAACAACATTCGCCAAAAGCGATGGAATGCACAACCATTTCTGCGGAGAAATTGAATGTCGCACCTCTCTCCTTCCCACACGAGCAATCGTCTTCATCTCTTGAAGCTCAAGAAAATAATCTACTCCCTCTTAATTTTTATTACCCCAATAGTGTTACACTGAAAAATAAATATGGAATTAAAGACTATGAAAGATTACAAGTGCAGTGTGCTCATGATTCAGCAAGAGCAATGATTAATTTACGCCAAGAAGCAACGCCACAAAGACTAACATCGGCATATCTCCTCTATATTCATCACACTTTATTCAAAAATACTTTTGAATGGGCTGGTCATACCCGTGATAAACCATTTAGCTTTGCAGATGGCACCACTGCCAGTGCGCCCAAAATGAAAAAAGCCAATATTTCTTTTGCATCGGGAAAAAAAGTACAGGAAGGCCTTGATGATCTAGACCGAACACTGAACGAGAAAAATAATTTAAAAGGCTTAACCCGCAAAGCATTTGTTAAAAATGCAGCAGAAATGATGATACAGTTGAACTATATGCATCCTTTCAAAAAAGGCAATGGACGCACACAGCGCATGTTTTTTGAAAAACTTGCTGAAGTTGCAGGCCACAAGTTAGACTTTTCTCTTGTAACCAAAGAACGCATGAATCTTGCCAGCATTGCATCACTGCAATCTGGTGATGCAGAACCGATGAAACATCTGTTTGATGATATCTCAGATCCAGAAAAAACGACTATTTTAAAGGAATTCATGGACCACATGAAAAATATCGGATTTGATAATATTAATCATCGTGTTGTTATAACTGCTAAAGAAGATGAAACCTATACGGGCTTCTATAGAGGCGGTGGAGCAAACAGCTTCATGATTGATGTCAATGGTACTTTTATTATAGGAAATAAAAAACATCTTACACCAGAAAGATTAAAGACATTGAAAATTGGTGATGCCATCTCCTTTACAGCACCAAAAGCTCAAGATTTACAACAAATACTCATCCCGAAAGAAAAAATAGCCCCTCTCACAAGAAAAGAAATTACTGAAAGAATTAAAAATTATACATCGTTTCAAGCAAGTAAACAAGCAATCGAAGCTTTATGCAAAATTGTTTATGATAATCCGCATATTTTAGAGGACAGACTTGAAATGATTCATGAAAATCCCCTTGAGGGAGAGAGACTTGCATGCCAAATTATAGAATCCCCTAGGTCTATTTCTAAGCTGGCTGGGAGCAATATAGGTGGCATGATAAATAACGCACGCGCATGTGCTGAAGAGAGTATTTTGCCCTTATGTATTGCTATTGATCGTTATGGGGATACTTTTAAACAGGCAGAAAAGGACATTTTGCAAAACCATTATATGGAACAAAAACGCTGTGAACAATCAGTAGAGATACCTGGAAAATGGTTCGAAAATCTAAGCTGCCTGTCAAAAAAACAACAGCAAGAAGCCTTATCACAATCTTTTGAACTGAGAGAGGAAATAAGAACTTATAGCAGAAAAATCAATGCGCGCTTATCAGCAAGTGAGCATGAAGCGATAAAAGAAAATAATGACGAAAAAATTGCTAAAACTATTGGCACATCGGTAAATGAAGCACAAAAAATTATAAAAATCGTCAAATGTGTAAAAGAGTTACAACAAAGCATTCGCAATATAGAGTTTTCTTTCCATAAATTTGATGGGCATTTAACACGAAACGTACCTCAATCTATGAAAGAAAATAATAACGAAACTCTCACTAAAACTCTTGGCATATCAGCAATTAAAGCAGAGAAAGTGACTGAAACCGCCAAGCAAGAAAAAGCGGTACAACAAAACGTCTAAACACGTAAAGTTGAACAAGCAAAAGTGGTAGCTCTCTGACTTATTAAGCATGCGTAAGTTTCAGCTTTTAATCTGATTTCTTGGTGCCAATCATTTTGTATGAAATACACCAAAAGGTGTTGTACAATAATGCGAAAAAATTTTATCAGACCGCTCCATCATTTGACTTAAGCAATTGATAAAATTTAAAAAACTATGATCTACGCAAAAAATGCAAAATCTCTCGAGGTGATTCAGAGAAATATGCTCCTTTGAATAAAAAGTTACAAAAACATAAAGAGAATGCATCAAAGAGATTTTCTAAAAGAAAATATGCATAAAAAATTAAACTAACTCTCCAAAAAGAACGATGATAAAAGTGTAGAAAAAAACGATACAGAAGCTTCAGAAACGAAGTCTTTTAAAGGCAGAAACGATTTACAAATACGCAAAAATAAAAGGATAAAGTGCGTAAATCAAAGCCCTATATACCGCATACCAGAACTTGTCTTCCCAGTGCGTGTCCTTCGTTGGCCCTATACTATTCTTCGTTTCAACTTTCTTCTTTGTTATTGAGATCATCGATTAACTTCCCCCCCCACTGCCTCAATTCTATACACATAGCATAATCTTTATTTTATTCTATTTACGACTGAAACAGCAAAATAAAATATAAAAACACGACAAAATGACTCTTCATTTTTGATCTGGCGTAAAGCTCTCTCCCCCCACACACCAACGCAAAGCTTCTTTACAGAGGTTATAAACAGAATCGCCCCTTGACTACGCATATAGATACATCCTCTCTGAGAGAGTTTTAAAGCACATTGAAGCATTTTGGGGCATGATGAGCGCACAAGACGGTTATTTTATCGTTATGAATATTCTACGAAGTAGAATTTCCATTTTATAAAGCTGATGTGTAAAAAAGTCAGATTTAACAAGCAGATATAATCTGGTATGCAAACCAATACTCCTACATATACATAGTGCCACACACTTTTGTCTCTCGCGTTTTTTAAGGGGGATACACCCCTGACATAAAACAAAACGCCCCTGTTTTCTTATGCACAATTGTGTTGCATATTCACGTGCTTGTTTTAAAGAAACATCTCTTAGTGCACCCAAGCTCATTTCACGACAGCACCCGTAAATAGTATAACGGTAAAGCCATTGTACACCAGCACCCTTACACTTAATAAAAAGCAAGCTGACACCGTCATATTCTTTATCAAGCCCGCATTGTCGCAACAACCTTTGCATTGAACTGATTAATGAAGAGGCATTGTTATCGCTTTCTTTAAGTGTTGTTATCCATACGCTCACCTTGCTTGTCATGTGCAAGGCAATAGTTTTGTTTGATTGATCATCAATAGCTTTGAAATAAGAGAATTTTACGATATTGGGCTCTTTCATTCAAGTTACAAACGATAAATTATTATTATAACGCAATGAGTTGAAAACGGAAGCAGCCCCTAAAAAGCACAAAACCGTCATGCCTATAATTCCAAAAGAAACGAAACAGAGCACACGCCAGTACTAGTGGGAGGAGGAGAACCATAGGCTTCCTTATTTTCTTTTACTTTCCTTTCTTCATTCCATTGCTCCACATCTACCACTTTAAAAGAAAAAAGAATTTTTGATTGTTTTAATAAAGATAATACAAACTGTAAGGAAGCAATAAAAAAACAAACTCAAAGAGTATAATAAGCACCCTTGTTGACAGAATGATAAACACCATCGTAAAACGCTTTAACAATATATGATTGTATTGGCATGCTCATCAGATTTTTACGATTTAAAATGGTTTTAGTTATTTTTTCATCACCGCTCCTTTATGATAAACCCGATATATCTTTATGACCCTGATTAAAAAATTTGCAACTGTTGCCTCCGGAACCCTCATGAGCCGTATTTTTGGCTTTATACGCGAAATGCTGATGGCAGCAGCCCTTGGAACGGGTCCTGTTTCCGACGCGTTCAATGCAGCTTTTCGTTTTCCTAATACATTCCGCCGGTTTTTTGCTGAAGGCGCCTTTAATGCGGCTTTTGTTCCTCTTTTTGCAAAAAAAATTACGGAAGATGGTAAGGAATCTGCATGCAAATTTGCAGAAGAGGTGTTTGGCGTTCTCTTTTCGCTGCTGTTACTTTTAACCATTGCCATGGAATTAAGTATGCCTTTTTTGGTACGAACAATCATAGCTCCAGGCTTTACAGAAGACGCCACAAAATTTAACGCCACAATTCATTTTACCGCAATCATGTTTCCCTATTTAACTTGCATGTCTCTAGCAGCAATGATGGGAGGTATGTTGAATGCCTTGCGGCGCTATTTTATTGCGGCCATAGCCCCACTTTTTTTGAATATTATTTTGATTAGCGTTCTTGCCTATGCTTGGATATATCAACTTGACGCTTGGCATATCGGTTTAAATCTTTCTTGGGGTGTTCTCGCAGCGGGGCTTCTCCAACTCGCCTTAATCGCTATTGCTTTGCGTCGAAGTGGAATGAAAATTTTCTTTCGCCGTCCCCATTTCAGCCCTAATGTTCGTAAGCTTTTAACTTTAGCATTCCCTGCTGCTATCACAGGAGGGATTACGCAAATCAATTTATTAATCAATACCAACATTGCCTCCAGTCAATCGGGTGCCGTATCCTCTTTGATGTATGCTGATCGCCTTTATCAATTGCCACTAGGCGTGATAGCAATTGCCGTTGCCACCGTTCTTTTGCCAGAACTAACAAGGGCACTCCGCAGCAAAAAGCACGAAGAAACCCATGATTTGCAAAACCGCTCTATTGAACTCACCCTATTGTTAACATTACCTGCATCAGTGGCTTTCCTGCTGCTCTCCACACCCATTGTTAGTTTGCTTTTTGAGCGTGGGCAATTTACCAGTGAGTCAACACACTATGTTGCACAACTCCTTGGACTTTATGGACTAGGACTTCCAGCTTTTGTATTGATAAAGGTTTTTATTCCTAATTTCTTTGCTCATGAAGATACAAAAACACCAATGATTTTTACTGGCATTTGTGTTTTCATCAATATCAGTATAGCCTTAACATTATTTCCAATTTTGTCAGCACGTGGCATTGTTATTGCTGAAATTACCTCTGGATGGGTTAACACTGTGTTGCTTTGTATTGTCCTCCTCAAACGTGGTTATTGGAAATACGACGCACAATTGATAAAACGAATTGCATGTCTCATAACTGTCACGGTTTTGAGTGCTCTGCTCCTCTATTATGCGATTAATGTGCTTGGCTTTTTATCTTTTTCTTTGTCCACACAAGCATCATTTCTCTTGCGCATCAGCACCTTAACAGGAATAATGGTTATCATTCTCTTGGTTTATTGTATTGCCTATTTTTTACTTGATCCCCGTTCTTTTTTTCTTACCCTTAAAAATCTTAAAAAACGCCTATAATATTTTATCTTGCTTTCAGAAAGAGGCTTTGTCACAAAATACAAAACGAATAACTTCACTTAAGAAAGAACACTCCTATGGATACTTTCACACCGCTTGTCTTTTCTGGCGTACAACCAAGTGGACACTTACATCTTGGTAATTATCTTGGAGCCATCAAGCATTGGGTTGAACTGCAAACATCGTATAATTGCCTGTATTGCGTAGTCGATATGCATGCGCTCACAGTAACCCCTGATCCACGCACCTTGACTGAATCAACCAGAACAGTCACAGCAGCTTTTTTAGCTGCCGGTATTGATCCTAAAAAACAAATTATTTTCAACCAGTCACACGTTTTTCAACATGCCGAACTGGCATGGATTTTAAACTGTATCGCCCGTATTGGCTGGCTTCAACGCATGACACAGTTTAAAGATAAAGCAGGCAAAAACCGCGAACAAGCATCCCTTGGGCTTTTTGCCTATCCAAGTTTAATGGCAGCCGATATTTTACTCTATCGTGCCACACATGTTCCTGTGGGAGAAGATCAAAAGCAACACGTTGAACTGACACGTGATATTGCGCAAAAATTCAACAACGACTACGCTTGCCGTATTGCAGACTTAAACTTTGGTATCTCTTTGCAAGTGGGTGAGGAAAAAAGACAAGGCTTCTTTCCAATGCCAGAAGCGCTTATTGGTGAAACAGCTACACGCATTATGTCTTTGCGCGATGGTACAAAAAAGATGTCAAAATCAGATCCTTCTGATTTTTCGCGCATTAATTTGACGGATGATGCTGACCTGATTGCAAAAAAAATACGCAAAGCAAAAACCGACTCCGCCCCTCTTCCCGATACTCTTGAAGCCTTAGCACAACGACCAGAAATCAATAACCTACTTGGTATTTATGCGGCTTTTGCAGAAATAAGTAAGGAAAAAGCTCTTTCAGAGTTTTCCGGACAACAATTTTCGCTGTTTAAAACAGCCTTATCCGACCTTACCGTCCATAAACTTGCACCGATCACACAAGAACTCCGTCGGCTGCATCGAGAAAGCGCTTATATTGACTCTGTTTTGCGTGATGGCGCAGAGCGTGCCAGTGCTCTAGCAGAAAAAAATATGAAAAAAATCCGTGAAATTGTTGGATTTTTGTAAAATACATGAAACAATAAAGCTTTAACCGTAAAGAATAAAAAATTTGTCTGTAAAAAATAGAGAAAACCCCCATGGTTTCTGAGCGAAAAAATCTGAAAACAGATCACAAGCGGAAAATTTTAGTCATTATTGATGAAACACCAGAGTGTCGCCGTGCCGTTGCTTTTGCCGCACAGCATGCCCAAAATACCAACAGAACATTAGTGTTGCTTTGTGTCGTTGATAGTATAGAATTTCAACATTTCCTAGGTGTCAACAATGTCATGCGAACAGAATCAACGCAAACTGCCCATAGAGTATTGGGAGACATCGCAAATGAAGTACGCATGACCCATGCCCTTGAAACAGAAATCATTGTTCGTGAGGGCAAAAAAATTGATGAAATTTCCAAACTAATCGACGAAGATAAAGAAATTGCACTCATTATTTTAGCTGCCAGTGGACATACAGAAGGACCAGGACCGCTTGTCCAATTAATTGGGATCAGGGGAACAGCTTTTTCAGTCCCTGTTACCGTCATTCCAAGTAATCTTGCCGATGAAGATATTGAATCTATTGCCTAAAATACAATATTAGAGGTTCAATGATCTTTTTTGAGCCTTAATAACAGGAGAATGAATGTTTATTCAAACTGAAGCGACGCCAAACCCTGCAACACTTAAATTTCTGCCAGGTCGTGTCGTACTTTCTGAAGGCGTGTTAGAGTTTCGTGACCGTGAAGAAGCTGCTAAAAATTCACCTTTAGCTGCTAAATTATTTAATATTCCAAATGTCAGCGGTGTTTTTTTAGGCTATGATTTCATCACTGTAACCAAGCAAGACGGTGAATGGCAACATCTCAAACCTGCCATTTTGGGCACAATCATGGAACATTTTCTCTCCAATGACCCTGTTATTACCACTAACGCCACATCACAAGCGCAAACACACGCTCTTAACGAAGAATTTTATGACGAAAAAGACGCTGATATTGTGTTAACAATTAAGGAGCTACTAGAAACACGTGTTCGACCAGCGGTTGCTAATGATGGGGGAGATATTACTTTCCGCGGTTTTGAAAATGGTATTGTTTACCTCAATATGCGGGGAGCTTGCGCTGGATGCCCCTCTTCAACAGCAACACTGAAAAATGGTATTGAAAATCTTTTACGGCATTTTATCCCAGAAGTTTTAGGTGTTGAAGCCATGCCGCAATAAACAAGAGTAAGATCTTACAAAATACCATAGATACTAAAACATCACTCCATAGAGTTTTTTTTCTTAAGACCAAGCCACTCCAACACATGCCATTGCAACAATATATAACCAAGATATATTCCCTTTAATTGGATAGCAGCATCTTGAAGTAGACCTGCTTCCTTTAACACAAAATGCAAGAGAATTGAAAAAAATTCTTATCCCAGATAAGCCTCCAGCCCACACACAGACGCTTTAGCAAAGAGAAAAGTGCTCTAAAAACTCTCAAGACATTAATTGATCACGATATTCATTGCTGACCACGTTGAAGAAGTTTCCCGAATATCGTAAAGTTCTCTTCTTTCAAACCCTCTTCTATTGAATCAAAAAAAACCATTCCCTTGCACATCACAAGCAAGATAGGTGTGTGGATAAAAATCGTTTGAGATAAGAAGTAAAAATGCCTCTTATCAATCGTCGTCAGCAAGAGCTGTTGCAACATAAGGGGCTGGCAAAGAGAATGATAGTGCCGGTTTGACAAAAAGAGATATGGTTCCCTGTTTACTCGTGTTGATTTTATCCATTCTTATCAAAAAAAAGTGAGCTCTTTATTGTAATAATATAGCAAATTTTGATCTAATAGTTTTTATATTCTTGTCTTTTTAAAAAAGTAACGAAGAAAGAAAAATAATTATATTTCTTGATATTATTCTAAATTATTGTACCGTGACGCATATTTCTGTAAAAGTTTTCTCTTAACTTATTAAGCGATTTATTTAAATATACGATTCTTTTGAATTTCATATCCCAATTTTATTAAAGGTCGTTTAACTTTAAGTGTAGAAAATTTTAATACCAGATGGTTGATATGAATTTATTTTTAAAAAAGAGTCCCTTATCTCTTTTTTTTTCTCTCTTTATTTCTAAAGTTGGTGATACTGCTTATGAAGTTGTTTTTATTTTACTTGTCTTAGAATTAACAGATAACTACCTTTTTACAGGTCTTGTGTATTTTTTTCGATTTATCCCTTTTCTCTTTTTTGGTCCTATCGGAGGTTGGTTAGCTGATAATTTTTCTTTGAAAAAAAAATATGATCTTCAGTGAATTTGCGAGATTATTAGCTTCATTATTCGTTTCTATAACCTATATAACAGGAAGTGCACATATTATTGTTCTTATTTTTGCAGCAATATGTACAACCATAGGAAGAAGTCTTTTTCAACCAAGTTTTCAAGCTGCTATTCCAAGAATATTTTCAATAAATGATCTGACAAAGGCAAATAGCACTTCACAAATTATAGAAGAAACTGCATCCATCATTGGCGCTTTAGTTTGTTCGGTACTGCTTTTTTTAGCTAATAAATCGACAGTCCTCATTTTTGATTTTTTTACCTATTTTCTATCTATTATCGTGTTATTTAATCTCACAAATTTAAATTCAAATGAGAAGAAATCATTCCATTTTATAAAAATTTATCGAGAAACATTTTCCTATCTTAAATATATTTCTACAGAAAATAATAATTTATTTATTACGCTCGTTGGTTCGTCTTTTGCTATTCTCTTTACTGGTGCAATTTTAAGATTTTTAATTCCAGCTTTTGTTCTGTCGCTAGGTGGAGAGGAAAGCTTTGTAAGTTCTATATTTTCTCTCATTGCTGTGGGAACTATTGTAGGTGGTTTTTTATATAGTAAAATGATATTCAATATTACATCGTTGAAGCTCATGGTATTTTGGCTTCTCTATGGGATTATTATGTTTATTATGCCGTTAGCTGCAACACATTCTTTAAAACTCCTTCTCGTGTTAGCCTTTGTTTTAGGATTTATGGGTGCATTTGTAGATATTAGTTTAGTCTCATCTCTTCAATTATACTCTCGTCGTGAAGATTATGGGAAGAGTTTTGGAACCTTTTCAACTTTAGCGAACTCTGCTGAAGCAGTATCTGGCTTTATTGCTGGACTTTTTGCACTGGTGGGATTAGTGAGCTCTTTTTTAGCTATGTCTGCATTCATTATTTCCACTGGAATTACTGGAGTTATAAAAATGAAGAAAAATAAAGATATAACACCCCTTAACACTACAGGTGAAGATGATTATTGACATATTTTATATCATCTACATACCATTTCTTTTTTCTAAGACAGTTCGTTCATGAGATTTGAAAACTTTAAAAGAATGGAAGAAATTGTGCGCCCTATACTTTCATCGCAAGCAAATGCGCTTTAACAAAAGCAAGAAAGTGCTTTATAAACTTTATACCAATTAAATTTTTTTAACGAATTCCGACTTTAAACCTATCTGACCAATACCAGGAATCTTACAGTCAATATTATGATCCCCATCCACCAGGCGAATATTCTTCACCTTAGTACCACTCTTGAGAACGGATGCTGCGCCTTTTACTTTAAGATCTTTGACCACCATCACGCTATCCCCATTCGCCAAAACCTGACCATGAGCATCATAAACGACATCGGAAGGAGATTCTTCACTCTTTTGGGACCATTCATGTGCACATTCAGGACACACAAAATTATCACCCTCTTCATAAGTATAAAGACCACCACATTGAGGACATTTGGGATATTGGCTCATAAGATTTCCTCTTTGACTCAAAAAACACCATCTCAATCAGTGTTCAATAGAGCAAGACATGCTCATTGTCTATGTGATAATAGCAAAACACTCACCAAACACGCTATTGTATATGAAAAGTCTTAGCTTATTGAATCCACACAATAAACTTTAAAAAAACAAAAAATCAATATCTTAAATGAATTTACTTTCCCTAAATACTCATCAGAATCCACACCTTAATGCGTGATTCAGTTGATGATTTTTATAAAAAATTTCCTCCATGCGGTGAACAGAGCATCAAAAGAAAACCATGATACAAATGCTATAACGTATGTGAGTATTCAAATAAAATGCAAAGCAGCTATTATTCAGATAGCTTATAAATTTTACGATGCGTTTTCATCCCACCAAAAACCGCATTGTTAAAATTTCAATCGTTTGAAGCTATCATAATGCAAGCTTGCAATACGTTGAAAGATTATATTTTATTTTAAGAATTGGATTGTTAATCGGATTAAAAAATATAAAGATTGCCATCAGCAAAATGGTGAACGTAAAATACTAAAACTGTTATCGCAATACCATCACAACACAGACCGCTTTTTTAAACGATATATTTTGAAACTGTCTACAAAGGTTGCATAAAAGATTTTCTACAAATGCATAAAAGATTTTCTACAAAATAGAAAATTTATAAATTAAAAAGACGATAAGCATGCATTATAGGTACAGACCATCACAGCAAATAATGAAAGTTATAATGTTATATTGTCTTATGAAATCGAAATCCTTTTAACGACATAATGCATAGTGAAGTACCAGAAAATATTTGGAGCACTCGAGTTTAAAAGCAACGAAACAAAACTGAGATGGTTAATTTTATAAATTCCAAAAAGAAGAACCCTCCCCCCATAAAAATACTAAATTGAACGAGAAAAAAAACACACTGGTAAAAACAAGATCTGCTAGCACAATATTACTCTTGCATTGAGAGCTTCATAGGCAGCATTTTTTGCCATTCTTAAACGCCCCCTTATTCTCATATTGCTCTTTCTTGTGATGTGCAAGCCTATGATTTTTATTGATTTAAAAAATATAAGAGGGTTTGAAAGAACAAGACCTTACGATATTCGGGAGATTTCTTCAACGTGATCAGCAATGAATTATCGTGAGCAATAATATCTTGAGAGTTTTTAGAGCACTTGCTTATTTGCGCATGATACGAAACCCCAACGGAGTGATTTATCGCCTTCAAGCCCTCACTTTTATATAAGGAAATGAAACGTGTGTAACATCAAACACATTATCATAAAGCCTGCTAAAGATGAGGAATTTTGTTTTTTACCATTGGCTATAAAGGAAAGTCTCTTGAGAATTATCAAGATTGTCTCATAGAAAACGATATCAAAATTTTATGTGATGTTCGTAAAAATCCAATAAGTAGAAAACACGGATTTTCGAAAAGAAAATTAGAAAAAGCTGTAAGCAACATTGGTATTGAATATCTGCATAGGCCTGAACTTGGAATTGCCTCTGAAAAACGACGAAATTTGAAAACACAAAAAGATTATGAGCGCCTTTTTGAAGACTATCAAAATACAACTCTCAACAATAATTCTTGTGCAATAAAAAAATTATATCAAATTTTTTTAAACAAAAAGCGCATCGTAATCACCTGTTTTGAAGCCAATGTAGCATGTGTCATAGAGGGAAAATAGCCTTGGCTCTTACACAATTAAAAGATTGGAAATATAAAATGAAGCATATCTAACAAATAAACTTGCAGATTTTTAAAAAATGGGAGTGCCCATATGCCTCCCACCACCCCAACGAAAATTTTCAACACATGCGTGATTCACGCCACAAATGAATTGCACCTAAATGTAAGGAGGAGAAACATGGTACCACATCGAACCGTGCCTACCTACCATAATTTAAGCCAACAATCACACACGCTTTACGAGAAGAAAACAACAAAGATGCAAATTAATAGAAGTTAAGCCCACCGGAAAACTCCTCATCTATTTTAAATCCGATATCCCAATACCAAACGCAACCGCGCATCCTGATAAAATTTGGAATTCATTAAAGGGATAATATGGCTGTAATATCATCTTATAGCCTTTCCTCATGTTGAAACCACGCCCGATGAAACTTAAAAATGTACAGAAGGTGAAAAAGCCTAAAAAAAAACGGGCACAATGGCCCGTTTTCTTTTACCTCTATAAAAGGGCTTAGAAATCCATTCCGCCCATTCCACCCATTCCACCACCAGGCATTGGAGGCATTGGAGTATCTTTCTTTGGCACTTCAGCAACCATGGCTTCTGTAGTAATAAGAAGGCTAGCAATTGAAGCAGCATTCTGAAGAGCAGAACGCACAACCTTCACAGGGTCAACAATTCCTAAAGCAATCAAATCACCAAATTCGCCCGTAGCGGTGTTGTAACCAAATGTGTCAGCATTGTTTTCCAACACCTTGCCAACAATAATTGCTGCTTCTTCACCGGCATTGGTTGCAATTTGACGTGCTGGTGCTTGTAATGCACGGCGCACAATATTGATACCAGCTTCTTGATCAGGATTATTTCCTTTAACAGTCAACGCATTTGCTGCACGTAACAACGCAGTTCCACCACCAGCAACAATACCTTCTTCCACAGCAGCACGTGTTGCATTCAAGGCATCATCAACGCGATCTTTCTTTTCTTTCACTTCAACTTCTGTGGCACCACCAACACGGATAACAGCTACACCACCAGCGAGTTTAGCCAGTCTTTCTTGCAATTTTTCACGGTCATAGTCAGAAGTTGTTTCTTCAATCTGCGCCTTGATCTGATTAACGCGTGCATTAATTTCAGCTTTTTGGCCAGCACCATCAATAATCGTGGTATTTTCCTTAGAAATGTTCACTTTCTTTGCACGACCAAGCATATCTAAAGTGACATTTTCCAATTTAATGCCAACATCTTCAGAAATAACCTGACCCGATGTCAAGATAGCAATATCTTCTAACATGGCTTTACGGCGATCACCAAATCCTGGAGCTTTCACTGCAGCAATTTTCAAACCACCGCGCAACTTGTTGACAACGAGTGTTGCCAAAGCTTCACCTTCCACATCTTCAGCGATAATAAGAAGAGGTTTACCAGACTGAACAACAGCTTCGAGCACTGGAAGAAGAGATTGTAGATTAGACAATTTCTTCTCGTGAATGAGGATGTAAGGATCATCAATATCAGCCACCATTTTCTCAGCATTTGTGACAAAATAAGGTGAAAGATATCCACGATCAAACTGCATACCTTCAACGACTTCCAATTCCGTTTCAGCAGTTTTTGCTTCTTCCACGGTAATAACGCCTTCATTGCCGACTTTTTCCATGGCATCAGCAATCATTTTACCGATTTCTTCAGCACCATTAGCCGAAATTGTTCCCACTTGTGCAATTTCTGCAGAAGTTTGAATTTTCTTGGCTTTTTTGAAGAGACTTGCCACCACTTCTTCAACAGCAGCATCAATACCACGTTTAAGATCCATTGGGTTCATGCCAGCAGCAACGGCTTTTACACCTTCCTGTACAATAGCTTGTCCCAAAACGGTTGCAGTTGTTGTTCCATCACCAGCAATATCATTGGTTTTAGAAGCAACTTCGCGCAACATTTGCGCACCCATATTTTCGAACTTATCTTCGAGTTCAATTTCCTTTGCAACGGAAACACCATCTTTTGTGATGCGAGGTGCACCAAATGATTTGTCAATCACCACATTACGACCTTTAGGGCCGAGTGTTACCTTAACAGCGTTAGCAAGGATATCAACGCCGCGCAACAAACGCTCACGCGCTTCACGGCCAAATTTGACTTCTTTAGCAGCCATTTAATTTCTCCTTGGAGTTGTGTCCTAAATAATACAAAATGAAAGTATTGAGAGGCTGAATTACCCCAAAATTCCCATAATGTCAGATTCTTTCATGATGAGGAGGTCTTCACCATCAATTTTTACTTCGGTTCCAGACCATTTTCCAAACAAGATACGATCTCCTGTTTTCACTTCTAAAGGCACACGCTTTCCATTGTCATCGAGAGCACCATTGCCAACAGCAATAATTTCACCTTCTTGAGGTTTTTCCTTTGCTGTATCAGGAATAATAATCCCTCCAGCAGTTTTATTTTCAGATTCAACCCGACGAACAACGACACGATCGTGAAGTGGGCGGAATTGTATGTTAGCCATATTTTAAATCCTTAAAACTTAATATAATTGAATTAATCTTAAGTCCTTGTTAGCACTCTTTAAGCATGAGTGCTAACAACAATCGGAATATAAAATTGCCACTCTCAAATGTCAAGGATTGTCTCTAAAATAATTTCTCATAAAAAGCTTCAAAGCCTTGCCTCTTTTTTCTATTTTGCGTTATCTACTTGTTTAAGGATAACCGTGAACATAAAAGGATTTTACCATGGTTGAAACACGTCAGGAAACTGATAGCTTTGGAACGATTTCGGTACGTCAAGACCGTTATTGGGGCGCACAAACTGAACGTTCTCTGCATAATTTTAACATTGGCACAGAAAAACAACCTCTTGCCATCATTTATGCCTTAAGTCTTATCAAAAAAGCTGCAGCGCTTGTCAATATAGACAAAGGAAAGCTCCCACAAAACATTGGGAAAGCAATTATTACAGCAGCTGATGAAGTGCTTGCCGGCGATTTCGATACACATTTTCCACTCTCCGTCTGGCAAACAGGTTCTGGCACACAAAGCAATATGAATGTCAATGAAGTCATTGCTAATCGTGCTAGTAAGATTTTAGGAGGAAAACTTGGCAGCAAAAAACCGGTTCACCCCAACGATCACGTCAATATGAGCCAATCGTCGAACGATTCATTTCCCACAGCGCTTCATATTGCCACCACGCTACAAACACGCCAACACTTACTGCCTATCCTTGAAGCTCTCATTGCCACGTTAAAACAAAAAGAACAAGAATTTGCCGACATCATTAAAATCGGCCGCACGCATACACAAGATGCAACACCTTTGACCTTAGGGCAAGAATTTTCAGGTTATCGTGCTGCATTAGAAGCTAATCACCAACGCATTGAAAGTGCTCTAACTGATGTCCAAATGCTTGCTCAAGGTGGCACTGCTGTTGGCACAGGATTGAATGCACCAAAAGGTTTTGACGTTGCTTTTGCGCAAACAGTGAGCACCCTCACAGGGATAACGTTCCAAACTGCAAACAATAAATTTGAAGCACTCGCCCATCATGGAGCTCTTGCGCATTTCCATGGGAGCTTGAATGCATTAGCAGCTGATCTGTTTAAAATTGCGAATGATATTCGGTTTTTGGGATCAGGACCACGTTCAGGTTTAGGAGAACTAAGCCTTCCAGAAAATGAGCCTGGTTCTTCTATCATGCCAGGAAAAGTTAACCCCACGCAATGTGAAGCCTTAACCATGGTCGCATGCCAAGTTTTTGGCAATCATACCAGTGTAACATTTGCCGCAAGCCAAGGACATTTTGAACTCAACGTTTATAAGCCTGTTATTGGTTATAATGTTTTGCAGTCGATTACGCTTCTTGGTGACTGTATGCGCTCTTTTGATGAACATTGCATCCAAGGATTACGCGCCAATAGAGTCCATATTCACTCTCTCATGGAACGCTCTCTCATGTTAGTGACAGCTCTTGCACCAGAAATTGGCTATGAAAAAGCTGCTGAAATTGCCAAGGCAGCACATAAAAATGATACAACTTTGCGTGCGGAAGCAATAAAAGCTGGAGTTTCTGCTGCTGATTATGACCGCCTAGTTGATCCTAAAAAGATGATTGCACCACAATAAGCAATGAGATAGAAACTCCTTCAAAACAAACAGCAAAAATATCGGACCGTTCGAGGTCCGGTTTTTATTGCATATTTCACAGTTTAAACGCCCTCTATTGCAAAGGTGGGACAACTCGTTGCAGATCTTGATTGTATTTGCGTGGATCACCCTCAGACTGCTCAAAATCAAAGTCGTAAGATGCTGCTACCGTCCCTGTTCCTGATAAGTGCACCACGAGCCATGCCTGTTCTTTAAAAAACACATAAGCCCTGCCAAACACTGTCAAAAAGATTGGAAAACTTTTTGCGCATAGAAATCACACAAATTTTACGCACCAAAGCACGAAAAGTAGAAAGCGGGAGATGATGATATGACTGGCCAACTGATCTCCCAAAGAGACTCCACCTGCAAAAACAAATGGCTACCGTCCTGCTTAAAAAACCTTTTTATAAGAATATTGGAGCATTCACCATCCAACTCTTATCGCCATTTAGTTTTTGAAATCCAATCCGCGCTCAAACTTAGTGTAAACTAAACCCCTCTTAAAAATGAACGGGAATCTTCCATCATGGCAGAAAAGTCACCCCCAATTCCCTGTGAAGCAATAATACTCCCCACAAGAGACAACATAAAACAGCTCTTTTATGTGATAACATCGGGTCGCTCGCGACCTAATTTTTTCTGTATATTCAACAATTGCACAGCGGCTTTCTGCAAAGGTTGGAGAACTTTTTGCGGATCTTGATTGTGTTTGCGTGGATCGCTCTCAAACTGCTCAAAATAAAGTCGTACGGTAGCTCCCACCGTTCCTGTCCCTGATAAGCGCACCACGAGCCGTGCTCCGTTCTCAAAAAAAATGCGTATTCCCTGCCCTGTACTGATACTGTGATCAACGGGATCATGATAAGTAAAATCATCTGCTTTTTCGACCTTAAGTCCAGCAATTTCCATTCCTGCCTTTGGTAAATGTGCCCGCAACTGCTCGATAATCGCATAAGCTTTATCTGCCTCTACTTCTTCATAATCATACCGTGAAGTGTAAAAGCGCCCATAGGTGCGCCAATGCTGTTGCACAATTTGTGCAACAGTTTTCCCTGTCACCGCTAAAAGATTTAACCAAAACAAAACAGCCCATAAACCATCTTTTTCGCGGATATGATGAGAGCTCGTTCCAAAACTTTCTTCACCACAAAAGGTGACCTTTCCAGCATCCAAAAGCGTCCCAAAAAACTTCCAACCCGTTGGTGTTTCAAAAAAGTTTAATCCTTTTTTTTCAGCAACGAGATCAGCAGCACGCCCTGTTGGCATAGAGCGAGCAATCCCAGCAATACCATGCCGATACCCTTTAATCAGATGAGCATGATCTGCCATGATAGCCAAGGAATCAGAAGGTGTAACAAATTGTTTACAACCGATAATGAGATTACGATCACCATCACCATCAGACGCAGCTCCAAGATCAGGACCTTGATCACTCATCAACAAGTCATAAAGGTCCTTAGCATAAACCAAATTGGGATCTGGATGCTTTCCTCCAAAATCTTGCAAAGGAATACCATTCACTACCGTTCCTTCAGAAAACCCTAAACATTTTTCAAAAATTTCATGCGCATAAGGACCTGTGACTGCATGCATCGCATCAAAGCGCAAAGTGAGCCCTTCTATAACTGCTTTGGCAATGCGATCAAAATCAAAAATCTCCTGCATCAGATCCACATAATCGGCAACAGGATCAATAACCTCTACTTGCATAGGCCCTACAAAGGTTATACCTTGCTTACTTAAATCAATATCTGGAGCCTCAACGATCTTATAAAAAGAAAGACGCTGTGATGTTGCAAAAATAGCCTCACACAAAGCATCAGGAGCAGGTCCGCCATTGGAAATATTGTATTTGATGCCACAGTCCCCATCTAGACCACCAGGATTGTGACTCGCTGAGAGAATAAGTCCACCATAGGCATGATATTTGCGAATAAGATGTGAAACAGCAGGCGTAGAGAGAATGCCTTCTCTTCCCACTTTAACACGCGCAACACCATTAGCTGCCGCCACTTTCAACACAAGCTGAATCAGTGTCCGATTGAAAGTGCGTCCATCACCCCCAAGAATGAGCAATTTGCCCTCAAAAGGTCCAGCACTGTTAAAAATGGATTGAAGAAAATTTTCGACATAATGGGGCTGTTGAAAAACCGATACCTTTTTACGCAAACCAGATGTTCCTAGTTTTTGATCTCCAAAAGCCGTTGTCAAAACTGTCGTTATAGTCATGGTGACGCCTTCATATGAGTTCGTTCGATTTTACACTGCACATCCATCAAACGATTAATTCTACTTGACGCAAGAATGAAATACTTGCAAACTTATCACAATATATGATTGGTTTAAAATGCACCCTCCAACACGCTTTTAAACGTAAACACTGTTTTAAAACACAACTCCCAAAAAATATAGGAGCATAATTATGATGAGAAAAAAAGTTCCCGATGTCACTTTCCATACACGTGTACGTGATGACTCAGTTGGTGGAGATAACCCTTATCGGTGGCAAGACGTTAACAGTGATATGTACTTTAAAGGAAAACGCGTTATCCTTTTTTCTCTTCCTGGCGCTTTTACGCCTACTTGCTCAACCTTTCAGTTGCCCGATTTTGAAAAACTCTATGATGAATTTAAGCAACTTGGCATTGATGAAATTTATTGTCTTTCCGTTAATGATGCTTTTGTCATGAACGCTTGGGGGAAAGCACAAGACATCAAAAACGTAAAATTAATTCCTGATGGTTCCGGTGAATTCACCCGCAAAATGGGTATGCTTGTTGCCAAAGACAATATCGGTTTTGGAATGCGCTCATGGCGCTATGCTGCTGTTATTAATGATGGTATGATTGAAAAATGGTTTGAAGAAGAAGGTTTTTCAGACAATTGCACGACAGATCCTTATGAAATCTCTTCACCACAAAATGTTTTAAAAGCCTTAAAAGGTTAATTTTAAAACAAATCACGCGTTTAAAACGCACAAACTTCACGGCATAAATTCTTTTGGAAAGAGAACTTTGTGCCGTTTGTCTTTTATGAATTTTTAAGCGTAAAAAACGTAGCTGAAATATTTTTACCACGAAAAGCACACAACCAACCTCTCATAACACCCGCCCCCACCAATAAATCCAAAGATAACCATCCCTTGTCATGAACGCTAAAGGAAACACCCATCATCATGGGCATCAAAGAGCTCTACCGGCAAAAAACAGCCACCCGTATAACAATCTCATCCATCTCTCACCCAAAAATCACTTTTGATACGGCACTGTGTATTGTTCGTCCTCAATTTTATTTTCTTAAAATCCTTGACTCTTAGAGTGAAAATTTCTTTTTAAGTTAAAAAAACAACTGCTAAAGTAACTTTTTATTTTGAGATTCTGCTGTGAAAACCGCATCCATTTCATCATCATCTTTGTCAAACTCAGAGTGTTCATCACATCTGGCAAGCCCCCAAATATCCGAATTTATGAAATAACAGTCTTTTTTTGTTCCCTTCGCTACAATTTTGTTATGGTCTCATTCCTTGATACCTTCTTTAAAAGTTGCAAAATTAAGGTATTCTGGTTCTTCAGTTGAAAAGTCACAGATCAAAAACGCATCGAGAATAGGCTGATCTCATGTTACCTGATAAAATCATAAATCCACTTCATCTTCATCTAACATTTTCCTCACTTGCCACAACAGAACAAAAAAAGTTTTCATCCCAATAAACGAGAGCCCAAAGATCATACACCGACTATCGGACGCTCCTGAAAATGTGCTTTAGGGGAAGATCTTTAAATCCAAAGTTTGAAGGAGGACGCTGAAATAATTTTTTAATATCCTCAAGTTTTTCAAGAATAAAAGGATTCTTTTCATAGAGCAGAGTAAAATCGTATTGGAGCATTATATTTCTCCATTAACGCATTCATTTTATGAAAAGATGCACATTATCAACAAGTTACTATTATAGCATCTTACAATTTACCCCAATATTTTCCTGTAAAAGTTATTCGATCTAAATCATTTGATTGTTTTTTGAAACTTAAAAAAGTTTTTTAGGATAAAACGCTCTAGCCCTCTTTATCTTTCAATAATACTAGATTTTGTGCTGTCAACAAAAGAACAACAAAGCATTTGATGCCAATAAATGCGAATTCAAAGGCTAAGCCACTATGAACTTTCAATATTTTTATAAACTTTTAGGAAGGGGCCTTACGTGAAACCCTTGAATTTTTTCAGTGTTTTTGTTCATTAAAATGTTATCATCGCATCTCAGAAGAACGCGTTTTATAGTGAATAGGGCTTTTTTCACTCTTAACAAAATCTCTCTTTTATGCCGCACGGGCTCAAAAATCGATTTTGAACGCGTGTATAAGAACGCTTAAACGAGCAAAATACAGATCTTAAAAATTGAATCTCAAATTTCCAAAATATTTTGAATAATCGCTTCTATAAAGACTTTTACTATGACCGCCTTTGGGCTGCTAAAATATCTTGTACTGCTTTGACCAATTGTTCTTCATCAACTGTTATTTGTGCTGGTCGACTTTCGCGCCATGTTTGATTATCCTTAATTTCATGAGATAATCGCGTCCCTTCAATCAAATCTTTGATCTGTATTTTTCTGCTCTCGCGTTCTTGTGATCCTTGAATCACCACACAAGGCGCTTGGCGCCGATCCGCATATTTCATCTGCGCTTTAATCCCCGATGCCCCCAAATAGAGTTCAGCACGAATTCCCGCATGGCGCAACTGCATGACCATTTTTTGATATCGTGCAACCACCTCTGGCTCTTTATCCATCATCAGCACCACAACCGGCCCAGTCGTCTCCTTCATAGGCAACTTTCCAAGGTTTTGTAAAGCAGCTATCAATCGTGAAATCCCTATTGAAAAACCTGTTGCTGGAATGTTTTCACCACGAAAGCGTGCCACCAACCCATCATAGCGTCCACCACCACCAACTGAGCCAAAAACAACCTTTTGTCCATCATCATTAAAAACATCAAAAAGCAATGTAGCCTCAAAAACAGGACCTGTATAATAATCCAGCCCACGCACCACCGATGGGTCAATTTTGATACGATTCTGAGTGCCATTTGCAGCAAAAATTGCCTGCATTTCCTCAAGCTCACGAATCCCTTCAAGTCCTTGAGCATGATCACCAACAACTTTTTTAAGAGCATCAAGTGTTTCCTCTGCTGTTTCAGCCCCAGCAGCGGTTAAGGAAAGAATACAATCAATCTCTTTGTCCTTAAGCTCCGCTCCTTTTGTAAAATCACCACTTTCATCCAAACGCCCCTTACCCAAAAGCAAACGCACACCTTCAGGACCAAATTTATCCAGTTTATCAATTGCTCTTAAGACAGTTAAGCGCTTTTCAACCTGCTCATTCCCCCCCAAACCAATTTTCTCTAAAACGCACTCTAGAATTTTTCGGTTATTAAGGCGAATGGCATAATCATGATGCTGAAATCCTAATTTTTCTAAGCTATCTGCTGCCATCATACAAATTTCAGCATCAGCTGCTACCGTTTGTGTTCCCACAATATCCGCATCAAACTGCATAAATTGCCGAAACCGCCCTGGCCCGGGTTTTTCATTGCGGAAAACAAAGCCAAGACGATAACTGCGATAAGGTTTTGGTAAAGTTTCAAAATTCTCTGCAAAATAACGCGCAAGGGGCGCAGTAAGATCATAGCGCAAAGACATCCATTGTTCATCATCATCTTGTAGCGAAAAAACACCTGCGTTTGGACGATCTGAATCAGGTAAAAACTTGCCCAATACATCTGTATATTCAAAAATTGGCGTTTCAAGCGCTTCAAAACCGTAAAGTTCATAAACTTCACGAATTTGCGCAATCATTGTTTCAGTTGCATAAAGCTGTGCGCTTGTGCGATCAATAAAACCACGGGGTAAGCGAGCTTTGGTTTTTTCTTGTTTTGATGACATGTTTTTCTCTAGCAACAATATGTATTCACAGATGAATCTGTGTCTATCTTATAGAAACAAACGCTGCAATAACTTTATCAACTAAGAACTTGTAGCAACATTTATAAGCCTTTGTTTTCAAAGAAACACCTCATTATTGTTCCCAAATCCCTCGCACGACCCCATTCCGCAGAGGATATTGTGTAAAATCCATTGCCATCCTCTTTTTTACATTTATGAAGTTACAAGCTACCCACCATATTCTTATATTTGATATTTGCTAAAGCCTAATGTTGCGACTGCTCTTGCATTGAGAAGAGGCAGAAGAGGCATTTTCACCCTTTTCTTAAATGATTTCATCCACACACCAACCTCACTTGTAACATGCAAGGCAATGGTTATGATGGATTCAATATCAACAGGTCTGAAATGAGAGAATTTTACTGTATTTGGAGCGCTCATTCAAGTTACAAAACAATAAATTATCTTTATAAATCAATATATTGATTTTTACAAAGGCGCTGTTTTTTCCCTTAGTATAACCCGCTATGAAATGGTTTGCACTTTCAATATTAAAATGAAAATTCTGCATTGGCATTTTTATATTTCGCTCTTATAGACATTGTCTAAAAATGAGGAAAAGCCAAAGACGAGCACTATCCCAAAGACAAGCACCATCATTGTATTTCTAACATTCAATATTGCCACTACATCTTACACTTCAAGGTTCATAGATCTCCTATTCAATCCACCTTTTTGAACTGCAATCGCGTGATTTTTGCTGATAAAGGTGACAGGTGACAGGTGACAGGTGACAGGTGACAGGTGACAGGTGACAGGTGACAGGTGACAGGTGACAGGTGACAGGTGACAGGTGACAGGTGACAG
>NZ_JH725024.1:429245-435962 GCF_000278135.1 Candidatus Bartonella washoeensis Sb944nv
ACAGGTGACAGGTGACAGGTGACAGGTGACAGGTGACAGGTGACAGGTGACAGGTGACAGGTGACAGGTGACAGGTGACAGGTGACAGGTGACAGTACACAAAACAGAAAAACATGCAATAGCAAAATGTTTAATATTGCACCCTTATTAAGATAATTTATACTGAAAAATCAATAAGTTAATTGTAAAAATTCTCATGCCTGCTCTTCATAAGAGCTTTTCTCCTTACCCCTCGGCTCAAAAAATTCTCCCTTAGCGTTTTCGATACTCTCTGCGTTCTCCTTCTACTCCATCATGCAAAAATTGATTTATAATGATAATTCATCGTTTTACATCTTAAATGAGAACCCCAAATACAGTAAGATTCTCTCATTTCAGACCTGTTGCTATTGAATCCCTCATAACCATTGCCTTGCATGTTACAAGCGAGATTGACGTATAGGTATAAAAACTGTTTAAGAAAGGAGTAAAAATATCTCTTATGCACCGTCTCAATGCAAGAGCAGTCGCAACATTAGGCTTTAGCAAATATAAGAATATGGTGGGCAGCTTGTAGCTTCATAAATGTAAAAAAGAGGATGGCAATGGGTTTCACACAATACCCTCTGCGGAATGGGGTCGTGAGAGGGGCTTTGTGTACGTTGAGAGATGTCTCTAAAAAAACTCATGAATTCGCAAAAAAAATGGCGTTTTATTTTGCGTAAGGAGCGTAATCCATTAAAGCACGAGACAATGGATAATCTCCATTAGGCATCAACACTTCTCTTTTCGCAAGAATCGTCTCGTATATTTTATATCTCTTTCCTAAAAATCAAATGAGATACGCATTATAGATTTTTGCCAAGCATCAAGAAAAAGCTGCTGGTTTGCGATAAGCAGAAGCCTTCTTAAAATAAATAGCATTCTTGATAAAAGATTTTCAGTTTTATGGCATAGACAAAGACTGACAAGACATAAGTGTGCTTTGCGCTTGCTCGGCAAAATCATTGATAACATTTTTTAAATCAACAATATTGCGACCAGCATCTGTAATAGAGCGCGACACAGAGGGAATGACATTCTGCCATAGACTTTGTGGAAATTGATGTACCAACTGTAGCATTGTTCCACCTTGAGCGCCAATACCAGGAACGAGAAACAGACTATTTTTTAACTGCTCGATTGTGTCCTTCGATTCAGATCCTAATGTTGCTCCTATAACTGCACCTATCGGACCAAGATTATGATGCATAACCCGCGACTGGATATTATAATCACAAATGCACTGTGCAAGATGTATGGAGAGTGTCTGATCACCGATAAGCGCATTTCGAATGTGCTTTCCCTCTGGATTAGAGGATTGAACAACCACAAAAACCCCTGCTCCTGTTTCTTCTGCAACCTTTATCAAAGGAATGAGAGCGTCAAACCCCAAAAAAGGATTAACTGTCATGGCATCCGCCTTGAACGCACTGCTTGGACCAAGCCAAGCTTTGCCATAAGCTTCAGCAGTAGAGCCAATATCCCCTCTTTTCGCATCAGCAAGAACCAATAAGCCCTGTTCGTGTGCAATTTCAATGAGTTCCTTAAGCGCTTGAAGACCTTCCACACCATATAATTCAAAAAATGCGACTTGCGGCTTTATGATACCCACTTTGCCAATAACTGCTGTTAAGAGAATATCACAAAAATCTTTTAAACCTTTATAATCAAAGCTTAATTTCCATGAATGGAGAACCTGATGGCTAGGATCAAAGCCAATACAAAGTGGTCCATAGATTTCACGATTTTTTAAAAAAGCTGAACGAAACATTCCACCACCCAATACAATTTCTGTTTCAATTTTTCGATACAACTGAAAAAGAATTAATCGATAAGATCATGATTAACATGTTTTCGTGAAGAAGAAAATTATCTTCTGCATTGATCTTATTCTTCAACAAGAATAAATAGATCATTCTCATTTTTCCGCTTCTTTATCATTGTCTTGCAGACGATCTTGATCATAGGATGCAAAAATCCGTACACGAATTGAAGAGAATGCGTCTCAACAGAGAGATCACATTTATATATTGAGTATATATTGAGCGCCCACTTTTAACGTCTCTGAGATTGAAAGTGAAATCACTCTGTGCCTCCCTTCACCTCTCCAACAGGTCCCCTCATCCGAAAAGAACGGTTCATCGCAGCAAACGAGCATTGTGCAAGCTTTGAGTATAGCGATCATTGACAAAAGCTTCCTGTCTCAACTTTCATTGGAAAAAAATTGGACACAGTGAAATTCAATGATAAACCACATAATATAGCGCAAGAGGAAATTTTAAAAACCGTAAAAGCTTTAGCGTCTTGGGGGGCGTTGTGACAAAGAAGAAATCCATTATTTTTGCTCAAATAGGGCTTTTTATTATTTTGGGCTTTAGCAGCTTTGCTGATGAAACAGCGCAAGTTACATTTGCTCTCCACTTAGCAGAGAGCACAGCCTTTATTTCAATGCTCCTGTTGTCAGGGCTTATCGGCGCAATCTGTGCCGGACCAATTGCCCCGCGCCTCTTACATCGCTTCCAACCAGCGCGAACAGTTACTGTTGTTTTATTATTTGAAGCACTCCTCATAGCGACAGCTGCAATTGCCAACCAGTTTTGGGTTTATATTGCCCTTTCTTTCGCGCTGGGCTGTGCTGGTTCAATCTTTTGGTCTGCAATCCTCGTTTCTGTTCCCGAATTTGCAAAAACTGATCAGCAATTAGACCGACTAAACCGCATTATCCAAACAGTCCGCAATCTTGGTTATATTGCCGGACCACTCCTAGGAGGCGTATTATATGGTTTATCAAACGGACAAAGAGGATTATTTGCACTTTCAATCATGGTTCTTTGTGCAACCTTTATCACTCTCTTCTGTTTTAAAAGTTTAAAAATTCATGCACAAACGACAAAGACAGTGCAACAAACCAAAAAAGGGTTGGATATCATAGGTTTGTTGCGTAAAAAAAATGTTGTCTATGCTCTTTCCCCCCTCATCATTACCATCATCCTCACCTCTGCTCTCAACGTCTTATCGATTGTCCGCATCCGCACTGATCTCAACTTAAGTGCTGAAACCTATGGGATGATTGCAAGCATGATAAGTCTCGGCCTCGTGGTTGGTCCCCTCTGTTTTTCTGGCCTTTTCCAACACTTTGGCAATGCCGCTGGAGCATCACTCGCTGCTGCAACCATCGGCTTTGCAATTTTCTGCTTTTCTCTCACACACATCGTGTGGTTGATGATGCTTTCATTTTTTATCCTTGGGGGTGCCAACGGCGTGCAAAACGCCCTGATGGCAAGTTTTATGATGAAAGCCATTCAGAAAGAACACAGAAACAGTCAAATGCCTGCCTATCTCTTCATCATACAAACAGCCGTATGCATTGGCTTTATAGCAGCCGGCTTTGTCCATGTAGATCACACCCAAGGTGCACTCTTTGCCATCGGCATTGCCACAATGATCACAGGCATATTAGGTTTTGCATTTAATACCACTGCACAAAAAAAGGAACAAAGAGAATTTGAGAATGGGTAGCAAATCCACCCACCAATCACATCTTTTGTTTCACCAGAAGTGGAATTATCAATCTTACAGACAGGTGGGCAACAAGTGTCAACGAAATCTCTGCCCAGTTGGGATATAAAACTCACAATGCCTATGCAATCAACATCTGTAAAGACAAAGCTTGTTTAAGAAAAATCCTCTCTGAAAAAGGTCTGACAAAAGGACAAGCAACTGTTATTAAACGTGCTGCTTTCCAAGACACACACGACCTCTCTTACCCTGTCATTATGAAAGATCCACAGGGAACAAGCTCAAAAAACGTATGGTTTGCAGAAAATAAAACTGAATTTACCGCAATAACCGCAATAATGGAATTGATAAAAACCATACATCACTCAAAAGTATCCTCATTGAAACCTTCTTTACAGGCACACTCTACAGCGCTGAAACCATTAGCTATCAAGGGAAAACAAAGCTTCTCACCCTCTCAAGCAGAATCATGTCAGACATGCCTGACTTTAAAGAACTTGCAACAGCTTTGCCTTTAAACAAAAACACTCTGGAATTACAGGGAATCGAAGAATGGATTAAAAACATCCTAGCAGCTGTTTCCTATCATGATGGCTTTGCACACACGGAATTTATCGTCACTGAAGAAGGCTTTGAAGTTGTCGAAATAAATCCTCGCCTCGGTGGAGGGCAAATTGGTGAAGCACTCTGCAAAGCCTTTAACACTAATATTTACAAAGGATTTTTAGAATGCGCGTTAGGAAGAGAACCTGAATTATTGCAAAAAGAATTGATCCCCCAAACCTTTATTGGTCAAGCGCTTATCTATGCAAAAACAACAGGTAAATTTCAGCAAATAAGCTTGAAACATGCAGGGCGCAAACAAACCACTCTCTACCCATGTGCCTTACAGGGGAAAGAAATTCTGAATTTGAGAGACCAATCTGCATACGTTAGCATTTTATTGACCACAGGAACAATTTCAGAAACGGCTCTGTTAAACGCACTCTCTGAAGCCAACAAAGTAAATCTTGTGGTGGAAAAATTAAAATGCTGCGTAAACTCTTCACTTTCAAAGCAAGCATAAAACTTATTCTCATAACAACTTTACTCAGTAATGTTGGAATATTTATGGTCATTCCTTTTTTGGCCATCTATTTCAGCAAACTTAATTCTCTCAGTACAACAGAAGTTGGCATCATCATCGGGATAGCTTTTTGGTGCCAAAGAGCAGGCTCTCTTTTAGGAGGATTGCCTCCGATTATGTCCATGTAAAAAAAACAATGCTTTTAGGTCTAGCAACACGCATCCCCGGCTATCTTATCATTGGTTTTACGGACAATTTTTATATCCTCCTCCTCTCTTGCGCCTTCATTGGACTAGGAAGCAGTCTATACATTCCTGCTGCGAAATCTTTTTGAGTAAAAAACATCTCGACAGCTGAAAAAGTGGATGCTTGAGCAACAAGATCAATCTTTGCCAATATAGGAGTCTCTATCGGCCCTTTGCTTGGAATGTTGATTTTTAAAATGCTCCCCTCCTTATTATTTAGTCTTGTTGGATTGATCTTTTTTTATTATTTCTTCTGAACTGCACCTTAAAGGAACGCTCTAATACCAACAAATTGGACAAAATAAATTTTTCTGATTTTAGAAAGCTGCTCACCAATAAGTCCATGCTTAACGTTGCACTTTTTATGCTCCTGTTTACCTTTTTTTATATCCAACTTGAAAGCACCATACCTGTGTTGAGTAAGCAGGTTTTGGGAGCAAGTGCTGCTTCTTTTATTTTTATCTTAAATGCCCTCATCGTGATTTTTTTCCAAATGTCTGTCTCAAAATGGGCATGTAAAGAAAACTCCAAAATGCCTATCATATTATCCTTTGTTTTATTTGGATTCTCATTCATCCTCCTCCACTCTCTCGAGTATTCTTATTTTTACCTCTTCTTAGCGGTCATGCTTTTTTCCTTTACTGAAATAATTATACAAATACGCCTCGATTATGATGCAACAAATATAGATGAACGCTTAATCGCTAGTGCCTATGGAGTCATGAGTCTCTCCAGTGCTTTCGGAGGCATAGCGGGAAGTTACTTAAGCTCCCTCTTCTATAACCAAGAAGTTTTTGGATTATCGGTTTGGCAGATCTTGAGTATTGTCTCTCTCAGTGTAGCTCTCCTCTCTCTCCTCATCTTAAAAAAACAAGCAAAAAGGGAAATTGATGGAAAAGCATATTGTACTCTTAAGTCCTCATCATGCCATGATTGATTGCGCACAACGCAACGGCATCAAGATGACAATCTTTGACAAGCCTGAAAATGGTCCCCTCACCGCTTATATGAATCAAGACTCTGTCTTTCTTTTTGATTATCATAACGTACCTTTTACTAAAAAGATCATCAGCGCTATCCATAGTCATCGTAAAATTGATGCTATAATAACTTTAACAGAAAAAGCTCTTCCACTTGCATCACAGCTATCCAGATTTTTAGGGCTTAAAACATTATCATGGGAAACAATAGAACGAATACAGAATAAATATGCAATGCGTTTGTTTCTTTCTGATCACGCAGAGTATTCTCTCAAATTTTTAAAACCAAAAAATAAAAAAGAATGAGAATGTTTTTTTAAAACAACCGGCGGTCAACTTATTGTGAAACCTATAGATAGTTATGGCAGTAAAGATGTTGTCCAAGTCAATTCAATCAATGATATTGCAAATATCTGTTTTTCCTCTAACCTCATAGCTGAAGAATTTATTTCTGGAGAAGAATACTCTGTTGAAGCCTTTAGTTTTTCAGGAAAACATAAAATCATAGCGATTACCAAAAAAAGCCTCATAGAAAATGAAAATGGTAAAAATTTTACTGCCATTGGGCATTGTGTACCAGCTGATTTACCAAAAACAGTACAACAAAAAATAGTCAATTACATTTCACAATTCTTAACGCTCATAGGCTTAGACGAAGGAGCCTCTCACACAGAAATGAAACGAGATGGTAAAAAAATGAGAATTATCGAAACCCATAATAGAATAGGGGGCGACAGAATTTCATCTCTCGTAAAATTAAGCACAGGTGTAGACCTCGTTCAATTATCAATGTTTAAAGTTTAGCCCCTAAGAATCCTTTAAGTATGGAATTATACACTTATAGGCTCTTTTTCCTGTTTTTTTGAGAGGGCGTGATTTTAGTGTC
>NZ_JH725025.1:0-9850 GCF_000278135.1 Candidatus Bartonella washoeensis Sb944nv
TTGGGAGATGTATAGGGCTTGCTGATATCCAAACATTGATCAAACAGTTAACCAAGCTTTATTTAGATAAAGGTTATGTGACGGCGCGTTTTTATATACCGGATCAAGATATCAAAAGTAGCAAGACGCTCAAATTTGTTGTTGTTGAAGGTAAGCTTTCAGAGATTTATTATAATGGTTCTCCGGCTTCCGCTCATAACAATGTTGTGTGGAGTGCTTTTCCGAGGCTTAAAGGGCATATTCTCAATATGCGCGATATTGAACAGGGGCTTGATCAGATCAACAGGCTTCAGTCAGCGCATGCCCAAAGTGAACTTTTACCTGGGCATGAGGAGGGAAGCACTATTGTTAATATTAACAATCAGCCTGACAAAGCTTTGAGGGTTAGTGTTTCTCATGATAATCTTGGCCAAGCCTCGACGGGTTATGCGCGTTATAGTGCGGGCTTAAAGGTAGAAAATATTTTAGGGATCAATGATGCGTGGGATTTTAGCTATCAACGCAGTGAACCCGACTATTGGGGCGAGAGCAAACAAGAGGGGCATAGCAATAATATTTCTGCCAGTGTGAGTATACCGTACGGTTATTGGACCTTTGCTTTCAATGGCTATGCCTATAATTATCAGAGCATTATCAAGGGCAATTTTACAGAGATTGAAACGACAGGGGATTCCAGTGAATTACACGCCAGCACAAGCACTGTTATACAGCGTGATAGTGTTTCACTGACCACACTCAATTTAGGTCTTTCTTATAAGAGAACCAACAATTACCTTCTTGGCAATAAGATTGAGGTTGGCAGTCGGCAATATAGCGTTGCTAATTTTGGGATATCGCATTCTCGCCAGATGCTTGGTGGGACTTGGACCTTTGACGTCAATTACTTGCAAGGTCTTAAATGGTTTCATTCTGTCAAAAAACATGATCCAGGGGCGGGGGATGCAGAGCCACAATTTGCTAAATTTACCGGCACACTGAGTACCATGACACCCTTTAAGGTTGGAGAGTGGAACTTTATCTTCAATACCCTTTTGGTAGGGCAATATTCACCGCATAATTTGTTGGGAGCAGAGCAAATTTCGTTGGGTGGGGCTTCTAATGTACGTGGCACACGTGAGAGTTTGCTTTTTGGCAATAATGGTTTTTTTAGCCGTAATGATTTGTCTTTACGCGCAGTACCTTGGAGCAACAGTGCACCTCTGAAAAAGGTTTTTGGCGAGTTTCGTCCTTATGTTGGTTTGGATTATGGATGTGTGTTTTCGCAATCTCAAACAGACAATCATTTGTATGGATTGACCCGTGAACAGCTTGCCGGTTGGACAGCAGGGGTCAAGCTTGTGGGGGGCATTGTCTCTCTTGATGCAAGCTATTCCAGCATTTTGTGGAGCACAGTCAAACACAACAAGTCAGGAACGGTTTTTGTGACGATCACAATGAATCTTTAAGCGTCTTTTATTGGGGAGTTAAAGCATGAGATATGAGAAGAAAGCAAACAGAGAAAATTTATTAAGCGTTTTAGTCTCCAGTACGATGCTCAAAAAGGTTTTATTTGGGGGATTTGGTTTATCTTTTCTGTTGCAGCCTTTAGCGGTTCAGGCGCAAATATCTGTTGATTCCAACGCCGGTGCCGTTCATCAGCCTGATATTGTAGCAGCCCCCAATGGGGTTCCGTCGATTGATATTGTCACACCCAATGGCAAGGGCTTGTCGCACAATAAATATCACGATTTCAATATTGACAATCCAGGTGTTATTCTCAACAATCATGCGCAAGAAGTAGGGCAATCTCAGTTGGGGGGCATTATGCCGGGAAATCCGCATTTGCACTATTCTGGTTCAGCAAAAGTGATTTTAAATGAAGTCACCAGTGGCAAGCGCAGTGCATTGAATGGTCCAGCGGAAGTTTTTGGGCATCAAGCTGATGTGATCATAGCCAATCCCAATGGCATAAGCTGTGATGGTTGTGGTTTTATCAATACACCCCATGCGACCTTAACCACGGGTGTTCCAGAAATTGATGCCAGCGGTTTTCTGAAAGGTTTTGAGGTCAAAGGTGGGGATATGACCTTTGGAGCAAAGGGAGCCAATTTTTTCTCTGGCAAGGGTTCGGTTGATATTGTCGATATTGTCTCACGCACGGTACATTTTGAAGGTGTTGTCGCAGGTAGGGAGATCGGTGTAACAGCTGGAACGGGGCACTTTGATTATGCTTCACGCGAAATGAAAGAACTTACTGATATTACTGGTAAACCGGAATATGCGATAGATGGTTCTGCACTGGGGGCCCTGCAGGCAGATCGCATTAAACTTGTTGCAACAGAAAAAGGTGTTGGCGTTCGGATGCGTCATGATATGGCGACAAATGCCGGGCAGCTACAGCTTTCTGCTGATGGGAAACTCTCGTTGAAGAATGTTTTTGGTCACGGGGGTGTTGTGCTCAAATCGAAAAGCCAGAGCGTGTTGGCAAAAAACATCACATCGAAAAAGAATATTGAGATTACAGCAAAAAAGGATGTCACTTTACAAACAGTTGCTGCCGATAGTCATGTAAAAATAGAGGTACAGGATGGGCTTTTATCGATTGCCGGAAACGCAACGTCTGGGGGCAATATGGAGCTGTCTTCGCGCCAGACTCTTAAAGTTTCAGGGCTTGGTTCTGGCGCTGATATGGCTCTTGAAGCAGGTGGAGATCTGAAGATTGAGGGGATTGTTTTAGCGCAAGGGAACCTCAAAGCACATGCCAGTGGTGATATCCAGGCGCAGCTTTTAGCCGGTGGGGTTGATATGGCGGCTACAGGTGCTATTGGTGTTGTTGTTCTTGGCACCAAAGGGGATGTTGATCTCCAGAGCAGTCAAGGGGCGATTGTCGCTGAAAGTGTTTATGGAGCAGGAGATATCACCTTGGTTTCACATAACGGGCTTTCTGTTTCTCAAACGATCCTATCGCATCAAAATATTGCTATTCATGCACAACCAAACACAAATACCTCCGTTCATTTTGGACAACTTTTAGCCAATGGCGATGCAAATATTAAGGGCGGGGCGGTTGATTTTACTTCTCTGATAACGAGGGGTGATACCATTTTAACAGTTGGAAGTTTGGATGCTGGGACGCTTATTACAGGTATCGTTGAGGGAGGCGAGATAGGTGATCTTGTTTTAGATGAAAATGGCTCACTTTTTATTACAGCACAAGAGGGCATCAAGGTTAAACAAATTGTTAGTGGTGGCAATATTGAACTTTTGGCCGGCAACGACATTTATTATGATCATGTCATGGGTTATGGCACCGCAACACTGACATCGGTGTCTGGAGGGATCAGTATTGAACATGAGCTGTCTGTTAGAGGGGATGTGAGATTGACGGCAACAACCCTCGATTTAAGCAATGATCGTTCTCATATTCACACGCCGCAAACGCTGTTTTT
Organism: Candidatus Bartonella washoeensis Sb944nv; assembly: GCF_000278135.1. Lineage (GTDB taxonomy): Bacteria > Pseudomonadota > Alphaproteobacteria > Rhizobiales > Rhizobiaceae > Bartonella > Bartonella washoeensis. The sequence continues at coordinate 3,429 of NZ_JH725025.1, forward strand.
AAAGGGGGATACTATTGATATCTCAGGCAGCACGCTGATTTATGGCGGTTTAGACTTTAATAGCATAAAAGCTCTTGAGATTCGTCATGCATTGCTCAGAGCCATTACGCAAGAGGATGGGACTGGAGATATTCTCTTTATTGCTCCAAGTGTTATGGCTGATAAAGATACCTCTGTTTTGGCTGCCAGAGATTTCGTAATCAAAGCGGGGGCGCTTGAAAATAGCGGACAATTGGCATCGGGTCAGGATTTAGTCTTTACCGTGACGGGCGATGTGACCAATAACAAGACAGGTTTAATCTATGCAGGGGGGAGTGGTGCCCTCAAAGTCGATGGCACTGTGTTGAATGATTTTGCTGCCATTTTGGCAGAGGGTGATTTGTTTTTTGTCAATGCACAAGGCACCGGAAAGAGCCTTTCCCTTGTCAACAAAGCGGGCTTGATCCAAGCCGGTGGAACCCTCGCCATCCAAACAAAATCCCTAAAAAATCAAGCCGATAGTACGCCGGAAATTATCAAAACATCCCAAAATGCGACTATTTCATTCCAAAAACCAGAGCGCTTTGATTCAATTGAAAATGCGATTTTGTATCATACAACAAGTGTAGTACATGATTTTGGGATAAAAGAAAAATGGGGCGTCTCCTATAAAGAAGTTGAATGTTCAGGAGACACATGTGATCTTCACATTAAAAATTTTTTGCCCAACAAAGAAGCAACTTATGGTAAGATAACTTTAAAAGATGCGGTAATGTACAAGACGTTTACTTGGAAAGAGAGTGAAAATCTACTTTTTTATCAAGGGTATCGATGGAATAACTTGTCACATATGACAGAGAAAACTGTCACTGAAGCATTTTCGCATAAACCCACTATTCAGGGGATGATACAATCTAGCGGCAATCTCATCATTAATGCTGATACCATTGACAACCATTACAGTATTATAAGAGTGGAAGGAAACGCTGATATCCACGCCAATGTGCTGAGCAATTTAGGGGCAACGGCTTATAAAAATACCTTTATGGGCTGTAACGCAAATACGGATTATTATTGTTATGCTTATAACGCTGATGGAAGTCGTAATGTTGCTTTAGACATAGCAAGTAATGGTGCTCTTCGCCATATCAGTTCGGAAATTGCGGATACCGTTTCTGGTCTTGTTCAAGCGGGTGGCACGTTGAATCTGGTGGTTGAGACACTCAACAACATGGCTGCTGAAGGTTCCATTACAGGGGATGCGCATTTTAAGGCACAAGCCGTTGGGGGTGATCCACTGGGGGCACTGAGTGGTTTAACAGCAGCAGGTGCTTTGTTTACGCCAAACATCGCTATAGATGGTACAGCTGGTGTTTCGGATGGGAGTTCGTTGCCTTTACCAAAACCACAATCGGGTGGGGTTGGTGGCACCTTGCCGAAACAAAATTTCCTTTATGAAACGCGGGCGCAATTCCTCGATGTTGGCAAGTTTTATGGCTCAGCCTATTATTTAAACAGAATTGGTTACAATCCTAACAGAGAGATTTTTTTCTTAGGGGATGCTTATTTCGAAAAGCAACTGATTGAGAAACAATTGCGTGATCTTGTTGGTCAAGGTTTGGGCAAGGGCTCCTTTATTCCTGGCAGTGATGCCATTGAACAAGTTAAAATCTTGCTTGACAAGGGAGCAGAATATGTAAGAGCACACAATCTTCCCTTTGGTGATGCCTTGAGTGAAGAACAATTGGCTTCCCTAGAAGCACCGATGGTGATTTATGTGCGCCAACAAGTAAAGGGCATGGATGTTTACGTACCGGTGCTTTACATCCCAGAAAAAGATAGAGCGTCCTTTGTTTCTGCAGGTGCATTGATCATGGGGGATGATGTCAATATCACCAGCCAAAATACGAGCAATTCAACGATAACCAATTTAGGGAGGATTGCGGCAGCACACCAATTGTATGTGCATGGCGGGGATATTTTTAGTCAAGGGGGGCATTTTGCTGCTGGTGGTGATGCTGTTTTGCTTGCGGAAAACAACATTGGTTTTGAAGCAGGGCGAACAAGCGTTGAAGGTGTGGAGACTATTTTAAACACCGATGCGCTTTCTATTGGTGGTAATGCAACGGTGATTGCTAAACAAGGTATCATAGCCTCAGGGGTGAGGATCCCCACAGGAGGTGATCTTACAATGTCCACAGAAGAAGGCAACTTGACAATAAGCTCAGCCACAACCTATCACCACAGCGAGCATAGTGATTCCACCATGCACCATAAATCGCAAGTCAATTCTGGGGGCTCAACGACACTTGTCTCTGGAAAGAATCTCAATGTTCTAGGCTCTGATGTTCAAGCAAAGGAGAGCTTGCATTTACAAGCTGAGGAGAATGTTTTGATTGATGCTACGCGCAATAGTATGGACAATCAAAATGGCAGTGAAACATCGCATGTTGCCTTACACAATGGCTCTCATTTAAGTTCTGGACAAGATATCACTGTTATATCCAGTCAAGATATTCATATTTCTGCTTCCGATATAGATGCGAAAGGCAATATTGCCCTTGGTGCTCAAGGGGAGATAGCGATAGGGGTAAGAGAAGATGAAAGGAATTATTATTTTCAGAGTAGCGACTTTAGTATTGACAGGCAAGAGTCAATTGTTCGCGGCTCATCGATAAAAGCTGAAGGTGATATTACCGCTGTTGCTGGGCAGGATGGCAGGCCGCATGATCTCACCATCACGGGCAGTTCTGTTGTGGCTGAGGGCAAGGTAGGGCTGAAAGCCAGCAAAGATGTCCTGATTACCAATGCGGAGGATAGCTTACACCGTGAGATATCTAGCTACACAGATGGCGGATTTTTAGGAGGAAGCTCATACTATCATGAAACTTCTGATGCTACCCAAGTTGTGGGTTCAAGTGTCACAGGGGGTGAAGGGATAGCTGTTGAATCTGGCAATGATAGCAAAATCATTGGGTCGATGCTGCTTGCTGGCAAAGGAAAGGATACGCCAGAAGAGCAGAAACAAGCGGATATTTCCATTAATGCTGGTGGGGATATTGTTATAAAAGGTTCTCAAGAACACTACGACCAACAAAAGCAATCTTCAGAAAGCGGATTTTTGCACGAGGAATCCTCAGATAAATCTGAATCGCATACTACAACGGTTTCTTCTATTCTTGGTGCGACAGGCAACATTGGCATGGAAGCACAAAGGGATGCCAAGGTTTCTGCTTCTCATCTGCTTTCGGGTCAAGATATCGCTGTGAGTGCAGAAGATTTGACGATTGATGGCATGACAGATCACCATAGCAGCCACTCAGAGGAGCATGAAACAGGTTTTGGTGTGGGTTCAGGTGATGGCTTTGTGTCGTTCTACGGCAGTGAGGGAAAAACGCAAAATGAAGAGAGTTTTGAGTATCAAGGCTCTTCTTTGAATACGGATGGCACTCTCAACATGACCGCCAAGAAAAAGGATGTGACAATTGTAGGCTCTGATCTTGCAGGGAAAGATGTTCATCTTACCGCAGTCGGTGATGTCAATGTGCTTGTTGGTCATAAGAGCCATAGGTTAAACAGCCAAGAAGAGCGTGAAGGTTTTGGCTTTCAGTTTGAAAAGAGCAGCAGCAGTGCTTCTGTGGGTGTTGGGGTTGCGAGCACGAAGGACACAGGCGATCAATGGGAAATAGCTTCCGTTCAATCGCACATCACGGCGAAGAAAGATGTACAGTTTAATGCCGATCATGATGTTAATTTACAAGCGGCAGATGTTTTGGCAAATCGTGATGTCAACATTGAAGCCGGCAATAATATCACGCTTGAGACAAGCTATGATACCTCTAACGCAAAAGAAAAGCATGAAAAATCCTTTGCAGGCGTTACAGGTTCTATCAATGTTAGCATTCTTGGTACTGTACAAGATGTAAAGAATGCAGCAAAACGTTTTGATCATGGGGATACAAAACACAAAATCGGTAATGGCATTATTGTAGGTCTAAAAGGCCATGATCTTTATAATAAAGGCAAAGATCTTTACAATGGGATAAAGGGTGACTCACCAAAAGATGCTCTTGCCAATATGGCTGATGTTTCAGCCAATGTGACAGTGGGCTTTAAGACTGAGAAGGCAGAGGCGTCTTCTCAATTTTCCACCGCGGTGACAGGGACAATAGATGCATGGCGTTCTGTTAATATGCAAGCCCACAAAGGCAGCATCCATGGTGTTGGAGCTGATATTATCGCTGGCACTAATTCGGATTACGCACTAGACAATGATGTGCAGAGTGGCAATATCAATTTGGAAGCAGGAAAACATATCACCTTTGAAAGTGCACAAAACACGCAAAGCACACAAAACAGAAGTGAAAGCGCTTCAGTAAATTTTGGATACAGCTATGGCACCGGTGGTCCAGGGGCAACAGGCAATACCGCTTTTAGTCAAGGGGAAGGCTCCAGTGAGGAGGTTCAACAAAAGAACCGCCATATCATTGGCACCGGCACTGTTCATACCATAAGTCAGGGAAACACCACACTAGCAGGTGCTGTGGTTTCTGGAAATCAGGTCAAAGTGGATGTAGGGGGTGATTTGACCATTGTCAGCCGCAGTGATACGGGTCAAACCTCCAGCAAGCAAAACTCTTTTTCTATTGGGTTTAATAGTGGAAAAAAGGATGATGCAGCCACAACCAATATTTCCTTGAACAAGGATAAATCCTTTAGTGATTATCATAGTGTTGTAGAACAATCAGGCATCAAAGCTGGTGATGGTGGTTTTAAGATCAACGTTAAAGATAAAACGACCTTAACTGGGGGGCTTATTTCCAGCACCGCGCCGACAGAAAAAAACAGCCTGATCACAGGAAGCATTAGCGCCAGTGATATCACCAACAGTGCCCATGCTCAAGCCAGCAACGATGGGATCAGCATTTCTGCAAGTGGTCCGATGTATCAGGGCAAATATGGTATCGCGAAAAACATCGCCAAAAATGCTTTGGATCATGCAAAAGCTAAAGATTCAAAGGAAGGGGAAACCAAATCCGCTATCAGCGATGGTACCATCATTATTACCGATGAAGCGGGTCAGAAGGCACTGACAGGGCAAGATGTGGAACAAGCGATCTCCTCCTTTAACCGTGATATTGCTACGGCCCATCAGGGTGTACAACAACTTGATGTAGGCAAGTTAGAACAAATCGTTCGTGAAAATCGTGAAATGGCAACGCAACTCTTAGAAGAAGGGTTTAAATACAGCGATGAAGCCTATAAAACCATGTTTATCAAAGAACACCCCATCGCTGTAGTCAACCGTGATGAAAAGGGCAATATAATCTATCGCAAAGATAAACATGGGCAGTATATAACTGATAGCCGTGGACAAAAAATACCTCACTTTCATTATTTAACAGCTGAGGAAAAGGAACACTTGCAAGCTGGTTCTGATGGCGAGGTCCATGTTTCGTTCAATGGCATTTTTACACCACCAGAGGAGGCAGCTGTTTATGCAGAACAACATGCTAAAAATCAAAATGAACCGCTTTATTTTGTTGTTTTCCCCGAAGCTGACTCAGCAATATCAGAGCTGATGGTTGCAGGCTATCAGAAGTTTATGGAAAATAACTTTTGGGGTTTGACCAATTCAACACAAGAAGCACAGAATCTGATGAATGCCTATGGCAACACGGGGTTAGAACTTTACGGCCATAGCCGTGGTGGCATGACATTGGGGAATATGCTGTATTCTTTCAAACAAAAAGGAGTGCACGGGATAGCTGACAATACAACTATCAATCTTTTTGGACCAGCTTATAATGCTCAAGATATGGCAAATACGCTAAATTTCAAACAAAAAGGAGTGCACGGGATAGCTGACAATACGAATATCAATTTCTATGGATCAGCCTTTAATGCTTTAGTTGCATCCGCTTTTTTAACTTATGTGAGTGATGGCAAACAAACCACTGTTGGTTTGGAAAATCATAAATATGACTTTGTTGGCGGGGTGATTGGTGGCAACCTTGCTACTTTCTCCAAGGTACCTGCTGGTAGTAACTGGTGGAAAGAAACATGGAAAATGTTCTCAGATCCTATAAATGTTCATACTTGTCTTGGAGATGCGGGTCCAAAATGTCGAAATATATATGGACTTTCCAATCGAGTAAAAGTCCCTTTAAGGAGTAAAAAATGAAACAAATCTTTAAATTATTGAGTTGCATAGCTTTATTAGTTATAACTGGATGTCAGTTTAATAAACCTCCTGCAGGATACTTCACTGTGTGGGAAAAATCAGGAGCAGATCGGCTTGAGGTAAAAAAAGCACTTTTAGAATGTGGAATGCCAACTCCTTATGATGTCGATCCAGAAAACAGAAATTTAAGCAACAATGGATGGGCAACCATAGAAGCTTGTATGATTCAAGCTGGTTTCCGTGATAAGGTGGGGGGGGG
>NZ_JH725025.1:10845-17943 GCF_000278135.1 Candidatus Bartonella washoeensis Sb944nv
GTAGAGTTCGGGATAGCGGCTTATCAGAAGTTTCTGGAAGGTAAACTTTTTTGGATTGACCAATTCAACACAAGAAGCACAGAATCTGATGAATGGCTATGGCAACACGGGGTTAGAACTTTACGGCCATAGCCGTGGTGGCATGACATTGGGGAATATGCTGTATTCTTTCAAACAAAAAGGAGTGCACGGGATAGCTGACAATACAACTATCAATCTTTTTGGACCAGCTTATAATGCTCAAGATATGGCAAATACGCTAAATTATGTAAGTGATGGCAAGCAGGATTATGTAAATTTGGAAAATCATAAATATGACTTTGTTGGCGGGGTGATTGGTGGCAACCCTGCTACTTTCTCCAAGGTACTTGCTGGTAGTAACTGGTGGAAAGAAACATGGAAAATATTTACGACTTATCCTAGTGTCCACGCTTGTTATGGAAATGCGGATCTAGCATGTAGGCGTGCTTATGGAAATTCTTATAAGCACCGCCAAAAAATATATTCAAATAAATCAGGGAGGAAAAAATGAAACAAACCTTAAAATTATTGAGTGGGATCATGCTGTTAACTATCGCTGGGTGTAACATTGATAAACCTCCTCCGGGGTATCTAAGTATGTGGGAGAAGCCAGGAGCAGACTTTACTGAGGTAGGAAAAGCATTATTAGAATGTGGCATGCCAACTCCTTATGATGTCGATCCAGAAAACAGAAAGCTTAGTATCAATGCAATAGAAACAATTCATGGCTGTATGATTCAATCAGGATTCCACTATAAAGATAAATGGGGGGGAGGATGGTGTGAGAATTTTAAAGAGGAAAACTTACCGATTTGTCGTCCAGGCGCTGTGATCCCAAGGCGCAGTGTCAAAAAGCGCTTAAATAGCCCTTTTTGTAAAAAGCATCCAGAACAATATGAATGCTATCCTTAAGTCTTGCAGCTGGTTGATCAACACTCCGCCATCCTTGCCTTTGCTTGGAATGGCGGGATTGTTTCCTCAATCTCACTATCAGCAATACTACACTCATCTTAACAGGTGAACCTGACTAGAGGGCAAATATTATCACGCAATCAGACAAAGAGATCACAATCACTGCTTCTCATATGTTTGCAAATGAAGATATTCATGTAACAGCGGAACATGTGATGATTGATGATATGACAGATCATCATAGCAGCCATTCACAGGAGCATGAAACGGGTTTCGGTGTAGGATCAGGCAAGGGCTTTGTGTCGGTATACGGGAGTGAGGGAAAAACGCAAAATGAAGAGAGTTTTGAACATCAAGGCTCTTCTTTGAATGCGGATGGCACTCTCAACATCAAAGAAACCCATTGAAGGAGGGGAAGAATGAAAAAAATCTTAAAACTATTGAGCGGTTTAGCGTTTTTAAGCACAGCTGGGTGTGTTAACTCAATTACCTCACTTTCACCAGAATTATGGAGAAAGAAAATACTTTTAGAATGTGGAGTACCGGATTTTGATAAGGTTGTGGCGCTAGATTTGAATCAATTCGCCAGTATTGAAATGTGTATGGCGCAATCAGGTTTTCGCCCTAGCTTTACAATACAAGGTTGGTGTGAGAATCATAAAGCCGATAACCTTCCCATTTGTCGTCCTGGTGCAGTGATGCCTCAAAGAAGTGTTGAGAGACGCTTAAATAGCCCTTATTGTAAAAAGCATCCAGAACAACTTGAATGCAAGCCTTAAGTCTTGCAGCTGGTGATGAGCAAAATCCCTTTATTTTACAGTCTTCCTCCAAGCTAAAGACTGGGAGGTAGAGTTCGGGATAGCGGCTTATCAGAAGTTTCTGGAAGGTAAACTTTTTTGGATTGACCAATTCAACACAAGAAGCACAGAATCTGATGAATGGCTATGGCAACACGGGGTTAGAACTTTACGGCCATAGCCGTGGTGGCATGACATTGGGGAATATGCTGTATTCTTTCAAACAAAAAGGAGTGCACGGGATAGCTGACAATACGAATATCAATTTCTATGGATCAGCCTTTAATGCTTTAGTTGCATCCGCTCTTTTAACTTATGTGAGTGATGGCAAACAAACCACTGTTGGCATCGATGGGTATAGATACGACTTTGTAAGCAGATGGATTGGTGGCAATGGCTATACCTATGGGACAGCGCCTGCTGATAACTGGTGGAAAGAAACATGGAAAATGTTCTCAGATCCTCGCAACGCTCATACTTGTTTGGGGAGTGCGGATGATGTGTGTACAGCGCGCTATGGCTCATCCCATTTAGAACAAGTTCCTTCAAGTAAATCATGGAGTAAAAAATGAAACAAACTCTAAAATTATTGAGTGGTGGAATATGGCTATTGAGTATAGCTGGATGTTACTTAGGTACACCTTCTACATCATCTTTGAATGCGTGGGAGAAGCCTGGTGCAGATTTTACTGAGGTAGCAAAAGCATTGTTAGAATGCGGAAAGCCAACTCCTTATGATATTGATCCAGAAAACAGAAAGCAGAGCATCAACGCTAAAGCAACAATTTATGCTTGCATGCTTCAAGCTGGTTTTCGCTATAAAGATGAAGAGGTGTGGAGGCAGGGGGGATGGTGTTATACTTTTAAAGAGGAAAACCTACCGATTTGTCGTCCAGGCGCTGTGATCCCAAGGCGCAGTGTCAAGAAGCGCTTAAATAGCCCTTTTTGTAAACAGTATAAAAACAGTCGCAAATGTCAGCCTTAAGTCTTGCTTGTGATGAGCAAAATCCTCTTTATTTTACAGTCTTCCCCCAAGCTGAAGACAAGCTCGTAGAGTTGGGGGTAGCGATTTATGAGTATTTTGGGGGATGGAGCAATTCGAGCAAGAAGTTCCAGGATTTTATCTATCGTTATGGCAATGACAAGGCTCGTGTTAATGCGCATAGCCGGGGTAGCTTGACAGTGGGCAATGGATTGCATGACTTTGAACAGCATGGCATCCACGGTATAGCAAAAAAAACAGATATCTATCTTTTTGGACCAGCTTATAATGCTCAAGCTATGGCAAATACGCTAAATTATGTAAGTGATGGCAAGAAAGATCATGTTTATTTACAAAACCATCTATTTGATCCCATTGGTATAGGATTTGGTCACAACCCACCTACCGCTTATAAGGTACCCTTGAAGTTCCCCTATGTATTATACCCACCAGCAATTCCAATGAGAGAGATAGAGGGAGCGCTAGCAGGTCACGATCCTAGTACCCATAATTGTTATGGTAATGCGCGTGATGTGTGTACAAGACGCTATGGATCATTTACTTTTAAAAAAGTTCATTCGACTAGAACAGGGAATAAAAAATGAAACAAATCTTAAAATTATTGAGCTTGCTCATTCTATTAAATATCACTGGATGTGATATTGAAAACATTGATAAACCTGCTCCAGCGTACTTGAGTATGTGGGAGAAGCCTGGAGCAGACTTTACAGAGGTAGGAAAAGCCTTATTAGAATGTGGAATGCCAACCCCTTATGATGAAGATTCAGAAAATAGAAAGGTAAGCATTAATGCAAAAGCAACAATTTATGCTTGCATGATCCAAGCAGGATTCCGCTATAAAGATAAATGGGGGGGATGGTGTTATACTTTTAAAGAGGAAAACCTCCCGATTTGTCGTCCAGGCGCTGTCATTCCGCAAAGAAGTGTTGAGAAACGCTTAAATAGCCCTTTTTGTAAACAGTATAAAAACAGTCGCAAATGCCAGCCTTAAGTCTTGCTTGTGATGAGCAACACTCCGCTATCCGTACTTTCCGCTTGGAATGGCGGGATTGTTTCCTCAATCGCATTATTTAACAGCTGAGGAAAAGGAACACTTGCAAGCTGGTTCTGATGGCAAGGTCCATGTTTCGTTCAATGGCATCTTTACACCACCAGAGGAGGCAGCTGTTTATGCAGAACAACATGCTAAAAATCAAAATGAACCGCTTTATTTTGTTGTTTTCCCCGAAGCTGACTCAGCAATATCAGAGCTGATGGTTGCAGGCTATCAGAAGTTTATGGAAAATAACTTTTGGGGTTTGACCAATTCAACACAAGAAGCACAGAATCTGATGAATGGCTATGGCAACACGGGGTTAGAACTTTACGGCCATAGCCGCGGTGGCATGACATTGGGGAATATGCTGTATTCTTTCAAACAAAAAGGAGTGCACGGGATAGCTGACAATACGAATATCAATTTCTATGGATCAGCCTTTAATGCTTTAGTTGCATCCGCTCTTTTAACTTATGTGAGTGATGGCAAACAAACCACTGTTGGTTTGGAAAATCATAAATATGACTTTGTTGGCGGGGTGATTGGTGGCAACCCTGCTACTTTCTCCAAGGCACCTGCTGGTAGTAACTGGTGGAAAGAAACATGGAAAATGTTCTCAGATCCTATAAATGTTCATACTTGTCTTGGAGATGCGAGTTACAAATGCCAAAAGTTTTATGGTTCATCTAATCGAGTAAAAGTCCCTTTAAGGAGCAAAAAATGAAACAAATCTTTAAATTATTAAGTACTGTAACTTTGTTTAGTATAGCCGGATGTCAATTTAACAAACCTCCTCTAGGAGAGATAGCTACGTGGGAGAAGCCTGGTGCAGATTTTACTGAGGTAGGAAAAGCATTATTAGAATGTGGTATGCCAACTCCTTATGATACCGATCCAGAAAGCAGAAAGCTCAGCTACAATGCAATAGCAACTATAGAAGCTTGTATGATTCAAGCTGGTTTCCGTGATAAAGTGGGGGGGGGGACTTGGTGCGAGAATCATAAAGCCGAAAACTTACCGATTTGTCGTCCAGGCGCTGTGATCCCAAGGCGCAGTGTCAAGAAGCGCTTAAATAGCCCTTATTGTAAAAAGCATCCAGAACAACTTGAATGCAAGCCTTAAGTCTTGTTTTAGCAGAGAATGCCTTGAATTTTCACCATACCAAGCTTCAGGTTGATAAGCTTAAGAAAGCCTTGTCAATTCTTATGTGACAAGGTTTTTTTATGCCGCGTCACTTTGACGTTGCATTTTTGCTTTTTCAATTACATCCATCAAATCCGATTGTAATCAACGCGATAAAAAACCAAATTTTAAAGGCTTTGGTAAAGATCCATTGGTGACATGACGGCGGAATGTTGAAACACTTATATGCAATAATTTTGCACTTTCACGGTCTGTAAGAAGAACATCATTTTCAGTCATAACTTATCCTTTCATTCTAAAAAACAGAAACAAATCAATAACTATTTATTAACCATATTTTGGAATCATTAGAAAGTAATTTTATTCATAAAAAACAGTGTTTTATGATGTATTTTCTTATTTGAAACTTTATGAGTCTTATTGAGATGAATTGAGAAAAAAGGGAGAAAAAGTTATCCACAGATAATGAAGGAAAGATGGGGTACAAGCCCCCATCTTTTAAGATTGCTCCGTGACATAAGCCGTCCATTTATCCATAAAAACACGGCGTTGTTCTAGATAGTCAGTACGACGGTAGGCACGCTCTACTTTACCACTGGCCTTATGACCTAGAATGGTTTCTGCTACCTCAAAAGGGGCATCGGTTGTTTCTGCTAGCCAATCGCGTAAACTAGACCGAAATCCATGAGGGTAGGTATCAAGTCCAATTCTTTTCATGTAGTTTGACATGCATTAAAAAAGAAATCATTGCGAGAAAGAAGGCGCGCTTGTTTCAAAATTTCCAATGCCTCTGATGATAAAGGCACGCGAAATTCTGTTGTGGTATCATGCCTTCCTTTCATATTCTCAGCAGGGATGGTCCATATATTCCCATCAATCTGATCTTTATTAATATGACGCAAAGGATTTGTACGAACACCTGTAAGAATAAGCAGACGTAAAGCTAGTTGTGTCATGGTTGGTGTTTTGCAAAGTGTTTGATAAAAAGCTGGTATATCTTTCCAATCCATTGCTGGTAAATTTTGCGTTTTATGGCGTTGTTTACCTAACAAAGCGCGTGCTTTTTCTGCTGCCTGTAAATCAACATCCAATCCCAATGCAGCAGCATGTTTGAGACAGAGATTGAGACGTATCAGTGCTGTGTTAGCTGTTGCAGCTTTTGTATGCAAAATGGGGGCAAGGGTATTGCGTATATCGGTTTGTGTAATCTCTGAAACCGGTAGACAGCCTAATTGGGGGAGAATATGAAGTTTTAAAGGTAAAAACCATACACCATCTTTACCATCATTTTTTAATTCAGCTTTACGACTTTCAAAAGCATCCACAGCAATGTCTTTTAAGTAGTGGAGGTTACGCATTGCCTCACGCTTTTGTTTTTCACGTTCTTTAATGGGGTCACGCCCCTCACGAAGAACAGAACGCCATTGAGTTGTCAATTCACGGGCTTTTTTAAAAAGAGAAATTTCTTAGCACCCAAGCCCATCTCACAACGCCGCCCGTGTATGGTATAATGATAAATCCATTGAGCACCACCATCTTTAAGCTTATGAAGGAGCAAGCTGGCACCATCATTATATTTGCCAGCCCCCAATGTTGCGACAGCTCTTGCATTAAGACGATTCATAAGAGGCATTTTTACTCCTTTCTAAATGGTTTTTTATCCACACGATAATCCCACTTGTGATGTGCAAGGAGATGGTTTTGATTGATTCAAAATGAAATGATTTGAGATGAGAGAATCTTACAATATTCGGGACTCTTATTCAATATGCAAAACAGTAAATTATCATTTTAAATCAATATCTTGTCTTTTTCAAAAGATCCATGACAAACGTGGAGCAAGGAGTTCTGGAGCGATTGCCTGTTTTGGTAGTGATGCCTTTTTTGCTGGTGATGGTGGTTTTTATCAGATTGGTTCGGATGGACAGCTTTTTCCGATCGGCTTTGAAAAGGTTGACCGAACGGTGTTCAGCAATTTTGATAAGCTTGCCCTTGATGAGATGCAAGGGGTGATAGACCTTGTCTATAATCGTGTTTACTGGTCTTTGAAGAGGAGCAATAACCAGCAAACAACCTTTGTTTATGATTGGGGAGTGTGATTTCAGTTTTCACGCCGTTTCTTGTTGCGTCGGGGAAAAAACAATTGCAGTTGAAAAAAGGAACACACATTACTTTATCATTAGCAA
>NZ_JH725025.1:21203-164831 GCF_000278135.1 Candidatus Bartonella washoeensis Sb944nv
TATTAGATATGGCTGAGAAATTAAACATATCTGTACCATTTTTATCTTCTGTAGAAATTGGCAAAAAGTCTGTTCCGGTAGGAATGGAAGAAAAGATCATTGAACTCTACGCGTTAGATGAAGAGATGGCATCCCTTTTAAGAAGGGAAGCAGATGCTTCTCGCACAAGTTTTACAATCAAGCCTTCAAATCCGTTGAGTCGTGAAATTGTTGGCATGTTTGTTAGACTTTTAGATGCTTTTTCACAGGAAGATTTAGAAGCATTCAAAAAATTCTTAGAAATGCTTAACGAAGTAAAAAGAAAAGAGAATGCTACTTTTGTAGAGGCATGATTTGAAAATCCTATTCCCTCACTTTTATCGACGCATCCCTCACCTTAAAAAAATATGGAAAATCAATAAGTTATTTGAGATAAAATACAATGGTGCCCCCAGAGGGCGAATCAGGCTTTATTAGCAAGAATCAAATTATATAAATATGTGCAAGGATGTATTGATGTCTATAGCTTTTTATGATTCAATAAAAAAATTAAGTATTAAAGAAAAAATCTCAAATCAAAAATTAAAGGTGGTCTAAAAGGTGGATCAAAAAAGGTGGACGGTCGATGTGTGAAAAGGTGGACGAGAGGGGGCGTTAAGTGAGGGCGATTCATCGGTTATCAGCATCATTCGTAAAGACGTCTCCGCAGGGTAAATATTGTGACGGGGCAGGGCTATGGTTAAATGTTAGAAAAGACAATACACGCTCTTGGTTTTTTCGCTATACGCACCACAATAAGCGCCGTGAAATGGGACTTGGTCCTGTTACGAAACTTTCTTTAAAAGAAGCACGTGAGCTTGCTAGGCATTATAGTGATATTCTTAAAGAAGGCAATGATCCTATTGTGTTTCGAGAACAGACTATTTTAAAACAGCAAAGCAATATTTTCCAAGAAATTGCACAAGCGGCTTTTGAAAGCAAGAAAGCAGAGTTAAAAAATGAAGGTAAAAATGGTCGTTGGTTTTCTCCACTAGAGTTGCACGTTATTCCACACATAGGTAATTTACCTATAGAAAAATTAACAGCCAATATCATTCGCAATGTTCTTGCTCCACTTTGGCATGAAAAAGCAGATACAGCGCGAAAGGCACTTAACCGTATCAATATTTGTTTGAAATATGCTGCGGCTCTTGGTTTGGATGTTGATCTACAAGCTTGTATGAAGGCACGCGCGCTTTTAGGAAAACCACGTGCGACAGCAACAAATATTCCTGCTATGCCATGGCAAGAAGTGCCGGCTTTTTATCAAAACTTAAAGGATAATATCCTTTCAAATTTAGCACTGAAGTTACTGATTTTGACGGGAGCACGGTCATATCCATTGCGCTATTTGCGTCTTGAACAAATTGACAAAAATATATGGACGATACCAAAAGAAAACATGAAAGGTATTGTAGGGAAAGTTTCAGACTTTCGTGTGCCACTAAGTGATGAAGCTTTGAGAGTTATTGAAAAATCTCTTCCTTTTGAAAAAAATGGTTTTCTTTTTTCTGGTCTTAAAGGCAACCCCATTTCTGATGCTACCATGGCGAAATATATGACACTTTGCGGCTTAGCCTATCGTCCACATGGTTTTCGTTCAAGCTTACGTGACTGGATAGCAGAGACAACCTCAACACCATTTGAAATTGCGGAATCTGTTCTTGCGCATTCAGTCGGTAGTTCAGTGACAAAGGCTTACATGCGAACAGACTTTTTAGAGCAACGCCGTGTCCTCTTAGAACAATGGGCGTCTTTTATATCAGGAGCGACTTGATAATATGTCTATTGTCGAGTCAGGTGTTTAAGAAACACTTAAGCGATTAGCGAATAGATTGCGATATAATCTCTCTCTTTCCCTACCTCAAAAGCGGGAAGGGGAGGAATCATTTTATTGGCAAATTCATCTTATCGAAAAATAATCGATGCCTTTTCTTGGCATTATCTACAAGCTTGTCAAATGAAATCACTTCTATATAAGCTTTATAATTCTCGTTATATCCAAAATACCCCATGTTATCACCTGTTATTCTTAAATTCGAGTTTTTGCAACATTTCCTTATACTATCAGTTAAATCACAGATAATATAACAATAACCAGGTATATCAAGAGAGTCTTTTATAGGACGACCATCGAATGTTTTTACTTTACCTTTTCTAATTTCGTCTAGATAATCAAACACTTGTTTAATAGGATCTTTTTCCGTTCCCGATTGTGCATCATCTCTCATTGGGCGTTTAATTTCTATTATAAAAAGAGATGCCAATTTCATAGGCTCTTCATCTGATATTAAAATAGGATTGTCGTATACATTTAAGGCACATATATCAGGTCTTTTATCTTCTGTAGAGCCTGTAATAGGCATTGCCTTCAATGAGATATCGGAAGCTAAATAATCATGAAAAACTAACTTTTCATCTATTAACCATAAATTACAATTATCCATAGAAATGTCATTGGAATCACACTTCATTGGCATTATGAGTTTGTGAATAACATTTTCTTTAGCGTAGCCTTTATCACTTTTCTTTAAAGCCTTTTCTAGAAGATCTAAGATAACTTTTCTGTGGCATAAGTAACCTATTAGATCAGAGCGATTAAGATCATTTACAGTTTCTACATATGCGCTAACTTTATTTAAGTATTCTTCATAAGTTGCGTTTTGTTCAGCGTGCAAAATATCATGACCTTCTTTTAAAGCCTTTTCTTCTAATTTAGTAAGATGTTTATGAAGGAGAAGCTCTAAGCTTTGGTCAGAGCTTGATGGAGAAGCTATGTAGTCATTTTCAGTTAAATGTTTTAGAACTGTACGGTAACGTGGTGCTTTTTCAGCTACGAATTTTTCAATTATTTTCTTACTGTTTTGAATGTTTTGCTTTAATTCTTTATCTAAGTATTTTTGAATCCTAGGGACTACAGCTTTCCGTATTTTATCAAATGATATATCTATTTTCTCTAGTAACCCTTCAGTATTTTCTTCAATATCAAAGCCTATTCTTTCAGCACGTACTCTTTCATCCAAAAAAGGAGAGCTTACGTAGCAAGAGTAGATAAATTCACCTATATCATCTTGCAGTTTTGCATGAATACCAGGAACGTTATGAGATAATACTTCTTTTGTGATAACTCTGTTGGCTGCACAAAAATATAAAGCCTGATTTTCTAAAGGTAAGGACCTAAATTTAATATGCATAATAGAAAAGTTATAATTTTCTATTTCTATTTTTTCATTAAAAACGGTTCCATGCATGTATTGTTTATATAGATCATTCAATAATATTTTTTCTGTTTCATCTTCAATAGTTATAGAAGGACAACTACCGGTTCTTGCAAAATACCAGAGACAATGTTCTAAGAGTGCCTTTGCGATAGATTGTAGTTTTTTAGGAATATGATTTTTATATTTTTGTTTTAGACCTGTTAACTCAACAACAGTTTCTCTCTTTGTACAATTATCTTGAAATTCGTGTAATGCTTTTATACCGAGAACAGCGTCGAATGAGAATTTACGCCCTTTTAATCCTTTATCTGTTTCATAAATACTCCTGATTTTTATATTATCAAAAGCTTTAAGCCATAAAAGTCGTCCTATACCATGGCAACCTTTTTCTCTTTTATGATCTGAATCTAAAGTTTCAAATGATTGAAAATTATGATCACTAAAGCCTGTACCATTATCGATTACTTTAAAACCTATAATTGGTGTTTTGTTTCGTTTTTCAGTATCTTTTTCAAGTGATAGTGAAGCTTGCTCCGATCTTATGACTGAAATTATAATGTAGCGTGAGGAAAAATCATTTCCTATTTCTTCAATGGAATGAATAGAATTTACAACTGCTTCAAAAAGAGGCAGTAGAGCGTGATTTTCTGGTAAAGATGTATTTCTTACGCGTCCACTTAAATTTGTTTTCATTATCGCCCCTGATCTATAAAAGACAAGCAATTGTGTCATTTTACAGAGATTTGACTTCTTCTTCATCCTTAAAGGATTAAAATTTCGAAGCTGTTCATATCAAATATAGTTTATTAGAAGCTTTAAATTCATGAAATAATTAATTCAAAGATTAATTCTTTGAAATCCACTGTTTTAAATGGGCGACGACATTCTTTACCGCATCCATGAGACGAGCAAAATTGAAAATCTATTGGCTAAAAAATTTCGTGCGTTTCAAAGTGTATTTAGAGTCGGATATTTGGTTTTTGTGTAAAGATACTTACTAATGCATCCATAATACGTGAAAAATCAAGCGCTAATAAGAGTATAATGAATACAATCCATTTCGTATAACGTGACATCATTTTCACACTTTGATAGGTGAGTATCAGTTCCTGAAGCATTGCTTTTTCTGCTTCTGTAAGCTCGGTATGTTTTTCAGTTTTTCTAGCCATGTTTCCATCCACACAAATACTCACCCTGCTTATTATGCTTTAAGATTTCTCTTGCTAAGTTTGAACTGATGGCGTTTAAATCTTGACGGTTTAAATAAATAGGCAACCACCCAACACAAGAAGAAACGACTTTATTTGTCGCGCAACCAGTTAGAGAGAGTAGCACGTACATCAGCATCACTTTTCTGATTAATTTCATTTTCCACCTCCAGCCGTGTTTTTGCTGTCTTTAAAGAACTCTCTGTTTGCTTTTGTTGTTCTGCTTTTTTCCCAAGAGTAAAAGCTCTAGCTAAAATCATAAAAAAAGCGGCTAAAGCCGCACCTGTTACCATCAGATTTCTTTTCATCCATAAGATCATAAGCGGTGTTCCTGAAAACGTTTGGCCACAAAGAAAATGCCAGTACAAGCTGCTAAAACCATAATGGCAGCGAGAGCCCATTGGATGGGACCATTGCCTGCTAACAAACCTCCAAGACCTGAGAAAGAACCAATAATTGGTGCAAGGGCTTCTGCTTTGAAAAGCCCTGTTGGTGCTTGTGTCTCGACTGTTTGATAATTGGAGGAAACATAAGCTCCTTTAGCCCATAATCCTGCTTCTGCTGCACGCCGGTGTGCGAGACCTTGTAAACGTTTGCCTCCCGCTTTGGTCCATTTCTGTAGTTCGGCAGGGACCGCTTCATATTCACCTTGATTGAGCTTTTTTAACAGTGTCGAATTACAAAAGGCTGCTGTTCCTACATTATAACAAAAGGACACGAGTGCTGCGAATTGTTCATCCGTTAAGGAAACGCTAACAGCGCGTTCAACAGCATTTTCGAATTGTCTTAAATCTTGGCAAAGAAGTTCTTCTGCTTGCTTTTCAGTGATTGTCATGCCTTCATAAATAAAAGGTTTTCCGGCGTTGTTCGTATGTCCATAACCTATTGTCCACACACCAATAGCATCTTTATAGGCATTTAAACGCAAACCTTCCCATTGTTTAATGAGTGCAAGTCCTTCTGATGATATTTTTCGCATATGCTTCTCCATAAAAAAAAGCCCCACACAAGGCGGGGATGTGTGAATATTAAAAATTGTAATGATTGCCTTTTATTAAAAATCTCGTTTCATGTAACTTTCTTCTGTGTTATACGTTACATGAAACATAATGGAGATTTTGTTATGGCTACAATGCATGTCAATGAACGTGTTCAAAAACATCGCAACGCACAAAGGAAAGCGGGATTACGCTTGATGCAAATTTGGGTGCCAGATACACGCCAACCGAACTTTGCAGAAGAGTGCCGCCGTCAGTGTCGTTTAGTGGCAAAAATGGATAAAACAGATACATCTATGCAGTTATTTATGGATCAATCTTTAATTGATGTTGATGGCTGGACAGAATGAAGCGTGGATCTCTCGTAACAATCGCTATGCAAGGCGATTTTGGTAAACCAAGACCTGCATTGATCATTCAAGCTAATCAATTCAGTGAACATACAAGTGTAACAGTTTTACCAATTACAAGTACACTTGTTTCGGCGCCATTACTTCGCATTACCCTTCAGCCAGATGCCAAAAATGGTTTACAAAAGCCTTCGCAAGTGATGATTGATAAGATTATGACGGTGAGATGTGAAAAAGTTAGTCCTGCTTTTGGCTCCATTCATACAGATAAAATGTTAGAAATTGAACGCTGTTTGGCTGTATTTTTAGGAATAGTGAAATAAAAATTAGATTTCTTTTTCTTTCGGATAGGAATATGCTTTTTATTATCATCAGATAGTTTTGTTTATATATCCTCCTCATCCATATGGATGACGCCTTCGCCTTCATCGCATGCATTGGGTGGAGCGTTTGGATCAAGGGTATCATCCTTGTCTGGTGTTGTGTTTGCAACGTTTCCAGCCGCATCTTCTTGTGCTTTGTCAAAAAGTTCGCATTCTATTTTTGTAGTGTAACCACCCGTTTTATCAAGTTTGTGCTTAACGCTTTTGATGCGCCATTCTGCCGGAATATAAGGTCGGAAAGGGGGATCTTGAACAAGCTTTGCTTCTGCTTGCACAAAGGGATCACCACCGATATCACATGAGAAAGAAGACTTACCGCGTGATGATTTATTGCGATAAGCAGCGATGGCCGCAACAGCTTCTGATTGATTATGGTAGGTATATTTGAGTTCATGAAATGGCGGGTTGCCAACTTTGACTTCTTTTTTTTCACCACTGCGGATATCATGATAGGTTGCGAGAACACCACCTTTTTTCTCTTCTTCTTGCTTTTCCGCTTCTTTTTCTGTTTTTTCTCCTATCTCTGCTTCAGATGGGTTTGGTAGATCATTTTCATCCATATGAATGGAGTTTTCATCATCATCTATCTCTTCTGGTGCTCGTGCGTCAGCCGCGGCTTTTTGGTCGTCTCCCACATCCGTTTCTAAGCCATTTGCTGCACCTGCTTCATCGCGTGCGCTGTATTTAAAATCCCAAGAGGTGCAATGTTTCTCATGGATGACAACAACAGGGAGTGTTTCACCAGTGATGGCTTTGCCTTCACCCCGTTTGGCAAGCACAAGTTTACCGTCAACGGGCTTTGCTACCGCATCATATTCTTCTGCAAGGCGTGCGGCAAAAGCCATATCGCTTTCTGCTGTTTGATCAATGTGACGCACAACAATTTTTGCAAGAGAAGGATCAACCTTTGGTGTATAGCCATTACGCTCTGCTATCTCTTGAACAATACTGCCAAGCGTTTGCTGGTGATAGGATTGGCTTTTAGGGGTTCGGTAAGACGTGTTCATTGACGCAGCGCGCCCTGTAACACTTAAGCTTTGTGGTGGGCTGCTCACAGAGATTTCGTCTATCAGATAGGCTCCCATATCGCGTGTTTTGCTACCTTCATAGCCAAGTGTCACGGAAATAACTGTTCCGATAAGAGGAATATCAAGAAAGCCATTATCACTGTCGCGTGCACGGTCATCAAGCTCTATGGTAATACGGTCGCTTTTGTTTTCTGCTTCATCGGTAATTTCAATTGATAAAACATAATCCATAAGCGTTTTGGTAATGTCTTCTCCATTTGCCAGAACCATGCAAAAAGGTTTCATGATTTGCTACCCCAAATTCTGATCACTGGTGTGGCTTTGGGATAGGGGAGGGATGGCAAGAGTATCGTGATACCTGCTTTTAAAATGGGTCCATAGTCTGCAAGCCCAAAATTTGCTGCATAGACGCGTTCAACAGCAAGTGCTTGTTGACCTTTGGCATAGTATTTCCAGCAAATGGCATCCACCATATCGCCATCTTTGGTCATTTAAAGGTCACTCATAGGTCTTCACCATATTCTCTCAATTTAACAGTAAATTCTTGTTTTTTTGGGGTGCCGTTTTGATGAAAAACGCTTTGCTTTTCCTCTACGGAAAGAATGACAAACTTACCTAAGATTTTGCCTTGACCCGTTACAAGGATATGAGGTCCTTCATGCGCTATTTGCCGTAAATATTCGAGCTGTCTGTGACCACCTTTGAAATCTGGATAAATCACCCCTGCTAAAGAAAATTCTGCATTTGCAACAGCAGGCAATTGAAGAGCAGCCTTTCGCCCCAATCGCCCTTGCTCCACCCATGGAACACCATAAGACAGATCAAGTGTTTGATAAGCTGCTGTTTCGATTGAAAAAATAAAACCACCCAAAGCTAACATCATGGCATTTAATCCGAAAGGCTGGAGGCTATAGCTAAACGTTGCTGCTTCGCATAGCGTTCAAGTGCTTGATTGACGGCGTCTCTGATTTCGTTCTTGAGACCATTTGGTACTGAAATATTGAGATTTGTAATGGTTACACGGGCGTCTACTTCAACAGGCTTGTGAACTGTAATTGGCTTGGGAGCTTTAAAAGCAGCCACTTTTGCATTTGGAACTTCCATATGCTTTGTTTCGACTGTCCCTGTATTAAAACCACTCTTACGTTTTTCAAAAGGATTTTTGGTGACAACGGCTGTATCAACCATTCTTTTTGCGCGTGCATTGGTTTCATCGGTAAAGGTTTTAATCGTTTGCGTTGAAGTTTTGTTGATTGAAACATTAAAACCAAGTTTTTCTTTCACCCAATTAGGCATCCAACTGGTTAATTTGCTTATCATGCCGCTAAACCATTCGGACAGGGCTTGCCACTTACTTTTGATGCCGTCCCACAAGCTGCCAATGAGATTGGCACCTGCATCCATCAAATCGACCCCAAACAACCATTTAATCAATGCATTGATTTTTTTCGCTATCCAATAAAGTGGCGAAAAGTTTTTAAAGAGCGTAAAGAGTTTACTAAAAACATTACTGCATAAGCTAGAAAAAGAATCCCATAACTTTCCTAAAAAACTTATGACGGTATCCCAGTTTTTGTAGAGCAGATATCCAGCTCCAACAAGTGCTGCAATGCCACCGATTATCCAGCCTATGGGTGTTGTCATGATTGCGATACCAAGCGATATAAAAGCAGAACTAACGGCAGTTATTGCTGAAAGCAGAGAGCCTATAAGAGTCGCGGCAAGCGAAAGAAGAGCTGAACTAACAGAGACTAATGCTGAAAAGAGCGTTCTTGCAAGAGTTACAGCAAGCTTCATAAATGCTGAACACACTGTTCTTGTTGCTGAAAGCAGTGATTTACCGAGAGTTCTGGCAAGCCCTATAAAAGCTTTGTCAGCCGCGACTATTTTTGAAAATAGGGATTTTCCAAGAGTTGTAATAAGTCCCATAAATGCTGAACAAACTGAGCCTATTGCTGAAAACAGCGGTCCAGCAAAAGCAACAGCCAGTCTGATAACAACTGCACCAACTACAGTTAAGGATGTAGCCAACCATCCATTGATTTTGTCCCAATTTTTGTAGAGCAGATATCCAGCTCCGACAAGTAATGCAATGCCGCCAAGTATCCAGCCTATGGGAGTGGTCATGATTGCGATACCAAGCGATATAAAAGCAGAACCAACGGCGGTTATTGCTGGAATAACTGAAGCTATAAGAACTACTCCAACTGCGGCTAAAGATGCAGCTACCCAACCATTGAGTTTGTCCCAATATTTATAGAGTACAACAATTGCTGCAATGCCGCCAATTAGCCAACCAATAAGTGTTGTCATGATTGTATAGCCAAGTGTGACAAACGCTGCTCCCGCTACGGCTAATGACGTAATAAGTGGACCAAAAATGAATAAACCAAGCGCTACAAGACCTACCTTTAAGAGGGTTATTTCACCGATTAGTGGCTCCATCCATTGAAACCAGCTTTTAATTCTCTCTGTAAGATCACTGATGCCTTTTCTCAAATCAGAGGTAGGATTAAGCAAATCATTAAAGACTTTTTTTATAGTTTTAGCCCATCCAGCAACGGTTGTTTGAATGAGGTCGCGGTTTTCATCAATCAGTCGAGAAAAACCGTCAATCATATCATTAATCACGGGCATGAAACGCGCACCAATAAAACTAGCGATACCGCCTATTTTTTTCTTAAACGCTCCCATCTTGTCACTTAAATCTGCTGCATAGTGCGCGACATCGGCACCGATGAGCCATTTTCCTTTCCGCGCCTTTGCAAACAGCTCTTTAATGGGTGCCATCCCTTGTGCAAGCATGGCGGCCATTTCTTTGCCATCCCCACCAAACAGCAGAGCAGCAATATGCTGTCTTTGTGCTTGATTTTTCATCTTACTCATCTTGTCAGTAATTTCTTCTAACAAAACGGAGTTTGATTTGAGTTTTCCAGAGGCGTTTTTGACAGAAATGCCAAGCGCCTCAAATCCCATAATGCCTCTTTTTTGTCCAGCATATGCTTGTGCCGAACGCCTATTTAAAGTGGCTAGAGATTGTTGAAAGAGTTCGGCAGAATATCCTGAATTATCGGCTGCATCGCCCCATAATTGAAGCGATGCAACACTCATCCCCAAATGTCGTGATGCATGGTGAAGACTATCCCCCAGATGC
The DNA here is from genome assembly GCF_000278135.1 of Candidatus Bartonella washoeensis Sb944nv. Taxonomy (GTDB): domain Bacteria; phylum Pseudomonadota; class Alphaproteobacteria; order Rhizobiales; family Rhizobiaceae; genus Bartonella; species Bartonella washoeensis. Next base: position 31,564 of record NZ_JH725025.1, read on the forward strand.
ATGGTTTTCATGGTGATGGCGGTCACACTTGCGACAAGACCACCACCAGCAAGCCCTAAAGCACCAGTAAAGATCGAAGCACGGCTTGCCGCCGTGCTAAGGGCACCTTGAACACCTTTTAAACTTGATGTCATATTTTTTACCGCAGCAGAAAAGCGAGGAATACTCAATCTCTGTGAGAGTGTTTTCGACAATGTATCGAATTTTTTTTGAAGATGTTTAAGAGGTGCGGTGAGTTTGTCTTCAAGGGACAGTTTGACCTTTGCATCAGCAACTTTTTCACTCATTTTGTTTTATACCTTTCTGCTGCTTGATTACGCCAGAATATTAATTCTTCCAGCTCCATTTCCATCATGTCTGAAAGGGACCAATGAAAAACGAGAGCAATATCGGCTATGAGTTTAGCGGCGGTTTCCCAGTCGAGGTGTCCCGCCGCTTGATAAAAGACTCTAGAATTTCCCCAATGCTCGACAAATCATTAATATCGAGTTCTCCTACAGCTTCGTGCGGCCATTCAGAAAGGCGTGCAACCATAGCGATTGTTTGTTCAACACCTTCTTTCTTATCGATTGCTTGCACATCTTTTGTTTTGGGACGCTGTAAGGTAATTGTGGTATGCTCTTTTCCTTCAAAGGTCACAGGGATAAGCAATTGATGTGTCATGCTTGTTTGTACTGTCATTTTTACATTCCTAAAAAGTTTTTATGATCTGCTAATTGATTGACGCCATTGAATTTCCTGACCATGTTGAGGGTGTCTATCTCAACAATTTCAGTGTCTTTCTGGACATATTTGAAATACTGCAATGTGAAGGTAGCTGTGGATGTTGCTTTGCTCCCCGGTTGCCATTCTGCCATTTCAAAGCCTTTACAAAGTCCTCTCATGGTAATGACAACACCTTCTGCGGGTGTGCCTTGCGCTTGCATTGAACTTCGTAATGAAATGTTGACATCAGACCGTTCCAACAGCGCCATCAACTCTGGAGAGCAATCAGAAATGGTCATGGAGAGGATGAGAGTCTCGAGCCCAAGATCAACCTCAATAGACGAATCCATGCCACCCCCGCGATAGTTTTCAACGACCAAGTTCAAATTTGGTAGTGTTACGCTTTCACATTTTGCTTGATAGGGAATGCCGTCGACATGATTGTTTGCATTGGTAATTTACGCTCGAGCTTCGCATCCAATCTAGTATCATAGAAGAACGTTATTTTGATTGCCTCCAAGGGCAACAGCATCAAGTAAAACATCAAACAGGTTTTACAGGTCCCGTGCGACGTTTGCGCAGTTATTACACTTGTGAAGAGAAGACTTTGGCTTGTTGCCGTCTCAGAATCAGATAGGCTCTGCCGTACTACCAGTAGTGGTTCTTTGACCTTACAAGGGCATACCGAAATCATGGCTGATTAACTTCTTTTTTTGCAAGGGTTTTGTAGAGAAATCAATAGCTCTTGGAAAGTCGCAGCGTTGGCCCACCGCTATGAAAAAACAAGCGGATACAACTCAGAAATTATCCTAGAAGTGCCAGACAAGGAAAAAAACTTTGTGAAAAAGGAAAATTAAAAGAGCAACCTGCACCTTTGATTGATCGTGATGCTCCCTGAGATAAAAATGCAATGTTTGCACTGTGGTTAGCGAAAGAGCAATAAGGTCAAGTTACCCTATTGCTGAAGAAAAGCAAAAATTCTTCTCTTTAGATAGGGGCTGGGCTGGTCCAGCCAACGGGGATATTTGGGAACACATCCGTCTGATGCAACTCAACTTGACATCGCAGCTACTTCTTATCACTTAAAGCAGTGAAAAGATGGATAATATAGATGAATAGAGTGTTAAAAAATGATGGATATACTTTACGATGAAAAATTAAAATCTGTTGATCCAGTCACACCAGCTGCTGCTTATATTGGTGGCAAAAGCAGGTTAGCCAAAACTATTGTCAAAATCATTGAAGATATCCCCCTCATAGCATTTACGCTGAACTTTTTATTGGCATGGGGGAATATTCTTTAGATGGGAATTGACCCCAACCTCTGAAATTATCAATGATCTTTTAAGAGATATGATGAATTTTTTTTCGGGTGTTGTAATGCCGCTAGCATCCTTTTATAGAATTGTTAGAGGTTCAGATTAGTAGCCGTGAGGAGTTTCAACGTTTAATACAGCAGGATCCAGAAAACCTAACGTATTTAGACGGGCTTCAAGGTTTTTATATTTAAAGCGATTAAGTTTTAGCGGGAAGGTATCCAATTGTACGATGAGTGTTGAAATCGGACGTAGTGCGCGGTTTAATACTTTTAAACTTGAAGGCGTATTAAAACTTATTTACCCTTGTTTAGCAGGTGTTACTGTTGAACATTTAGGCTGGTCTGATTTTATTATGCGTTATGATCGTTCAAACACCTTGTTTTATCTTGAGTTGCCCTACTGGAGCATGAGGATTATTACGGAAAGAATTTAAGCGGTAAGATTATCCGACGATGTCTAGGCTCCTTGCGCAACTAAAGGGAAAGTTTCTTCTGTCTTTAAATGATGTGACAGAAGTCTGAAAGACTTTTAGTCAATTCCATATAAAAAAGGTGAGAACAGTTTATTTGTGTAACTCTCCAAATAATATAATTGCTGTAAGGAACATTTCATCACCAATTGTGATATTTAGGAGAAGAGAAAAGACTGATTAAAGGGTCTTTAATGATCTTTCAAGATTCTTGAAGATCCCTTTAAAGATCATTTTAAAAAATGAATTTGTACAAAACTTGCTGGCAAGCTACACTGATTTATTAGAAATGGCATTGTATTGAACCCCTTTGAGTTTAAAACCGCTACACTCACCATTGAATTTCACTAAATAATTGCTCTGAAAACAACAACAAGAAAGTTTTATGTTGCAATGCTTTGTACTGGTTTGATTTCTGTTCTCGGTATATTCCTAATTACATTACTGAAAGTAATTTACGAATCTTGCGTTTGAATCCTTTTGGTGTTCATTGAAAACATGGTTAATTTTCAATTTCTTAGGTAGTTGTTTTCAGAAGCAGTCAATCCTTTTGATTTGATTATCTTTAACTTTAAAGTTTTATTTAATTTCTATGACGTTCAGTAAACTTAGCTCTTGTTTTGGTATCTTATCATTTCATTTTATAGACTGTGCAGCGCTTGCAGTATCAGAATTTTTAATATTAGCATCACGAAAGGTGGATATCATTCCTTCTTTCAGTAAGGATATTTAATCTATTTCCCTAGCAAATTGCGAAGTAGTTTAGAATCTATAGTCGCGCTAGGATTTCCAAGGGGGCATTCGCCTTCGATATGCTAGCCAAACGCTTTTCAAAATTAAAAAATTACAGCTGCAATATGATTAAATCCTTCTAACCACGGCAGTGAATCACATAATTATAAAATAAGCCAAATTTTTATAGGTAGCTAAATATTTATAATTATTAAAAATACTTAAAAATCTGCGTGAGACATAGTAAATATTTGTAATTAAATCATTTATTAAGAAAATAATTTACATAAATGCAAAAAATGAAATGATAAGTCATATGCTATCATTGGCAGTTGTTTTTAATTAATAATGTATTGATTTATTTTTATATTAGTATATTGGCGATACCTTGAAACTTAGAGATAATAGGGGGGCAATTGTTTAAGTCAGCACTTACTTACTATGAAAGGTCTGCTTTAACACAAGAAGCAAATCTTGCGGATGGTCATGCATATTACAATCTTCACGAGAGCTTTAATGATATTATTGTGGGATTAAAAGATAGTTGGGACTGGGCAAAATCACACAAAATACCTGAGATATAGGCGCGTTTCATTCAAAAATGGGGTGAGTTGTCAAAATCACCAACGATGGCGAAACATGCGGAATATCTCATTTGCCCGACAGCCTCTAATTCTATTGATATAGTAGGTGCATACTTAGCTTGCTCTCGAAAAAGGACTGCTCTCTTATTACCATGTTTTGATAATCTCCCTCTACTAATGAGAAGGCGCAACGTAAACTTAGTACCGCTCCTAGAAGATGATTTATTTATTTTCTCTTCAGATAAAGATGCACTTTCGAACTATTTTATTGAAAATAGTTTAGACGCTTTATTTATAGTAAATCCAAACAATCCTACAGGGATGATCTTTAATGAAAACCAGCTTTCAAATATCGCTGACGTGTGTCGCGAGCGTACTGTCATACTGATTATTGATGCTACATTTAGTTTTTATGATCGTAAAAAACCAGATTATCATAAGATATTGGATAGTTCAGGTGTTAAATATGTAATCATTGAAGATTCTGGTAAGACTTTTCCAACGCAAGATATGAAAGCTAGCTTAATGCTCTTCCATTCTGAGCTTAAAAGTGCAATACAACAAATTTACGAGGAAATATTTTTATGCGTGTCTCCCTTTATTTTGGAAGTAATCAGCAGAATTGTTGAGAAAGCATCCGAGATTGGATTAGAAGAAGTGCTATGGAAAGAAGTGGATGTTAGGCGTACTAATTTTCGTAATATATTAAATCAAACAAATTTAGAGATAGCAAAAAAATCTGTTGAATCGGCTATGCCGTTAGAGTGGATTGATTGCTCGGCGACAGGGTTTAGTGATCTTGAATTCGTGCAGCACTGCAAAGCTTTTGGCTTGTGTCTTTTGCCTGGTAGATATTTCTATTGGAGTAGGCCTGATGAATTAGGGCATCAATTTGTGAGGGCAAGTTTAATGAAGCAAGACAGTGTATTTGAATTGGCATTGCAGAGGTTACGTGAAGCTGTGTCCAGTGCTTGGAGATAGGGGGGTGAATATGCAAACATTAGGCTCTAACGTTGCTCAAGATATAGAAAGGTTTAAAATAGATTGGGCTTTCTTAAAGCCAGAATTACCTTGGCTTCAATATAAGGTACTGTCTAGATGGTCCTATACACGTGATATGCTAAAGTTAAAAGTGAGATCTAACGACGTTAGCCTGCGCAAATGGAAGCTTCAGAGATTAGGAGAATTAGTCGATTGGGCTTTTACATCAGTGCCTTTTTATCGTGATCTATATAAAGAGATAGGCTATAGTGTAGGAGAAATTCGATCATATGATGATTTTACGCGACTGCCAATAATTTCACGAGAACATTTACCTTTTGTAGGAGATCTTAATTCATATCATTTGTCAAGTCACTTGCTCCATGACGAGCTGCGTGGACTTGAAACTACTGGGTCTACAGGTAAACCAGTACAAATAATGATGGATCAATCACTCACTGAAATTGATACAATCCATCGCATGAATATGTTTGAAGAAATGTCGGGCAATCAACTTAATCCCAAAGAATGGATATATAATATTAATCATGCTCATTGGTGGCATACTAATTTATGTGGGTTTTATAGAGTTTTTACGGTATCTCAACGTTGCCCGATAGAGTCAATCAAGCAGCATATTCAGCTGCTCAGACCTAAATTTATTTCTTCAATATTTAGTGCCGCAGAAAAATTAGCAGATTCTAATATAGATTTAGTGGGGCTGGGAGTCACTTGCTTGAGTACTAATTCTGAAACTTCGACTAGAACCCAACGGGATAAGTTAGAGGTTTCATTAAATGTAAAAGTTCGAGATGAGTACAGTAGTGAGGAAGTCGGTTTGATGGCATATGAATGTACAGAAGGAAACTACCACTTCTTGGAGCATGACACGCATATTGAGCTGATTACTGATAGCGATAGTGATTTGGGCAGGATTGTTGGCACTTCACTATGGAACATGGCTATGCCTATAATCCGCTATGATCAAGGTGACTTTGGGCAGTGGCATGGGCAAACAGCTGGAAGTAATAATGGTTGGGCTGGAGAAAAGTGTTGCTGTGGGTCATCCTATAGACGAATAAAAGCAATACATGGAAGAATAGACGATGCATTTATAAGTATAAGTAATAGATTAGTACCTTCAGGCATGATGTTAGAAATTGCAGAAAAATGGTTGAGTCATGATGACGCTGGCATCATTGAATTTAGAGTAATACAAGAAGAAGTTAATAAGATACGAATTTTAACGATTTGGAAAAGCGGTACGCCTTCCAACAAAGCGATGCAATGCATTAAGAACTTTACGAATGAAATGTGTTATCTTTTTCACTCAAAAATAGATATTGAGTTGGTCACTGTAGATCATATTCCTCCTTTGAATAAACTCAAAAGGCGTATATTCTTTAACAATATAAAAAAACAGCTTAATTTTTAGGGAAAATTCAATGCATTCATATATGATTGCGATTATCTATGACGAAATGCATCCTCTTCTAGAAAGAGTGCACGCTACGCTTATAAAAAAAACTTTAATACAGAGTTTATTCACTGGTCAGAAATCAGAATATTAGCAGCCCCAAACGAAGTTACCTCAAATCTTGATGAATTTGATGCTATTTTTATGGACCGCTTGGCAGAATTTAGGTGTTCTTATCACTCCCAATTTATACAGCTTGCAAATCTACCTTCAGTCAACGACGCGATAATTAACCAACCATTGTCTTATCAATTAGCTCGCGATAAAGCTCTTACAGCAATCTACTTGGGTAAGCTTGGTTTTCCAATCCCAGAGACTCATATATTCCAAAGCTTAAACCAATTCAACGAGTTTCTATTAAATAAGGATATAGCTTTAGTGGCTAAATCAACATTGGGTTTTTGCTCGAATGAAGTACAGATATTTGCAGCAAAAAATCCACCTCTGGATGAAATAAAAAAATGGTTAAACCGTGATGGACAATTTATAATTCAGTTTCTCATTGAAAATCCGGGTAGATTTATTTGGCGATGCGATATTGTCAGCGGCGAAGTTAAGGTTTGTAATAAAAGGTATGCTTTTAATTCCGGTGGATTATACCCAATTTGCAATGGTACACATGGAGGACACATTGAGATTTTGCCTCCAGAAAAATTTGATAATCTCGCTACTGCTTTGGCTATTGATGCCGTTAAGGCTCTTGGGCTTGATATTGCAGGCGTAGATATAATAGAAGGGGCTGGGAGGAATTTTTACCTTATTGAAGTTAACCCAGAGCCAGACATTTTAATGGATCGATTTGAGTTTCCAGATGCGATTGTGGAACTGTTAATAAATAAAGCTCGAAAGGTAGCTTGATGGTTAAGATGAATAATCAACAAACTCTAGTTGATGTAAGGGATATCTCAAAGGTTTACAAAAGTCAGAAAGCCTTCTGGGATTATTTTCTTCCCTCAAAGAGGCAAGAAAATAATGATAAATATGCATTAAAAAACGTAACGCTTCAGTTAAAAGCTGGAGAGTGTTTAGGACTTTTGGGCCCAAATGGAGCAGGAAAATCCACATTAGTCAAAACAATTTGCGGCTTACAAAAAGCTGATTGCGGCAAGGTTAGGGTGTTGGGTTCTTCCCCTTCACATCGCGATTATGATTTCTTAAGAAGAATCGGCGTTGTTTTTGGACATAAGTCTAGCCTATGGTGGGATCTGCCTGTTAAAGACAGTTATGCTGTATTACAGAAAATCTATGATATAGATCGCAAAAATTTCATGTTAAAGCTGGAAGAGCTTACGCAAGCTTTGGGTCTGTCTTCAATCCTTAATAGGAAGGTTCGAAATTTAAGCCTTGGGGAAAGGGTTAAATGTGAAGTTGTTGCCGCCCTTATTCATGACCCCGACTTACTGATATTAGATGAGCCGACTGTTGGGCTGGATATCCTATCCAAATATGAGTTGCGCAAATATCTTCACAGTCTTGTTAAGCAGCAAAATAAAGGAATTATCATAACAAGCCATGATATGGCGGATATAGAACATTGTGCTTCGAGGATTGTTTTTCTCAAGGAAAGTGAAATTATTTTTGATGGTTCTGTTAGTACAGTATCAGAAAAAGTTGGCAATTTTGTAACAAGCTCACTTGTTGTACAAGAATGCCCACTTTCGGATGATTTTATTGAACAAGTCAAGGCAGCTGTTGATTATATTTCAACTCAAGGTGAAATAATTTCAAAAGCTATGACGCAATCGAAAATGGAATGGCTGATTGACGCAGATATCAAAGATAAAATGTTTGAATGTTTACAAAAGCTTGTCATGGATCAGCCAAATATCTTAATTCAATTTTCTCCGCCTTCTCTTGAAGACATTTATTTAAAACAATTTAAGGACAGTGGGAAGCAAGAATGCGTTTAAAACCTTTCCTGATGCTAAAGACAGTGCGGCTATATCTGGGTTGTGCAAAGCTATTCGCTTTTATAGCCGTCAAGGAGATCCTTATTGATAAATATATGCTCATAATCGATCTATTATTGGCAACGAGTATTCCTTTTATCACGCAATATATTATTTGGAACTATATTTACGCAGGCAATGCAGAGGAAAGTGTAAGCGGGTATAATTTTCAGCAATTAATGTTCTACTTTGCAATTTCTATAGCATTCTGGCGGCTTAACAATTCTTACAGTGTGATTGAATATTTTGCACGAAACATTCAAGCTGGTGAACTCGAACCCCGTTTACTGTGGCCTATACCCATTCCGGTTCAAAGATTTTGGGATTTTTTGGGTGGTGCTATTATCTATGCATGGCCAATTATTATCATTGTGGCTGTTTGTTTTTTTTTTCGAAGTCGAAACTATAAGCTTCTTCTATTGGTTCTGGACGATTATCTATATCATAGAGACACAAATATTGTGTTATTTAATTGGCCTTTTTATGGCGCTTAGCACATTTAAATTTGTTCGGCCTGATTTTCTTTTAGCGCTGTTATCTGCGCTGCAAGGCATATTAGGCGGGACCATGTTGCCCCCAAGCTTTTGGCCTGAAACTATAGCACCTATCATGTTTTATAATCCGTTCAGATTTATTATCGCCGCACCCGCTGAACTTATTATCGACCCCAATATTGATAATCTAATCTCATATTCTCTTCAGTTAAACTTGTATATGTTTGTATTCATTGTTCTTTGTGCAATTTATTGGAAAGTTGTTATGACTAAATATGAAACAGCAGGAGGTTAAAATTATGGGAAAATTTCTACCTTATGTTTCAAATAGTTTGAAAAACTCTAGCGCCTATAAAGCCAATCTCGTGGGGTACATTGCCTTAACATTTATCGTGACCCTTATTAGATTATTATATGCTGATTCCATTTATCAAAATACGAGCTCATTAAAAGGATGGACGCTAGAAGAATTTAACGGCCTTATTTTTTTTATGTTAGTGATATCATTATTACTAAACACTTTTGCTTCATCGATAAATAATTTTTTTTATGCGCTTCTTTCAGGTAAATTAGAGCCGCTCTTAATGCAGCCAGTTCCTCTTGTTTATCATATGTTATTGCGATGGGCGAATAATAATAACTTACTAATACTCTTTGGCTTACTGATTTTAAACGCATTGTATGTTAATATGCTCAAATTGGATTTCACTCTGCTGTCTATAACAATTACTTTGTTGACAGTTTTTTTTACTGTCATTTCCAATCTGGCTTTTGTAACGTTTCTGCATTCTATTTCACTTTTAAGCCAAAAATATCTTCCTGTTGAATATATACATAGCGAGATGTTCAAACTCAATCTATTGCCACCGCATCTATTTGGCATGATGAGTTTGATAGCTATAATCTCTCTTGTGCCCTCATTGGTAGGTGCGGGTGTAACTGTAACGGCATTATTAAACCCATATTCAAGTTTAATATATTATTATTGGCTTTCAACTGTAATCTGTGTCATTATTGCTTGGCAATTCTTTAGAGTTTTAATGAAAAAACGGATTTCACTTGGCGGGTGAGGGGACTATGGCAAAAACAAAAGGTTTAATTTTTCCAGTAATTCTCGTAACGAGCGAACGGATGAAGGCTGAAGTAGAAGATATCGTAAAGAGATATACTCATCTAATCGGCGAGTATATTATAATTCAAGAATGTTACAATCAAACTTCTAGCACACCTCAAAAAAACTGTATCCAGATTAGTGATATGGAAAATATTGAAGTTTTAAAGAGCTTAGCTGTTAAAATCACTGACAGCTTTAAGCCTACACACATTGTTGCTATGGAAGAGTTTGCAGTTTCAAGTGCGCATTATCTTGAAAATTTTTTCAAACTAGAGCCAAAGCTAAGCTTAGAGCAAATGCTAAGGTTCAGGAATAAGGCTATGATGGCGGAGCAAATCAGCAAAACCGGAAAACTTGTTCAACCTGTGCAATATACAAAAGAAGACGTATTCAATAACCGTACTACGTATCCGATTGTAATAAAACCCATAGATCAAGCAGCTTCAATTGGGGTCATGTTATGCAAAAATCAAAACGAAGCATTAAATGCTCTTAAAAAGATATCAGACCCTATAATACAAGAATATATTAGTGATAACCTATATCATATTGATGTCTTGGTAGAAAATACTAAGTGCATTTTCTATTCTGTAGGATGTTACCAAGAAAATGCTGGTTATGGGGCTATTAATGGTGCTCCTCTGGTTTCTATAATTGAAACAGACAGACAAAAGCTGCTTCGGTGGAACGAGTTTATTACAGAAGCCATCGAAACTTTTAATCCTCCAAATGGCGCGCTTCATATTGAAGCGTTTTATCGTGATTCAAGTCCACACCTATTTCTAGAAATTGGGTTGCGTCCAGCAGGTGGTTTAATTCCGATGATGATTAAAGCTTCTTCAGATATTGATATAATTGAAGGACATTTCTTACTTTCTATTGGTGTGAGTGTAGAAGAAAAATACGCTAAGCCTAGATTAAAAGCTGCTTCATTAATTCACTTTCCCAAGCTACCGAATAATATTTCACAGATTAATGTTGAAAATATTTTTTTACCAGAAACAGGCTATAAATCTGAAGTTTATTATATGAAAACAGCTTCAGTAGGCGAAAGTGCTGCCGCTGAAATGAGCTACTCCAATACTCTAGCAGATATTGTTTTTACCTCAACAAACCGTCAATCTGTAGTAGCTGATACCCAGCATGCATTATGTAAATTTTCTGTAAATACCATTCATAAAGATTTCAATTTCAATGTAATGGTTAAAGCGGGTATTGAGACAAGCGACGTATTATTTCAAATGCAGAAAGCCGCTTTAGAAGATGGGTTTATTTTACCTGGATGAAAATTATTGGCATCCTCGTTTATTTTCGAAAAACATCAGACTCAAGCTCTAGCACGTGATTTCTACTATCTATATAAGATGATATTTTCTTTAAAGGATAAGCTATTTTCAGGAAGTCAAAAACAGTGGTTTAAAAATTTAGGATTAAGTGACCAGTTAATTTCTGTATTGCAGAGATTCAAGATACAAGGTGATTGTATCCCATACCGTTGGGACTTTTTTATTTCAGGTAAATTTCAGGTAATCAGATAAAAGTGATTGAATTGAATGCTGGCTTAGCTCTAGGGGGCATATGCCAAAAGAAGCTTCAAGAGCTGAAAAATATTCTAGATTGCAACAGTAACGAAACTTGGGTTCATCCTTTATTTGGATTGGCAGACTATCTAAAAAAATACATCCATAAACTTAAAGTAAATAGAATTCTCATTATTGAGGATGATGATTACTATATACATGAACCTGAAGCAACTCGGTGGGTTATGAATGGATTACAGCATTGCGGAATCGAAAAAATAGAGGTCATTACAGCAGCTAAATTGCAGAGTATTTCTGTTGATGAACCTGTTATCGCTCTTGAACTATTTTCTTATATTGATGTGGATCGAAATGTAGATAGATATAAAACCTATTTTGCACTGATAAAAGAAAAATTTCTTTATCCGACAATTTCACCTCTATCCGAAATTCTAATGAATAAAATGAACTTAGCTTTGATCTATAAAGCTTTAAATAGAGGATTACTGTCACCTGAAGAGCGCATTTTAGTTGATAAGTATATTCCTAAGACATTCGTTCTGGATAATAATACTATGGAAATTATCCTTACGATGAACAAAAACAATTATGTAATGAAACCTTCTATTGGGTGTGGGGGGAGAGGAGTTGTAGTAGGAAGAGATGTTTCTGAAGAAATATGGCGACAAAAGATTGAAGATATACTTGTAAGTGAAGAAAAATACATTGTTCAAAGTTTCGTTGAGAGTAATAAATACGATGTTACGATAGTTGATAAAGATAAAAAAAACAGCAAAGAATATTCCAATGTCGTATTTGGCTTATATATGTTCAATGAAAAATTTTGTGGGGGTCTAGTCCGTGCTGGGAATGGTGGGCATATTATCAACGTACAAACTGGCAGTGCTTTAGGTATATTAAGAGTCAATGCTTTTTAATAGAGAGAATAAAATTATTTCAAATAGAGGTTATTAATTTAATGACTGATAATGAATTAGAAGAATTAGAACGGATCCACCTTATAGCCATAAAGCCGCATTTAAAAGAGCTGTCGGAACGAAAATCGTATAAAGGTTTAGGGCGTTTATTGATTATGGTTTTTGTTTACCTAACTGTTCTATTGCTCGCAATTAAATTTGATAGCATCTACACTTGGATTTTTGCAGACGTACTTCTGGGCCTTCTATTTTCGGGTTTGTTTTCAGTTATGCATTATTGTGGTCATGGCACGTTGCTTGCCAGCAGAAAATTAAATCGTATTTTGGGAACGCTTTTTTCAATGCCTATATTAATGAATTTTTCATTATATAAGTTTTTTCACTTTGTGCATCATCAAAGAACATCTCAACTAGGGGATACAGAACCAAAAGGAGAGCTTAATTCTTTTCCGAGCTATTTTTTGGCTTTATCAAATCTAGATTTTATCTACGGCTTTTTCAGATTATCTATTGCAAGTTTATTCAACTATCGTTCATTCTTTATTAAGAATAGGAAACAGCTTAACCATGTGAAGCTGGATACGATATTTCTTCTAGGATGGATAGTTTTTATTGCATTTGTAACTTTCTATTATCCAAAGTTCAGCTTAATGGGATATTGGTTGCCGTTGCAAATTGGCTTATCATTTAACTTTTATACATCTTTTGCTGAGCACTATGAATGTAGCTTGAGTAAAAATAAATTATCAAATACACGAACGGTTTATCTTAAGAGTAGGATTCTAAAATATTTTCTTTTTAACAGCAACTATCATGCAGAACACCATTTTTTACCATCGGTACCGCCGTGGAATTTACCTAAAGTCAATTTTTATATAAAGGAAAGCTTGCAGCATACGCAGAAATCATATTATCAGATACACAAGGAACAACTTAAAAAAATTGTTAACAGGCAGCAACGACCCGCTGAAACAAATGATGGTTTCGTAAAAAATTTTAATTTCAAGCTTGAAAAGCTTTAAATAGCTTAACTATGAGCACTTAAAATAGTAGATTCTATAATGCAAGGGGGAATTCCGTAATGACATCAGGATATATGACACAAAGTATGGGATTATTAGAACCGCATAGTTATCAGGTCGAGAAGGTAAATAGTGTGGTGTTTTGAAGGGAAACCAATTGGTTGTCCACGTTGTATTGGCGAGCTAGGATGTGAGCTGCGGTATCCGTTATCGCGACATGGGTATTTGGGAAGGAGTATTGGAAATACTTATTAATCCCCTCAACTATTAGTGACAGCATGTTAATGCAAGCCATTATAAGATTTTATCCGGATAATATCTTGGATTAGAGTGATTATAAGAGAAACTGTCCTCATAGCTCATTGATATATAAAATTTTTGATGAATGTGTAAAAAGATTTACTATTTCTGAAGGCGAGCTGTGAAGAGGACAGATCAGTGAAATTGAACTAATAGAACGAAAATTCATCATGAAAAAATCTTCTCGTAATTATAGACAACGCTTGTTGTTGGCTACAGGTGCTTTACCGTCTCTGAAAAACCATCTTGTGCAATTGCAGACCGCAGGTTTTCAGATCATTCATATAGAAAATCCTAAGAATTTTGAAGAAATACGCGCTTATTTTCCGGATGTGACCCACTATATCTTAGGAGGACCAGAATATATTGGTCACCGAGAGTTATCCAAATTGAGCAAGCTAGAACATTTGGTGCTTCTAGGCACAGGTATTCCGAGCTTTGTGAATGAAGAGGCGATTCGCAATACAGGTATTCGACTATCAAACACACCCCATATGAATTGCAACGGGGTAGCCGAATATGCACTTTCCATGTTGATTAGCTCTCTTGCAGGTACCTTCAACAGTTATGCACAAATGCGGAATGGTTCGGCTTGGTGGCAAAAGCCCAGAAAAGAGCTCTCGGAAAGCCGAATTGGCATCTTAGGACTTGGAGAGATCGGTTCTCTTCTTGCCCGAAAGATACGTCTCATTTCAGAAGCGAAGATTCTCTATGTCAGCCGAAGTTCAAAACCTACGCTTGAGAAAGAACTCAGCCTTATGCAATCCGATCTCAAAGGTCTCGTTTCAACTTGTGATGCTTTGGTTATGTGTATTCCTTTCAATAATTCGACCAAAGGAATCATCAATCGGGTTAATCTGGCGTACGCGAATCCGAAGTTATCTATACTTTGTTTTTCCAATCCGAGAACAGTTGTAGCTGCAGATATTAAAGAGCTGCTTAAGGCTGGCAGTTTAAGTTTTTTTTATATGGATGGATATTATCAAGAGTGGGAAAACAATAAAGGTATAACTGATGATCCTCAAGGGCTTCTGTCACTTGGTCCGGATCAATTTTATGCCACATCTCATATTGCCGCTCAAACAGAAAAGGCGATAGAGATTCAATTGAATCGTGCGATTTTTCTTATATTGGATGGGGTACAATAATGTAAAGTTGTGATTTAAGTTCTAGCCTTCTACCTTCCTTTTAAATTAATTATTTTAAGTAGGAATGTGCTAATTATGATTATAATAAGGTGGCGAGGAGAAAATTCTATCAGGTTGAGGATGAGTTTAAGAATAGCCTATACAACCAGCTTCAGCAGCTCATCGTTGTACCAGCTCTTTAGAGACCTTATGTCTACCCGCCCAGATTGTAGCTGAAAGATGCCAATGCATCGGGTTGGAGATCTGTCAGCGGCGCATTAATCAGCTGTAGCAAGCACGTGCTGCAATCATCACATCTTGCCGCAACAACTCTTCGGCCTGTTTTTATCAATACTCATTGAAAATACCTCATCATCTTTGACGACATGATCGCAACCGATGGTGGGATAGCCTGCCGGACAAAAATAAAAGGTTCGATAAAACCCCTCTAACCGTTTAATCATGTTTAGTCCGTTTTGTGTGATATGTCTCATTTTTCCAGTGTCTCTATAATTTTCAGCTTCTTGCTGCCGTATTCAAACACGCTATGCCATTGCTCTTTCCTGAGGATTTTCTAGGCTCAATCATCAACGTAAAAAGGTTAATTCTGTATTGCTTAGCAGTGACATAATCTTTAAGCTCATACCAAGCCTTGTGAGCTAGCGTGATATCCATTTTCTTGACCGTATATTCAAAAGCATTCAGCAGCGCTTTCAGCTCTGCATCGGTGCATTTTTCGTTTTGAAGGTTCTCAATTATGGCTTTGTAAAATAGTTTGCTCATGGCGTTATCTCATTGTTTTCAATTGCTTTTACAATTACAGTAACGTTTTATTCTGGGCGCTTATCAAGTGAATAAAATCATGTTTTTCAAGGATTTGAGCGTAATTTTGTTAAGGCACGCTGACCAAAACAGAAAGACATCACAGAAGCAAACAACGTTTGTGTTACAACGTCTCATACAGCGATCAGTCCGTCACAAATGCCTATACCCTGATCCAATGGCTTGAAGAGAGAAGTGGGTTTTAACGATAGCGAAGAGAATGAAAAATGCATAGGTAAAATAACCGGAAGCATCGAGGCACGCAAAGCCTCTACGCATTTTATACCGCTGGGCTAACTAGCATGAGCATAGAGTGCTTTGCTTTCAGCAACATCAGCCTGAATCTATATTTCTTCAAGGCGTTGTGTATGGCCTTGGTGTTGCGCTTCCATTTGTAGATCCAGAATAGTCAGCTCATGTTTACGGTTGGTATGGTCACGACAGAGTTTCAGAAAATTTTGGAACGCGGATGATAAAAAGCTCAACAGGTTTCCAAGTAATGATTGAGCCTGCAAATCATGCAGAATGCGGATGTCATTAGCAGCTTTTTCATCTGCTAAGCCAACTTCCTTTAGTTTTTTTTGTCTTACCTCAGTAGACAGCTTACTCTAGCAGAGACTTAAATTCTGTTCACGGGCAGGTACATCTGCAATCATCACCGGATCACCTTCATTATCCATACTGATAGGATAGGCATCAACCTCATCCAAAATCAGATAACGAATAGGCATGGAACGTAAACCAGCAGCATTGTTGGCTCCTGTAAGTATCAATGCTCTACCATCAAATTCTTTCGAAAACATTGTATTGCCGCTGTCTCGTGCGTGGGCAGGGGCAATGCGTTCGCTTAAAGCAGGGCTAGCTGAAATCATCGGATCAAGACGAGACTTTGACAGTTTCTTAGCGGTCTCAACTGTCGGCATCACATAAAGTGCCGGTCCTGGACTATGATGAATGGCATAACCACAAAAGTTCAACGCTGCTTCCGACATTCCAACCTGTGCCCCTTTCATGACAATGGTTGTTTCAGTCGGATCATAAACAGAAAGATTATCCATGATCTCTCGTAAATAGGGGGTACGTATAGTCCTCCATAATCCAGGCTCAGCACTCGTGACTGTACTCAAATAACGATTTTTATCAGCCCACTCGGAAACAGTATAAGGCGGGTCAGGACGGCGTCCTTCATTCGCATAGCAAAAAAAGAGTCCAGCACCAGAGGATGGGGGAGAAGCATCATTTGTCATGTTCTGGATTCTCTTCTAAAATGTTGGGATCGTGAAAAGAAACAGGGACGACATTTTCCATTAAAGCTTTGCGCATATGATGATCGATAGCTCCAATAAGGCTCGCAGCATCACATCCCACTTGCGCCGCAATTTCAGCACCAAAGCGATAGGCAAAATTGAGCATTGTATCTCGATGCGCTCTTCCAAAGTTCCATGCTTCTTTTCTTACTTCTTCACGATCAACAGTTGTTTCGCGTAACTTTTCCAGAGCAATCTTTTCTTTTGCTAGCGCAACTTGCATTCGCTCCAGTTTTATCTTGTATTCGTTGGCTCCATCTGTCGAGGCTTGTTTGATCTTTGTCCGCCGTTGTCCATCAGATGCTAAAAGTGGGGCAGGGCGCTTTGTAGGATTCTCATTCCAGATGGCTGTGGCAAGGGTTTCATTGACAGAACCATCTTCAAAAAGAGCCGCATCAAATTTACCTGTCTTAAATCGTGAAACCACCGCATTAGGAGAGACACACATCTTTTTCGCAAATGCACGAACCGAGAGACCATGCCGATGCTTCTTATTCATTTCCATCTCTTTTGCTAAATATTTTTCAACATTCATCTTTTTTTTAGATTGGTATCATGATATGATACACAAAAGAGCGAATGAAGGTGATTTGGTGATTGAATCTTTTGCAGATAAGCGTTGTAAAGATCTTTTAGAAGGTAATTCGCCCATAGGCTTTCCCTCAACTCTAGTACGTATAGCCCAAAGAAAATTGTTTATGCTCGATAAAGCGGTTGATCTCAAAGATTTGCGCAGTCCTCCGGGAAATCGTCTAGAGGCATTGAAAGGAGAGCGTAAAGGTCAATATTCTATTCGTATTAATGACCAGTTTCGTATTTGTTTTGAGTGGCATTCTAATAGCGCCTATGAAGTTGAAATCGTAGATTATCATTGATCTGTAGGAGGTCGAGATGAAAAATTATATTGCTATTCATCCCGGAGAAATTTTACGGGAGGAATATTTAAAAGAATATGCTCTCTCTGCTTATGCTCTTGCAAAAGCATTGAATGTTCCACGTACGAGGATAGAACGTATTGTTGCTGAAAACAGTCCAGTAACTCCCGATACAGCACTAAGATTAGCCTATTTTTTTGATACCACTGCTGAATTTTGGCTTAACATGCAAGCTGCTTACGACGTTAGTATATTACAAACTGAAAAAGCAGACGAATTTTCTAAAATCAATAAATTTGAATGTGCTTAATGATCTTTCCACTCAGGAGATTTTCGAGGTAACAGATAATTGACGGTCCGGTATAATCGGGTATATATTCCGGTATGCAAGTGGATACACTTCAAGTCACACAAGAATTATTGGTTCTCAAAAAAAACCTTTGAAGAAGGATGCGGCTATACAAAAGAAGATTTGGAAGCCGTGCATTCTCTACCATTGACAAATGAAGAACTTGCACGCTTAAAGCCAGCCAAAGGTATTTTACTACCCTCCTTCTTTAAATATGTAACAGAAGAGCGCCATAAACGTGGGTGAAGTCTTTAAAAAGCCAGTGACAGCTAAACCAAACTAGCTCTCCACTTTAAAATAATGAGATTTTATAGTATAATGAGATAAATATGATTTTTTTAAGATATTGACATACTGTTGTCTTGTTTAACATTTAGGAAAACGAATTAGCTTTATGCTCTAACTAATTGAAGTTATTAAGATGTGGGTTATAATTGAAGCTATATATTCATTTATTTTAAGTGTAATAATAATAGCACTGGGATCAGATTTGTTATATTCTTCATGGTGAACTTACGTGTTATTGCCTCTTTTAAGAAACAAGGAAAAGACTGGCGAACACGTAGGGGTGAAGTCTTTAAAAAGCAAGTGGCAGCTAAACCAACCACCTCCCCACTTTTGAAGGGAGGGAGGGAGTTTTAAACTTAAGCAACCTTTTTAATGGGGATCTCCAAGTCTGGATTGTAAGCTTTCAACAAAGGGTCAATAGTTGTGGGAAACTCTGAAGCTCCAAAGTCTGTAAGAACTGCTAAAATCTTTGTAATATTGGGCACCTCATCTTGAAGTTTTAAAATCAAAGCGTTTTCCACTACACCCATGACCTGCACCAGCGTGTTACAATCCTCATCTCCAGCGCTTTGATGATTAGAAAATTGAGACAACGCCATCCACAAATCACATAAGAAATCGACACTGCACTTCATTGTACACCTCCATGGATTTGTTCTCTCAAACATGCCAATCCTCTGGATGTGATTTTTGTTGAGGGGAGCACCTTTTCTGTACCATCCGGTCTTTGAATAGTAATAGCAGGACAGTCCATAAATCCTTTCTTGATCTTATCCTGATAAGGTAACAGAGGCGCCCCTGGAGCACGCCGATACACCCAATCATGTTTACGCAAGTAATCCGTTAAATCTTTTGGTCGTACCTCTAACATCTTTGCTGCTTCAATTAAGCCAAACAAACCATCAGAACGTTTTAAGCCTTCCAAAGCTTTTGCTTTTGGTGTTAACTCAGAAATAACATGATCTTTCTGCTCTATTTGGCTTTGTAGATGATTCAAGACTCCCAGCAATGCTTCGGGCTTGGAGTAGTCAACTTGTGGTGTTGCTACTTGTTTCAAAAGCCGTTCACATTTGATAAAGTATTGACGTGCTTCGTGCCCTTTGTCATTACGCTCGATCATCGAAAGGTGTTTAGCCATATCTAATGTGAGGTAGTATTCTATGCTTGGGCGCCCACCTTTTTCTAAATTTTTAGAAAAACCTATAAAGTCTTGATTTTCTCGAAAGTTACATTCTTTAATGCGATTTTTAATCCAATCTGCAAACTTTGATGTTATTTCTAAAAATGTGTGCAACTCACGCGCGTTAACGGTTTGAACAGTTTCCTGTCCAACAGTTTGTTCCAATATTGGAATGAGAGTGTTCATAAGAACTCCTGTTGGTTAGATGTTTTTGATTGACACTCTAAAAGAGTGCCGGGCGCTCAAAAACACGGCCAACAGCCCGTCGTTACGCTTTTCCCAAAAGGGTATTGTATAGCGTAACCACACCCGACAAAACTACTATATGCCACACGCATATAATGAGTCAAAGTTTTTAATTGGCGGAGAAGAGATTGTTTCGGCAATCTATCCGCTGCTGGTTTAAGGTGTTTTTGAGGCACCTGATTCGAAAATAGACATTGACGCAATAATGTCAAGAATAAAAATAATTTTTATCTAAAAATAATCACATACTGTACAGTGTACATATTGGAATTGTTATTTATCAATACATTAAGTGTACAATGTACAGTCAATTTGAAAATTCTGTCGCTAGCGATAGTTCGCGCTAGCCTGCCCCGCAACAGACCCAACCCGCTGGGAAGTACCTTTTGCATTGTTTTTATTGTGTTTTTTTTCTGAAACAGGAGAGGCATAATTGGCAATCTTCTTTAAATTAACATCCTCTCCACTCTGAAAGAGGAGAAGATGAAATCAGTTTTTAAATCTAAGCCGCTTTTACGACAGATCTAGCTAATACCTGTTTTGCTTCTTTAATGAGAGCTTTGTATTTTCTGTTTTCTTCATCTACTCTGAAGGCATCAAGAAGACGCATATGAATAGGACCTAAAAGATATAAAACTTTTTCGCCAGCATTCATACCTTCCCAATAGCTTGGTAAATCAAAGCGCGTATCATTATCATAATCAACAGCTTGGTTTCTTAGTTTCTTTTCACACTCGATAAAGTAACGACGGGCTTGACGTCCTTTCTCATTACGTTCAACCATAGAAAGCTCTTTCGCCATGTCTAAAGTGAGATGATATTCTGTACTTGGACGACCGCTTTTAGGTTTTACTCTTTTTTGAGTAAAACTCATAAAGTCTTGATTTTCTTGAAAATCATACTCTTCTATCCGCCGTGCGATCCAATCATTGAAACGTACATTAACTTCTAAAAACGTATGCAATTCTCGTGCATTGACGGTTTGAACAGTTTCTTGATCAATCATTTGTTCTGTAATTTTAATAAGAGTGTTCATAATGAACTCCTTGTTGATTAGGTTTTCATTGACACCCAGAAGGGTATCGGGCGCTGAAAACACGGCAACAAGCCCGTCGTTATGCTTTCCCCACAAGGGTATTGTATAGCATAACCACACCCGACGAAGCTATTATATGCGCGCAGCATATAATGAGTCAAAGCCTTTAATATACAGAAGACTGATTATTTCGGTAATCAATCCGCTTGTTGTTTTAAGGTGTTTTCAGGCACCTGATTTAACGATATATGTTTTCTGTGAATCTTGTCAAGAAAGAAAATCTTATTGTGTAGCAGATAGGCATAGCATAAGAACATTATTTAGCTTTCTTATTGGCGGCATATTCTTGACGAGCAAGTTGTCTCTGTATATTGGCAATTAATCTCTCATTGGCATATTGTGCAATAGAACTTGCAATTTCTGGCTTGGACATCACTCCAGCAATTGAGGGTCCTTCTTGTTTTGCAATGGGGAATTGATCTCCATCCGCTCTTTGAAAGACATTACCATTCAGCTTTTTTAAATCAACACGCTTTGGAAAACTTCCACCTTTGATAAAAGCATGAGGTAAGATTTCTTTTTTTCCAAACATTTTGTAAGTTACACCGCGTTTTGTTTCTCTTGCTTGAAAAAATTTAAGAGGTATCGGTGTTCCAGAACCAATGATATCTGTCTCAAGGAACTTTGCTGTAGCCTTTTCTTTAATATAAACGCCTTGCTTGATACGCTTTGATTTGGCTGATGTAACATCGGCAATTTGTTTTTCTGCAAAGCGTTCGATTTGTTTTGCTGCGGTGTTTAGAGCATTCCGCAAAGCCCAATTAAGGCGTGTTGCTTGAAGACTTGTAAAGGTATCCTTCACCTGTTGAAGATACCATTTTTGACGGATGATTAATTTCAACTTCTAAGTCTTTTTTGTGGTAGGTGTTGATGACTTAGAAGCTTTAGATGCTTTTGGCTGTTCTGGTGTGATTTCCTCTACCACTGGTTCAGTTGATGTTTGTACAATTTCTTTTTCTGCTTTCTCAACCTTTTCAACTGCCTTATCATGTTTTGCTGTTGTTTTGATCTCAACAAAAGGTTTTACAGCATTGGCACGCTTGAGACGTGCATAGACCTGATTGGAAATTTCAACAAATGGGGTAGTTTGTGTTGAAGGTTCAAAACGAACGGTGCTTTTATTGTCGCCAACGACACACATTGGCTTAGTGATGACAGCTTTCATCATAGCTCCTTTTGGGGAATTATTTAATGACATCATGAGTCAAATATTGATTTTTATTCTGTGAAAAATTGATTAGCCAGAATTAGCAAGAAAACAGGGCTTTCTAGCCACGTTTCAAGTTCACATTTTACTGAATTTTTGGGAATATTTTTGAATTTTAGACACAATACGACTAGTGCAGTGATGTCATTAAATATGATTTTTCACATCATGTCAACAAAAAAATCATGATCTTGTGTTTTTTTATTTTTTTACCTAAATATGGTGTTTCAAAAGATGTCTTTTATTTTCCTCAATGCAACATTTTTGTTGCATTGAAACATTTTAGATGTTATGTTATTATAATGAATAGTCAAGAATTGAAAAGATATCTTATAAAGCATGGTTGCAGTTTTACTTCAGGGAAGGGAGGGCATTTGCTTGTAAAGCGTGGTTTTAAAAAGTCCGTTTTACCTATGCATGGTACGCGAAAAGAATTAGGAACAGGATTAGTCCAGAAGATCCTTAAAGATCTTGACCTGAAATAAATCTGAATATGGAGATGTAAATGAAATATGCAATCAAATTTATCAAAGATGACAATGATACTCTTCTGGTCATTTCTAAAGACTTTCAGGAATTTATTACCTATGGTAACGACGAAAAAGAAGCTTTGGAACAGGCTAAAAATGCACTTTTAACAGTCATTATGGGGCGTTTTCAAGATCGTGAACCTATTCCCTTTGGACATCGTGATATTGCCTATCCTTTTGTTGAAGTATCTTCATTGGTGACTTTAAAAATTGCAATACATAACGCTATGATTGAAAAAAACTTACGCAAAGCTGATCTCGTACGTCTTTTAAAACTTCATCCAATACAAATTGACCGATTGTTGGATTTAAACCACGCAACAAAATTAGATGCCTTAGAGTCCACTCTCATTGCTCTTGGAAAAGAGGTTGCCATTAATATCCAAGATGCCGCTTGAAAACTACCGGTTTTGCGTAAAATGTTTATAAAGCGCATTAAGAGCAATACGCAATGAAAGCACAAGATGTGGCAGTGATAGATCTTCTATCACAAGATACTGTAATGCGGCATGAAGGTTATATTGACGGTATAAATATTGAGCTTCTTGAACAACGCCTTTTACAGCTGAAAGATGTTCTGTTGCCGTCTGTACCCATTTTTCTCTTGCTCCGTCATCAGAAGTTGTAGGCATTTCATCATAAATTGCATTAGGCAATGCTTTTGCACATAGGTAATTGTTTTTCACTTCAAGATATTTTTGCGCAGCATCATATTGGTCTTGATTGATTTCGCCTTGCAAATAAAGTCGCCCGATATAGGTATAGGTACCGGAAAGCGGATTTTTAGCTTCTTGTAATGTCAAACCAAAGCGTTTTGCACGCATTTTAATTGCCAATTGATCAACAGGATCACGCGGTGTTTTTGCTCGCGAGATGCGTCCATTTGGTTCTCTGATACACCCCTGAATCCGTGGACGTCCGCGTTTTGCACGTTTTTTTCTCTTTGTCATATTTTTTCAATCAAAATGGTATGCTATCATTAAAAGATGTACTGTAATCAGCGGCTCCTGAAGCTACAGCATAACTTTTTGTAGTGACAGATGAAGGGGCAGGGGATGCAGGTTGATTTTTCTTTGCATCAAGTAAATACAATTCGCCTTTGAATTGTGGTAAGACAATCTCTGTTGAAGAATATTCACTACCGTTTTTATCTTTCCATTTCCGTGTTTGTAATTTTCCTTCTATGTGTAAACTTTTGAACCTTTGCTTAGGTATTGAAGAGCAATTTTTGCTAAATGGGGATTGAAAACTACCACGGAATGCCATTCTGTCCTTTCTATTTTTTGATTGGTCTTTTTATCTGTATAGCTTTCAGAAGTCGCCATACGAAAATTGACCACTTCTGCTCCAGAAGTCATAGTTTTGCTTTCGGGATCAGCACCAAGGCGCCCGATTAATGTCACTTTATTTAGCATATTTGTAGCCCCATTAGATTTGCAATTTATACATGAAAAATCTTATCATGATTTGCATATTTATTCAAATAATTCAGATTATTAATAACAGTTTTTAAAGTATTAAATTACATTTAATATGCAAAAAAACATAGATAGTTCAGTATTTATTTAAAACTCTTGATATACATACATAAATGTATTAACATAAGATATGAAAATAAGATTTGAATGGGATGAAACTAAAGCAAAAAGTAATCTTAGAAAGCACCGTGTAAGTTTTGAAATAGCGGCACGTGTTTTTGCAGATCCATTCGCTATGGTTAAACAGGACCGTATTGAAAACGGAGAATATCGTTGGCAAACTTTGGGGCTTGTGGATGGCTTTTTACTGCTGCTTGTAGCGCATACTGTCTCCATGATGATAAAGATGGCATAGAGGTAATCCGTATTATTTCAGCGCGGCGCGCCAATTCGAAAGAGAGGAAACGTTATGAAGAAGAAAGTTCGTTATGAAATTGATGTAGGTAACTTATCACCTTTGACAGATAAACAGAGAGTTGAAGTTGATAAACTGGCTGCAATGCCAGACAGTGCAATTGATCATAGTGATATTCCACCACTCAATGATGCATTTTGGAAAAACGCCGTTCGTAATCCATTCTATAAACCCACTAAAACTGTTACAACAGTGCGTGTGGATTCAGATGTGCTAGCGTGGCTTAAGAGTCAAGGGAAAGGGTATCAAACGCGGATTAACGCCATTTTACGTGACGCCATGCTTCGTTCGATGCGTTAACTTTTCCTCCACTTAAAGCGCATCAAGCGGTTTCCGATAGTTTTTTATGCCTTTGTTGATTTCATCAATCAGAGGTTCGTAATTGAGAACGCTTTTCGGAATACCACCCCCATAAACCCACGCTTTCACCTGCGCTTTTGTGCTAAAATCTGCATTTTCTGGTATGGTGTAATACTGGCCGCCATCAAACTTTTCACACTCTCTTGTGCCATCTTCATATTCGTAGAGGTTGTAAAAATACTCTTCTGCTCCATCGCCCCATGGAACATAGCCAACCGCCGTTGCAACAAACTCTTTTTGCCTTGGCTGTTTACGTTTTTTTAAGAACAGATGTTTTAAAATACCCATGCTTTTAGTCCATAATTTTACCAATTGGTCTATTTGCCTCAAATTTGACCGTACAGAGTCGTTTTTACCTCCAACGTGGTAATTTCAAAAAATACCAAATCGCTCTGTACGGTGCTTTTTTGTAGATTTAAACGCATGTCTAATCCAAAAATGATCAGCACTTTTCACTATTTTGCTGTCTCAAATGTTTTTATTTTTCCCCCAATGCCATTTAAAACTTTTTCAAGCTCTTGTTTGTGAACAACCCTTAATGGACTAAAATGCTCTCTTGCTGCCTTTTCTTTCAGCCTTTTTGCACGGGTGTTCAAAACAGCTTTGCGAACAAGACTGGCTTTGGTCAAAAGCCTGTTTTCTAGATCATGACACAATCTCACAAGCTCGCGAGTGCTAGGGAAAAACGTATCGGATAAACCTTCTATCTCATCACACAAAATCCGTTTAACCGTTGTCATCAGTGACCATGCAGAAACATTTTCCAAAACCATTCCATAGGTCAACGCCATCCCCGCATGATCTGCCTGTTGTGATATCTTTAAACCACATGAAAGCATCCGAAGTGCTTTGGCTATGTCCTCTTTGCTCGCTTTTACTGAAAACAGCTCTTGCAATTGATCACAAGCATCTAAGGCTATCGTTTCCTGCTGTTTGGTTAACTGGCTGCCATCCTTCAAAACCAAAGGGAACCCCTCTGCTATCATCCCGTGAATGTGCTTCAAAGAAACCTCTAGATCCGATATCAAGGACGCTGTCTGCGAGGCGTTCACTAATGCTTTTTTGCTTTTGAGGGTAATTTCCATAGTTTTGTCCTTTCTTTAAATCCTCGATAGCCTTTCGCACCCAGTTACGCCATGTTGCTTTCCAATCAGTTTTGCATGCATCCTTGCCTGCTTTAGCTTTCCAATAATCTCGAAATTTTGCGATTTCGACTTTTACACGCTCTGGGGGTAAGCCCTCTTCGATTGCAAAATCGTAATCGGGTTCAAAATCCTCTGGCAATCGACAACCGCGATTAGCTTGCGCTTGTTTTGCTTTTTGGGGAACTTTCTCTTGCTCGTGAGGGGATGGTTGGGTTTCTGATGTTGTTGCGATTTGCTCTGGTAGGCTTTCGCAAGCATGAACCTCTGTTGGTTCATGAATCAAATTGGTCGTTTCTAAATTTTCTGAATCGATTTCTTTTTTTGCTAATACGATAGTATTAGTTTTTTTATAACTGTTAATGTTATTGTTATATGGTATCGATTGCGTATCGCTTTCGTATTCAGTTCGTATAGAATCCGTATTACTTCCGTATTTAGTTTGTATAGATTCCGTATTACACTTTACATCTTTTTCTTTAGATTTTTTCCATCTAGCACTAACAGCTTTTGATGCAGCTTCCGATTTTCCCACGCTATCATTTAATTCTGCTTCAACATCTAGATTCCATAAACGACCATCTTCTAAACGAATAATATGACCAGTGCTCTGTAAAACGTCTAATGCTTTTACAAATGCTTTCACTGAATAGCCAGTATAATTAGCCCAAACCTTAATGCTATTTAAAAGAGGTTCACCCGTGTGAAGCATTTGCAACCGTAACCTCATGTATATATTGCCTTCAATAGAAGACAAACAAGTGAGATCAAGAATCCATTTATCGGCAAAAAGCCTTGTCCAAGGTATTTTACTGGACATGTATACCCCCTTCTTTCATTAAATATAAAATTGCTAAAGCGTCTGCTTCGTTGTCATCTTTAGGTGCATGTCCTTTTGCACATACTGCCTTAATCATTTCTTCTTTTGAGGCATTGCCTTTTCCTGTTGTTGCCTTCTTAATTGTGCCAACAGGAATGCCTTTGTAAGGAATTCTGTGATGTTCACACCAAGCGTTTAAGATCCCTAGCAAGCCACCATAAACATGAGAAGCATCTGTCCCTACATGCCGGCGCACTTCTTCAAAATACACTGCGTCAATTTCATCAACGGATCTCTTTAGTTCAGTAAGCCATTGCTTAAAGCGTAAATAACGCATACCACCGCCTTCAAAATGATGTGATTGAAAATGTTCTGTATCGCTTGTTATACGACCATCCGCACCGCAAATCGCCCAGCTTGTCTTGGTACCTAGATCAAGACATAGAATGGTTTGTGCATTGATGATCATAATCCCCCCTTAAGGCTGTTGTGTATTTATACGTGCGCTGTGACAGAGCGCTTAGAAATTGCCTGTCTTGCAAAAATGTTTTTGAAAAAGTAACCTCCCAATGATTCTAAAAAAGTGGGGAGGGGAAAGATGCAAGAATGGATAAATATATTTCTTACAGCTTTTTGTCATTTATTGCATCTCTTTTATTGGCACTTATTTTAAGACACAAAGACAAGAAAGGACTAGAAAAACAATTTATAGAACGCGACAAACAAACTGTCGCTCTTGAAAAGATTGCCATGTGCTCAGAACAAAACGTGAAAATTTTATTAAAAGATAAAGATATACGTACTTTGAAAGAGCTACTACATATTGAAGCAGACTTTGATTTACTAGAAACAGAACAAGGTATTTCACGTATCGCTATAAGGATGCAAATCAAATATACAATCGGTTGGTTCTGCAATCACATACGCACGCAGATATCTTTTAGGTATGCTTCTTAATGTCGTGAGTGAAGATGATGATACGGATGGGAACACACCTATTAAAAAGGCTTTTCCACAAAAGATCAATGAAATCAGAAGATTAATAGTACAAACAAAGACAGAAGAAGAAAAGATACTTTCTTATGCGAATGTTGAAAAACTTGATGATATCTCTGATCAAAGAGCGCAAACCATTTTGCACCTTTTAAAAGATAAACAAAATAAGCAAATGGCACCAACACAACAACAAACGGCGGTGTGAGATGGAACAAAGGACAGCAGAATGGTTTCAAGCGCGCTTGGGTAAAGTCACAGCATCTCATGTTTACAACGTACTCAGTAAGACAGCAAAAGGATTGCCGACAAGCAAATATGAAGACTACAAAATCAAACTCATCACAGAGCGCTTAACAGGGGAAATAAGCCAATCTTATATAACACAGGCTATGCAATGGGGCATTGAACATGAAGAGGATGCCCTGAAAGATTATGAATTCATTTATGACACCAATGTCACAAAATGCGGATTTATTCAACACCCCAAAATGGAAATGGCTGGTGCAAGTCCTGATGGGCTTATTGGAGAAGACGGTTTAATCAAAGTCAAATGCCCACAATCAACGAGCCATCTTCGTTTTTTTATGTATGACGAAATCAAACCTGAATATATCGCACAGATGCAATTCCAAATGGCATGCACAGGACGCAAATGGTGTCATTTCATTAGCTATAATCCACAATTTGTAGGGAGATCTACGGGTTTAAGAATGAAAATCAAACGCATCTTCCGTGATGAGAAACACATTGAAGAGATTAATAAAGCTGTTGAATCCTTTTTAGCAGAAATAGAGCAAGATATGAAGCAAATTTTGACAAAAGCCGCTTGAAGTTTATGGGGGTGCTTCTCTCCTCCCGAGTGCCCCCACCCATAATTAATATAAAAAAGAGAAAGATAATGAGATGATATTTGATGATGGCGATAGATATGTAACGACACGTGAGTGTGCACAGCTTTTTAGTGTATCTACAACAACGATTCGCAATTGGGCGCTTCAAGGAGAGTTCCCCCAACCCTATAAGCTAGGGAGAGCAGTAAGGTGGAGAAAGAAAGAGATCTTAGCATTTACACCAAAGAAAAATAAGGAGCA
Organism: Candidatus Bartonella washoeensis Sb944nv; assembly: GCF_000278135.1. Classification (GTDB taxonomy): domain Bacteria; phylum Pseudomonadota; class Alphaproteobacteria; order Rhizobiales; family Rhizobiaceae; genus Bartonella; species Bartonella washoeensis. The sequence goes on from NZ_JH725025.1 coordinate 60,497, forward strand.
AATAAGAACAAATTAGATAAAGTTATATAAACTATAGAAGGTGGTCTAAAAGGTAGTCTGAAAATTGCCAATTAAAGAAAAAATCCATATATTTCAATATGTTAAAGACACAAAATGGTGCCCCCAGAGAGACTCGAACTCCCGACCCCCTGATTACAAATCAGGTGCTCTACCAACTGAGCTATAAGGGCATAACCATGCACAGGCACTAGCACAAACTAATAAAAAGGAAAATAGAAAATTATCAGTTTTTGTGCACATTTTTAAAAAACTTTATCACAAATTATAAAATAATCAGATTCTTTATTTTTTTACCATCTCTTTCAAAAATTTCAGATATTATTCTCACGTTAATATTTAGTCAAAGCATGGGTAAGAATCCATCATTTCGTTATTAGATCACGAATCAGAAGAGGCTCCTTGAGTAGAAAGATATTTTTCTAGCCAGTGAATATTATAATTACCATCTGTAACATCTTGATTGTTAATGAGATCGCGAAAGAGAGGCAATGTGGTTTTGATTCCATCAACCACAAATTCATCTAAAGCACGCCGTAAACGCATCATGCATTCTAAACGTGTGCGTCCGTGAACAATCAGCTTTCCAATCATGCTATCATAATAAGGTGGAATGCGATAACCTGAATAAGCACCTGAATCAACCCGAATTCCTAAACCTCCAGGTGTATGAAAATGTGTAATAGTTCCTGGTGATGGAGTAAAGTTAACCGGATCTTCCGCATTGATACGGCATTCAATAGCATGGCCAGAAAAACAGATATCGTCTTGTGCAACTGAAAGGCCGCAGTCTGATGCAATACGAATTTGCTCATGAACTAAATCTATACCTGTAATTGCTTCAGTTACAGGATGCTCAACTTGTAAACGCGTATTCATCTCAATAAAATAGAATTCGCCATTTTCATAGAGAAATTCAATGGTGCCTGCTCCACGATATCCAAGTTGCGCACAAGCTTTTGCGACAATATCGCCAATTTTTTTTCTTTCAGTTTCATTAAGAGCAGGTGAAGTAGCTTCTTCCCATATTTTTTGATGACGTCGTTGAAGTGAACAATCGCGTTCTCCTAAATGGATAGCATTTCCTGCTCCATCACCTACAATTTGAATTTCAATATGGCGTGGCTTTTCTAAATATTTCTCAATATAAACAGCGTCATCACCGAAAGCTGCTGCCGCTTCTGAACGGGTTGTTTCGAGAGCTAGAGCAAATTCTTTCTCAGAATGAACAACTTTCATGCCGCGTCCACCACCACCGGCAGAAGCTTTAATAATAACGGGATAACCAATTTCACTCGCAGTACGTAAAGCCTCTATTTCTTCAGTGATAGCTCCATCGGAACCTGGTACTACGGGAATTCCGAGTTTTTTAGCGGTTTTCTTTGCTTCGATTTTGTCGCCCATGATTCGAATATGAGCAGCCGTTGGGCCAATAAATGTAATATCATGGGCTTCTAGAACATCTGCAAACTTTGCATTTTCCGAAAGAAAGCCATAGCCTGGGTGAACAGCATCAGCCCCTGTAATTTCGCACGCAGCGATAATTTGCTGAATACTCAAATAAGAATCACGAGCTGGGGGAGGCCCAATACAAACACTTTCATCAGAAAGACGAACATGCATTGCATCAGCGTCAGCAGTTGAGTGAACCGCTACAGTTTTTATTCCAAGTTCTTTGCAGGCGCGCAAAACGCGAAGAGCAATTTCTCCCCGATTAGCAATGAGGACTTTCTGAATCATAATTGCTCCTCGCTTTATTCAACAACAATAAGTGGTTCACCAAACTCAACGGGTTGGCCATCTTTAACAAAAATAGTGGTCACCGTACCTGAGCGTGGTGATGGAATTTGATTCATCGTTTTCATCGCTTCAATGATAAGTAACGTTTGTCCTTCAGAAACATTTTGCCCTACTTCTACAAAAGATTGAGCTCCTGGCGAAGGTGCAAGATAGGCTGTACCAACCATTGGAGACGTTATTGCATTCTTTAATTTGTCTTCTTGTGGAGAGATTTCAGTTATTGGAGCAGGAGTAGAAGGTACAGCAACAGTAGGAGTGGAAATAGGAGCGTAAATTGTTTGTTCGGGAGTGGTGGAAGTGTTTTGCCTTGATACACAAATACGAAGTCCACCTTGTTCAAGTTCAATATTTGTCAAATGTGTATCATTCAAAATTTCAGCAAGGTCACGGATAATTTTCGTATCAATTGCGGCGGTATGTTTTGCCGCGTCCACTTTTTTTGTTGCCATTTTATTTCTAACTCCTTGATCAATGAAGATCGTCATTATTTAATTCTTATGACTTAATATCTCTAGATTAGGGATGCGCTTTTAACGAGGCTTCTATATAAAAGCTATTTAGTTTTTTCAGAATTATAGTTTGCAATTTAAAATCAGTGTCTACTCAAAAGAACTGTACTTATAAGCCTGTTATTAAAAAAGAGAAAGCATAAAATCACCTCATTTACGGTATTGTTGACAAAGTTAACGCGCTAAGGAAAAAATGTTCACTCCATATCTTCTATAGCTTCTTTTAGAATATCTTCGCTCACAGCTCCGATAAGCACTTTATCACCAACGATGTAAGAAGGGGTTCCGGTAATATTGAGTTGAGAGGCAATTCGAATATTTTCTTTAAATGAGTTTTGCAGGTTAGGGTTTTTTATTGCATTGCGCAGCTTTTTCTCATCTGCTCCTAATGAAACTGCTACTTTTATAGCTTGAGCTTCATTTGCACGACTCATATGCGTTAAAAGCGCTTTATGGAACTGAGAATATTTCTCTGGAAATTGTTTTCGAAAAACATAAGCAACACTATGTGCCGCCATAGAATCAGATCCTAAAATTGGTAAATCTTTGATAATAATCCGTAGGTCTGGGTATTTTTTTATTAAGTTTTCTATATATGAATAGGAAATTTTACAATATCTGCAATTGTAATCGAAAAAATCAACGAGCACTCTTTTGCCATTTGGATTTCCTAAAACAGCATCATGAGGAGATTGAAAAATTTCCTTTTTTAATAAATTGATAACGGAAGCTTGTTCTTGAGATTCTTGCTTGCTTTGTTTTTCCAGCTTTTCTTGAAGGATAAGCTGCATTTCAATCATAATTTCTGGATGAGTGAGTAAATATTCTCTTACAATCTTTTGAATATCCTGATCATCGATATGTGGTGTAATTTTTTCTTTAAGTTGATTTAAAAAGGTGGGATCTTCCAAAAGTTGTTTTTTAAGATTTTCTGAGTTCAAATAATTTGGTGTTTTCTCGCTTGATTTTGTGTTTGATAGAGAAGGTGAGCAGATTAAAATACTCAAGATAACTATTGCTAAAAATTTTGCACTGAGCGTTGTTTTTTTATGTTGAGATAGATAGGGCATCCGTATACCTTCATATTTCTCTTGTGATATTGATTAAACTCTATGAAAAGCATTGCGTATGTGAAACAAAGCAATTAACTATTTTGCAAATCTAGTGTTTTACAGAAAAAATATCAATTTTTTTCTTTTTTTAAAGAATATTTCATGTAACGCATATTTTTACAGTGATTATATTTTTTGTATTATCTCAATCTTGTTCTTTATTTTATCAAATGTTGTTTTTATTTATGATGCTATAAAAAATATTTTCATGCCTATTTACTGTGGAAAAAATCACATTAACAATCTAATAAGAGAGCATTTGTATTGACTTTTTGCTGTTACTTTATTGAGCACAGTGGAACAAGTTAAGTCGAATGATGAAAAGTGAAATTATGAAAACCATAACGCATTATGACCTGTTTATTATCGGAGGAGGAATAAACGGATGTGGATTGGCAAGGGATGCAGCTGGACGCGGATTTAAAGTCGGATTAGCTGAAATGAATGATCTTGCATCAGGGACATCAAGTGCATCAACAAAGCTTATTCATGGTGGTCTTCGTTATCTTGAACACTATGAGTTTAGGCTTGTTCGTGAAGCGCTGAAAGAACGTGAGATCCTTTGGCGTATAGCTCCACATATTGTGCGTCCTTTGCGTTTTATCCTCCCTTATCATAAAAAAATGCGTCCTGCTTGGATATTACGTTTTGGACTTTTTATTTATGATTATCTCGGTAACTGGAATCAAAAACTGTGGCGCAGTAAAACAGTTAATTTTTCAAAAAATTTTAGCTCTACACTTAAGGAAGAATACCATAAAGGTTTTGAATATTCTGATGCAAGAGTAGATGATGCTCGTTTGGTAATTGCTAATGCGCGTGATGCAGAAAAATGGGGGGCTGATATAAAAGTACAGACAGAAGTTCTGTCTTTAAAAAGAGAAGAAAAAAAATGGCTTATAATTCTTCGAGATAAGTTAAGCGGCAGAGAATATTGCGTTAAAGCTTCTTATGTTGCAAATATGACTGGTCCTTGGATTAATCATATTTTGGCAGATGTATTAAATTCTAAAGAGCATCCACCCGTACGACTTGTCAAAGGTTCTCATATTCTGGTTCCAAAGCTTTATGCTCATGATCGTGCTTATATTTTTCAAAACGGTGATGGACGTATTATATTTTCCATTCCGTATCAAGAAGAGTTTACATTGCTTGGGACAACAGATTGTGACTATCAAGGTAATCCTGCTGATGTTCATATTACAGATACAGAGATTGAGTATATCTGTACAGCAGCAAGTGAATATTTCACACAACCGGTATTGCGTAATAACATTGTCTGGACTTACTCCGGTATTCGTCCGCTTTATGATGATGGAGCTTCAAAAGCACAAGAAATTACACGTGATTATGTTTTGCAAGAAATGGGTACAGAAAGTATGCCACGGATTCTTAATCTTTATGGTGGAAAAATTACAACTTATCGCAAATTGGCTGAAGATGCGATGAAATTTGTTGAAAAAGCGCTTGGTAAAAAGGGATCACAGTGGACAGCCAACTCAGCTCTTCCTGGCGGTGATTTTCCATATAACAGGCTGGATACAGTTGAAAATAAGATCGCTCTTTTGATTCCAGGTTTAGATGCCTTCACATACCGTAGACTTGCTCGATCTTATGGTTCGGAAGCATTGTTGATATTTGCAAATGGTAAGGCAGATAGAGGAAAAAATTTTGGACATGGACTTTATGAAGTAGAAGTGAAATGGTTAATGGAAAAGGAATGGGCTAAAACGTGTGAAGATGTGCTATGGCGTCGTTCAAAACTTGGGCTTTTGTTTAATAAAGAAGAGGTTGATGCTCTTTCTGCTTACATGAAAAGCAAACAATAGAGAGTGAACAAAGTTTATGATGATATGCAGTCTTTACAAAGTTTATAGCACCTTATTGTGGTATCCATTTGCGCACTAAATTACAAAAAGCTGAAAGAAGATAGACCATAATGGCATGATCATGCAATGTCTTGATCTATTATTTATAGGATTTTAAATATCTTAGATGCTGTGCCAAATGCTGTCGATATAATATTTAAAGAATAAGATGAATGGAGAAGAACAGTATTTCCACGGATTCTCTATAAGTTATATGCGTGTTTTATAAAGTCAGTTGAGTCATCATATATCCAGAAGTCGTTCCGTTAGGAACAGGATGTTTTGTTTTTTCTTTATTGGTTTTGAGAAAGTTTTATGTCAATTGAGAAAGACAATTGGAGAGAGCGTGTTTTATGCTTTCAATTGATAGTAAAAGATAAAAAAAATTTCTGTAAAGTAGTAAAAAGCAGATATTTATATGGATAAATGGAAAGCACTTCACGGAGATATAAGAGTAATACTCCTATGATATTTTATAGTCTTCCTTCATCAGTAAAATTTGCGGTAGCACCAATGTTGGGCTGGACAGATAAACATTGCAGATTTTTTTATCGTCTTTTAACGAAAAATGCACTGCTTTATACAGAAATGATTGTAGCAGATGCTGTAATCCATGGTGCTCGAAAACAACTATTATCTTTGAACGATAAAGAACATCCAATTTCGTTGCAATTAGGAGGATCAGATCCGCAAAAATTAGCAGAGGCTGCTCGAATTGCAGAAGATTTTGGTTATGATGAGATAAATCTCAATGTTGGATGTCCGTCAAATCGCGTGCAGTCTGGGGCGTTTGGTGCTTGTTTGATGTTACATCCCGACATTGTAGCAAATGCTGTAGAAGCGATGAAAAAAGTTGTTACAGTTTCTGTAACTGTTAAATGTCGTGTTGGTGTGGACGAGCAGGATGAAGAAACAGCTTTAGACCTTTTAGCTGATCAAGTTTGGAATGCTGGAGGTGATGCACTTTGGGTACATGCACGTAAAGCTTGGTTAAAAGGATTAAGTCCAAAGGAGAATCGTGATATTCCTCCACTTAATTATGAAAGAGTTTATAAATTAAAACGCAAATATCATAATAAATTCATTGGGATAAATGGAGGAATTAAATCAATTTATGAGATTAAAGAACATCTGACTTTGTGTGATGCTGCCATGATTGGTCGAAAGGTTTATCATGATCCAATTTTTTTAAAGCATATTGATTCTGAAATATATGGTGAGTCGCAGAGTGATCTTAGTGATGGTGATCTTATTGAGGCCATGTGTGATTATGCTGCCAAACATATCGCCTCAGGGGGTAGGCTTTCTCATGTAACACGTCATATGATTGGTTTGTTTCATGGTCGAGATGGGGCGCGTCGATGGCGACAAATATTATCAAATGATGCAACAAAAAGAGATGCTGGCGTACATGTTTTAAAAGAAGCTTTTTCTGCTCTCATTTAGTAACGTTTTATCATATCAAGAGGTACTAAAGTTTAGATTTGCTAAAGCTTTTAAAGTAATCCAAACTTGTAACTTTTAAAAAGTTATCCTCTTTCTTGTGTAGAGGATGCTGAATCAGATGTTGAAGGAGTGTGAATTATCAATGCCTCTCTCAATATTGAAATAGGATAAGCCTTTGAAATATTGTCATTTATACATCAATAAAAACAGTTATTGAGTGCAAAAATTTTCGTTAATAATATTTAATGTGTTTAAAACGCTTCTTTTAAAAAACAACAAATTATTCATATCCTGTTTATATGACAAGGATTTTAATTACACATTATAGATTTGAAAAGGTATCTTCATGGCCATCAGTCCGTTTGATGATTTTCGTGCTTTACTTACAAATTTACCTATTGCTGATGAGTTTTCTATAATTCTGGCAAAAAAACGCCAAGCAAGTTTAACAAAGGAGCAAGGAGCGCTAGGAAAATTAGGAGATATAGCGGTTTGGTATGCAGGATGGAGAGGTGCTGAAAAACCTCTCGTAACCCGGCCTTTAGTCGCTATTTTTTCTGGAAATCATGGCATCACAGATGAGAATATTACACCATTTCCGCAATCTATGACACAAAAGATGGTACAAAATTTTGCAGCTGGTGGTGCTGCTATCAATCAAATTTGCATGGCTTATGATCTTGGGTTGAAGATATTTGATTTGGCACTAGAATATCCAACAATGAATATTACCAAAGATGCAGCAATGGATGAGCGGAGCACTGCTGCTACAATGGCATTTGGAATGGAATCCATTGCTGGTGGAACAGATCTCTTGTGTATTGGTGAAATGGGGGTTGGAAATACAACGATAGCTTCAGCTTTATGTTTAGCATTGTTTGGTGGGGAAGTTGAGGAATGGATAGGCAACGATATGGGAGTAGAAGAGAAATTTTATCAGCGTAAAATAGCTGCAATTAAGACAGCTTTTTCTTTGCATAAGAATCATCTTAATGATCCTTTTCAAATAATGCGTTGCTTAGGAGGACGTGAAATTGCCGCTATGGTGGGTGCCATTTTAGCTGCAAGAATGGAAAAAATACCGGTTATTTTGGATGGTTTTGTGGCAACAGCTGCAGCAGCAGTACTTTATAAAATGCATCCAAGAGTTCTCGATCATACTCTTGTTGGGCACGTTTCTTCTGAACCAGCACATCGCAAGCTTTTAGAAAAAATTGACAAAGAACCACTCCTAGATCTGGGAATGAGTCTTGGTGAAGGGACCGGTGCGGCTATGGCAGCTGGTATTGTTAAGGCTGCTGTTTTAACTCATGCACAAATGGCAGTGTTCGAACAAGAAGATTTGATCATTTAAAAAAAGATTAAAAAATTTTTTAAGAGTTTTGTTCATTTGTTTTTTCGTGCAGTTTTATATAGTTGAGTGGTAGTTCCGTTGTATATTTAATCTGTTCCATCGCGAAAGAAGACGAAACGTCACGGATATCGATTTTAGTAATCAATTTTTTGTAAAAAAGATCATAAGCTTCAATATTGGGAACAACAACACGCAATAAATAGTCAATATTTCCACTCATTCTATAGAATTCAATCACTTCACGAAATTCCTGCACAATTTTTGAAAAACGTTTAAACCATTCGTGGCTATGTGTGTTCGTACGAATAGAAACAAAAACTGTAACGCTTGCATTTACTTTTTCTGGAGAAAGAACGGCAACACGGCGTTGAATAACACCGTCTTCTTCAAGTTTTTGAATTCTGCGCCAACAAGGAGTGGTAGAAAGTCCAATTCTTTTAGCGATATCAGCGACAGAGAGTGTCGCATTTTCTTGCAAAAGATGTAAAATTTTTCGATCAAGACGATCCATGTTTTTCTTTCTCAATATCCAGTTTATAAAAATTTACGCACTAAACTGCGCAGGTACACAATCAGCTCATCATTAAACCATGGATTTCTTCGTAACCAAGAAGTGTTTCGCCATGATGGGTGGGGTAAAGGCATGACATTGTAGCCTTGAGGTTGACGTATGGAGAGAATGTTTTTCCAATCATTGACGGTTGCTGAGACAGTTTTATGTTTTTGCTCTGCAATATGCCATTTTTGCGCGTAACTTCCAATAGCAAGGACAAGTTTTATTTGTGGCATCGCTTGAAATACCTTTTCATGCCATATTTCTTGACATTCACGCCTTGGCGGTAAATCAGATTTATTTTGATCATAGCCTGGAAAACAAAATCCCATAGGAACAATAGCAAAGAGAGATCTATTATAAAATTCCTCACGCGTGACACCAAGCCAATACCGTAATCTTTCCCCAGAACGATCATTAAAAGGAATAGAAGTTTCATGTACACGCAGCCCAGGCGCTTGCCCTGCGATTGCTATCAAAGCCGTACTGGATAAATAAACCACGGGGTTCGGTTCATGTGGCAGAGGAGGGAGATAATGTGGATGCTTGATACAAACACGACAAGAATAAATTTCTTTCTCAAGTTTAAAAATTTTCTGTTGTTTTTTCATTGGTAAATAAGAAATTAAAGAATGCGCTACAAAAGAAATACTTCACTCTGTTCGAGGATTCGCTTTTCGCCATTTCCGCGGTTTTTGAAAACTTGATTGCCATATTCCTTTTTTTTTCTTTCTAGCTTCTTCCTCTTCTTTAGGATAGTCATGGTAGCTTACAGCCCAACCATTATTTACAATCATTGCGTTGATGTTACTGATTTTTTTTGTTTTACATGTCGCAAGAATACGGCGATATTTATCTTTTTTGTACCAATGACATGTAACAGGCTGGTTTACTATGAGTTGTTCTAAATAATTTTTTGCCTCAAGACCGCATGGATAGCGTGCTTTTTTTGTACCACAAAATTGGTGAAGCTCAGGAGCATCAATCCCTGCAAGCCGAATCATGACAGAGGAAATCATGATTGAATCACCATCAATAACAAATGCATGCCCCTCGAGTGATTCTTTGGAAATAAAGGCTGCTTTTTTAGGGTGTGGTTGAGTATACTGAAAATAAATTATCGCAACGATAAGAATGGTAGCGACGATAATGATGCTGAAACCTACAGCCTTTAAGTTAAAGTTTCTTAAATCAAAATGAGTTTTTTTCTTCATGAAATCAAAAAAATGCTACCATAGGATGCATAATTTAGAGAGGATTTGCTTATAATTTTTACAGTAGGCTTCCCTTGCCTTGACAAAAAAACGTACCACTTAATTATAATAGAAAAATTTTTGTATATTCAACTTACTTTATAGCTTGATTAAATATAAAAAAGATCAAACACTATAATCATATCGATAATCAAAATTTACAAGGGATGAAAAAAATAAATCAATCCCATTCAAATTTATACAACAATATACAAACAAAATACACTATCAGCTTATATTTTTTATTTTAAAAAAGCAAAAGAATACTCAGTCCAAAAGACGTTTAAAGAGTAACACAAGCCGCATTACTCTCAGTGACAGCAATTATTATTTAAATGATGCACATTAATTATTTAATTTTTGTTTCTTTAAATTCGACGTGCTTTTTTACAATTGGATCATATTTACGTTTGCTCATCTTATCTGTCATTGTGCGGCTATTTTTCTTCGTCACATAGAAAAAGCCTGTATCTGCAGTCGACAAAAGTTTGATCTTAATGGTTGCTGCCTTAGCCATATTTAAGAGTCCTATTTATATTGAAAATGGATATCATTTTAATATCAAAGTTTATTTTTGATACACTCAGATTTTGCCGCAACAGTACGGATGTTGTAAAAAAAAGTCAAGAGCTGATTAATTTCCTCCTTAAATGGAACAAATACTAAAATGATATATAAACTTAAAAAGTAGGCTATTTTAGCTGAAAAATTAAATGATTTAAGGATATATATTGTCTTATAAAGAATGATTAACGTAATGCTTATACCGATTCCATAGTAAAAAATATAAATTATAATTAGCAGTAGTAAGTTTGTGTTCTTTGAGAACATCCCCCTAACTGCGTAAGCTCGGCTGTATAAAGGTGAGAAAAGATGCTAGCAAGGAGAAAGAGAGCAAACGTGAAAATCCATTGCTCTCTGATTATCCATGGTATAATGAAAATTCTAATAAAATCCAGGATCGTGCAATACATAAAGGGATAGCGCTAATCTTTTGCATAATCGCTCAAAATTAAGCTATAAAATGGGATGCCTATTTTTATTATATCTCTAATGATAGATAAATTAAAGCGTGTTACAAGGGTTATATTTCTATTTGGAAGTACCATAAACAAATACTGTTACTGTTGAGGTAAGAACGTGAAAAAACATAGGGGCAATAAATATGTTAGCCCTCTTTAAATTTTTCTTTCATTTCCAAGCCAGTTAAATTGGTAATCTTAGAAAGTACAATAAGGATGTAGCTAGCAGCAAAAGTAGAAATCGTTATGTTCTCACTTTTCCTAAAAGTGTTGGGTTGCAATCTTAATATAATAGCACAAATGAAAAATACCAAACTACGTTTTTTTGATCACGCGCAACCGTTGATCTCAAGGATAAATATAATTGTCATTGTGAATGTGATATAAATCTTAACATGAACCCTACGCATATTAATTCAAAAAAATAAAGTGCTAAAAAGCTTCAAAAGCCAATAAGAATCATAAGCAATATTGTTTTGAGAATACTCAGATATCCTTTGTTTCGAGAAGCAAAAACGGTTGCAATAATTATGGTGATTTCATCATTTGTTGTGCTGTAACCGATGGCACCATTTAAACCACCTCTTTTGGTCACCAGCAGTAAGATATGCTGTGTTCTCATTCCCAATGCTGTCTCAAAATTTTCAATGGTTGTAATTGCAGCAATGATTGTATGCAGAGAATTATTTTGAATATCGGAATTTTTACCACGAGGATAGCTTCATTGTGCCTTTATTCATCGATTTTATGAAAAGCTGATTTTTCAGTGAGAGGAAGATAACTCTGTCCATGGCAGCTTTTCCAATCCGTTTAATATTCGGACTTTTTCTAGATTTTTATATGCTCGTTACTGATAAAGAATAAAATACATAAAACCATATGAGGCAGAAGGGTATTTTTTCCTTTAAATAATATGATGCAATATACATCGTGGATGAAAATTCAGTTTAAAAAATATTTCTAAATTATTCTTTTTATTGTTGTTTTTCATCAAGCGTATGGTGTTTAAGGATTAATTTTTGCGCAGTTTTTTTGGTTTTTATCTAATATTATTTTTTTCATAAAAAGTACGTTTTCGTTTTTTCGTTATAAATTTGTTTTTATGATAGGATGCAGATGAAAAGGCTATTGGGCGAGGTTCTGTTAAGAGTTCAAAGCATAAAGCACCAGCAAAAGGTTGTACTTTTATAAGCTTCACCTCTACTATATCACTTAATTGATAGCCTTTATGGCTACGTTTTCCTATAAGAACATGTTGTGCTTCATCAAAATGATAATAATCATTTTTAAGTGTAGAAATAGGCACAAAACCATCAGTATTGAGTTTTTCAAGCGAGATAAAAAGACCTGCCTTTGTAACTCCGGAGATGCGACCTGTAAAAGTACAACCAATTTTGCTGGTTAAATAGTGTGCGACGAGCCGATCAATGGTTTCTCTTTCAGCCATCATTGCACGGCGTTCATATAAAGAAATTTGTGTAGCAATTTCTGTAAGATTTTGTTCTTGTTCATCTGTTAGGTGGTCGTCACCTAATTGCAGAGCTTTAATGAGTGCTCGATGAATAATAAGATCAGCATAACGGCGGATCGGTGATGTAAAATGTGTATAGTTATGTAAATTCAAACCAAAGTGGCCAATATTTTTTGGATTGTATTCAGCTTGAGATTGCGCGCGTAGAATAACTTGGTTGACCAATTCTTGTCGCGGTGTATTCATAACTTTTGCCAGAACACTGTTAAGCCGTGCTGAGGTAAGTTCGCTTCCACGAGAGAGTGATATATCCAAACTTTGAAGAAAGCTTCGGAGTATTTCTTGCTTAGCAAGAGAAGGTTTATCATGAATACGATAAATGAGGGGTTGATGATGTTCTTTTAATGTTTCACAAGCTGCAATGTTAGCTTGTATCATAAATTCTTCAATCAAACGATGTGCTTCTAGCTGTGTTTCACTCACAACATCTTGGATGCAACCATTTTCATTGAGAATAATCTTTTTTTCTGTTATTTCTAATTCTAGTGGTTGTCGACGATTACGTGCAGTTTTTAGACATACATAAGCTTCCCACAATGGTTGCAAGACGCTCTCAAAAAGGGGAGCTGTTTTTTCATTTATATTTCCTTCAATTGCCAACTGTACTTCTTGATAAGAAAGTTTGGCGATTACACGCACCATAATACGATGAAAACTATGTTTTCGTTTGTTACCATTTGCATCAAAAACCATACGAACTGCTAAAGCTGGTCTCTCTTTTTTTTCACGCAGAGAGCATAAATCATTGGAAATACGTTCTGGCAGCATTGGTACAACATAATTAGGAAAATATACAGAATTTCCCCTCTTCAAGGCTTCTTTATCTAAAGCACTTCCTGTTTTTACATAGTAAGAAACATCTGCGATTGCGACGACAACAATCCAACCATCGCTATTTGCAGGATCTTTATCCCTTGTTGCATAAACTGCATCATCGTGATCTTTTGCATCTAATGGATCAATTGTAATGAGTGGTAATTGCCGCCAATCTTCGCGATTGACTATGCTAGCAGGTTTTACATTTTTTACTTGTTTAAGAACATCTTCAGGAAAAGTATAGGGAATTTTTTTCGAAAGAAGAGCAATCATTGAGAGTGTTTTTTCATTCTCAATATGTCCTAAAACGTTCTTGATTTGCGCACTCTTTAGTCCATAACCAGTATTTTTTTTTATTACAACTTCAACGAGATCACCAGATTCTACCTTAATTTTTGAAGGCGTATCAATAAATAGTTCTTCAGTTTTGCGTTCTATAGGTTCAAGGTGCCATTTGTTGTTTTCTAATTTGTGCACAATACCAAATATGCTTTTGGGTGATATATCTATTTTACGAATAATTCGTCCTGTATAAGGAGCACGTTGAGAATCTTTATTTTTTGCTTTTTTATGCTGTTTTGGGATTAAGTTATGATTTTTTAAATCACGTAATATATCTCTTAACCAGATGCGAGAATCACTTTTTAAGTTAAAAGCTCTAGCTATTTCACGTTTACTTGATCGATTAGGATTATCATTGATAAAAGAGAGAATTTCTGCCTTCTTGGGCAATCGTTCCAAATTCAGCGATTGGAAATATTTTGTTTCTTTTTTACCTTTAGCCAAAATTTATGTCTCTTTTGTTTTAGAAGAAGCTCTTTTTGAAGTTATTTTTTTACCGGATTCTTTAGCTGATATTAGTTCTAAAGCTTCTGAAAGCGTCACATTAATTGGATCTTTATCTTTTGGCAATGTTGCATTAATTTTACCCCAATTAACATATGGGCCATAACGTCCATTGCGTATGGTGACAGTTCCTCCATCTGGGTGTTCCCCTAATGTTGCGAGTGCTGAAATTGTTGTTCTGCTTCGTTTTGTTTTATTTTCTTGTTTTTCGGCAAGCACTGTAACTGCACGATTAATGCCAATATCAAAAATTTCATCTGCGTGGAGAAGAGGAGCATATTTTCCATCATGCATAAGATAGGGACCATATCGGCCAATTGTAGCTTTGATTATTTTCCCTGTTTCAGGGTGAATACCGATTTCACGGGGCAGGGATAGTAAGGCCAAAGCTTTATCAAAAGTAATTTTTTCTGTTTGCCATTCTTTTGGTAGTCCTGCGCGCTTAGCTTCTTTGTTTTCGCCAAGTTGAATATATGGTCCGAAGCGACCATTGCGAAGAGAGATATCTTTTCCTGTTTTAGGATCGATACCAAGTGTAACAGGTTCATCATTACGCATGGCTTCATTCTCTTCTCCTGTATCTGTGCCAAGTTGGCGTGTATATTTGCATTCGGGATAATTCGAGCAGCCCACAAATGCACCATAACGCCCTAGTTTTAAGGATAACTGGCCATTTGTACAAAGAGGACAGGAACGGACATCGCTTCCATCTTCACGCACAGGAAAGGCAAGAGGTGCTAATGTTACGTTTAAAACATCAAGGACATTTGTTATACGCAGTTCTTGAATACTGGCAATAGATGCATTAAATCCATTCCAAAAATCGTGCAACACGTCTTTCCAAGAAAGTTTTCCATCTGATATAAGATCTAATTTTTCCTCAAGATCTGCTGTGAAACCATATTCCACGTAGCGATTAAAAAAATTTTCAAGAAAAGCTGTAACAATACGCCCTTTAACATCAGGTATAAGCTTACGTTTATCAATTACGATATATCCACGATCACATAATGTAGCCAATGTCGATGCATAGGTTGAAGGACGACCAATTCCTAGCTCTTCAAGCTTTTTAATTAATGAAGCTTCAGAATAACGAGGAGGTGGTTCTGTGGAGTGTTGTATAGATTCAACTTTTTCTTTTGTAAGGGCTTCGCCAGTGTTCATTTGTGGCAGACGTGTTGTTTCATTTTCTTCACTGTTTTCTTCATCTCGTTGATCAGTGTAGACGGAAATAAAACCATCAAAACGAATAACAGACCCCGTAGCACGTAAATTTGCGTGATTTTCTCCTTGCTGTGCTTCAATTTCAACAGTTGTACGTTCAATTTCAGCGGAACGCATTTGACTGGCAATAGCGCGCTTCCATATTAGCTCATAGAGTTTTGCTTGATCATTGTCTAGAAAATCGCGTATTTGACTAGGAATACGTTGAAAATCAGTAGGGCGTATAGCTTCATGTGCTTCTTGTGCATTCTTTGCTTTTGTTGAATAAAAACGTGGTTTTTCAGGAATGTAATTACTACCAAAGGATTCATGAATTATTTTTCGTGCTGTATCAATGGCTTCTGGTGCTATTTGTACACCATCAGTACGCATATAGGTAATAAGTCCTGCCATTTCACCATTAATTTCAATACCTTCATAAAGCTTTTGAGCAATTTGCATAGTACGAGAAGCTGAAAAACCTAGTTTTGAAGAAGCTGCTTGCTGTAAAGTGGATGTTGTAAACGGAGGAGAAGGATTTCTTTTACTGGGCTTTGCTTCAACACTTAATGTACGATATTCTGCTTCCTCCAACATAAGGCGAATCTGATCTGCTTGTTCTTGAGATTGAATATCGAGTTTGCCAATCTTTTTTTGATTAAACATCGTTAATCGTGCTGGAAAACTATCATTTCGGATGGTTTTCAAGTGTGTTGTAATGGTCCAATAATCTTCTTTAATAAAATGTTCTATTTCTGATTCACGATCACAAATAATACGCAAAGCAACTGATTGAACACGACCAGCCGAACGTGCACCGGGAAGTTTTCGCCATAAAACAGGGGAGAGTGTAAATCCGACAAGGTAATCGAGAGCACGACGTGCAAGGTATGCATCTACAAGTGATATATCAATATCACGTGGATTATTCATGGCATCAAGCACAGATTTTTTAGTAATTGCATTAAATACAACTCGTTTAACAGGTTTATTCTTTAAAACTTTTTTTTGACGAAGAACATCCAGAATATGCCATGAAATAGCTTCCCCTTCACGATCAGGGTCCGTTGCTAAGATGAGGCTATCGGCTTCTTTGACTGCTTTTGCTATTTCATTCAAACGTTTAGCAGAGGCAGAATCTACATCCCATTTCATAGAGAAATCTTGATCAGGTAGAACAGAACCATCTTTTGCAGGCAAATCACGAACATGTCCAAATGATGCTACGACTTTGTATTGAGATCCAAGATATTTATTAATTGTTTTGGCTTTTGCTGGAGATTCAACGATAACGATATTCATAATTTTACCTGAATTGAAATAAAAAACTTTTTTATAAACTCCTTTTATAGGAATAGCCAATGCCAATTGGTGAAGAGCACATAAAAAACAGTAAATTTATACAAGTTTTGATTGTTATTATTAAAATACACCTTATATAAAAGCGCACGACTTATTTTCCGCAGTTAATACAAAAATATACGGCGAATATTAAGATAATGTCTATTGAGAAATAGGAGGGGAAATGCTCAAGGATAGAAGATTATGTTTATAAATCATTTAAAAGTTATCCAATATATTACAGATATGTCAAAACAGATGAACCAGATGGCGCGTCAAGCTCGGAGCCCCCTTTTAGCTTTACTCTTGGATATGGTGGCTAAAGAGGGGCAAAGTATTATTAATAGTGCTAAGCCTCTTGGAGAAGATCCAAATTCGACAATGAGACATAACCACCAGAGTGTCGAATAAGCTTTCCAGAAAGCTCGAGTTCAACCAAAAAAAGGTAAAGGTTTTGTAGTGAAACACCTGAGTGGGTGCTCAGTGTGTCTATATCAATTGGAGTTATTGAGAGGGCGGAGAGGATGGCTCTACGTTCTTCTGCGTCATCTCCAATTGAAGGGTGACTATTGGTTTCTTTATTATGTGAACTAAAACTTTCTTTTTCAAGTTGAAGAGTGACAGGTTCTTCAAAGAAATTAAGTTGAGAATTAATGTCCCTCGGGGTTAATGGTGCAAGCGTTTCTACGATGTCAGAGGGATGCGTGGTTAGTAGGGCACCATCCTTGATGAGATTGTTTGTACCAACGGACCTTGGGTCAAGTGGAGACCCAGGAATGGCAAAAATCAATCGCCCCATTTCGGCAGCTTGACGTGCAGTAATGAGAGATCCTGATCGCAGTGCAGCTTCTACAACCAAGATTCCGAGTGATAAGCCTGAAATAATGCGGTTTCTTCTTGGAAAATCAATAGCTCGTGGCTTCCATGCAATGGGCATTTCACTGATAATTGCTCCACCGTTGGCGATAATATCCTCATAAAGTTTTTTGTTTTCAGGAGGATAGATGTGATCAATTCCACCAGCCATCACTGCGACTGTACCTGTTAACAAACTTGCTTGATGTGCAATGCTATCAATTCCACGGGCTAATCCTGAAATAATTGTAAAACCAGCATCCCCAAGAAAACGAGCAAATTGAGCGGCCAGTTTTTTGCCCGCTGCCGAGGCATTTCGAGATCCCACAATTCCAACAGAAGTTTTTTGAAAAATCGAAACATTGCCTTTTACGGCAATAAGTGGCGGTGATGCTTCTGTAACTTTAAGAAAGGTTGGATAATCTGGTTCTCCTATACCAATCAACCGAACACCTAATCTTTCGGCCTCTTGCATTTCTTTTTCTGCATCTTCTAATGTTGCTATTTTGATAGGCGTACAAAGACCATCCTTTCTGCTAAGCTCAGAAAGTGCAGCCAGAGCATTTTCTGCTGTTTTATAATGATCAATAAGATTGCGAAAACTAACTGCTCCAATATTTTCGCTACGCAACAACCGTAACCAGTTTAGACGTTGACGATCAGTGAGCAGGATGCCTTTATTTATCCCCGTTTTGAATACCAATCTTGCTTTCTTTCCCAACTAATAATCTACCGATATTTGCGTAATGTTTTATAACCACGAATATACTCATCGCGACCAGCATACAATGAGCGTAAAAATAAGGATAGGAAAAATAAACAAATATTGGAGTGACAATAACAGCAATGAGTGCAGATAATGAAGAGTAGCGTGTAAGCAGAAAAAAGAGCATCCACACAATAATGAAAACAATTGCTGCTGGCCAATAGAATCCTAAACACACACCTAGATAAGTCGCAACTCCCTTGCCACCTTTAAATTTAAGCCATATGGGGAAAAGATGCCCCAAGAAAGTGAAAAAACCAGCTAGAAAAACAATGAGGTTATTTTCTATCGGATCACTTAAAAGTTTTATAACAAAAACAACAACAGTTCCCTTCAATATATCGCAAAGAAGCGTAAGAGCAGCAACTTTTTTATTTCCTGTTCGTAAAACATTTGTAGCTCCAATATTTCCAGAGCCAATTGTTCTTACATCACCAAGTTTGGCTAATTTTGTAAAAAGTAGTCCAAATGGGATAGATCCAATGAGATAAGATATCAGGAAAATAAACCATGGTGTGGACTGAGAAAGTGTTTCTAATTCATTCATTAAGAATCTCGTTGAGCTTATTGATCAAGTTTAAAAATTGATTGTCCTTTAACAAAGGTTTGCAGAACACGTCCTTGGAAGCGTGCATTCTCAAAAGGAGTGTTTTTTGAACGTGAATACAGCTTCTCTGTAGAAACTACCCATGGCTCATCAAGATCAATCAAAATAAGGTCTGCATAAGCACCTTTTCTGAGCGTTCCTGCATCGATTCCAAAAATTTTTGCAGGTGCCGTTGATAAAAGTTCAGTTAACCTTAGAAGAGATATGCTTTCATTGTGATAAAGGCGTAAAGCAGCACTCAATAAAGTTTCCATGCCAATAGCACCTGCAGCTGCATCATTAAATGGTAAATGCTTTCTATCTGTGCTCTGAGGATCATGGGAAGAAACGATAATATCCACTGTTCCATCTTTTATTGCTTCAATCATTGCTGTACGATCTTCTTCTGTACGCAATGGGGGCATGAGACGGAAAGAGGTACGATATTCACCAATATCATTTTCATTAAAAGATAAGTGATTAATCGATACACCAGCTGAAATGTTTGCATTCCTTTGCTTGCCTAGACGAAGTGCATCAGCAGACAGTGCTGTCGATATTTGTGCCGCATGATAGCGGGTTTTTGTTAATGCTGCCAATCGTAAATCTCTTTCGAGTGGGATGACCTCTGCTTCACGAGGTATTCCAGAAAGTCCAAGCCAACTTGCCAACAGACCTTCGTTCATAACGCCTTGTCCTGTAAGATCTGCATCTTGTGTTTCATGCATTAATGTGACGTTGAAATCGCGCGCATAAGTCATTGCACGCCGCATAACAGAAGAACTTTGAAGTGTTTTTTTTCCTTCACTGAAGGCAATTACTCCTGCATCCTTTAGCAAACCAAATTCGGTTATTTCTTGTCCATGAAAACCTTGAGTGATTGCAGCAACGGGATAAATATTGACAGATGAGATTTCCTGCGCTGTATGCGTAATGAATTTAACAAGTGCTACATTATCGATAACTGGATTCGTATCCGGCATCATAAGAAAGGAAGTAATACCACCTGCTGCTGCAGATTGACTTGCTGATGCAATTGTTTCACGGTATTCATTTCCTGGTTCCCCAACAAAGACGCGAGCATCAACAAGTCCAGGAAGAATTGCTTTGTTTTGCGCATTAATAATTTCTGCTCCTTCAGGGATTCCCTGATTCAGGGCTTCTTTTCCAGCCGCTGAAATCAATCCATTTTCAACAATAACTGTGCCAATTTCATCAATTACACGTGAAGGATCAATAATACGGGCATTTTGAAAAACAATTGGCTTTATCATTTTTTCTCTCCACTTGCTTTAAGGCGTGAATCTAACAAAGCCTCCATGACAGCCATACGCACAGCGATTCCCATTTCTACTTGTGTATGAATCATACTTTGTGGTCCATCTGCTATGTCAGATGCTATTTCTATACCACGGTTTATTGGACCAGGATGCAGAATAATGCAATCGCTTTTGGCGTAACTTAAATGTTCTTTATGTAAGGCAAAATAGTGAAAATATTCACGAATAGAAGGAATAAAAGAACCTGTCATACGTTCATGTTGTAAGCGCAGCATCATAATGACATCAGCACCTTTTAGGCCTTTTTTCATTGTGTTAAAAACTTCGACGCTCATATCTTCGATTGCTGCGGGTAAGAGTGTTGAGGGAGCGACAACACGAACACGTGCTCCTAAAGCGTTGAGAATGAGGATATTGGAACGTGCAACACGTGAATGCAAAATATCTCCACAAATTGCAACAGTTAATCCTTCAATACGCCCCTTTGTTCTTTTAATGGTTAGAGAATCTATTAAAGCTTGTGTTGGATGTTCATGCGCACCATCACCTGCATTAATAACACAACAATCAACTTTTTTAGCTAACAAAGCAGCTGCTCCAGCACAACTATGGCGAACAACAAGTATATCTGGTTTCATTGCATTGAGTGTTGTGGCTGTATCAATCAGTGTTTCTCCTTTTTTTACAGATGAATTGTTAATAGCCATACTCATCACGTCTGCTCCTAACCGTTTTCCGGCTAATTCAAACGAAGATTGTGTTCGTGTGGAAGCTTCAAAGAAAAGATTAATTTGAGTGCGTCCACATAAAATAGATTGTTTTCTATCATTTTTTTTAAAAAAGGGAACATTCGCATTTGCACGATCAAGTAATAGGGTAAGGTCTTGTACACTCAGATCTTTAATACCTAACAGATGTTGGTGGGGGAAAATGGGAAAAAAAGTGTTTTGAGTCATAGCATTCTCTTCTATCTCTCTCTAAAGAGATTAAACAAGCATTTGTTCTGATGTGATAAATATTTTTTAACTGCAAAAAAACAAATAGTCTATGATGTGAATGATTTGAATAATAGGAATATGCCTATGAGTGCTGTGTCTGCGCAAAATGCCCGCCGAAAAAATGCTTTTCTCAGTGATACGCTTATGTTTCGCATTGCTTCTACATTGCCTACATTTTTATTAGCAAGTTTTGAGGAAATAGGGGGGTTTGTAGCGAGTCGGGAAGCATGGGAGCTTTCTTATTTGGCGAATCGTTATCGTCCAATCTTGCGTTATAATAACGAATGGGGGCGGACAATAGAAAAATTAGAGATACACTCTTCTTACCAAGCTCTCCAGCAATATTCTAGGCAAGCTGGTTTGGTCACTTCACTTTGGGAGAATACAACATCAGAAAATGGAGTACGTTATCAAGCGCGTGCTATTCGCTTAGCTTTATCTGCTAGTCTAGAAACAGGGCATTTGAATGAAGTTATTATAACAAGTGCTACTATTGCAGTTTTAATTAGTGATCTTGAGCTCTTCAAAAAATGGCAAAATGTCCTCTTGTCACGTCAATATGATTTATCATTCCAGCCTATTAATAATAAAAAGGCGGCTTCGTTGACTTGTGCTTTTGACGATGTTGAGAATGAGAAAGGTGAGAAATATTCTTTCAATTGTCCAAGTGTTAAGAAAGTTTCTTTTGATGAAAGAATGGGGCGCGATCTGTATCGTTTAAATGTTATAAAAACCAATGTTATTAATCCTATAGTTGATGGATATCTTGTTAGTGCAGAGTTAGATGGTCATTTAAGCTGCTTTTTAGTGCCACGCATGCAAGAAAATGGCGCATTAAATGGCGCTATATCAATTCGTCATTTAGTGCAGCGTTCTGGAGAATCTTCTACGCCAGAGGGCGTTATTGATTTTCAAGGTAGTTATGGTTGGCTTTTGGGAAATGCTGGAGAGGGACTTAAGGTCATTAAAGATATCGAAACGATGATGCGTTTTGATCAATCTGTAATATCGGCAGGTGTTTTGCGAGCTGCGCTTCAATTTGGCATAGATTTTTTTCGGCAAAAAATGCCGAACCAGCCTTTACCACCACTAACAGAAAGGATTTTTGCAGATATTGCATTGGATATTGCTGCTTCACAAGCATTGGTTTTGCGTTTAGCACGAGCATTTGACAATGCTGCAAATGATCGTTCTGAAGCAGCTTTTGCGCGAATTATGACACCTATTATTGCTTATCATGTGAGCCAATTAGTTGTTCCTATTATTGGTGAAATTATTGCACAGCTTGGCATTGAAAGCTTTGTAGAGGGCAATCCATTATCGCAAATGTTGTGTAATGGGCCTGCGCGGATTGTGAGAAATAATTCTGCTAATCAATTGGTAAAAGATGCAATTCTCATAGCTGAAAAAGCACCGGGATTGTTCCAGAAATTGTTAGAAAAAATTGCACTTGATATTGGTCCTGCTGGTCCACGGGCAATTGAGATTATTAAGTCTGCTGTAGAGATGGCATCGGCAAACGAGGGGGCGGGAAGATTTTTTGTTGAACAAGTCGCATACGCAGCTGCAGCTGCAGCTTTACGTTCAACGAATATAGAGTATGTTGCAAATGCTTATATGGAAAGCCGTCTTGGAGGACAATGGAGATCTTCCTATGGTATGCTGATTGCACGATATAATGCAGGACATTTGTTAAATGTTCTTTATCCTTCAATATGATGAAGACTTTGGATTCTATTGAGAGCACCTTGCAATATGAATGCAGCAGCAGCAGAATCAATCCGATTTGCTCTTTTAGCCCGCGATATGTTCATTTCTAAAAGAGAGCGTTCTGCGGCAATTGTTGATAAGCGTTCGTCCCAAAAAACAAATGGAATTTCTGTATATGCCTCCATATTGCTGACAAAAGTTCTGGTTGCTTGAGCACGAGGGCCGCTGCTTCCATTCATGTTAAGAGGTAAGCCAATGATAACAACCCCTACGTTTTCGCGATCAAAAATTTGTATAAGTGTGCGAGCATCTAACATAAATTTTTTTCGCTGAAGTACAGAACGTGGGTTTGAAAGAAATAATCCTCTATCAGAAACTGCAATTCCGATAGTTTTTGTGCCCAAATCCAAACCTGCTATTGTTTGTCCAGGTAAAAGATGTGCAGTAACTGTATCGATGTCAATAACGGCCATGTGTCTATGATTAAGCTTTTTAATATTTCAGGTCTATACCTTTGATATTTTATATTCGCGTTATCAATATTCTTGCGCTTGTAAACTTAGCCTTGTATAGCCAGAAGATAAATAAATGAATATCAAAATAAAAAAACAGAAAGGCATAGTATGTCTGTTGATCAAGAAACAGTCAAGCGGGTGGCACATTTAGCGCGCATTGCTGTCCAAGAAGATGAAGCAGAACGTATGACAAAAGAGCTCAATGTCATTTTAGGTTTTGTGGAACAGTTGAATGAAGTTGATGTGAGTGGCGTTGATCCATTAACATCAGTGACGCCAATGACTTTACGAATGCGAGAAGATAGCGTCACAGATGGTAATAAAGTGGCAGATATCGTAGCAAATGCGCCTGTTACGGAAGAAAATTTTTTTCTTATCTCAAAAGTTGTTGAGTAAATTTTTATATTTTTAAAATTTGAGTACCAATATGACCGATTTAACAACCCTCACAATTGCACAAGCCCGTGATTCTCTTATAAAGAGAGAGTTTAAAGCAACTGAATTAACAGAAGCTTATTTAAAAGCGATTGAATCAGCAAATCCAACCTTAAATGCTTATGTAGCAATAACAGCAGAACAAGCAAGAAAAATGGCTGCTGAATCAGATAACCGCTTAGCTAGAGGGCAGGCGGGTATTTTAGAGGGAATTCCATTAGGAATTAAAGATCTTTTTGCAACACAAGGTGTTCATACTCAAGCCTGTTCGCATATCCTTGATGGTTTTAAGCCGCATTATGAATCAACAGTGACCGCTAATTTATGGCAAGATGGGGCTGTTATGTTAGGTAAACTTAACATGGATGAGTTTGCAATGGGATCCTCTAACGAAACATCATATTATGGTCCAGTTATTAGTCCATGGCAAAAAAAAGGCTCCAATGAAAAACTTGTTCCAGGTGGTTCTTCAGGTGGTTCTGCAGCTGCTGTTGCAGCACGGATTTGTGCTGGTGCAACGGCAACGGATACAGGCGGCTCAATACGTCAGCCAGCTGCATTTACTGGTACAGTAGGAATTAAACCAACTTATGGACGTTGTTCACGGTGGGGTGTTATAGCTTTTGCTTCATCACTTGATCAAGCAGGACCTATTGCTAGAGATGTTCGTGATTGTGCTATTTTGCTTAAATCAATGGCTTCCTTTGATGAAAAAGATTCTACTTCCGTGAATATACCAGTGCCTGATTATGAGAGATATCTTGGTCAATCAATCAAAGGAATGAAGATTGGTATTCCGAAAGAGTACCATATGAAAGGAATGTCTTCTGAAATTATCGAGCTCTGGCAAAAAGGAATAAATTGGCTAAAAGAAGCAGGTGCAGAAATTAGTGATATTTCATTACCCCATACAAAATATGCTTTGCCTGCTTACTATATTGTCGCTCCTGCAGAAGCATCTTCCAATTTAGCCCGCTATGATGGTGTCCGTTTTGGTCTTCGTATACCGGGAAAAGACGTCATTGAAATGTATGAAAATACCCGATCAGTTGGTTTTGGTGATGAAGTGAAACGGCGTATTTTGATTGGCACATATGTTCTTTCATCAGGTTACTATAATGCCTATTATTTGAGAGCCCAAAAAGTACGGACATTGGTCAAGAATGATTTTGATCAATGTTTTTCTTCCGGTATTGATGCTATTCTCACACCTGCAACACCAACACCAGCTTTTAGCATTGCTGATGAGAAAATAAAAAGTGATGCCGTATCCATGTACCTCAATGATATTTTTACTGTTCCAGTGAATATGGCTGGTTTACCAGGAATCTCTGTTCCTGCTGGTCTTTCAGAAAATGGTTTACCGCTAGGGTTGCAATTAATTGGTAAGCCTTTTGCTGAAGAAGTCATTTTTCAGATAGCGCACATTATAGAACAAGCAGCGGGAGTATTTAGCGCAGAGAAATGGTGGACATAATAATGAAAACAGTGTGGTTTTAAAGCTTGGCTTTTTTTATAAAAAAGCCATACTTTTAAAAGGCATACTCTCTTAACATAAAGCAATGCTTGGTTAGAGGGGGGGGGATTTTGCTTCTTCGTTATTTCAGTATCGTTCTTAGCCACCGAGATATGCTTCTTTAACACGTGGATCAGAAAGCATGGCTTTACCTTCACCGTGAAATAAAACATGTCCTACTTCCAGAATATAAGCATAATCGGCAATGGAGAGTGCTGCAAATGCGTTTTGTTCAATAAGAAGAATAGTTTTTCCCATATCGTTAATTTTTCGAATAATCGAAAAAATTTCCCGTACAAGAAGTGGTGCTAGTCCCAGAGAAGGTTCATCTAATATAACCATGTCAGGGTTACTCATGAGTGCGCGACCTACAGCGAGCATTTGTTGTTCACCACCTGACATTGTTCCTGCAAATTGCTTTGCTCTTTCACGGAGGCGCGGAAAAAGATCAAATATCCATTCTATATCACGAGCAATCCCTGATTTATCATGACGAGTATAGGCACCTAAATGTAGATTCTCTAAAACAGTAAAATGAGGCATAATACGCCGTCCTTCAGGACTTAGCGCAATACCTAATCGCAAAATTTTTTCTGGTGATTTTTTAATGATTGATTCGCCTTTGTATGTAATCTCCCCACAGACTGATCGATTAAGTCCTGTGATAGACCGTACAATGCTCGTTTTCCCTGCTCCATTGGCACCAATTAAAGTTACTATGCTTCCCTTTTTTATAGACATAGAAAGATTTTGGATGGCTTGAATGGCGCCATAACGAACGTGAAGATTTTTAATTTTAAGAATATTCATAGAAATCTCCGCCAAGATAAGCTTCAATGACTTTAGGGTCGTTACGAATTTCATCTGGTGTGCCATTAGCAATGCAACAGCCATATTCCATTACCCAAATATATTGGCAAAGCCCCATAACAACTTTCATATCGTGTTCGATAAGCAGAATTGTAAGATCAAAATCTTTTTGCACTTTTGCTATGAATTTTTTAAGCTCTTCGCTTTCTTGTGGATTCATTCCAGCAGCTGGTTCATCAAGAAGAAGTAATTTTGGCTTTGTTGCTAAAGCGCGTGCAATTTCTAGACGTCTTTGCACACCATAGGGCAGAGTCATTGCAGATTGATTGGCAAGGTGATCAAGCTGTAACCGTTCAAGAAGTTCCATTGAATTTTCATGAATCTCGTTTTTTTCTTTCATTGCTTTTGGTAAAAACAAGGCTGAAGAAAACCATGGATATTTTTGGCGGACATGAGCTCCCACCATAACATTTTGCAAAACTGTTAACCCTGAAAAAAGGCGAATATTTTGAAATGTCCTTGCAATATGGCGTCTACAGATAATATAAGGAGGAGCCCCAGAAACTTTTTGTTTATTAAAAAGAATTGTTCCACTTGTAGGAGCATAAAACCCCGAAATCATATTAAAAACTGTTGTTTTTCCAGCACCATTCGGACCAATTAATCCAGTAATCGTTCCTCGTTTAATAGTCATATTAATGTTATTTACAGCAATCAATCCGCCAAAACGCATGACAATATCATTGAGTGAAAGGATGGTGTTGTTCATAGCTTTCCTTCATTATTAGAGAACTTTTTACGCGTCAAAAAGCAATAAATTCCATTCCATGAGAATTCACGTTGTCCTAACAATCCTTTTCGCCAAAATAAGATAATCATTAACAATAAAAGAGAAAAAACAACCATACGGAGTCCTGGTATCTCTGGAACATGTATAAAACCTAAGTCAAACGGACTTTCAATAATACGAAGCCATTCAAGCATAACTGTAATGATAATACTGCCAATAATGCTGCCTGTAATTGAACCAAGACCACCAGCAACAACAATCATCAAAATATTAAAGGTTAGGAGAAAGTTGAACATTTTGGGATCGATAGTTGAAATAAGAGCAGCCATCAATGCCCCTCCAATACCTGCAAAAAATGCACCAATAGTAAAGGAAAAGCTACGGTAGAAAAAAGCGTTAATACCCATTGTTTTGGCGGCAATTTCATCATCACGAATAGCGCGTAGTACATTACCAGTATTGCTTCGCAATAAAAGAATAGTGAAGATAATTGTAAATGCTAGCCAACCATAGTTCCACCATAATGTTGCATTTTGAGGAATTCCTTTGATTCCAAGTGAACCATTTGTTAGAGATGTAGTGTTCGTAATGACAATACGAATAATTTCTGCAAAGCCCAATGTTGCAATTCCAAGATAATCTCCACCGAGACGTAACACTGGAAGAGCGATTAATAAACCTGCGATTGCAGCGCATAGACCACTTATAACAACAGCCACAAAAAAAGGTAATTGCAAATAATGTAGGGGTTCAGCTATGGGCTCAAGAAGCCACATCATTTCTTTCTGTTCAGGAGAAAGAAGTAAAATTGCGCATACATAAGCACCAATGGCCATGAAGCCAGCATGCCCAAGAGAAAACATACCTGTGAAACCGTAAATTAAATTAAGCGAAATTGCTAATATTGCATTAATGGCAATAAGATTAATAACACGAAGTGTATAGTCGTTAAAATGGTTGTTTGCATAAAATAAAAAACCAATAAAAATCAAAAGACTGACACACGATAGAAAAGTTGTTGTTGATTTTGCCATTAGATTTTCTCCTGACTTTTTTTACCCATTAAACCGGTGGGCATTACCAATAAAATCAGAATTAATAAAATAAAGGCGAAAGCATCTCGGTATCCAGATAAAGCAGGAAAGAATGCAATAATCATAATTTCAATAAACCCTAATAACAATCCACCCAACATTGCTCCTGGAATTGAGCCAATACCTCCGATAACGGCTGCAATAAATGCTTTGAGCCCTGGAAGAACTCCCATATAAGGTTGAATTTGAGGATAGCGCAGAGACCACATGATGCCTGCAATAGCAGCAAGTGCTGAGCCTATCCCAAATGTGAATGCAATGACTTTATTGACAGAAACACCCATCAAACGGGTTGTTTCGATATCGTGTGAGATTGCACGCATAGCAAGACCAGGTTTTGTTTTATGGATAATCCACAGTAATAACAAAATAAGAATAAACGAAACAGTAGGAACGATCAGAGACATGGGAGCAATTCTAATAATTCCATCTGAGCCTTGTCCTAGATGCCATAGAATCGGTTTTACAAGAAAATCTGGCTGTTTCACTCCTTTAGGGACGCCGCTAAAGAGTACAGTAGCAAGATTTTCAATAAAAAAGGAAACTCCTATTGCACCTATAAGTGCTGAAATACGCGGTGCGTGGCGTAGAGGTCGATAAGCAAACTGATCAACAGTAATACCCACTGCACTTGTGATAAAAATTGAAAAACAGATAGCTAAGATCCAAATTGGTGTAAAATCTTGCGGTGCAATTTTAAAATAATAAATAAATCCTAGAACAAGGATAGAAAAGACAGCAATCCAATAAATTGGAGGGCGTTTTTTGAACCCTATAAATACTGAATAATAAACAAGAAAAGCCAGTAAAACAAGGAGAACAGCAACCCAAGCAGGCATAAAGCTAATTGTAGAAAAGAAAACAAAATATGCTCCTAGCATAAAGATGTCGCCGTGAGCGAAATTAATGAGTCTTAAGATACCATAGACCATGGTATAACCAATCGCTATAAGTCCATAAAGCGACCCCAATGCCAGTGCATTAAAAAAATACTGGATGAACATTTCAGTGCTCATCTCTCGTCCTTCCACATTTGTTAATTATAGGATTAAAGTAAGAATTCTTATATTTTATTTGATAAAATGGTCTTCACCCAATTCTTGCCTTTTGATTAGCAAGAATTTTTTGCTTTAAAAAGCAGGTTTGACTTCATCTAAATAGACACGCTTCCCATTCTTTATTTCAATTACACCGATAGGAATTTGAGGATTATGATTTTCATCCATAGACATATTACCAAAGGGTGTTGGAAAATCTTTTAATTTGCTGAGCTCTATCATAATTTTTTCACGATCAGCACTGCCAGCATTTTCAATAGCTTTCACGAACATCATGTAACTCGTATATCCTAAAACAGAATTGATATTTGGTTCTTGATCAGGATAAGTGTCTTTCCATTCGTTTGTGAATTCTTGTGCAGCTGCTGACATGTTGGGCATGTCCTTACTATAAGGAAGCGTTGTATGTAAGAATCCTTCTGCAGCTTTTCCTGCAATTGTAATGGTTTCGGGATTATCCATAGCATCACCACCCATAATTCGAAATTTCGCACCTAACTCACGCGCTTGCTTCATAATGATAGCGCCTTCAGAAAAATAGGATGGGATAAATAAGATATCGGGTTTCTGTGCTATAATCTGTGTCAGAACAGCTGAAAAATCCTGATCTCCGGAATTATAGTTTAAATTTGAGATAACTTCACCACCGAGTTTTTTAAAAGAGCGCATAAAATAACTCGCAAGACCGATAGCGTAATCGTTTGATATATCTTTGAGTATTGCAGCTTTTTTTGCGTGTAAAGTTTGAATTGCGTAAGTCGCGATTCCTATACCTTGGTAAGAATCAATAAAGCAAGCGCGGAAATAATATTTTTTGCCCTGTGTAACAAGTGGATTTGTTGAGGAGGTTGCAATAGCTGGAGTTTTGGCTTTTTCAGATATTTCTCCACCAGCTAATGAGAGTGAAGAGCCATAACTACCGATGATTCCGCTCACTTTTTCACTAGCAGTTAAACGCATAACAGCATTAGCAGCTTCCACTTTATCGGATTTATTATCAATAACAATAAGTTCCACTTTACGTCCTAGTATTTCTGGGATCTTTTTATGCGCTAACTGTATGCCTTTAATCTCAAGTTGTCCTCCAAATGCATTTTGACCACTTAACGGAAGGTAAACACCAATCTTAATGGGTTCACTGGCATAGACATTTGCTACAAATACCATTAAAGCTGCGATTGTAGTAAGGATTTTCTTCAATTGCATTGTGCACCTTCCTCAATTTAGTTGTAGTTTCCGCACTCTATATGGAACTTCTTTATCATGCAAGTTACACATTAACGAAAATATCGTTACAAATTGTGTGAAAACACTTCATCTATTCTATCATCCCTTTTTAGTAAGATATGTGAAGCGTATGATCAAACATTTTATGTAAAATTTAAATTTGTAGATTGAATATGAGCATAGAAGATTAATGACAATATGGGGAAATCTTATCTTAGGACTTGCGTGTTGATGCAAGAGCAATGTTTACTTGGTGTAGAGAATCAATATCATACAATTTAGACCTACAGGATCACGTTTTATTATGACAAGTAAGGATACATTAAAGGATTATTCCCTGTCTGAGGACAATAGAGGTGCTTGTAGTGAGATTATTGAAATCAGTGGTGTCATTAAGTGGTTTGATGGGAGCAAGGGGTACGGGTTTATTGTACCTGATTTGCCTGGTTTTCCAGATATATTATTGCATGTTACGGTGATGCGAAGGGATGGCTTTCAAACAATTTTGGAAGGTGCTAAAATTGTTTGTGCTGTAGAAAAAACTGAACGAGGATTGAAGTGCGTCCAAGTGAAATCTATAGATTGCTCATCCGCAATTCATCCGTCAGAAACTCCAGCTCGTACACATGTCGTTGTTACTCCAGAAAGTGGTTTAGAACGCGCAATTGTAAAGTGGTTTAATCGTGATAAAGGATTCGGTTTTCTTAGCCGCGGAGAGGGAACTGAGGATATTTTTGTTCATATGGAAACTTTGCGCCGTTTTGGTTTAGCAGAACTTCGTTCTGGTCAAGTCGTTCTTGTACGTTTTGGTAAAGGAGAAAAAGGCTTGATGACAGCGGAAATTTATCCGGATATAGCCATTCCGTTTGCTACGCATTGAATTTCACTATGGAAGCTATATCACCTATCTTTGTTTAGGAAAAAGGCGATTAGTGTTTTTACATTAAGCACAGATAGCCATAAAGCCGGTATGTGCAAGAGGGAATGCACCTGTGAAACCGTAAATCAAATGAAGCAATGCAATATCACTTTATAAGTGATGAGAGAGTTACACTCTTATTTCGTTTCTGTTTTTTATTTTATGCAATAAAGTTAGAGAGTTGTTTGGTGTGGAGATAAAAATATTAAAGTTCTTTATAAGAGGCTGTATCATTGCGTTAGCGCTGTTTTTTATGTGGGTATTGACTCTAGCTGTGGCAAAGAAGCCCTTAGAGCTTCCTGTTGATCTGGTTCCTTTAAAGATACAAACAGAAGAAGGTGCAATTTTTTACAAAGTGGAGATTGCTTTTACGCCATCCCAAGCGAAAGCTGGTTTGATGTATCGCACTGATTTTCCACGTGATCGCGCAATGCTTTTTAGACAGCAGGGAAGTAATGAATTAAAAGATAAGCAGAAATTTTTTATGTGGATGGCAAATACACCTTTACCCTTAGATATGATTTTTTTAAATGCTGAAGGAATTATTGTGTCGATTGTCGAAAAAACTTCTCCCTTTTCAACGGATACGATTTCATCAGAAGTTCCCGCAACTTTTGCACTTGAGGTTAATGCTGGTGAAGTTTCTGAAAAGAAAATACAAAAAGGACAACGTGTTATTCATCCCGCACTTTGCGGAGAGTGCAAAGGTAATGAAAAATGACAGCTGAAGATACTCGTTTTTTTGAATATGATAATTTGCGATTTGCTTATCGAGAAGAAGGGCAAGGAGAGCCTATTTTGTTAATTCATGGTTTTGGATCTTCTGCACGTGTAAATTGGTATGCAACAGGTTGGTTTCGTACCCTTACTGAAGCGGGATATCGGGTTATTGCTCTTGATAATCGTGGACATGGAGATTCAGTCAAAAGTTATGACCCTTCTTTTTATACGCCTCAAGCTATGGCTAACGATGCGATGAGATTGTTGCAGCACTTAGAATTATCTAAAGCGCATGTTATGGGATATTCTATGGGTGCTCGAATTAGTGCTTTTATGGCTCTTTTGTACCCAAAATATGTGCACAGTGTGATTTTTGGTGGCTTAGGTATTGGTATGGTAACGGGAGCAGGAAATTGGAGACCTGTTGCTGAAGCTCTTTTAGCAGAAGATATTTCTACCATTACCAATCCACGTGGTTTAATGTTTCGTAAATTTGCAGATCAAACTAAAAGCGATAGACGCGCGCTCGCTGCTTGTGTTATAACATCAAAGCAGGAGTTAACAGCATCTGAGGTTTACAAAATTAAGCAACCTGCACTTGTTGCCGTTGGTTCATTAGATGAGATTGGTGGTGAGGCAGAACCGTTAGCGGCTTTGTTGCCTCATGGTCAAGCGCTAACAATTCTTGGTCGAGATCATATGCTTGCTGTGGGAGATAAAGTCTATAAAAAAGGCGTTATCGATTTTCTTTCTCGTTATCCTATCGTATGAGGATTGTTTACAGTTTTTAGAGTTCACAAAGTCAGCCGATATTTTTATCTTGGGTAAGATAAAAAAACTTGCTCAAAATGCCAGCTGTTGTGGTGTACTTTATTCCTGTAAAGGTGAAGAAAATAGCGGTAAAAATTCTCTGGTTAGCTTATTTTTTTTTATTTTATAGAGCTCTATTTTGGATGGAAGAGGCGAAAATTATAGTAGTTGATTGCTGTTTTTTTAATATGCTTATAAGCGCAGGTAATAAATTGGGGATAAAGTAAAAATCATTAAAAATGTACGGTTTTCTACCCGTTTTTTTTACTTTTGTAATCTATACGCGTATCATTTAACAAGGATATATCCTTTTAATATAAGGATATTCAAAAAAAGTTGCAAATAATTGTGCTTTAGATGTGGGATTAACCAAAGATTAGGAGTAAGATTTTTTTATTATCTTTACAGGATTCTAGGAGTGCCTTATTGGCCGATAAAGAATTAATTAATAATCTCAAAAGACAGGAGAGCATAGTGAATGCTGATGAAATAAAAAAACTTGACAGTTATTTAAAAAATACATTCCAAAATTCAGCATTGCAGGTGAGAGCACGGCCTAAAAAGGATGATTCTTGTGAAGTTTATATCGGGGATGAATTTTTAGGTGTTATTTATCGAGATGAAGATGAGGATGAGTTATCATATAATTTTTCAATGGCTATATTAGATATCGATTTAGAAAATTGATTTATTATGAAGAATTGGATGGAATTTTTCTTCATCCAAAAAGGTTTATATGAGTTTTTGTGCTTTAAAGCTTGTATGGCCGTTACGACCTATAATAAGATGGTCATGAATAATGATTCCTAAAGCATTTGCTGCATCTTTTAATCTATGTGTCATTGTTATATCTGCTTGAGAAGGTTTGGTATCACCGGAAGGGTGATTGTGAACTAAAATAAGTCCTGATGCAGACAATTGCAAAGCTCGAGAAATTACTTCACGAGGATAGACAGGGGTGTGATCAATGGTTCCAGTTTGTTGCACTTCATCAGCTAATAAACCATGTTTTTTATCAAGAAATAAAACACGAAATTGTTCGCGTGTTTCGTGAGCCATGACAGCTTTACAATATGCTAATACTTTATCCCATGACGAAAAGATGTCACGTTTAAATAATTGTGCGCGAGCAAGACGTCCAGCAACATCTGAAATAATTTTTAAGTCGATCGCAGTTGCAGGACCACATCCTTGAACTTCTTGAAGTCGGTGAATATCGGCGCCCAATACGTCGGCTAATGAGCCAAAATGTTCTATTAAGCTTTTCGCTATTGGTTTTGTATTTGCTCGGGGAATTGTGCGAAAAAGCAATAATTCAAGATATTCATAATCTTCAATTGCATTCCCCTTTGATTTTAAATAACGTTTACGGAGACGTTCGCGATGCCCTTGATAATGCTTATGTACTTTTGAATTTCTCTGAATGTCTTCATTTTTTGTTTTGGGTATTGGATCAAGTGGGGAACTTGATGTTAATGCAAAATGATTGCTTTGGCTATTTCCTTTGTTATTTAATTTTTTAGCCATGGCATTTCTACATTTATTTAGGCATATGAATCGGGAATATAAAAAATGTTTTTAGGAGATTGCGTAAATATTTCGCACCCATCATTTGTTACACCAATTGTATGTTCGTACTGTGCAGTAAGAGACCGATCACGCGTAACAGCGGTCCAGCCATCAGATAAGATCTTAACTTGTGGTTTACCAAGATTAATCATAGGTTCAATTGTAAATATCATACCTTGTTTTAGTTCTATTCCTTCTCCAGGATTTCCATAATGTAAAATATTTGGTGCATCATGGAAAAGTTGACCGATTCCATGTCCACAAAAGTCTCTTACAATTGAGCATCGTTCAGATTCTGCATAGTGCTGAATTGCTGCACCAATATCACCTGTAGTTGCTCCGGGTTTGACTACGGAAATTCCTCTCATAAGACTTTCATGCGTTATTTTTAACAGGCGTTCCGCAGCACGTCTGATTTTTCCAACAGGGTACATACGGCTTGAATCTCCGTGCCAACTATCGAGAATAAAGGTTACATCAACATTAACAATATCGCCTTCTTGCAAAGGTCTTTTATTTGGGATGCCATGACAAACAACGTGATTGATAGATGTACAGCATGAATGGCTATATCCATGATAATTCAGGTCAGCAGGGAGAGCTCCTCGCTTAGCACCAAAAGTAAAGACAAAATCATCAATTTCTTGCGTAGTGACGCCAGGTTTAATAATATCCGTAAGTGCATCGAGACATTCCGCAGCAATACGACCAACTTCGCGCATTTTAGCAAAAGCGTAGTCATCAAAAATACGGATTTGTCCGTTAAATTTTAAGGGTATTTTATTATATTCAATATAATCAATCATTTTTTTTTATTTTCACTCTATGAATCGGAACAATGCCCTCGATACTTACGTGACATTTTATAGCATAAAATTCTACCCCCGATTCTAATGCTAAATCAAATTTACGTCCATAGGTTGGATCAAGATCACGGCAGATTGTAAACGCTGAACAATCTTCCCGTTGAATCATATAAAGCATAACGGCCCGTTTTCCTTGTTGCACAATTCTTATGAGCTCTTCAAGATGACGTGTGCCACGTTTTGTCTCCGTATCAGGAAATTCTGCTAGTCCTTTTTGGCGGATAAAATGGACATTTTTGACTTCTAAATAACAGTCCGGAAGAATGTCATCATGCAGAAGAAAATCAATGCGAGATTGCATACCGTAGCTTTGTTCCTTCAAGATTCTTTTGTATCCGCTTAATTCTGGTAGTAATCCATTTTGAATTGCTTCTAATGCAAGTTTGTTAGGCAAAGTCGTATTGATGCCAACTAAAGTATTATTTGCTTCGACAATTTCTAATTGATATGCGTATTTTCGTTTGGAGTTGTTGTTATATGAAAGCCAGATATTGGAGTTGGGAGTTGTCAAGCCAAGCATCGATCCTGTGTTCGGAACCGACACAGTGAAGATGTGATGATCATCTTGTTTAACATCAGCAAGAAAACGTTTGTAACGACGGATAAGCTTCGCAGGAAAAAGTTTGGGAATGAAAAGCATATGTCTTTTTAAAATGCATGATTTCACAATACAACTATTTTAAAAGTTATAGTATGTTAAACAAGGAAATTTAGGTGCAAAAAATGTTAGAATAAACCCATAGACTTGCTATAAGCGCTACGTTTTATTGTTATTTTAAAATCCTTGATTTCAATTGGCTGTCTCTAAATCACAAAATGACATTGACTATAATTTGTTGTTAAAAAGGTTATTTC
Organism: Candidatus Bartonella washoeensis Sb944nv; assembly: GCF_000278135.1. Classification (GTDB taxonomy): domain Bacteria; phylum Pseudomonadota; class Alphaproteobacteria; order Rhizobiales; family Rhizobiaceae; genus Bartonella; species Bartonella washoeensis. Next base: position 96,548 of record NZ_JH725025.1, read on the forward strand.
GCGAACTGTTTTATTAACAAGGTTACGTTAAAAAATTCGTGATATGAGCATAATTTAAGTGAAGATTGGGTAGGGATTAATGGCTGGAACCAATAAGAATCGTAAAAATTTAACAAATGGTCCAATTATTATTTTAGTTGAGCCGCAACTGCCTGAAAATATTGGTATGGTAGCAAGAGCAATGGCGAATTTTGGGCTCTCTAAGCTTCGCTTAGTCAAACCTCGAGAAGAGTTTCCAAGTGAAAAAGCCATAGCTGCGGCTAGTAAAGCAGACCATGTCATTAATGAGGCAGTGATTTTTAATACATTGCGTAACGCCATTGCTGATTTGCACTACGTTTTTGCCACAACAGCACGTGAAAGATGTGGTTTTAAAACTGTCAAAAGTGCTGTTGAAGCAGCAAGTATATTACGTCAACGTGAAAATTTTGGGCAGAGGACAGGTATTGTATTTGGAAGAGAGAAGTGGGGACTTATAAATGATGAAATTAGTCTTGTTGATGAAATCATAACTTTTCCGGTGAATCCTGCATTTGCCTCACTTAATATTGCGCAAGCGGTTTTGCTTATGTCTTACGAATGGATGAAATCAGGTTTAGAAAATGCAAATGATACAGCTTTTCGTGCAGTAGAGATGGAACCCGCTAGTAAAGCGACGTTTCATGGCTTTTTATCTCAGTTAGAAGGTGCTTTGGATATCCGTGGATATTTTAGACCCAGAGAACGTAAAGAAGTTATGCTTGCAAATCTGCGTTCCGTTTTTACGCGTGCTAATTTTAGTGAATCTGAAGTTCGTTTGCTACGGGGGATTATATCTTCACTGGAACATTTCTCGCCTAAGTTTCCACGGGGAAGCGGTGCACCGGCAGATCGTGATCGTAAAAAATTAAACACAAGTGTGAAAACTGATGGATGAACGGCCTATTCTTTTTTTTGATAGTGGCATTGGCGGTTTAACAGTATTGAGGGAAGTGCGGGTTCTTATCCCTGAAACGCAATTTATTTATATTGCTGATGATGCGGGATTTCCTTATGGAAGTTGGGAGGAAAATGTTTTAAAAGACCGCATTTTAAAGGTTTTTACAAATCTTTTAACACTTTACAATCCTGCTCTATGTGTGATTGCTTGCAATACTGTTTCTACATTGATGATGGCAGATTTGCGAAAAAAATTTCCTCATATTCTTTTTGTAGGAACGGTTCCTGCGATTAAATTAGCGGCTGAACAAACAAAATCTGGTTTTATTTCGGTGTTGGCAACTCCAGGGACAGTTAAACGTGCGTATACACATGAATTAATCAAATCTTTTGCTGATCAGTGTCATGTTCAACTTGTTGGCAGTGAAAAGCTAGCGGGCTTTGCTGAAGATTATTTACGTGGAAAATCTGTCGATTTGAGAGAATTACGTAATGAAATCCTTCCATGTTTTGTTGAGAAAAATGGCAAATATACTGATATTATTGTGTTAGCTTGTACACATTATCCTTTTTTAATTAACTTATTTCGTGAACAAGCTTTATGGCCCGTTGAATGGATTGATCCGGCAAAAGCTATAGCTAAACACACACGATCATTATTGCCAGAAAAAATGCATCACCAAAACAGAAAGAGACAGAAAGATTTTGCATTGTTTACATCGCAAAATATAACTTCTTCAACAAAGCATTTGTTAAAACGGTTTGGCTTAAATATCGTGAAAGGAGTTGACTTTTTGGTGTGAGAGCAATAAAGTTTCTTTACCGTTTTTTTGAGAAAATGGTGCTAATTGACGTGTCCCGTGGATAACTTTGCATACAATGTGTAAAATATCCTGTCAGTCTTTTTTGCAAAAGTAAAGGCAGAGGAGGGCGCGTTTCCTTGAGATCTTACTATAAGATCTCCTATTTTATTTTTAAAGGAAATGCGATGAGTAAACGCGAAACAACAAAGTATAAAATTGACCGCCGTATGGGAGAAAATATTTGGGGGCGACCAAAATCTCCTGTTAATCGCCGTGATTATGGTCCAGGTCAGCATGGTCAACGCCGTAAAGGAAAGCTCTCTGATTATGGTGTACAATTGCGTGCTAAGCAGAAATTAAAAGGGTTTTACGGTGATATTTCAGAAAAGCAGTTTCGTAAAACTTATGAAGAAGCTGCTCGTCGACGTGGTGATACTGGTGAAAATCTTATTGGCCTTTTGGAATCACGTTTGGATGCTGTGGTCTATCGTGCAAAGTTTGTGCCTACAATTTTTGCTTCTCGCCAATTTATCAATCATGGTCATGTTAATGTAAATGGTCGGCGGACAAATATTCAATCATATCGCTGTAAGCCAGGTGATGTTATTGAGGTTCGTGAAAAATCAAAGCAGCTTGTTTTGGTTTTGGAATCTGTGCAATTGGCAGAACGTGATGTGCCTGAATATATTGAAGCAGATCATAATCATATGAAAGCAACTTTTACGCGTATTCCTGCTTTTGCAGATGTTCCTTATGCTGTGCAAATGGAGCCCAATTTGGTTGTTGAGTTTTATTCTCGATAATTGCTAAGAAGAGAGTATTACTCTCTTTCTATTTTATTATATGCTCAACAATATTGCGTTGTTTTATAGTATTTGAAGCTCAAAAGAAGTTTTTTAGTGGTGCTATATCAAGTTTGTTGTTATGTTTTTTAGCAGTATACTTGTATAGCTCCATTTCTTTTTTGCATATTTCATTTTATAGAGCAAATGAGTATAAGTTTACGCTGCATTACATCTTTTTTTATCTCTGTCACTCCTTCAAAACGAGATGTTTATTGTGCAGAATTATGGTATCATGGATAATATTTCAGTTGAATATCATGAAATGGAAGAGAATGTAGAGAAAAATGATCTTTTGGTGCAGGAATCTGATGACTGTCATCCAATATTTCGAATTGCTCCTTCAACTGTAGAGTTTAATAAATTACGAAAACGGCTTTTGCGCCATATGCGGCAGGCATTTGATGATTTCTCTATGCTCTCTTCAGGAAAAAAATGGCTTGTTGCGTTATCGGGTGGAAAAGATTCTTATGGTTTACTTGCGCTTCTTCTGGATTTAAAGTGGCGCGGTCTTTTGCCTGTTGAAATTTTGGCCTGTAATCTTGATCAAGGACAACCAGGATTCCCAAAACATATTCTTCCAAATTTTTTAAACTCTTATCAAATTCCATATCGCATTGAATATCAGGATACTTATTCAGTTGTTACAGATAAATTAGCACATACGCAAACATATTGTTCTCTTTGTTCTCGGTTGCGACGTGGCAATCTCTACCGTATTGCACGTGAAGAAAAATGTTCTGCATTAGTTTTGGGACATCACCGTGATGATGTTCTGGAGACATTTTTTATGAATTTATTTCATGGTGGTCGATTGGCAGCTATGCCTGGAAAGCTGATAAACGATGAAGGAGATCTTTTTGTTTTGCGCCCTCTTATTTATGCTGCCGAGGAAGATATGGAAAAATTTTCTCAAGCAATGCAATTTCCTATTATTCCTTGCAATCTTTGTGGTAGCCAAGATGGTTTACAACGCAATGCAATGAAGGAAATGCTAAATGATATCGAAAAAAAGATGCCGGGACGTAAAGACACTATGATCCGCGCTTTGACCAATGTGCGTCCAAGCCATTTGCTTGATAAAAAAATTTTTGATTTCAAAAATATTAAACGCTAATGTAAAGTAAATCTCATCGTTTTTATAACTTCAAACTGCGGCACCATAAAGATCGTAGGCATCTGATTGCTCAATTTTAACCGTAACAAACTCACCGACACGTAATGGTCGTCTTGATGATATATGCACAATACCATCTATTTCTGGAGCATCATATTGACTACGACCTTTAGCAATTTTGCCTTGACTTTCATCGATAAGAACTTGGAGTCTTTTTCCAACTTTTTTCTTTAAAAGGTGCATGGAAATTTTTTGTTGTTTTGCCATAAAGCGATGCCAGCGATTTTCTTTCACCTCTTCAGCAATATTTTCTAATCCCAAATCATTTGCAACAGCACCTTTTACTTCTTCATATTTAAAACAGCCAGCACGTTCAATTTTTACTTCCTCTAACCATTCGAGGAGTATATTAAAATCTTCATTTGTTTCACCTGGAAAACCCACAATAAACGTTGACCGTAAAGTAAGATCTGGACAAACTGATCGCCATTTTTCAATCCTACGGTTTGTTTTTTCCATAAGAGCAGGACGTTTCATATTGCGTAAAACGGCAGGTGATGCGTGCTGAAAAGGAATATCCAGATAAGGAAGAATTTTTCTTTCAGCCATAAATTCAATAACTTCATCAACATGAGGATAAGGATAAACATAATGCATACGCACCCAAATACCCATATTGCCTAATTCGCGACAAAGATCGAAAAATTTGGTTTTTATTGTGCGATCTTTCCAAGGAGTTTCCAGATATTTAACATCCATGCCATAGGCACTTGTATCTTGTGAAATAACCAAAAGCTCTTTTACACCTGCTTGTACAAGTTTTTCAGCTTCACGAAGAACATCACTAATAGGGCGTGAAGTAAGATTACCACGCAGAGTAGGAATAATGCAAAAACTACACCGATTAGAGCATCCTTCAGAAATTTTTAAATAAGCATAATGGCGCGGTGTTAAGCGAATACCTTGTGGGGGAACTAAATCAACAAAAGGATCATGAACGGGAGGAATCGCTGTATGAACTGCTTGTATCACACTTTCATAGGCTTGTGGTCCTGTAATAGCCAATACATTAGGATGTGCCTGGCGAATAACATCAGGGTCAGCACCAAGACATCCCGTTACAATAACTTTTCCATTTTTTTTGAGAGCTTCATCAATATTGGCAAGTGATTCGTTTCGGGCAGAATCAAGAAAACCACAGGTATTAACAATAACAAGATCAGCACCTTGATGCTGACGTGAAATTTCATAGCCTTCGGAACGAAGGCTTGTAATGATTCGTTCAGAATCTACGAGTGCTTTTGGGCATCCAAGAGAAACAAAACTAATACGAGGTGCTGCCATAATAATCCTTGCAAATTTATGATGACAATCGAATTTTATTTGCTAATTCTAATTTATTAAGAATAAAAGACTTTCTTTAGCTTTTTACATACGAAACTTTCTCCTTTATAAAGTTATTTGATTTTTTTCTACAAAATTTTATACATATGTGTTGCATAACATGGGGAAAAAGTATCAGCATAATCATTTATTGAATATACGGAGCATGCTGGATAATTTTTTTAATATTTGCGAATAAGTCCAATAAGCTTACCTTGTATCTGTATATGCTCAGGTCTGTATATGCGTGTTTCATAGTGCGGATTTGCAGCTTCCAATGCAATAGAAGCCCCTTTACGTCGATAACGTTTTAAGGTTGCTTCTTCTTTATCAATAAGTGCAACAATAATCTCACCTGATGTTGCTGTATTTTGACGTCTAATAATTATAGTATCTTTATTAAGAATGCCTGCTTCAATCATAGAATCATCTTTGACTTCTAAGGCATAATGTTCCCCCAAACTAAGCATATCTGATGGTAAACAAAGCGTATTTATTTTTTGTTGTATAGCCGAAATAGGCACACCAGCAGCAATGCGTCCCATAATGGGAATAGTGGCATTTTTTGTATCCTTCTCATTAAAATTATCAAGATCATCGAAATTTCTTGATGTTTTTCTTTTATTATCCTTTATTACACTAGGGGAAATTTTGCGAGCTGAAGAAAGATTAAATGTTATTTTCTCAGGAAGTCGAATGACTTCTACTGCACGGGCACGGTTTGGCAGACGACGTATAAAGCTTCGTTCTTCTAGAGCTGTAATAAGTCTATGAATGCCAGATTTTGAAGTAAGCTCCAATGCAATTTTCATTTCATCAAAGGAGGGGGGAACACCAGTTTCTTTCATATGATTATGAATAAACAAGAGGAGCTCATATTGTTTACATGTCAGCATTCAATGTTCCAATTAAAAGAATCGAAAAGGAGACAAATAGAAAATAAAATATATGTATTCGCATCTATTCTATAATTTGTTTTAAGATAAATCAAAATTATTCATTTTTTAAATTATAGGTTAAAATAATATTTAATAAAATTATAATAATATTAAAATATTTTTTACTATATTATATTTTTATGTGAATAATATTTATATAAAACAATGATTTTTAATATAAATTATTTTTCATCTCAAACGAGACGAATCATCCTCAGCGAAATTCTGAAATCAGTTTTTGAGAAGACATATCTGTCTCTTCTAGAAGCTATCTGCGTATCTTGCAATTTCTATCGTAAAGAAGACGATTAAAAGTTTTTTTTCCAATTTAACATGGATGATAATTCAACGCGCATTTGGAATCATTTTACATATTATTTTTGCTTCTTTATTTTCAGTAAAACTCTCTGCAGTTGAAATATGGCGAGTGCATTATCTTCATTGGTAATATTTTCAATATCATTTCAACTATGCTAGATTTTTCATTCATATCTGCTTTATTTCCCGAGATTCCACTAGATTTGCATGGTGTATTATAAAAATCATGCCACATATGGGAACGAGAGCAAAAACTTTAGAGAGGCAAAATGGATAATTATATTTCATGATATGATTCTCGGATGCTTTCTGATAAATGTGTTTTTTCTCTTTCTCTATCAGTTATATTCAAAAAATAATGCGTACTTTTGGTTTATGGCTTATTTTCTTTGGTTATTTATTTAAATTCTGTTTATCGTGCTTACATGCATTTCCGCTTTTCCCGTAATTCGAAATATTCACTCTTTCATATTTAGAAACTATGAGGCATTTTTGTGTTTAAATTTTTCCTTTTGTCCAAGCTCAAAAAGGAAAAAAAAGCAGAAAAATATTGATAACTAAAACGAAGAATATTTTTTTTTTCGAAAGGTGTTGACCAAATGAAAAGTCAACCGTATGTTCCACTGACTTTCTACAAGCAAAATGACTTGTTTGGGAGCGCGTAGCTCAGCTGGTAGAGCAACTGACTTTTAATCAGTAGGTCCAGGGTTCGAATCCCTGCGCGCTCACCACTTTTAAGTGAAATAAAATAAAGTATTGGAACCTTAAATCCTTTGATTTTATAGATTTATTTTTTACTTATCCTGAACCCTTTTGTAGCTTTTTTATTGATTCTATTACTACTCATCTTCTATCAGCTGTTTTGCTATAAATTTAGGTATTCTACTGTTCTTGATCTATCCGTAAGAGAATTTTAAGTTGCAATTAAGTGTGTCTTCTGCCTTGGTAGCATATGTTTCTACTGACTTTCTCAAGCCATGGGCTGATTCATTAAATGACAGTTTTTCTACATCATTAAAGTGATTTACTGCTTCTTATACAGAGTAACCCTACTTATTCACAGTTCACATTATGGAATTACAGTTTTGGTTAATATATTGATTTTTTTTATTTTTTATTTATTCTAACTCTTAATTAGAATAACTTTATTTTGTGGCAGCTAACAAAAAATAGTTAATAATATATTAATTTCTTGATAAAAAATAAATCTTAAGCATATCATAGCTGCGCGAGGGGAATCATCTTGAAATATGAGTTTTCCTATCGCGTACAGATTAGTGCTGCGTGTTTTTTTGCGGTAAGTACTCAATAGAAATAAGCGGGCTGACAGATGCTTTCAAACAGCGAAAAAAAATTTACTCCCATTGTTAAATCAACATTTCAATTTGTTTCCGTGTTAGCTATTTCCCAGTTATTGGTATCTTGCTGTGCAAGCCAAACACCACATACAGTTGATGCAGAGGCTGTTGTTCTGTCTAAAAAAGTTTCAAGTGGAACAAATCAATCCAAAGGAAAGAGGAGTAAGCGAGCTGTCGTCGGCAAACCTTACCAAATAAAAGGAAAATGGTATTATCCTCAACATGATCCAGATTATAAACGTATTGGAGAAGCATCATGGTATGGTTCAGATTTTCATGGGCGTTTAACAGCAAATGGTGAAATCTACGACATGAATCTCTTGACTGCCGCTCACCCCACAATGTCTTTACCCAGTTATGCTCGTGTCACTAATCTAAAAAATGGGGCTTCACTCATTGTTAGAGTGAATGATCGTGGTCCTTTTATGAAGAATAGAATCATTGATTTATCAAAAAAAGCCGCGGAAATACTTGGTTATCAAAATGCTGGTGTAACAGATGTCCAAGTGGAATATATTGCTGAAGCGCCTGTTGGTTATTATGATGCTGCTTATTTAATGGCCTCTTATATGCCAGGTAATTCGCCTTCCTATTCATTAGCATTGGCAGATATTCCGAAAAAGACAGAAAACATCCTGTTAAGGGTGAAAAATATAGGCAGCAAAGAACGGTCAGTTAAAGCTAGTGTTGAACGGAAGCAACAGAAAACTGTTTCAATAAAATTGCCAGAGATTGGTCCTGTTCTGGTTGATAAGCCGCTGTCGTTCGATCAGATAGCCTCTATAAACTCTATAAATAAGCCAAACAGAAAGACAAAGGTAAACTGGTTGCAACTGTTCTAAGAAGAATGTGCGTTCGTTTGCAGATCATCCAAAATTTCTAAATAGAAAATGGTAAAAAGGCTGGATTGTATGAGGATTCTTATTAAGAGAGTTAAGTTGCGCGTTATTTATAAAAGATAAAAACGAATTAAAAGTTTCCTCGTGCTTTCTAGGTATTTGCAACGTTAAAAATTAAGTTACACGAGAAATAAAATCGTGTATCATATGTCTTATTTTGACCTTGGGCAAAAATAAAAATCTGCGTCTGAGTTGTAATTAATTCTTAGTCTACGAAATATAAACAAATCTTTCCTTGTATAAGAGTATCTTTTATGCTGATTCTTTAGATATGGGAGAGTCGGTTATGCATACGTCATTAAGGATTTTGTTTACCTTATTTTGGATGTTGACATTGAATGGGGGAGGAAGAGCGCAAGATTTTCAAACTTCTGCATCGCAATTATTCTTATTAGATAATGACACCGAAACAATACTTTTTGAAAAGCAGAGTGATATTACTTTTCCCCCTGCTTCATTAGCAAAATTGATGACAGCTGAAGTCATATTTCATCAATTAAAACAAGGATTTTTAAGTAAAACACAAACATTCAAAGTAAGTGAAAATGCTTGGCGAAAGGGGGGAGCGCCTTCTGGTACAACCACTATGTTTGCAAAAGTGAAGTCAGAAATTAGTGTCTCTGATCTTTTGCATGGTTTAATTGTTGTCAATGGAAATGATGCTGCTATTACGCTTGCTGAAGGAATATCGGGCAGTGAATCCGATTTCGCAAAACTGATGAATCAGCGAGCCACAACAATCGGATTATCGCATAGCCATTTTGTTAATGCAACGGGACTTCCCGAAGAGGGGCAGTTTGTGACAGTACGCGATATGGTCGCATTAGCACGTCACATTGTTCATGAATATCCTGATTATTACGTGCTTTACTGTGAACCTCACTTTACTTGGAACAATATTTTTCAACGTAACAAAAATCCTCTTATTTCTAAAGGAATTGGTGTAGAAGGATTTGGTTTCGGCTACAATGAAGAAGAAGGTTTTTCTATGGTTGTTACCACCTCTAAAAATCATCGCCGTCTTTTTTTAGCAATAAATGGTTTGCAAGATGATAAAGGGTATACAAAAGAAGTAGAACGCATTCTTCAGTGGGGAATGACGGCTTTTGATCTGAAAATGATTTTCAAAAATGGAGAGACTGTTGGCCGAGCTTCTGTTTATGGTGGAGCACAAAACTTTGTTCCACTCATTGTTAAAGAACCAATAATTTTTATGCTTTCGAATGAAAAAAAAGTGAATGTTAAAGTAAAAATTAAATATCGTGGTCCATTGAAAGCTCCTATCACTTTAGGACAAAAAGTTGGTGTTATTCAAATTTTAGAAGGTAAAAGAATTCTTCTCGCAAAACCAGTTTGGGCTGGAACTGATATTCAAGAAGGCAGTTTTTTTACAAAAGTAAAAAATGCATTCTATGAAATAACAATCGGATGGTTACGCAAATATTTGTAGTGCGTGTTAATAAGGATTAAGGTTCATACGTGTCAGGCTATTTTATCACATTCGAAGGAGGGGAGGGAGTAGGAAAAACAACACAAATTTCTTTACTTGGTCAGTATCTTTGTAGCAAAGGTTATGATGTTGTTACAACACGAGAGCCAGGAGGAACGCCAGGTGCTGAGGCAATCCGCCATATTTTGTTGTCTGGTCAGGTACAGCATTATGGATCTTTGATTGAAGCGGTTTTGCTTACAGCAGCACGCATTGATCATGTTACCGAAGTCATTGTCCCTTCTTTGAAAAAAGGCAAAATTGTTTTATGTGATCGCTTTATTGATTCTACACGTGTTTATCAAGGCCTCAATGATACAATGAGTTCCTCTACTCTTTCTACTTTAGAACACATTGCACTCAATGGAATAATGCCTAATCTAACGTTTTTGTTAGATATACCAGCAATGTGTGGTATGGAGCGCGCAAATTTGCGAAGAAAAAAAACAACAATGATAGATTATTTTGAAAAAGATAATTTAGAGATACAAGAACAAAGGCGACAAGCTTTTCTTCAATTGGCAAAACAGGAACCTCATCGTTTTCGTGTGATTGATGCGACAGGTACAGTAGAAGTCATTGCACACCAAATAAAAGATATTTGTTATCAGGCAATTTTGGATTAGTTTCCATGAGTGATGTAAATTTTTTGCGCCAATATGATGATATCGATACAGTTTTATCCCCTTCACAGAATAATATGATCTTTGGGCATGAGGCTGCTCGTCATTTTTTGGCACAAATGCGTAAGGAGGAGCGTTTACATCATGCATTGTTATTTGAAGGAGAGCACGGAATTGGAAAGGCCACATTGGCATTTCACCTTGCTTGGAATATTCTAAGCTCTCAAAAAGGTGATTTCCTGCAACCGGAACATAATTCTATCATATGGCGCCAAATGACGCAGAGAAGTCATCCTGGTCTTTTGCACGTTTCACGTCGCTTGGATATAAAAACGCAAAAGTTCAAAACAGGTATACTCATTGATGATATCCGCGATGTTATGCATTTTTTAAATCAAACATCGCAAGATAATGGGTGGCGCATTGTTATCATTGATCCTGCGGATGACATGAATAAAAGCGCAGCCAATGCAGTTCTCAAAACACTTGAAGAACCTCCTGAGAAGACGTTATTCATTATTATCACACACTCTTCAGGAAAATTACTCCCAACAATTCGCTCACGGTGCCAACAGATCTCTTTACGACCATTGTGTGATGATGAGATGAAAAAAGTTATTACACATGTTTTTTCCAATCAGAATTTACCTGATAAAGAAATTGTTGAGATGATTGTTCAAAAATCTAAAGGAAATCCTCGAAAAGCAGCTTTGCTTCTTTTCCACGGCGGACTTGAAATTATTAAAACCATTAATATTCTCTTAGAGCAATCTGTTTGCAATTTGGCTGTTGTACACACTTTTGCACAAACAGTTTCGTCTCTTTCTTCAGGGATTCAATTTCAACAATTTTGTGATGAAATTCTTGATAAGATTGAAAAAAGAGCTATCATGCTCGTTGAAAGGGGAGATTTGGCTCTTTCAAAAAAATGTGCGCAGGCCTGGCAGGAAATTCATCAAGAAGTAGAGGAAATACAATCATTCAATCTTGATAAAAAGCAATTCATTATTAATCTGCTTTTTAGAGTTCATAAGATCATTCGTGAGACTGAGCTTTTTCCGTGACAATGTGATTAACAGACGTTATGTCATTGTATCTTTTATTGTATTTACAACGAGTCTGACATGCGTGATACATACTACATAACAACTCCAATTTTTTATCCTAATGGCACTCCACATATTGGGCATGCCTATAGTGCAATTGCAAGCGATGTGTTGGCCCGTTTTCAACGATTAAACGGGAAAAATGTATTTTTTCTCTCTGGTACAGATGAACACGGTTTAAAGATGCAACAAACAGCAGCAGCATTAGGCATAACGCCTAAACAGCTTGCAGACCGCAACAGCGCAGCATTTCAAAAAATGCTTGCAGTATTAAATTGCTCGAATGACGATTTTATCCGTACAACAGAAGAGCGCCATTATCAAGCTTGTCAAGAAATTTGGAAAAAGATGGAAGCAAATGGTGATATTTATCTTAGCCGTTATACGGGTTGGTATTCGGTTCGTCAGGAAGCTTATTATGAAGAAAAAGATACTGTAGTTGGAGAAGATAATATCCGTCGCGAAAAGGAACTAGGCTCTCCAGTTGAATGGAACGAAGAAGAAAGTTATTTTTTTAGACTTTCCCGTTATGAAAAAGCTCTTCTTGAATATTATGAAAAGCATCCCAGTTTTATTGCTCCACTTGAACGACGTAACGAAATTATAAGTTTTGTCAAATCAGGTTTAAAAGATATTTCTATTTCACGAACGAATTTTGATTGGGGAGTTCCTGTTCCAAGCAATCCAAAGCACGTGATGTACGTCTGGGTTGATGCGCTCACAAATTATCTTTCAGCAATTGGTTTTTTTAATGAAAATTCAAAAAAACGTGATTTTTGGCCTGCGAATGTTCATATCATTGGTAAAGATATTACCCGGTTTCATGCAATCTATTGGCCAGCATTTTTAATGTCTGCTGGAATAGAGCTGCCTCAATATATTTTTGCTCATGGTTTTTTACTCAATCGCGGGGCAAAAATGTCAAAATCCATTGGAAATGTCGTTGATCCTTTTGAAATAGTCGATCAGTATGGTCTTGATCAGGTACGTTATTTCCTTCTTCGTGAAGTTCCATTTGGACAGGATGGTAGTTATAGCCATGATAGTTTTGTGAATCGCGTTAATGCGGATCTTGCTAATGATCTTGGTAATTTAGCACAACGCTCTTTGTCTATGATTGCAAAAAATTGCGATGCAAAAGTTCCTATACCAGCTGCATTTTTAGTTCAAGATGAACAGCTTTTAACACAATCTCTTCAAGCACTTGAGATTATACGCCAAGCTATGTCTTCTCATGGGATGCATTTAGCACTTTCAGCTATTTTTTCAGTCGTAGCAGATGCTAATCGTTATTTTGCCAGCGAACAACCTTGGAGTTTACGGAAAAATAATCCAGAAAGATTTTCTACAGTTCTTTACATAACTGTAGAAATTTTGCGGCGAATAGGAATTATGCTTTTGCCTTTCATACCACAATCAGCTGCCAAGCTCCTTGATAGTCTTGCAATCGCTGAAGACAACCGATTATTATGTCATATTACCAATTCAAAAATTCAAGAAGGTCTTGATCTTCCACCACCAGAGCCAATCTTTCCCCGTTATATCTTGAAGAAAGACGATATTCATCATGTTGATTGATACACATTGTCATCTTGATTTTGAAGATTTTGCGCAAGATTTGGATGATGTTATCCAACGGGCTTTAGACGCTAATGTGAAACGCATGATAACGATTTCAACACATGTTCGTAAATTGGATAAGCTTTTAGCAATTACACAAGCTTATGATCAAGTATTTTGTTCCGTTGGCACACATCCAAATAATGCCCAAGAAGAACAAAACATTACAGCTGAAAGCCTTATCAAGCTATCGAAGAATCCTAAAATTGTTGCGTTTGGAGAAGCTGGTCTTGATTATCATTATGATTATTCTTCACCAAAAGAGCAAAAGAAAGTTTTTCAAGAACATATTATCGCTTCTCGAGAAACACAGCTTCCTCTTATTATACATTCCCGCAATGCTGATGAAGATATGGAAAAAATATTACGCGAACAGATAAAAGAAGGAGCTTTTCCATTTGTACTTCACTGTTATTCGTCTGGAATGCGACTTGCTCGTGCTGGGCTTGAAATGGGTGGTTATATTTCTTTTTCAGGTATTCTTACTTTCAAAAATGCACTTGTAATCCGTGAAATAGCAAAAATTGTGCCTCATAAGCATTTATTGGTTGAAACGGATGCACCATTTTTAGCACCTGTTCCTCATCGAGGAAAAACAAATGAGCCATCTTTTGTGCGCTATACAGCTGCTATTTTAGCTGAAACAATTGACTTAAGCATTGAAGAAACAGCTCAGATAACAACGCAAAATGCTTTTCGTTTATTTGGAAAAATGAAATAAGGTAAAAGTCATGTTTGATCGTTACCGATTTACAATATTAGGCTGTGGTTCCTCTCCAGGAGTTCCACGCCCTAATGGTGATTGGGGAGCTTGTGATCCCAATAACCCGAAAAATAAACGCTATAGAAGTTCTTTATTAGTCGAACGTATTCATGCATCAGGAAAAAAAACAACAATTGTCATTGATACTGGTCCAGATTTTCGATCACAAATGATTGATGCACACGTGAATCATCTTGATGCTGCACTTTATACGCATTTTCACGCGGATCATATTCACGGTATTGATGATTTACGCAGCTATGCACTTGCACAAGAATGTTTGATAGATATTTATGCAGATGCATTTACACTAGAGCATTTGAAAAATGCTTTCGGTTATTGTTTTCAAAAGCCCAAAAATTCATCTTATTCACCCATTTTAAAAGCGCATACTATCAATGAAGATAGCCAATTTATAATTCAGGGGCAGGGAGGCGTAATAACTGTCAATACGCATTTACAATTTCACGGGACTATCCATTCTTTAGGTTTCCGTATTGGCAATGTTGCTTATTGTACAGATGTTAGTAAATTTCCCGAGAAAACCTTACAAAAATTGATGAATTTGGATGTTTTGATTATTGAAGCTCTTCAGTTTAAATCTCATCCAAGTCATCTTTCCGTTGATCAAGCATTACAATGGATAAAATATTTAAAGCCAAAACAAGCTATACTCACACATATGGATAGGTCACTTGATTACAATGAGATTGTAAATTATGTCCCATCATATGTTAAACCTGCACACCAAGGGCTTGTTTTTGAAACAAATGCACAAGTCTAAAAATTAAATATTTTCTGTTAATTAAAACATTCTTTAAAGTTTCAACTTTATTTTTACCTTTATGTTTTAAATAGACGATATGTATTTCTGTTTTAGCGGTTTCTTTGTCGGCATGTGGGGGGCGTTTAGAAAAGGATATTTTCAGCTATAACATTAAACGATGGACCAATGAGTTGCGCTAATATTTAGGGGGAATTTCTCGCGAACAAGTGTCAGATTAACAACACAATTATAGAGCGTTCTAAAGCAAGAAGTAAAAATGCAAATTTAAAAGTAGTGGGTATTATATTTACGCCAGCATTATTTTTTCTCGATGTCAAGTCAAGTGAAAGTAATGAAATTTAATATTTAATTGACGTTGCAAATTACCACAGTATTTTTTACATATATTTATTAAAAACTTTTTACTTTAAGTAATATTACTTAAATTTATTAAAAAAATCATTAAAAAAAGAGATATACTTTTTCTTATCTTATTTTTGACATAATTGTGTTTTAAAGGTGAACTTAAAGGCATAAATATGATTAATGCGTCTAAATCGTGATTGTAGACTTTTATTTTTTTCTACATCGTATTATCGCATAATATATATTATGGAACTTTTTATGGATAGATGGATAGAAAGGATATATATATACAATGTTAATAGCATCATTTTGGGGAGCGATAGCGTCATTACTATGGATAGTGTACTCAAAAGCGACGAGTACTTGGGATTTATGGTGGGTGCCTTTTTCTTAAAAAAATATTTAAATGGGATCGGGCTAAATAATTCTGGCCCGAAAGCCCTAAAAAATTAGTAATCTTTAATGTTAATTGTATCGACTTAAAAAAATCTTTGTAATTTGCAGTATTATAAAAGCTACGAATAATATTCCATGAAATAACGGCATAAACGGCTGATATATAAAATCAAAACAATAAAATGCTAGTATTTCGGTCAATGCTGCAATGCACCATAAAACAATTCCCCACAGTGAATACATCCAGAGTCCGATTAATGCGATAGGATAAATAATAGCTAATGTAGTTGACAAAAATTGCCACTGCCATGGCATAAGATCAAAACGCCACAGAACTCCTGGAAATACACCGATAAGACGCATCCAATAAAAAACACCTAAACCTAAGCAAATAAGTGCCAAAAATCGCAAATAACAGCTGTAAATTAAACTGATTTTTGATTTTTTTTTTCGAGGATCGTGTATCAAAATAATAATTCCCGTTCAACAGGTTGGAAGTAAGAATCTATCATTTCATCTGTTACATTTTGCAGTTTATCTGGCTGCCATTTAGGTGTTTTATCCTTATCAATTAACATTGCACGTACACCTTCACGGAAATTATGTGAATTAATCATATGATGTGCAATACGGTTTTCAATTTTCATACAATCTTCCAAAGTCTGAGATGGATTTTGTTTCATTTGTTTCCAGATAACTCTTAAACTTGTCGGAGAGTGTGATTGCAAAATATCATAACATTCTTTAGCAAACAAAATTCCTTCATTACTCTTTTTATAAAGAAGTTCCATACATTCTTCTAACGTATATGTACCAAAACAAGCACTGATAACACAGCGTATTTTATGACTTGTCTCATAGTCTCTTATGGTTGCTCGCTCATTTAAAGCTGATATAGGGCTTCCCTGCTCAATAATAGCTTTTCTAACATACTCTAATTCTGCTTCAGGAACTGCATGAGTTGCTAATCCTAAATTCAAACAATCTCCCCATTTTATGCGTGCGCCAGTCAACGCAAGATAAACGCCAAAATAATCAGGAAGAGGAGGCAGAAAAAAGCTTGCACCAACATCTGAAAAAAATCCAATAGAAGCTTCTGGCATAGCAAAGAGTGTGTTTTCTGTAACAATCCGGTATGAACCGTGTATAGAAATTCCCACCCCTCCTCCCATACAAATACCATTCAAGAAAGAAACATAAGGTTTTGGGAAACGTCTAATATCAACATTTAAACGGTATTGATCGCTAAAATATTGATAAGAAGAAGCTGTTTTTCCCATATGGTAGATTTCTATAACATCACCACCTGCACAGAAAGCACGTCCCTCTCCTTCAATTAAGACGCAAGAAATATCATCATCTGTTTCCCAACTACTCAAAGCTTTTTTAAAAGCAAAAACCATTCGCTGATTAAGGGCATTTAATGCTGATGGACGTGTAAGTTTTATAATACCAGCACGCCCTTCTTTTGTAAAAGAAATATCATCACCTGCTCCAAAATCAATTTGCATCTCATCCCCTTTAAATACTTATCTTATTGTTTTTTTTGCACCCAACTTCGGAAACAATTGCATGATAGCACCAATACAATAGATATAAATCCCTGTTACTGAAATTCCTATCTTAACCCAATATGGAGCATTCAGTTTGTAAAAGAATGCAGCAACACCAAAGAAGCACCATAAGAGAAAAATTGGAAAATTAAGCCTTCGCAAACGAATGACTCTTACTGGATGGATAAAGTAAATTGGTAAAAAAGATATGATTGCCGATAATGCAATAATGGTAAAAGCGACCCACTCCCCTGGTCTTACTACAAAAAGTACGAAAACCATCATGTTCCAAACTACAGGAAATCCTTTAAAGAAGTTTTCTTTAGTTTTCATGCCAGTATCTGCATAATAAATAGCCGATGAAATGACAATGATAGCACTTAATACAAATGATAATCCTGAACCCATAAAACCGCTTTGATAAAGCGCAAAAGCTGGAATTAAAACATAAGTCACGTAATCAATGATATTATCTAAGAGTTCTCCAGACCATGTTGGAAGTACATATTTAACATCAAGTTTGCGCGCAATTGGCCCATCGATACCATCAACGAAAAGTGCAAGTCCGAGCCAACAAAACATAGCAGTCCATTCCTTTTGAGAAGCCGATATAAGAGAAAGAAATGCTAAAAATGAACCAGAAGCTGTTAGCAAATGAACAGAAAAAGCCTTTGCTTGTGGCATTGTTACTTTTTTATGGCGCAATAGATCAGCATTCGTTTTAATTCTTTTTGTTAATTTGCGTTTCAAGGTTTTCTTATCCTCGTTTCTAAAATTTTCAACCATCTATTAACACGCCATTTTTTCCCATAGTACGATTCAGTGTAAAAAAGCATAAAAACGTTACTTTTTTATACCGCATTATTTATTACATAATATAATAGAAGGACTTTATACAATAAAAAGAGATTATTCATTTAGAAACATTAAAATATTTGATAAATGGTGAAAGGCTTAAGTTGTTGTGACATTTGAAAGAAACGAGCATAAAGATATTGCTGTCATTGGTGCAGGTCCAATTGGTATGTTAGCAGCACTGAGTCTTGCGCGTAAGGGATACTCTGTTTTTCTTATTGGTCCTCCTTTCCATGCAGATGAATTACGAACAACTGCTCTTATGATGCCAGCGATCCGTATGCTTCAAAAACTTAATATTTGGAATATTCTTAAACGTCATGCAGCAGCTTTATCTTTTATTAGAATCATAGATATAACCTCTAGGATTGTGCATGCTCCTACTGTGAATTTTTCTTCCACTGAAATTGGTGAAGAGGCTTTTGGTTATAACATACCGAATGTAGAGTTAAATAACGCTTTAGATGATAGCGTTACGCATACGCCTAATGTCATCAGATTTTTTTCTTCGGCAAAATCTTTTGATTACCAAAGAAATCATATACGCGTTACTCTTGAAGATGATAGAGTTATTGAAGCATCGCTTGTTGTAGCAGCTGATGGACGTCACTCTCTAACACGAACGGCAGCGGGTATAGGTGTTAAACAATGGAATTATCCGCAAACAGCACTCGTTCTCAATTTTTCTCATGAGTTTCCCCATCAGAATACATCGACTGAGTTTCATACAGAAAATGGTCCATTTACACAAGTCCCACTACCAGGATACAGATCCAGTCTTGTATGGGCTGTTAAGCCTTCTCGTGCTGAAGAATTATTAAATTTAGAATCAAAAGCAATTGCAAAAGTGATTGAAGACCAGATGCAGTCAATGCTTGGAAAGCTGACATTAGAAACACCAATTCAAGCATGGCCGCTTTCAGGACTTATTTCTCATCGTTTTGCTGCCAATCGAACAATTTTGGTAGGTGAAGCAGCTCATGTTTTCCCTCCTATTGGAGCGCAAGGATTGAATCTAGGGTTTCGTGATGTTCAATCTTTGATCAATATTTTACCCAACCAAATATCTGATTTTAACTCTCAGATGATCGTTACACATTATAACCGATGCCGAAAACCTGATATATTGATCCGGAGTGGATCTGTTCATACCCTAAACTCCGCTTTGCTTTCTCATATGTTGCCAGTTCATATCATACGAAGTGTGGGGCTTGGGTTATTACGGAATTGTTCACCATTGCGTCATTTATTTATGCAAGAAGGAATGTATCCTGGATACGGATTAAAAAAAATTATGCCAATATTTCCAACTAAACTGCCGAGATAACTGCATTGATATTATAAGCACTATTCTAGCTTAGGAACTAAATATGTTATGCTGGGTAATGTATGTTTTTTGTAAATTAGTGCAGTGCTTGATCAAGAAAAAATGAAAATTTTATGTTTCTTTCATGTGACCTATCAAGACACTGATCAATAGAATTATATTAAAGGGGGATTGTTCTAAAAAATCTTTTTCACAAACTGTGCTGTAGAAAGCTTTTGAAAAAACAAGTATGGAAAGTCGGATTTGTATACCAGAAAAATAGTAATTTTTTGTATCTATATTCATTTTCATCAAGAAAAACAAGGATCATGAACAAAGCTAGCTCCTATATAAGAGGGGGCGTCAGCGGTGGTAAAATCTTTTGATAAACAGCATCATAAATCACATAAGAACACAAAAAAATGTATCATAATACACACCTTTATATCACTCACTCGAAGATATGAATTCTATAGAACTACATGTTTGAAGAAGCCAAGAAGAAATATCGGACTGTTAAGAACAGATGCTCACATCACTTTTACTCAAAAGAGAATAAAGAAGAAAAAACGTCTTTAGTTAATGAACGTAATTTTTAAAAGTTTTCGTCATTAAATATAACATTGAAAATAAAATATTTCTTGGAACCTGTTTGTAATAAAAAGGTTAATAAAGCATCGTTTTAATAGATGGTGATAAGATGAGATTAAGTAAAAATGTAAAATCAATTATTTTTTTTATGATGATTCTATGTATCTTGTCTCTTGTCACAGTTTCAATAAGTAAGGTTTTCCATGTCCCTTATTGTCATTCCCCTATCTATGTTTCCACCCAAGATATTGCTAAACCAGGACAAAATTCATTTACTACGTCACAAATTAAAAACTGTCTCATGCAAAATGGTTTTAGGAATATTAAACGATTGCGTTTAGATGACAAAGGTATTTGGCGCGCTTTAGTAGAATTTGAAAAATGCCATTTTCTCATATCAGTCGATTATTCTGGAGCAGTTAGTATTCAAAATGAAAGAAGAAAACATGATTGTTTTTAAAACTGATAGCAATGTTAATCCTAATAATTTTGAAAAAAAAAATTTAAAAAAGATCTGTCATTTTATTAAAGAACCGGCTTTTATTGGAAGTCTAAATGGGAGTGTATCAGGAGCAATCGCCACAATTCTTGCAACTTATGGTTATATTTCTCTTCCAGGATTTGGTCCAATTATCGCAATGGGGATAGGCCTAGCACTTTTCGCTGGAACGATAATTGGTGCGATAATAGGATCAATAATAGGTATTTTTTTTGGCACATTTAGTGTCTTTATGGGAGACTTATATACATCACGATAGTTGTTTTTCTTATAAATTTCGTAATGAGGAGATAGTTTGCATCATTTGTTTTCCTCACCCACAAACAGGAAAATTTTATAAAAATAAAGATAATCAACAAGTCATATTTTCTAATTTTTGATAAAGTTCGCGTCTTATTATGGGAAGCACTAGCTAAGTTAGCAAATTTCCTCCCTTATTTCTTACTCCACCTTTTTTAAAAAGCATCTCTTGAAGAAATGTAAGTAAACTATAACTATTGTATCTATAAAAGCTGCATTGTTTGATAGAGAGAAGAAATCATTCTAGATATGCTTAAAAATGTATAAAAAAGAGGCATTTTGAGCTTATGAAGTTTTTTAGTCTCTTTCCTCTAAGAAAAATGTTCCAATTAAAATAAAGTATTATTTATAAAATTATAAAAAGGTGCTATATGAATAAAAATTACTTTGCCATCTTAGCGCCACTAGTGTTTTTAAATTTTATTTCCACAATATTAGCATCCTCGTTACAAGTAAAAATTTATAAGTTAGAAGAAAACAATACAAAAAAAAATATTGGTATCATTGAAATTGGAGAAAATACATACGGTTTGATTTTTACGCCAAGTTTGTTTAGCTTATCGAAAGGTTTGCATGGTTTTCATGTGCACGAAAATCCTTCATGTGATACGAATGATGGTGTAATTGGTGGTGCTGCAGGTAGACACTATGATCCCGATCATACCAACAAACATCTTGGACCTTATAATATTAATGGTCATCTTGGTGACCTACCAGCACTTTATGTTGATAAGCAAGGGCGAGCAACGATGAGCGTCATCGCTCCACGTCTAAAGAAACTTTCTGAAATCGAAGGTCGTTCGTTGATAATCCATGAAGGAGGAGATAATCAATCAGATAGCCCATTACCGCACGGTGGAGGTGGCGCACGTTTAGCATGTGGTATTATAAAAAAACAATTCTAATTGTTACGATTGTTGTCTAATTTATCCATAGGGCTTCATAATAATTGTTTTTTCGGAGAGTTTAAAAGTTTTTTAATCCATTTCAAAAGTAATTTAAATCTTGATAACATTTTCGTAAAAGGCATTCAAAAAGAACCCTTCCCTTTCTGAGATGTCTTTCCTATGTAATAGATGTGCAAGTACTGTTATCCTCTGTTTAAACATTTTTCCATTCTTTATTATTTTTCGCAATCCCTCTGTCATAAAAAGATTGGCTAGCATGAGTTTTAATCACTCTTCTCGTCCTGCCAAAATATATCTAATGGTGCAAAAAAGCTTCTCTCTTTTGATGCAGTAGTAATCTGTGCTATATAACCACTTTATAATAAATAATAATTCTTAAGTATAATATCTCAATAATATTTTACAAATACTAAAATAATTATTTTAAATAATCCTGAATAATAAAGATAAATAATGATAATAAAACATTTGAAATAATAGATTTCCTTAAAAATAAATATTATAGACACAAGTGATCCCAATCAGACGGATGAATCTCGCCAGTTTGATAGAATTGACGAACGCTTTTAATATAATGAAGAAAGTCTTTGTTTTCCTCTACCAACCTATTAGCAGTATCCCAATCAATTTCACTACGCTCTTTAGCAGGAATCATAATCTGACTTTCGAAACAGTTTTCCCTATCAAGTCTTATAAATCCGATTCCATGTAAGCTTGAAAGCATCCGGAGCTCTTTTAACGTATCAACGCCTTCAATTTCACTAGCGACTAAATAACTAAAATTAGCCCATGAGGAATTGCTAACCGTTTGGAAAAATACTTGCCGTAAATTTGAACGATTTATGAAATTTTTCACCTCAAAAGACCATAGTTTTGTCTTTTTATCAAAATATTGCACAACACAGTCTTTGATTTCAAGATGCCATTCGTTACTCAAATCTTGCATTCCTACAAGATCTGGATAAAGCCATTTATTTGCGCCAGCACCGTTCTTATTACGAGAACGTTTTTCATCAATACGTTTGCTATAAACTTCAAGCTCTGACCATAAAAACCTAGATAAAAACGGATAAAGATCACGCTCTTTAACAGAATAATTACCTATCCTAGATGCTGGAGAAATCGCATTATTTTCTACTTCATTAATTTCAGCACTATCGGTTAATCGTGTAAAATAATATTGCCGCGGTCGTCCTTCCGTAGTTTTAATTTCTGGATGGCGTTGTTGCAGTTTAGGACGCTTAGATCCTATTTCAGCAACAATTTGCTGAATAAGAGCCGCATCCGTATTCAGAGGAGTAACTCGCGCGGTTGAATGCATTTGCTTTTTACGGCATGCTTCTGGGTAATTTTTGAATATCCATTGAGCAATTTCTCGAGCTGTAAATTTCTTTGTCGAGTTTTGCTTTAAAAAACTAAAAATAGTGTTTGTTAAATCCAGAGTCATTCGTAAAATTATCCATTTTCGTCCTCTATTCTATTTATTCCATTCCATTTAGATTTTACAAGAGAAGAAAAAATAAACAGTTTAAGCTTTTTTAAGAAGAGATTTTCAAAGACCTTCCAATAAAACATGGAGTTTAGGTTTTGGGTGTTTCTGTTTTTCAATCCAAGTGAGTTCTATTTTTTGTATATTATAACTCCTATGGCCATTCTTAAATCCAATTGCTTATGAAAAGCAAAGAAGTCATTCACGCGCAGTACTTTTAGTACCATCCAACAGCAATTTGCGCTTCTTCTGACATACAATCAGGTGTCCATGGTGGATCAAAAGTCATAGTAACTTCAACGTGTAAAACACCTTCGACTGCACTTACCGCATTTTCTACCCACCCCGGCATTTCACCGGCAACAGGACATCCCGGTGCCGTAAGCGTCATTTCGATTTTTACTGAGCGATCATCTTCAATATCAATACGATAAATCAATCCTAGCTCATAAATATCAGCAGGAATTTCCGGATCATAAACTGTTTTGAGAGCAGCAATAATATCATTCGTCATACGATCAATTTCGTCTTCTGGAATCGCTGATATGTAAGATTTTTCATTTTCACTTACAATTTTAACAGGTTCTGTAGAATGATGCTCTTTAATTGATTTAGCCATTAAAAAATGTCCTTGCTTTTTCTAATGCTTCCACTAACTGATCAATGTCTTCATGATTACTATACATGGCTAATGATGCACGACAAGCAGATGTTAAACCAAAATGTTGTAATAAAGGTTGTGCACAATGCGTTCCTGCCCGTATAGCAACGCCTTGCCGATCAATAAACATAGCGACATCGTGTGCGTGAATGCCTCTCATTTCAAAAGCTATAATAGCACCTTTATGAGGAGAACAGCCATAGATACGCAATGATTTAACCGTTTCAAGCCTTTTATGCGCATAAGTTAAAAGTGCATTTTCATGTGCATGAATAGCATTTCTATCTTTTTTCTGCATATAATCAATAGCAGCCGCCAATCCAACAGCTTCAACTATGGGAGGAGTTCCTGCTTCAAAGCGATAAGGGGGCGCATTATAAGAAACTTTATCGATCGTTACATCCTCAATCATTTCTCCTCCCCCTTGAAAAGGACGCATTTCTTCTAGCCTATATTGTTTACCATAAAGAACACCAATACCTGTTGGTCCATAAAGCTTATGCCCCGTAAATACATACCAGTCACAATCAAGGTCTTGCACATCAACTGTTAAATGGACAGCGCCTTGAGAACCATCAACAAGAACAGGAATAGCATTTTGATGGGCTAATTTAACAATCTCTTTAATAGGAGGTACAGTTCCCAATACATTAGACATATGCGTCATAGCAACAAGCTTTGTTCTATCATTTAAAGCCTTTTTAAAATCTTCAATATGTAAAATACCATTCTCATCAACTGGCACGAAAACGAGTTTAACGTTTTTCTGTTCACGAATAAAATGCCAAGGAATAATATTTGAGTGATGCTCCATAATGGTGAGAACAATTTCATCACCTTTATTCAATTTAGACATTGCCCAACCATAAGCAACGGTATTAATAGCTTCTGTTGCACTTTTCGTAAAAACAATTTCCTGTGCTGTTTGAGCATTTAAAAAAGAACGAACTTTTTCGCGAGCATCTTCATAAGATTGTGTAGCCGCATTCGATAAAAAATGCATTCCTCGATGCACATTTGCATAACGAAACTGATAAAAATTATCCATCGCATCAAGCACAGATTGTGGTTTTTGAGCAGAGGCACTACTATCAAGATAAGCTAACCGTTTACCATAAACATTATATTGTAAAATAGGAAAATCACGGCGAATTTCTTCTACATTATAACTTAATGTTGATACGTCATTTTCCATTTTTTTCCTTAAACATTTTTTTCTAACCATTTGCCAATGATACTTTTCAAAACAGTTTGAATATTATCTTGTTTGATGTCTTCAATAAGCTCGAAGACAAATCCTTTAATCAAAAGTGCACGAGCAGTTTTAAAAGGGATACCACGCGCCATGAGATAAAAAAGATGGTCATGATTAATATTGGCAACTGTCGCACCATGCCCACAGGCAACATCATCAGCAAAAATTTCTAGTTCAGGTTTTGCATTAAATTCCGCATCATCTGAAAGAATAAGACTATTACAGGCCATGCGAGCATCTGTTTTTTGTGCTTTCTGAGCAACACGTATTATTCCTTGAAATACACCGACTGCTTTATCTGTGACCACATTGCGTATAATTTCGGTTGAGGTCGATTTTTCTTCAACGTGATGAACACTCATCGTAAGATCGCTATGCGTTTGTCCAGAGAGCAAATTTATGACCCGTAATTGAAAATCAGCCTCTTCGCCCTGTAATTCAACATCAATTTCCTGACGATTAAGTTGACTGCCTATATTAATCACATAAAGTGACAATTTAGCACTTTGGCCAAGAACAGCACGAAACTGACTAAATTGTTTAGAATCAAAACCACGATCTCGAATAAGAATCCATGTAACATCACTATAAGCCGCAATATGTAATGAAAATATCGAACTTACAAAGGTATCTTTATTATTGCCAATCTGATGTTCAACAAATAAAGCTTGACTATTATTATCAATTTTTATGTCTGAAAAAGTATGAGATTGTCCCCCCATTTGAATATTTTGCAATTCAATAGGCGCATTTAATTTTGTATTTTCAGGAATATGAAAAATCCAGCCATCGGTAACAAAAGCTGTATTTAATTGTCCAATAAAATCTTCAATAGCAGTAATTTCGCTGATTACCTTGGCACAATTTTTTTCCAGTACATCTGCAAGACGTTTGGTCCTAATACCTGGTATTCTCGATTGTGTAAGCGTTTTGCCGTTTTCAATGGAAAATACCTGACTTTCCGAGAATAATGGGGCAACTAATTTCTTATCACCTACTTCTGAAAAATCACTAACAGATTTCAGTAATGTGCGCAGATTAGTATAGTGCCAACTTTCGATTTTACGCGAAGGAAGTCGTGTAGTTTGAAATAATTCAATAGCTTTTTTGCGGATTTCCTGTACGGAGCTATCGCCAGGTAAATTGCTCATATATTGATTGAAATTATTGAGTATATCCTCTTCAACCGCTAACAGTTCTTTCTGTGCGTTCACATTCATATTCAATGACCTCAAGCCGCTTCACGGATAATATCAGCATATCCATTTTTTTCTAAATAAAGCGCTAATGATTTATCTCCGCTTTTAATAATACGCCCTTTATAAAGAACATGTACCGTATCAGGAACAATATAGTTAAGCAGGCGTTGGTAATGCGTAATAACAAGAAATGAACGCTTTAAATTGCGGAGTTTATTAACACCATCTGCAACAATTTTGAGCGCATCAATATCTAAACCAGAGTCTGTTTCATCTAAAATGCAAAGCTTGGGTTCGAGAAGCGCCATTTGCAAAATTTCAGCTCGTTTTTTTTCTCCACCTGAAAAACCTACATTTAATGGACGTTTTAGCATGTCCATATCTATTTCAAGTTTGGAAGAAATTTCTCTAACATATTTTATAAATTCAGGAATTTTAAGTTCCTCATCACCACGCGCTTTTCGTTGAGAATTCATCGCAACTTTTAAAAATTCCATGGTTGCTACTCCAGGTATTTCCATTGGATATTGAAATGCAAGAAAAACACCACATGTGGCACGCTCTGCAGGATCCATTTCTAAAAGTGACTGCCCATCATAAAGAATATCGCCTTCTATTACCTCATAATCATCACGACCAGCGAGCAAATAAGATAAGGTAGATTTTCCAGCGCCATTTTGTCCCATAATAGCAGCAACTTCACCATCTTGAACCGTCAAATTTAAACCGCGAATGATTTCTGTATCTGTCCCAACAATACGGGCACGTAAATTTTTTATCTCTAACATAATTTAATCCTGTTCTGGCTATTTTAGGTTAAGCGCACTCTTTACTAAAAAAGTTATCCCACACTACCTTCAAGACTGATACCAATCAGCTTCTGTGCTTCGACAGCAAATTCCATTGGAAGCTTTTGTATGACCTCTTTTACAAAACCATTTACAATTAATGCGATAGCTTCTTCTTCAGGAATTCCGCGCTGCATAACATAAAAAAGTTGATCATCAGAAATTTTTGATGTTGTCGCTTCATGTTCAAATTGAGCTGTGGCATTTTTCGCTTCAATATAAGGTACTGTATGGGCACCACAATCATTACCGATTAACAAACTATCACATTGCGTAAAATTACGGGCATTTTTAGCTTTTCGATGTGCTGTAACTTGTCCCCGATAAGTGTTATTTGAAAAACCAGCGGAAATGCCTTTAGAAACAATGCGACTAGATGTATTTTTTCCCAAATGAATCATTTTGGTACCGGAATCAATTTGTTGATGACCATTTGCAACAGCAATGGAATAAAACTCTCCACGTGAATTATCACCACGTAATAAGCAAGATGGATATTTCCAAGTAATTGCAGAACCCGTTTCCACTTGTGTCCATGAAATCTTAGAGTTATCGCCTCGGCAATCTCCGCGCTTTGTTACAAAGTTATAAATACCGCCCTTTCCTTCTTTGTCACCAGGATACCAATTTTGTACTGTGGAATATTTAATTTCTGCATTTTTTAGCGCAATAAGTTCAACAACAGCAGCGTGAAGTTGGTTTTCATCACGTTGCGGCGCAGTACAACCTTCAAGATAAGAAACATAAGAATCTTCATCTGCAATAATCAATGTTCGCTCAAATTGGCCTGTGTTGCGTTCATTAATTCTAAAATAGGTTGAAAGCTCCATAGGACAACGAACCCCTTTGGGAATATAAACAAACGAACCATCTGTAAAGACAGCAGCATTTAAAGCAGCGTAATAATTATCACTTGCTGGCACAACTGCTCCTAAATATTCTTTAATAAGAGCTGGATGCTCAACAATTGCTTCTGAAATAGAACAGAAAATAACACCGGCACGGGCCAGTTCTTTTTTAAATGTTGTCACGACAGAAACAGAATCAAAAACCGCGTCAACAGCTACCTGTCCAGATGCATAAAGACTATCATCAAAAGTAGAAGGGTCAGACTGTCTTCTCACCCCTGCTAAAATTTCCTGTTCTTTCAGGGGAATGCCAAGTTTTTCATACGTTCTTAACAGTTCAGGATCTACTTCATCCAAAGATTTTGGTCCTGTATGATTTTTAGGAGCAGCATAATAATAAAGCTCCTGAAAATCAATCTTGGGATATTCAATACGTGCCCAACTAGGCTCCTGCATTGTCAACCAACGGCGAAAAGCTTGTAAACGCCATGCTAGCATCCATTCAGGTTCACGTTTTTTAGCAGAAATAAATTTGATAATATCTTCACTTAAACCTTTTGGAGCTTTATCCGTTTTAATTTTGGTTTCAAAACCGTATTTATATTGGTCAACATCTATTTCACGGACCTGGCGTATTGTTTCTTGTACTGCCGGCATAAACTTTCTCCATTCCTTCTGGTGTCAAGAACCAGTGATTAAAAGCCTTGTTTTTACAAGGTTAAAGCAGGCCATTCATTCTCTAGGCTATATGCAAAGTGGGAAAATTTCAATCAAGCTTATTTTATTTTTAAAATAATTCTAATTCTCATAAATTTTAAAGATAAACTTTAGCTTTTTTATTACTGATAATTTCAGAAAACAACAATAAAAAATCATCAATATCTTTAGCAGTTGTACAGCGTCCTGTTGAAATGCGAATTGCACCATTTGGAACATGATACCCCATCGCTTCCAAGACGCCACTTTGTTTTACTTTTCCCGAAGAACAAGCAGAGCCTGCTGAGACAGAAAAACCTGCTAAATCAAAAGCAATTTGCATAGTTTCAGCTTTTATATTTTGTACAGTAAAATAAGTGGTATTTGGCAAACGTTGAACTCTCTTGCCAAAAATTTCAACATCATGACTTATTTTCTGTAGTCCATTTTCTAATTTATTACGTAAACACATTAACTGCATTATCTCTTCTTGAGTAAAACAATCAGCCATTGCTGCTCCAAAAGCAGCAATAAGCGGTAACGCTTCTGTTCCTCCACGCAACCCTTTTTCTTGTCCTCCTCCGAAAATAAGAGGCTGTGGCATAAGAAGGTTACCACTTGCAACAAAAGCACCAACCCCTTTAGGTCCACCAATTTTATGCGCAGACAGTATAAAAAAATCTCCACCCATCTGATTAACATCAACAAAATTTTTGTCTACATATTGTGTCAAATCGACAATAAAAACGCCCCCAGCATTATGAACAATGGCAGCTATTTCTTGTATTGGTTGTATAACACCAGTTTCACTATTGGCAGCTTGAATAGCAACAAGGGGTAAGCCTTTTGTGTTATCATGGGCTGTTAACAGAGATGTTAATTTATCTTTTTGAATGAGACCATCTCGATCAACAGCAACTCTGCTGATGCATTCTTTAGAAAAACGCCCCCCTTCCGCAACAGATGGATGTTCAGTAGCACCAATATAAAGATGAGAAAATCGAACCTTAGAACTTCCCATATTATAAAAGGGTGTTAATAAGGTCATTGCTGCTTCACTCGCACCAGATGTAAAGACAACGTGATCTGGATTTGTATTGAGCCTTTCAGCAATTTGCCGACGCGCTTTTTGCAATAAAGCTTTAGCAGCACGTCCTTCTGCATGAACCGATGATGGATTACCAAATATCTCTAAAGACTCCAATAACGCCATCCGCGCCATTTCTTTGAGCGGTGTTGTCGCATTATGATCAAAATATCGCCGTTTTACAACCATTTTACATCGCAATCATTAATTCCATAAATTGATTAAAAAAAATAGTGCAATTTTCTTGAAAAATGCACCCAAAACAGAATATCTAAGAGTTCATTAAAATGAGATGACCATATAAAATAGACGAATAGTAGAAATCAGCCAAGCTCAATGAGAGCCTTTATAGCATTTAAGGAGCATTTAATGCCAGAAATTATTTTTAACGGTCCCGCAGGTCGACTTGAAGGACGTTATCAACCTTCACAACAAAAAAATGCACCGATTGCGATTATTTTGCATCCTCACCCCCAGTTTGGTGGAACAATGAACAATAAAATTGTTTATGATCTATTCTATATGTTTCAACAGCGTGGTTTTACTACATTGCGTTTTAATTTTCGTGGTATAGGACGCAGCCAAGGCGAATTTGATTATGGAATAGGAGAACTTTCAGATGCCGCTGCTGCACTCGATTGGGTACAAACACAGCATCCCGATTCTAAAAATTGCTGGGTAGCTGGATATTCATTTGGTGCTTGGATTGGTATGCAACTTTTAATGCGCCGACCGGAAATTGAGAGTTTTATATCCGTTGCTCCTCAACCTAATATTTATGACTTTTCATTTCTTGCTCCCTGCCCTTCTTCTGGACTTATAATTCACGGTGATATCGATAAGGTTGCTCCCCCAAAAGATGTTCAAACACTCGTAGATAAATTAAAAACGCAAAAAGGTATTACTATTACACAAGAAATACTGGAAGGTGCTAACCATTTTTTCAGTGGATGTAATCAGGAACTTATTGAGCGATGTGCACAATATTTGGACAATCATATTACAAGTGAATTTCTAGCACCTCCACCTGAAATATTGTCGCTTACTTAGAAATGCTAAAGATTTATAAAAAAATAAACAACGAGCTTTTGATAGCAGACATGCAGCTTATTTCTCAGCGCCTTTAGGTTTTCTTCATCTTACTTGCGTATAAAGATAAAAAATGTGTCTGTTCATATCAATAAAACCCCCTTTATCTCTGAAGGATACAAGTGAGACCGTCTCTTTGTTTCTTTTACTACCAATATATTTCATTCACTTGTGAGGTATACTTTATTTATGATAGAGAGCGCTTTAACCACCCAATATAAAAATGCAACATTAATCAGGAAATAAAATCCGTGCTTGCCTTTAAATCTGATTTTTTACACATTATGAACGAACGTGGTTTTATCCACCAAATTTCGGATGAAAAAGGCTTAGATGCTCTTTTTTCAAAAGAAGTTGTAAGTGCCTATATTGGATTTGATCCTACAGCTTCGAGTTTGCATGCTGGAAGTCTTCTTCAAATTATGATGCTTTATTGGTTACAAAAAACCGGACACCGTCCAATTGTTTTGATGGGTGGAGGGACAGGATTGATCGGTGATCCTTCCTTCAAAGATGAAGCACGACGCCTTCTGACACAAGATGATATTGCTGCAAATATCGATGGTATTAAAAAAGTATTTGCTAATTATTTAATATTTGGTGATAAAGAAACCGATGCATGCATCGTCAATAATGCCGAATGGTTGTGCGAGTTAAACTATTTAGAATTTTTGCGTGACGTGGGAAAGCATTTTTCCGTCAATCGTATGTTGTCGTTTGATTCTGTTAAGCTCAGACTTGAACGTGAACATTCTTTATCATTCCTAGAATTTAATTATATGATCCTGCAAGCTTATGATTTTGTTGAACTGTATAAGCGCTATGGTCTACGTATGCAAATGGGTGGGTCTGATCAATGGGGCAATATTATCAATGGAATTGAGTTAGGACACCGCTTAGGAACACCTCAGTTGTACGCATTAACTTCACCATTGCTTACAACATCTTCCGGTGCCAAAATGGGTAAATCATTGAGTGGAGCTGTATGGCTTAATGCTGATATGCTTTCACCTTATCAATTTTGGCAATATTGGCGCAACACAGAAGACGCTGATGTTACACGATTTTTAAAGCTTTATACAACGTTGCCAATGGATGAGATTCTTAAACTTTCTGCATTACAGGGAACTGAAATTAATGAAGCGAAGAAAATTCTTGCAACAGAAATTACAGCAATGTTACACGGACGCGATCTTGCAAATACAGCAGAAGAAACCGCTCGTAAAACTTTTGAAGAAAAAGCACACGGAGAAGGTCTTCCAACTATTGAAATTAAAACTACAGAATTAAAAATGGGCGCTGGATTGCTGTCTCTTCTGGTACAAACAGGACTAGCCAAATCGAACAGTGAAGCGCGTCGACATGTTCAAGGAGGTGGGGTGCGTGTCAATGATCAAATTGTTAAGAATGAAACGCGCCTTATT
Organism: Candidatus Bartonella washoeensis Sb944nv; assembly: GCF_000278135.1. Lineage (GTDB taxonomy): Bacteria > Pseudomonadota > Alphaproteobacteria > Rhizobiales > Rhizobiaceae > Bartonella > Bartonella washoeensis. The sequence goes on from NZ_JH725025.1 coordinate 128,861, forward strand.
CTTGAGGAAGATGTCAACGCAGCAGGGATGATTAAACTTTCTTTTGGTAAGAAGAAACATGTTTTGATAAAACCATTATAATATCTATTGATAATTTTTTTACCTCCAATTTGATATGCAATATTTGTGTTTTTCACGCTTAGTTTGGCTTTCTCAATTTAATCCTTGTGATACAATGGACCATGTATGACAGATAAATGTGAGATAATTATAATTCTAGAAAGCTGAAGAATTATTTTATGATTTGTTATCGTTTTCGATAATTATGTCTCTTCTTAACTCTTATACGTAATGCTTACACAAAAAAGAAAGATACAACAAATGATAAAACAAATGAAAGGCTCCCCTGCTCCTAATTTTAATTTGCCACGTGATGGTGGAGACAGATTATGTCTTTCTGATCTTCAAGGAAAATCGGTTGTTTTATATTTTTATCCAAAAGATGATACCAGTGGGTGCACGAATGAAGCCCTTGATTTTACGCGACTGAAAAAAAAGTTTGAAGAGATCGGGGTTGTTGTTATTGGGATATCTCCAGACAACGTTGAGAAACATGATAAATTCAAAATGAAACATGGACTTGATATTATCCTTGTTTCCGATGAAGAAAAAACGACTCTTCAAGCTTATGGTGTTTGGGTTGAAAAAAGTATGTATGGGCGCAAATATATGGGAGTTGAACGAAGCACTTTTCTGATTGATTCAACTGGAATAATAGCAGAAGAATGGCGAAAAGTTAGTGTATCTGGACACGCTGAAAGTGTTTTAGCTACTGCTACACTTTTACATCGTAATGGCGCATAAACTTATTGACGCAATGAGTTTATAAAGGCAGAATCCGTCCTCTTCAATTGGCTCTATATTTGCTAACTTGTGAATCTACGTGTAGCTAAATAGAAATAACGAATCAAGAAATAAGTGTTGTACAACTTGAGAGACATTGTGTGTTATCAATCGATATCTTCAATTTCTTGATCTTTTCCATAAACGCGTTGGGCAAGTGCTGCTTCTATAAACGCATCTAAGTTACCATTAAGTACTGATTGCGGATCAGTGTTTTCAACGCCTGTACGTAAATCTTTGACAAGCTGATAGGGCTGAAGAACGTAAGATCTAATTTGATGTCCCCACCCAATTTCTGTTTTGGAAGATTCAACAGCATTCGTTTCTTCTTCCTTTTTTTTCAATTCTTCTTCATAAAGCCGTGCACGCAACATAGACCAAGCAGTTGCTCGATTTTTATGTTGAGAACGTTCTTTCTGACATTGGACAACAATACCCGTTTTTATATGCGTGATACGAACTGCGGAATCTGTCGTATTTACATGTTGACCCCCTGCTCCCGATGCACGATATGTATCAATACGAACATCCGACTCTGAAACATCAACTTCAATATTATCATCAATAACTGGATAAACCCAAATGCTTGCAAAAGAGGTATGGCGTTTTGCATTTGAGTCAAACGGCGAAATGCGTACCAAACGATGAACACCTGATTCTGTTTTTAACAGACCGTAAGCATTATGCCCTTTTATAAGAATAGTGGCTGATTTTATTCCTGCTTCTTCTCCATCATGCGTTTCTAGTACTTCAACCTTCATTTTATGCTGTTCAGCCCAGCGTATATACATGCGTAAAAGCATAGAAGCCCAATCTTGACTTTCTGTACCACCTGCGCCAGCATGAACCTCTAAATAAGTATCATTCGGATCTGCTTCTCCTGAAAGAAGTACATCAATTTGTCTTTTATCTATCTCATTTTTAAGATCGCGTATTGAATTTTCTGCATCAATGACAATTTCGATGTCACTCTCTTCTTCACCCATCGCGATTAGCTCAACGCACTCTTCAAGTTTTTTTGTAAATGATTTAATACCACCAATTGCATCATCAAGACGCTGACGTTCACGCATCATATCTTGCGCTTGTTGTGCATTATCCCAAAACGATGGATCTTCTGCTTTTTGATTGAGATATTCAAGACGTTTTAGTGACTGATCCCAGTCAAAGATGCCCCCTTAGCAAATTGATTGTCTGCTGTATTTCATCAACTAAAGCTTCTATTTCTGCGCGCATAATTTACACCGTAATTTTTATTTTTTAACACTCTTTTTTTATGTTTTTTGACATTTTTACAAATTCAATGGGGCATAGTAAATGGACGGTATAGCTTCTACCTATTTACCGTATTCGTATTGCGAAAAAACAGATAGCACTTTCACTTCACCAGTCATATCAAAGAGATTCTACCAATTAATACAACCCGCCAGTACCACTTTCAAGAGCCTTGTTGACCTGTGGAGAAGTCGTTCCTAAAGCAACACCTTCTTGAAAAGAATCCGTGCTACCAATTACTTGATATATATCCGCAGGTCCAGTTCCTGGTTTAAATGCTTCTATAATGACATCATGGTCTCCTGCTTCAGCAAGCATACCTGTCTTACGATTAATCGGCATTAAAATCATACCTTTGGGCATTTTAAATGGTACATCTGGCTTTCCTTTCAGAGCAGCTGCCATAAATTCACCAAAAATAGGAGCCGCCAATGAACTTCCCGTTCCGTTGTATCCTAACGGAGCTGGTTGATCGTAACCAACGAAAATACCAACGACAAGATCAGGAGTAAATCCCATAAACCACACATCTTTAGAATCATTGGTTGTTCCTGTTTTAGCGGCAATATGTCGATTGAGGAAACGTAACCGTGCAGCTGTACCACGCTGAACAACCCCCTCCATCATTGATGTAATCTGATAAGCTGTCATAGGGTCAAGAACTTGATCTCGCTCATCAATCAAGGTGGGTTCACTTTGATTATCCCAAGACTGAGCATTACAATTTTCACAGATACGATCATCATGACGATAAATTGTTTTTCCATAACGATCTTGAATTCGGTCTATCAAAGAAGGATTAATAGAGCGCCCCCCATTGGCAATAACTGAATAAGCTGTAACCATCCTTAAAACTGTTGTTTCGGCAGCTCCTAAGGCCATAGGGAGATAAGGTTGCAATTTATCTACAACACCAAAACGCTCTGCATATTCAGCTACAAGAGGCATCCCCATATCATTGGCAAGTCGTATTGTCATAAGATTACGAGAATGTTCAATGCCATAACGCAACGTTGAAGGCCCTGCAAAAGTGCCACCATAATTCTTAGGTTGCCAAATCTCACCGTTATATTGGCGAATTTCGATAGGGCCATCTAAAACAACCGATGCTGGTGTATATCCATTATCGAGTGCTGCTGCATATACAAAAGGTTTGAAAGCAGAACCAGGCTGACGATAGGCTTGTGTTGCACGATTAAATTCAGATGCTGCAAAAGAAAACCCTCCCACCATTGCAAGAACACGGCCTGTATGAGGCTCCATGGCAACAATTGCACCTTCAATCTTTGGAATTTGTTGCAAACGATAAACATTGTCTGTATTTGGTATTTTTTCGACAAAAATGACATCTCCAACTTGCAGAACATGAGATAAATTCTGAACAGTTCTTCTATAGCCATTTTCTTTTACAATATGTAATGCCCATTTTGAATCGGCTTCAGACAAAACAGCAATTTCCCGTTTTGTTGATAATACACCCGAAGATTCACGCTTTGGTTGTAACCCAATCTCTATTTTATTGGCATTAGCAGAAAGAACAACGGCTAAACGCCATTCAGGAACATCACTCAACCCTGTAATATTTGCAAGTTCTATACCCCAATCCTCTTTTTTATCAAGATGTCCATAAGCTCCACGCCATCCTTGCGAATGATCAAATTTAATTAATCCACTGTGCAAAGCACGACGAGCAATAAGTTGTAAATGCGGATCAAGCGTTGTACGAATTGAAAGTCCACCTTCGTAGAGTGTTTTCGCTCCATAGCGACGCATTAAACGACGGCGCACTTCTTCAGTAAAATAGTCAGCAGCAAAAACGTAGCTATCGCTACCACGCACTGTCGCTCCTAAAGGTTTTGCTTTAGCTTTTTCACCTTGTTCACGCGTTACATACCCATTTGCAACCATTCGATCTATAACCCAATTGCGCCGATTAATAGCGCGTTTCGTATTTTTGAATGGATCATAATTTGCTGGGCCTTTCGGAAGAGCGGCCAAATAAGCACATTGTTCTAAAGTAAGATCATTGACGGATTTATTGAAATAGGTCAAAGATGCTGCTGCGATACCATAAGTACTACGACCAAGATAAATTTCATTAAGATAAAGTTCGAGAATATGATCTTTTGAGTAGGTCTTCTCAATACGCATCGCTAGAATAGCTTCCTTTAATTTACGCTCCAATGTTACGTCTGAACTTAAAAGAAAGTTTTTAGCGACTTGTTGTGTAATGGTTGATGCCCCTTCAGGACGTTTTCCAGAACCAATATTACGGATATTATTAATCAAGGCTCTAGACAGTCCCTCGGGATCTAAACCAAAATGATGATAAAAATTTTTGTCTTCAGCAGAAATAAAAGCTTCTTTAAGAAGCTTTGGTATTGACTGAATTGGTAAATAGAGGCGATGTTTTGTTGCAAATTCTGCCATAAGGCTACCATCAGAAGCATGGACGCGAGTCATAACAGGTGGTTCATAGAGTGAAAGGACCTCATAATCAGGAAGCGCACTCGCCTGCTCCTTTGCCATTGTTCGCTGTAATATTGCTCCCCAAAGCCCAATAGCAATAATAAAACTTAGAAGATATCTAAAAAAAATCATCATCAAAACGGCTGTCGCTTTCTTCAGAATTGGTAAAAGGAAAAATACATTATTTCACCAGAAACAGGGTATTATCGCCACTCAATTAAAACAAAGAAAAATTGTTTTCCATCTTTTAATATATAAAACTAGAAGCTAGTATTAATACTCTATTTCCTCACAATTTTAAAGAGGCTGCATAATTTTCTGCTTATAATCAGCAAATTGGCGAATAGAATGAGCGATAGAAGCAGCCATTTGTTTTCTCCATTCGGGATTATTTAATAATTTTTCATCCTCTTTATTCGATAAATAGCCTATCTCTATCAAGACAGAGGGTATATCTGGAGCTTTTAGAACCTGAAAATCAGCATAGCGATGAGGGTTATTTATCAAATTGATATTATTCTTTGATAAATTTGCAATAATACTATTAGCAAAATTAACCGAAAAGGTATGTGTTTCACGTCGGGTCAGATCGATCAAAATATCTGTCACTTCAAACGATTCCTCTGCAGGTAAACCATCAAGCAAATCAACCTTATTTTCACTTTCAGCTAAAGATTTTGCAATTGCATCAGATGCCTTGTCCGATATTGTATATACTGTAGCACCACGAAGAGAATGTACATCAATGGTGTCTGCATGAATGGAGATAAAAAGATCAGCAGCAAATTCCTGTGCTTTTTTAATTCTTTCGCTTAATCTTAGAAAGACATCAGTATCGCGCGTTAATAGAACGGTGGTATGAGAGTCTTTTTTTAATTCATCTCGCAGTGCACGTGCAAAGGCTAGAGTTACATTTTTTTCTAAAACTCCACTCCCCCCGCGCGCACCACCATCAATCCCACCATGCCCAGGATCAAGAACGACACGAAAATTATGTGTTAGACTTATCTGTGTTTTTATATTGGAAAGAGCTCTTTGTTGTTTTTTCAATACCTCCTCAAACTTTTTTTGTGTGCTTTGAGTAATATCAATCAGGAGTTGCCACAAACCATTTTCTAATTTTTGTATTGTACTTTTTTCAACTACAAAAGCAGTTTTGCTCGTCAAAATAATGCGTGAAGTCCGTATATCCGAGAAACCGTAACGCACATTTGAGAGCATATTTGATAATGTATTTTGCGTATTTTGCTCTGAAAAATCAACTGTAGGTAAATTAATCACCAAACGTGCGGGGCTATCCAAAATCTGTAAACGAACATTTGGTTCAGCATTAAAAACTGCAATAATACGTGTGCGCGCACTATCACCAATGGTCCGCAAATCGATAAGTTTCAGGGCATCTGCAGCTTGGATATTGTTTTGGAATACTAAAAAAAACAAAAAACAATATGTAAGATACAAAATAGCATCCCAATAGGTAGCTTTCGGCTTTTTAGTAAAAAAACCTTTTATCATAAGCAAAATACTCTACTCCAAAATTCAGACAAAACTCGTCTCACGCAAAAATATGCAATGAATTTAAGCTCTATTTTTCAATAAATGTTGAATCTTTCAAGCGTGTAGTCAAAAAAACTAAATTAAGGCAATAAGGACATTATAATGGCATACATTGATATTGTTACTTGCCAAAAGCATGATATCAACATAAAAAGAATATTTGCGCTTCCTAATCGATAGTAGCCTTCTGAATTATTTGTAGTCCATATTAAGTTGTCTTTAGAAGGTTTGTTGCATGTTACACATTTAGACTTTTATGGATAGAAAGTCTTTATGTTATAAAAGCTAGGATTGCGTTATTTAAGATTCGTTGGTTCGGATATCCGAACTGTTTTAAAGATTGTTTTGCCGGAGACTTACAAAATATGAGTCATACAAAACAAATGGGGATGGTGATTAGAAATGCTGTAAGTGCAATCATGCATCTGCACGCGGTACCTCATCCTGTTTTGCCGGTATCTCCCTTTTATGGCAGACAGCCCTTTATGTTTACGAATAGCCATGCTGTTCGTTTTAATGAAATTGTGTATGTCGCCTTCAGGATTTTAACTTATGTCAAACAAAATGCTTATAGATGCCTCCCACCCGGAGGAAACACGTGTTGTTGTTGTTCATGGCAACAAAATTGAAGAACTTGATTTTGAGTCAGAACATAAAAAACAGCTCAAGGGCAATATTTATCTAGCACGTATTACCCGTGTAGAGCCGTCTCTTCAAGCAGCTTTTGTTGAATATGGTGGTAATCGCCATGGTTTTTTAACATTTTCTGAAATCCATCCAGATTATTATCAAATTCCTATTGCTGATCGTCTCGCTCTTCTTGAAGAAGAGGAAAAAGCTGCTGTCGGAGAAAATCATGCAGATGTTCTCATTGAAGAAACAAACAAAAATAAAAAACGCCCCAGAAAAACAAAAAATGAGAAAAACAGCATCATGGCAGCAGATGTTGAAAACAACGTCATATCCGATGCAATAACAACTGATGATGCAGAAGATGCATTTACAGATGTTTCTCATAACGAGATCGAAATGGTAGGTGCAGAAGATGCACGTGAAGAACTCCCCACCTATCAGCGTAAACAAGGACGTCAGTATAAAATTCAAGAAGTGATTAAGCGACGTCAAATTTTGTTGGTGCAAGTTATCAAGGAAGAGCGCGGCAATAAGGGGGCGGCACTCACAACGTATTTATCGCTGGCAGGTCGTTATTCTGTTTTAATGCCTAACACAGCACGGGGTGGTGGTATCTCGCGAAAAATCACCAATGTACAAGATCGCAAACGCCTTAAAGAAATTGTAAAAGAATTAGCAGTTCCCAAGGGTATGGGGGTTATTCTGCGAACTGCTGGAGCAAACAGAACAAAAGCTGAGATTAAACGCGATTATGAATATCTCACACGGTTATGGGATACAGTTCGCACTTTGACACTCAAATCAACAGCACCATGCCTTGTCCATGAAGAAAGTAACCTCATAAAGCGTTCTATACGGGATCTTTACAATAAAAATATCAATGAAATTCTTGTTTCTGGCGATCAAGGATATCGTGAAGCAAAAGACTTCATGCGTATGCTGATGCCAAGTCATGCAAAAGTTGTGCAACCTTATCGTGATCCTATCCCTATTTTCGCACGGAATAATATTGAGATTCAACTTGATAAAATGTTGCACCCACAAGTTTCTTTAAAATCTGGTGGTTATCTTGTTATTAATCAAACAGAAGCGCTTGTTGCTATTGATGTAAATTCTGGACGTTCTACCAAAGAACTTTCTGTCGAAAAAACAGCATTGCAAACCAATCTTGAAGCCGCGGAAGAGATAGCCCGTCAATTACGCTTACGTGATCTTGCTGGTCTGATTGTGATTGATTTTATCGATATGCTTGAAGATCGCAATGTTAGGATAGTTGAAAAAAAGTTAAAAGATTGTTTAAAAAACGATCGTGCTCGTATTCAAGTTGGCCATATTTCACATTTCGGCCTTTTGGAAATGAGTCGTCAACGTATTCGCATATCGGTTTTAGAAAGTATAACACAACCTTGCCCGCATTGTGCTGGAACAGGAAATGTACGATCTGAATCATCAATTGCTTTACATGTCATGCGCTCAATTGAAGAATATCTTCTTCATAATTCCCAACATAATATTACTGTGCGCACACCCGTAGCAACAGCGCTTTATGTGTTAAATCATAAACGCAATATTCTTGTTAATCTAGAAGCACGCTTTAAGCTTAATATTAGTATTGAAGCAGATGATAGCATTGGAACGCAACATCTTATTATTTCTAAGGGTACAATAGCTGAAGCATTTTCTCAGTCTCCAGTAATTTTTGAAAATGATAGTAAAGAAGGAATTGAAGATGAAATCTCAATAGAGAGTGAATCTATCAAAGTTAAAACACCCGTCGAAACGAACCCAAAACGTCGACTTAAAAATCATCAAGGTGAGATTGATGGCAATTCTATCTCCACCAATCATAAAAAAGACGATATCTCAAATGATGATTTTCGACGTCGAGGACGTCGTCGAGGACGTCGTGGAGGACGCCGTAATCAGGATAATAATTTTTATCACCTTCATATTCCTTATGCAGAACCGGTGGGCGATTTTGCTACACAAGCCTTGACAGAAATTAAAGCAGAATACCGCGAAAGCCGTATTCGCTCTGCTAAACTTGTAGAGTTTGAGGAAGTAAAAAGTGATGCACAATCCTTAAATATGCAACAAGATGAAGCTGCAAAAGTTGATATGGCTGCTAAACCTAAAAAACGTAAAGTGCGTTCTTCAAAAGCAGTACAAAATCAGCAAATCCTTGAAAATGATCAGAGTATAGAAACACCAGAGTCTGTAGAAGAAAAATCTAAAACCAGCTCGATACATAAAGTTAGAACAAAAAAAGTTGATAAATCTGCTGATAAGGTGGAAGGAGAAACTCCTGCAAATGGTAAAAAATCAACACGTAAAACACTAAAAAAAACACTTTCTTCTAAAGAATTAACACAAACAAAAGAATCATCAGAGCAAAAAGCAGTAATAGAAAAAGTTTTTGAATCAACTCCCTCAGAAATTGAGAAAACAGACACACAACCCGTTGTTATATCATCAATAGCTAAAGATACTCCAAAAACTAAGCGCATTGGTTGGTGGAAACACAGAACTCTTTCTAAAAGTTAAGCATAAAAAAACCGCCACATACTTTGTGGCGGTTTAGGTAAGAAAACAAGACAAAAAGCTCTAATAATGCTTTTCTATGTCGTGTGTTTATTAATTTTGCTTAGCTTTTTCTTGCTCAGCCCGCATACGATCTTCAAACTCTTTTTGCTTTGATTGAATAGCTTGCTGCAATTTTATTTGTTCTTGTTGAAAATCCTTTTCCTCCATACCAGGACCTGTGTATGCGGCTGTGAATCCATTAAGAGAAAATTCAATAGGATTAGCAGAGCCACGGAAATTAATTGTGGTTACAACCATTTTTGAACCACTTTTCATAGCAGCAACGAGTTTATCATCTAAGGCATCATTGGCAATACAACTCGGCCCATTACAAATAATATAAGGAACTTTTTTAGAGAAGTCATCTCCAATTTGAATATGAACCCCTTCTGGCAAAAAACGACCTGTAGGCACTTGAATGCCTATACGTCTTTCATTTTGTTTCCCTTTTATTTCAACGAGATTAAAAGCCGTCAAAGGTTGTCCAGTATTTGATACAACAGTGTTCATTGTATTACAAATATCAACATCATGCTGCTTGCTGCAAACCTTGTACCAACCTTGAGACAAAGTTTGTGCACTTGCAGAATTATGGATTGTAAGAAAAAGGGAAAGCGCTCCAGCTAATACTGAAACAGCAAAATAGATATTTTTATGCGACATGATTAAGTTAATCCTTTCAACGCGCTTTTACAATAACCTCAACATGAGGAATATTAAATATAATTTCAATCAAGTACCTTCAATTAAATCAATGAAATGACATCTCTTTTATGCCTCTTACTTCAATATAAAGAGAAAAGTCAAATTTCGAGAAAAAAAGCTACAAACAGCTAGTTGAACCTTTATACACCCATATACAGCAACCCCCTTTTATCCATTGGCTTTTTATAAAATTTATCTATAAGATACATTAGTACAATGGAACGAGATAAGATCGCATAAATGAAAAAATATTGCAATATGATTAAAGTAAAGTTCTATGTAATTCTGCAAATCTCATTATTTTAGACTTTTCTTTACATTCATAATTCTTTATTTAATGCATAAAGCTCTCACAACAGGTATTGCAATACATAGAATTTGAAAAGTATCAGATAAAATTGATTATTTTCCTTATGAATCTGTTTTTTATGTAGATCATCCAACTTTAAATTTAAGATTAAGACATTCTATCCCTGTATAAGCCTATCGTACTTTATATTGGAATCTGATATTTTCTAAAGAATTAAATTTATTAATAGATTTTTTTGTATATTTTTATCTTAAATAAATATATTTATAGTATAAGTTAAAAAATGAGTGATAATTTTTCACCAATAGAGAAATTTCTAAAGGAAATATTATCGTGCCATTTCTGCAAGCTGTGTCATAACAGTTGCTGCTCCAACAAGTCTTTCATCTATTGTTGACCAATCTCGAATAAGGACAATGCTCTGGTCTGGTCGAATTTTTGCCATAGAACCCTGTTTTCCAACCCACTGAACAAGAGCCATACTATTCGCAAAATAATTATTGCGAAACTGTATAACAACACCCTTTGGTCCTGTATCCAATTTTTCTACATGTGCCTTTCGACACAATATTTTGATATAAAAAACTTTAAGAAGATATTGAACTTCAAGGGGTAAAGGACCAAAGCGATCGATTAACTCAACTCCAAATTCTTCGATTTTTTCTAAATCATCAAGTTCTGTTAAACGGCGGTAAAGTCCCATACGTAACGATAAGTCAGGCACAAAACTTTCTGGTATCATCACTGTTGTGCCAAGCGAAATCTGAGGCGACCATTGCTTATCTTCACTTTGCTCGCCATCTTTTAATTCAGCAACAGCCTCTTCAAGCATTTTTTGATAGAGCTCAAATCCAACTTCTTTAATATGCCCCGATTGCTCTTCACCTAAAAAATTGCCTGAACCGCGAATATCCATGTCATGACTTGCCAATTGAAAGCCAGCCCCCAACGTATCAAGAGATTGTAAAACTTTAAGGCGACGATCAGCAGCAGGTGTTAAAACTTTACCAGAAGGAAACGTAAAGAGTGCATACGCACGTTGTTTTGAACGCCCTACCCTACCACGCAATTGGTAGAGAGCTGCAAGACCAAAAATTTCAGCCCGATGCACAATCAAAGTATTGGCAGTTGGAATATCAAGACCTGATTCAATAATGGTTGTTGATAGCAAAACATCATATTGCCCATCATAAAATGCATTCATAATATCATCAAGTTGTCCAGCCGGCATTTGCCCATGAGCTATGACAAATTTGAGTTCTGGTACATGCGTTTTAAGATATTCTTCTATAAAGGCAAGATCAGAAATACGAGGGCAAACATAAAAACTCTGACCACCACGGTAATATTCTCGAAGCAATGTCTCTCGTATAACAAGTTCATCAAAAGGTGAAATAAAAGTACGCACTGCCATTCTATCAATGGGAGGCGTTGTTATTAATGAAAGTTCACGTACCCCTGATAATGCCAATCCTAAAGTGCGTGGTATGGGGGTTGCTGAAAGCGTAAGAACATGAATATCACTTTTAATCTCTTTTAAACGCTCTTTATGTTTTACGCCAAAATGCTGCTCCTCATCAATGATAAGAAGTCCTAACCGTGAAAAATTGACTGCATCACTTAATAACGCATGGGTTCCAATAACAATATCAATCGTGCCATCTGAAATACCTTTTTTAACTTGTGCAAGTTCTTTAGCTTTCACAAGTCTTGAAGCATGGCCAATCTTAATAGGTAATCCTTGAAAACGCGCAATAAAAGTCTTGTAATGTTGTCGTGAAAGCAAAGTTGTTGGTACAACAACAGCAACTTGATATCCATTGAATGCTGCGACAAAAGCACTTCGAATAGCAACTTCTGTTTTTCCAAAACCAACATCACCACATATCAAACGATCCATCGGTTTTCCTGAGGCCAAATCATCTAAAACAGCATCAATTGCATCCATTTGATCTTCTGTCTCTTCATAAGGAAAGCATGCAACAAACTCATCAAATGGTCCAACTGGCGGAATAAAAACAGGCGCAGAACGCATAGCGCGCTCTGCGGCTATACGGATCAATTGGCCAGCGATTTGTAATAAATGTTTTTTAAGCCGTGTTTTACGTGCTTGCCAAGCAACACCGCCTAACTTATCTAACGTTACATCTGTTTCCTCCGATCCATAACGTGAGAGAAGTTCGATATTTTCAATAGGTAAAAAGAGGCGATCACCTCCAGCATACTTAATTTCAAGACAATCGCGTAAAATTCCAGTTGTCATAATGGTTTTAAGACCAACAAACTGTCCAATACCATGGTCAATATGCACAACCATATCACCAGAATTTAAAGCAGCAATTTCAGAAATAAAATTTTTATTGTGTTTACGCCGTCTTGGCGATCTTATTAATCGATCACCAAGGATATCTTGCTCTGCTATAATAGCAAAATCTTCCACTTCAAAGCCGTGCTCTATCATTATAACAGCTGCACATATACGATCACGTGGTGTTGCTCTGACAGTTTGAAATGATTTTGCAATATCTACTTTTTGCAATCCATGCTCATCGAGAACTTGTAACAAACGGTTAAGAGAGCCTTCACTCCAACACGCTAAAAGAACCTTCTTGCCAGCGGCACGCAATGAAGCAATATGATGAACGACACTTGAAAAAACATTTTTTTCTTGCGCATTACGCTCTTCTACAAAATCATATCCCTGTTTAACATTTGCATGAATAATAGTTTGTTCAAAAGTTTGTGGAACATTAAAAGGTGTGAAATCGATACGCTGTCCAGATTGTTGTGTACGCTCTAAAATATGCTCTGGTGTTAAATAGAGAAGGCTAGGCTCTATTGGATGATAAGAAGCGGAACTTTCTTTATCATTTTCATGCTCCTTGCGCGCATTATAATAATCTTCAATAAGACGATAACGCTCAATGAGCACTTCTTCTGTCAGATGCTCAAAAACAACAGGTAAATTACCACAATGGTCAAAAAAACTATCAAGATTCTCATAAAAAAACGGTAGCCAATGTTCCATACCGGAAAAACGCCGCCCTTGAGAAATTGCTTCATAAAGCATGTTATTTTTTTGTGATACACCAAATGTAGCGATATAATTGCTTTTAAATCGGTTTACGCATTCAGGTGTAAGAACAACTTCACTCATCGAGTGTAATAAAAATTCGGTTCTTTTACTTGTTGTTCTTTGTGTTTCTGAATCAAACACGCGGATAGTTTCTAAGGTATCCCCAAAAAAATCAAGCCGTAAAGGTTCAACATCAACGGGAGAAAAAATATCAAGTATTCCACCTCTCACAGCAAATTCACCAACATCACGAACAACACTAACACGCTCAAAACCATTGAATTCTAGAAATTGAATTAAGTGCCCCATGTTCATACGCTGACCAGCACGTGCATGAATAATTTGAGTCTCAATCATTTCACGAGGGGGCAATTTTTGCATAATTGCATTTGCTGTTGTTAATATAATTCCAGTGCGTGGATTCTTACGTAAATTTGCTATATGTGCCAAAGCTGATAAACGACGTGCCGTAACAACAATCCCAGGTGACACACGATCATAAGGTAAACAATCCCATCCCGGAAATTGAAGTATAGGCAAATTGGGCTCAATAAAATTTAATACTTGCTGTAAATGAGCAATTTTTGTTCCATCGCGGACAACATAGATAAGTGGTTTACCTTGTGCAATTTCTGAACTCAATTTAGCAAGCGCAAAGGCTTCAAACCCATCGGTAACTCCATCAAAGACCGTATGAACAGAAATATTTTTAGGAATGACAATTTTTCTAAATATAGGCATCAGGATCAATTTTAATTTATGCAGGCATGATAATTTACAATGTCACGAAAAAGCGGACCATCAATTTCAGATGGTGGTGAAATTTCTCCAGTAATCCACGTCAGCAAATCGCGATCATCAAAAGACATAATATGTTCAAGTTGAGAGACCATTGTATCACTCATCCCAACAATATGGGCATCCACATAGTGCCCCAAAATTAAATCCATTTCACGAATACCTCGATGCCATGCACGAAAAACCAATCGGCGACGACGCGTATCAAGTTGATTTTTTTCAACGGCAAAAACTGTCATAAAAGTCTCCTTGAATGAGGGAAAAAGTGATATAGATACGATATTCAATTTGTAGAATAGTTTTTTTTACCTTATTCTAAGGGAGTTCAATAATCTTTTTTTCCTTAAGTGTAATTCGACGATGCATTTGTTTAGCTAAACCATAATTATGTGTTGCAATAAGAGCAGAGAGACCAGATTGACGAACAAGTGCAGACAAAGCTTGGAATACATAAGCTGAAGTTACAGGATCAAGATTCCCAGTAGGCTCATCAGCTAAAAGAACCGAAGGACCATTTGCGACTGCACGCGCAATAGCAACGCGTTGTTGTTCGCCACCCGATAATTCCGATGGACGATGGCTGGCGCGATGAGAAATACGTAAATATTTCAGTAATTTAAGTGCACGATCTTCTGCTATGGATTTTTTAAATCCTGCTATCATTTGCGGTATCATGACATTTTCTAAAGCTGTAAATTCTGGAAGCAAGTGATGAAATTGATAGACAAAACCGATATCATTTTGTCTTATAGTTGTTCGCTCACTATCAGAGCGTTTTGCACAAGAAATACCTCGTAACATTACATCACCACCGGTTGGTTTTTCCAATAATCCGGCGATGTGAAGAAGTGTTGATTTCCCAGCACCAGATGGTGCAACAAGTGCAACAAGTTCCCCGCGATTAAGGATAAAGTTCGCTTTATCTAAAATCATGAGAGGTTTATTACTCTCAAAAAAATATTGCTCAATCTCTACAAGCTCTAAAATAGCTGCCATTATTCATACCTCAAAGCTTGCACGGGATCTAACTTAGCAGCACGCCATGCAGGAATAAGAGCGGCAAGGAATGACAAAAATAAAGCCATTACAGCAACCATGACTGTCTCTCCCCACTCAATTTGTGCAGGCAATTTTGTTAAAAAATAAAGTTGAGGATTAAAAACATCAACATTAAATAACCAAGAGACAAAATCTTGAATATGATTTATATTGGCGGTTGCTATAATACCGAAAACTAAACCCAATATTGTTCCAAGAAATCCAATCATCATACCAGTGACAATAAATATGCGTAGAATCGCACCTTTTTGTGCGCCCATCGTGCGCAAAATAGCAATATCATGGCTTTTATCTTTTACAAGCATAATCAACCCTGAAATAATATTCAAAGCAGCCACAAGGACAATCAGAGAAAGAATGAAGAACATAACATTGCGTTCAATTTGTAAGGCTGAAAAAAAAGCCTGATTGCGCACACGCCAATCAATTAAATAGACTTGTTGATCGATAGCTTTCTCTACAACTGGTTTTATTCGATCAACAGCATCAGGTTTATTCAGAAATAACTCTAAAGACTGAACTTTATCCCCCAAATTAAAAAACATTTGTGCTTCATGGAGAGGCATAAAAATAAATATTGAATCATATTCAGACATACCAACTTCAAAAATAGCATTTACTTTATAAGCTTTAACACGTGGTGTAATCCCAAAAGGAGTCTCATCACCATCTGGTGTAATAATACGAAGATCACTCCCAACAGTAAGCCCTAATTTTTCTGCTAAACCACTTCCAATTGCAATACCCTCTTCTTTATCGAATTGAGCAAGGGATCCTAATTTAATGTTCTTGGATACTGTTTTAAGCTTCTCTAAATCTTGTTTGCGCATACCACGCACTAAAGCACCAGATCCTCCTTGAAATTCACCCTGCACAAGCGCTTGACCTTCAACAACAGGCAAAGCAAATTTCACACCTTCTATAGATTCTAAAGAAGAAATAAGAGCATTATAATTAGAAAAACCAGAATCAATTGTTTGAACAATAAGATGCCCATTCATGCCAAGAATACGGTTGAGAAGTTCTGTACGAAAACCATTCATTACTGCCATAACAACAACAAGAGCAAATACTCCTAACATAATTCCAATGAGAGAAATGATTGAAATAACAGATGCAACGACATGTTTTTTATTAGGAATCATATAACGAAAAGCAATCATCCATTCATAAGATGAAAACCATTTACTCCCCAACCACTTCATAATATTGCCTATCAAAATATAGAAAACTGGTTGAGTACAGCTTCAACCGTTAGAGATTTTTTAACACCCGTTTTTCGATCTTTAATTTCAACTTCATTTTGGGCGACGCTTTTAGGTCCAACAATGATTTGTGTTGGCAAACCAATTAAATCCATTATTGCAAATTTTGATCCAGGACGCTCATTCCTATCATCTAATAATGGGTCAAAACCAGCACGCTTTAATTCTTGATAGAGCATTTCACATGTATGAGTACATTTCTCATCATCTGGTTTCATATTAATGATACCACAATCGAATGGTGCGATCGACTTTGGCCAAATAATACCATTTTCATCATGAGAAGCTTCAATAACTGCAGCAACAAGACGTGAAGGTCCAATACCATATGATCCCATAGAGACTAGGTGCTCCTTTCCATCTTGTCCCATAACTTTTGCGCCCATTGGGGCAGAATATTTTGTACCAAAGTGAAAAATATGTCCTACTTCAATCCCACGAGCTGAGAGGCGGTTATTATCAGGAACCTTAATCCATTCTTCTTCATTATGCATTTCTTCTGTTGCTGCATAAAAAGATGTCCACTGTTTAACGATATCAGCTAGAACAGCTTTATCACTAAAATCAATCGAACTGTCTGGAACAGTAAGTTCAAGAAATTTTTTATCACAAAATATAGCACTCTCTCCCGTTTCAGCCAAAATAATAAATTCATGACTGAGTTCACCACCAATTGGACCTGTATCAGCACGCATAGGAATTGCTTTTAAGCCAAGACAAGAAAAAGTACGTAAATAGGCAACAAACATACGATTATAAGATGTTTTAGAGCTTTCATAATCAAGATCAAAAGAGTAAGCATCTTTCATTAAAAATTCTCGTGAGCGCATCACACCAAAACGCGGACGAATTTCATCACGAAACTTCCATTGAATATGGTATAGATTGAGTGGAAGATCTTTATAAGAACGAATATATGAGCGAAAAATATCTGTCACCATTTCTTCGTTAGTCGGACCATAAAGTAAATCACGCTTTTGACGATCTTTAATCCGGAGCATTTCCAAACCATAATCATCATAACGACCACTTTCACGCCAAAGATCCGCAGATTGAATTGTAGGCATCAATATTTCTATAGCACCAGCTCGTTCTTGTTCTTCACGTATAATTCTACAAACTTTATCAAGCACTTTTTTACCCAAAGGAAGCCAAGAATAAATCCCTGACGTTTGTTGGCGAATCATACCAGCACGCAACATGAGCCTATGAGAAACAATCTCTGCTTCTTTAGGATTCTCTTTTAAAAGTGGCAAGAAATATTGAGAAAGACGCATTAAATAACTAACTCCTAACTAAGCTTATTGTGTTAAAATAATTTTAATTACCATATGCTCATCTATAGCCACATTCTGAATGCTTGCAAACATAACGATCACATTGGTGAGAAATTCATGTGATCTATTTCTATTCTGTTTGTTTTTAGCGATAAAATGATCTGATAATTCTCTTTTCTCTTTCTTTCATTAAAAAGAAATAACGTAATATTGAAATGCTTTATTTTGACCGGTGTAAAAAAACTGTACAAATAGGCTTTTTTTGCCAAACTTCATTAATGGCTGCTCTCACTGCGCGCCGTGTTGCTTCACGAATAAGTTCATTATTTTTTCTTTTAACGCGTGGAATATTATAAAGAGTATTTTCCACAACATCTAAAAGAATATCTTTCAAACGTTCACCTTTTCCATTAGTTTCAGGTAAACCAGATGTAGTCAAACCAATATCACCCTCTAGATCGTGTTTGCTATTCATTTGAAAAGAAACAGCAACATGGCCAGCATAACTTAATTTGCGGCGTTCACGAATCCCTAGTGCATCTTCATCACCAATAAGGCAACCATCCTTATAGATCCTACCAACGGGAACTTGATCAATAACTTCTACAGGCTCTGGTGCAAGACGCAGCATACTACCATTTCTAATATTAGCAATAATTCCAATACCTGCTTGACGTGCTAAAGTCGCTTGAGCAGCAAGATGCATTGCCTCACCATGTACAGGAACCAGTATCTGTGGTTTTATCCAATCATACATCTGTAAAAGTTCTGAACGGCGAGGATGTCCTGAAACGTGAACAAGAGCATCTTCATTCGTAATTGTTTTAATCCCCAAATCTATAAAACGATTTTGTATCTCAATAATAGATTTTTCATTTCCTGGAATACTCCGTGAAGAATAAATAACGATATCACCCGCAGAAAGTGCAATATTTCTCATTTCATTTCGCGACAGTTTAGCTAAGGCAGCACGCGGCTCACCTTGACTACCAGTTACGATTAAAACGATATCTTTTCGTGGAATGTAACCATAATCTTCCTCAGAAACGAATGGCGCTAAACCGTTCATATAACCAAGCTCTTGTGCAACCATGATACTTCGCTTAAGAGAACGCCCAATGACAAGAACTTGGCGCCCAACAGATTCAGCTGCAAGAGCAATTGAACGTATCCGACCAACATTAGATGCAAAAGTTGCAAGTGCAACACGCCCTTCAGCTTTCGAAATAATTTCAGAGAGACTCATCTGAACTTGCTGCTCTGATGGTGATATACCATCTTTACATGCATTCGTGGAATCACAAAGCAATGCTAAAACACCTTTTTTGCCCAAAGCGCGAAACCGTTTTTCATCCGTTACAGCTCCAAGCGAAGGTGTATGATCAATTTTCCAATCACCAGTATGAATCACCGTGCCTAAAGATGTTGTAATTGCTAAAGATACAGATTCTGGAATTGAATGACTAACGGCAATAGCCTCGATTGCAAAGGAACCAACCTGAAAACAATCACCAGCTTGAAAAATATTCAACGAAATTTTATGAGATCCAAAATCTGATTGCTTTTTACTCTCTAATAATCCTGCCGTAAAAGGAGTACAGTAAACTGGAACTTTAAGCTTTGGCCATAAATCAAGGACAGCACCATAATGATCTTCATGAGCATGTGTTAGAACAAGACCACGGATATTATGTTTCTCACTTTCTAGAAAACGAATATCAGGCAAAATAAGATCTACCCCTGGTAATTCAGGTCCAGCAAAACTAACACCCATATCAACAAGAAGCCATTCACGAAGATTTTCGGGACCAAATCCATAAGCAGCGAGATTCATCCCTATTTCACCTACTCCTCCCAAAGGTAAAAAAACAAATTCATTCTTGTGGGCCGCAACCATAAATATCTCCTAAATCATTAAGATAATCTGATGGTGAAATAAAAATTTATCAATTAATAACGACCTGCATTAATAGAAGCAGCCGAACCAAAATGCACATCTCCAGCTGTTATAATTGCGTGCTGACCACTTTTTTGTTTTATGATGCAGTTAAAATCGTTATCAAGACCATCAAAAATACCTTCGATGATTTTTTCATCATTGATTATTTTAACATGCTGCCCAAGGTGAGCAGAGTATAAAAGCCATTTTTTGCGGATTACATCGCATCCTCCTGACTGCTTCCAAAGGAGATAATTTTTAGAAAAATATTCAGTTAAAACTGTAAATAACTGTTCTGCATCAACATGCAAACCGACATTTTTTAGGCTTGAAGTGGGATATGGTGCATCTTCATAGTTATATTTTACATTTATTCCAATACCAATAACCAATGCATATTGTTGTGATGGCAATTTGAATATCTCAAGCAAAATTCCAGAGCTTTTAGCGCCTCCTAGCAAAATATCATTTGGCCACTTTAAGCTAACGATACTGTTGGTTTGTTTTTCATCTTTTTTTATAAATTGTTTTACTGCTTCTACTACACTGACTCCAGCAACGAAACCAAGCTGAGCAGCAGTTTGATGAACAATATCATCAGTTAATAAAAGACTAGAATAAAGGTTCCCTTTCGGACTAGACCATTTTCTACCTCTTCTTGCTCTTCCCTGTGATTGTTCTTGTGCAACAACCCAGTGATAACCTTTATGACAAGTTTGTGCTTTTCGCTGTGCAACGAGATTTGTTGAATCAACAGTTCCGTAAGATTCAACAGTGTATCCTTGTTTTTGTGCAAAATCTGATAAGATATAAACCATATTTATTAAAACAATGCGGCTGCGGCTTTTTCTGCCAACTCAGCAAACCAAATTCCCAAAAGCGTATAAAACAAAATGAATAATGCAGAAAAACCAAGACAAAATTGAAGCTCATTGGACAAAGCAATAAAATGTACCTTTGCTTCATCGAACCACATAATTTTGATGACTCGCAAATAGTAAAAAGCTCCAACAACAGATGCTATCATACCAACGACAGCAAGTGGAGTAAGTCCAGCATGAACAGCGGCAGAAAATGTATACCACTTTCCAAAAAAACCAGCCATAGGGGGTATACTTGCTAAAGAAAAAAGCTGTATAGTCATCACAACAGCCATAAATGGATTTGTCTTTACCAACCCTGAAAGATCATAAATATTTTCAACATTTCCACCACTAGAGCGCATTCCAAGAATAAAGGCAAATGAACCAATCGTCATACTAAGATAAATGGTCATATAAAGAATAACGCTTTTTACCCCAAGCATATCTCCAGCAGCTAAACCAACAAGCGCATATCCCATATGACTAATTGATGAATAAGCCATTAAACGCTTAATATTGCTCTGGCCAATTGCAGCAAATGCACCGAGTATCATTGATGCAATTGCCATAAACACTAAAATTTGCTGCCATGCAGGCATAGAGCCATCGGAACTGCCTAGAGGAATGAAAGTCATAACAATAATACGAACAATTAAGGCCATTGCCGCAACTTTAGGAGCACCAGCAAAAAATGCCGCAATCGGTGTGGGAGCTCCCTCGTAAACATCAGGCGTCCACATATGAAATGGAACAGCAGAAATTTTGAAAGCCAAACCAGCCAAAATAAAGACAATTCCAAAGATAACACCCAGTTGTAAACTTTCACCTTTTAAAGCAACAGCAATTTCGCGAAAACCAATTTGACCAGTAAAACCATAAATCAAAGAAATACCATAAAGTAATAATCCTGAAGACAATGCTCCCAAAACAAAGTATTTTATACCAGCCTCAGAAGATTTTACATTATTACGATTAATCGCAGCTAAAACATATAAAGCCAAGGATTGTAGTTCTAATCCCATATAAAGTGACAGCATATTACCAGCCGAAATCATAAACATCATGCCAAGGGTTGCTAAAAGAACGAGCACTGGAAATTCAAATATATCAAACTTATGCGTACAGGTAAAATTGACAGACATAATAAGGGCAAAGAGAGCACCAATAAGCGTTAAAATTTTCATATAACGGCCGAAAGAATCAATAATAAGCGCATTGTTTTGAAATAAACCACCTTTCGGAAAAACAACGATAATAACAATGGCTGCAACAACAAGGGCAATGGCCAAACCAGTTACAGTTAAAAAGGAACGTGCATTGGAATAAACACCAATCAAAAGCAATACTATCGCCCCCAATGCTATTAAAATTTCTGGAAAAATTAACACTAATTGAGCTATTATTTCAGTTTGCATGAGCATTCTTCTCTTAATCTAGTGTAGTTTATTGATGAGGGCTTCTACAGAAAACGCCGTTGCTTTAAGAATAGATGTTGGATAGATACCAAAAAATATTGTAAGAATAACCATCGGATAAAGAATGATTTTCTCTCTTAAAGAGAGATCAAGAAGTACTTTCAAGTTCTCTTTATCCAAGGAACCAAAAACCACACGCCGATAAAGATAAAGTGCATAAGCAGCTGATAAAATAACACCGGTTGTAGCAAAAACGACAACCAATTTATTTACTTCAAAAACACCTATTAAGGTTAAAAATTCTCCCAAAAATCCTGAGCTGCCAGGTAAACCAACATTTGCCATCGTGAAGATCAAAAAAACAACAGCATATTTGGGCATGTTATTCACTAAACCACCAAAAGCTGAAATTTCACGTGTATGCAAACGATCGTAGATAACCCCGACACAAAGAAATAAAGCTGCTGAAACAATTCCATGCGATAGCATTTGATAAATAGCTCCTTGGATACTCTGTTCATTCGCAGCAAAAATGCCCATAGTCACATATCCCATATGTGCTATTGAGGAATAAGCAATAAGTTTCTTTATATCATTTTGAACAAGAGCAACTAGCGATGTATAAATAATCGCAATAAGCGATAATGTAAAAACCAAAGGAGCAAAATCAGCTGAGGCAAGTGGAAACATTGGCAAAGAAAAACGAAGAAAACCATAACCTCCTAACTTGAGTAATACACCGGCTAAAATAACAGAACCAGCTGTCGGTGCTTCTACGTGTGCATCAGGTAACCAAGTATGGACTGGCCACATAGGCATTTTAACCGCAAAAGAAGCAAAAAATGCAAGCCATAACCACATTTGCATATGTGCTGGAAATCGGTAAGTTAATAAAGTTGGTATATCGAGTGTTCCTGCTTCCCAATACATAACCATAATAGCAACCAGCATAAGCACTGAGCCAAGTAAAGTATAAAGAAAAAACTTCATACTCGCATAAACGCGACGTGCCCCACCCCAAACACCTATAATAATAAACATTGGAATAAGGCTACCTTCAAAAAAAACATAAAACAATATTGCATCAAGAGCACAAAAGACTCCAATAATCGCAACTTCAAGAAGCAGAAAAGCAATCATATAAGCTTTTAATCTATCTTTAATATTCTCCCAACTTGCTAAAATACAGAAAGGCAAAAGAAAAGCCGAAAGAACAACAAAAAGAATAGAAATACCATCAACCCCCATATGATAGCTAATCCCCCCTCCTAACCAATTGAATTTCTCAACCATTTGAAAATGAGCGTTTGTATGATCAAAACCAGCCCAAATAATTAGCGAAATAATGAAAACAAAAACACTTGTAAAAAATGCTACATTGCGGATATTATGTCGTGCTACTTCGCTATCGTCTTTGATAAATAAAATCAGAATCACACCAACAAGCGGTAAAAAGGTAACTGTAGAAAGAATAGGCCAATCAGTCATCAGTTTACACTCCCGATCATCATCCATGTGATAAGCGCGGCAATACCAATAAGCATTGCAAATGCATAATGATAAAGATAGCCTGTCTGCATCCGAACAACTCTATTTGTAATATCAACAACACGTGCGGCAATACCATTTGGACCTAAACCATCAATAATCGTGCCATCACCCACTTTCCAAAGAAAGAAACCAATTCTTAAAGCAGAACGAACAAACAAAAAGTGATATAATTGATCGAAATACCATTTTTGGTAAAGAAATTGATGCACTCTAGGCATAACCCCAGCCAATTTCTTTGGAAGAGAAGGTATAGAAATATAGAATAAATAGGCTAACATAAGCCCGAGAACCATTGCTATAAATGGTGACCATTTTACCCAAGTGAATACATTATGCGCATCGTGAAGAATATGATTATGGCTATTTGTAAATAACGCCCCCTTCCAAAAAGCATCATACAAATCACCAAAAAAATAAGGTTGGAAAATGAAACCCGCAAATATTGCTCCAATAGATAAAATAAAGAGTGGAATCAACATGACTGGTGGAGATTCATGCACATGGTGCATAACATCAACAGTTGCCCGTGGTTTACCATGAAATGTCATAAATATAAGCCGCCACGAATAAAAACTTGTTAATAAAGCTGAAAAAACAAGAAGCCAAAAAGCATATCCCGAAGCAATATTATGCGATGCAAAAGAAGCTTCTATAATCGCATCTTTCGAGAAAAAACCCGCTGTGCCGAAAAGTGTTCCAGGAATTCCAACACCAGTCAATGCAATCGTTCCTATGATCATCATCCAATAAGTTGCTTGTATATGTTTACGCAATCCCCCCATTTTTCGCATGTCTTGTTCATCAGATACTGCATGTATCACGGAACCTGCACCAAGAAATAATAAAGCCTTAAAAAAAGCATGGGTAAAGAGATGGAAAATAGCCGCTCCATAAGCTCCAACACCTAATGCAACAAACATATAACCAAGTTGCGAACATGTAGAATAAGCAATAACACGCTTAATATCATTTTGCACTAACCCGACAGTTGCTGCAAAAAAAGCAGTTGTTGCTCCAACAATAATAATGATTGTCAAAGCAGTTGAAGAAAGTTCAAAAATTGGTGACATCCGCGCAACCATAAAGACGCCAGCAGTTACCATTGTTGCTGCATGAATAAGTGCTGATACAGGTGTCGGTCCCTCCATTGCATCAGGGAGCCATGTATGTAAAAGAAATTGCGCTGATTTCCCCATAGCACCAATAAATAACAAACAGCATGTAACAGTAATGGCTGTCTGTCCATCAAGATGCCAATTGCCAAACGTCACACTTTGTACAAAATTATTGTCAGCAGCTTTTGCAAAAATAGAAGCAAAATCAACAGATTGAAATAAAACAAAAATACTAAAAATTCCTAAGAGAAAGCCAAAGTCTCCAACACGATTAACCACAAAAGCCTTCATTGCCGCTCTGTTCGCAGAATCTCGTTGAAACCAAAAACCAATGAGCAAATAAGAAGCAAGCCCCACACCTTCCCATCCAAAAAACATCTGAATCAAATTATTGGATGTCACCAACATAAGCATCATAAATGTAAATAAAGAAAGATAAGAAAAAAAACGAGATCTTGAAGGATCATGGTGCATATAACCAATTGAATAAATATGCACTAATGCCGAAACACTGTTTACAACAACAAGCATAACAACTGTTAATGTGTCAACATGCAAAGCCCAATCAAAAGTTAATCCATCGACGGTAAGCCAATGTAATACCAATGCATCAACTGTTGGAGCATGACCAAGTGCAATACTGAAAAAGGCTACCCACGACAATATGGCGACAATCACCATAAAGCTACATGTTACCAATTCACTCGCTCGATCTCCTATGGTTTTTCCACCTAGTGCAGCAATTAAAAAGCCCAAAAGTGGAAGAAAGACGATCGTATAATACATCACTGGTCAGCCTTTCATTACATTAACATCTTCAACCGCAATAGAACCACGATTACGGAAAAAAACCACAAGAATTGCTAAACCAATTGCCGCTTCAGCAGCTGCTACTGTTAAAATAAATAAAGCAAATATCTGACCAACAAGATCATGAAGAAACGCTGAAAATGCAACAAAATTGAGATTAACTGAAAGCAATATAAGCTCAATAGACATCAAGATAATAATCACATTTTTTCTGTTGAGAAAAATTCCAGCAATACCAATTGTAAACATTAGAGCAGAAACAATCAGATAATGAGTGATATCAATGTGCATGCCCCCCCCTTAAACACCCTTACCTGATTCAACTTTTTTGATTTCAATTGCATCTTCTACTGTTCTAGAAACTTGCACTGCAATAGACTGTCGCTTTACACCTGATTTATGACGAAGTGTCAAAACAATAGCACCAATCATCGCAACCAATAAAATTATTCCAGCAATTTGAAAGTAGAAAACATAATCCGTGTAAAGGATATCGCCTAACGCCTGTGTATTTGTCCGCAGCGCTAAATCTGGCATTGGTTGCATAATATGTGATCTAAGAATTGGAGAAAAATGGCTGCTAACAAAAACAACCATCAATTCTACGGCAACAACAACTCCAATAAAAACTCCAATAGGAGCGTACTGAAGTGCACCACTTTTTAACTCAGCAAAATCAACGTCAAGCATCATAACCACAAATAAAAACAAAACAGCAACAGCCCCAACATAAACAACGAGCAGAATAAGCCCTAAAAATTCTGCTCCTGCAAGCAAAAACAAAGCAGAAGCATTAAAAAATGCCAATATTAAAAACAAGACTGAATGCACTGGATTGCGCGCTGTAATAACAACAACCGCACTCGCAAGCATAATAAAAGCAAACAAATAGAAAAATGCCGCCGCTAGATCTGTTAGCATAGGCTTCTCCTCAACTCATCAAACAATTGGTATAAGACTTATACCAGATTACAATTTACCGGAAAAATTATCCGACACTTCATTCAACGATACATTTAACGATAAGGTGCATCGATCAATATATTCCGAGCGATTTCTCGCTCCCAGCGATCTCCATTCAATAAAAGCTTTTCTTTATCATAATAAAGTTCTTCACGTGTTTCCGTGGCAAACTCAAAATTAGGACCTTCGACAATGGCTTCAACCGGACATGCTTCTTGACAAAAACCGCAGTAAATACATTTAACCATATCTATATCATAACGGACAGTTCTACGCGTACCGTCATTGCGCCGTGGTCCTGCTTCAATTGTAATAGCTTGAGCAGGACAAATTGCTTCACACAATTTACACGCAATACACCGTTCTTCACCATTTGGATAGCGACGTAGCGCATGCTCACCACGAAAACGCTGAGAAACAACCCCCTTCTCATAAGGATAATTGATCGTAGGTTTTGGTGAAAAAAACTGACGCATTGCCAAGAAAAAAGCACTCACAAATTCCAATAAAAGGAGTGATTTTGCTGCTTGAATAAGACCTGACATATAAAGACCTCCTCTTAAGCAAAACCATTATATTTTAAGAAAGCAGCAGTTATTACAACCATCGCCAATGAAAGAGGAAGAAATATCTTCCAACCAAGTCGCATTAACTGATCATAGCGATAGCGCGGAACAAATGCTTTAACCATAGCAAACCAAAAAAACACAAAACAAACCTTTAGAACAAACCAAATAATGCCAGGAACCCAATTAAGCCACGAAACATCCAAGGGAGGCAACCAACCGCCTAAGAATAAAATGGTTGTTAATGCACACATTAAAACAATAGCAACATATTCACCAAGGAAAAAAAGCATGTAAGGTGTTGAAGAATACTCAACCATATGACCAGCTACAAGTTCTGATTCAGCTTCGACTAAGTCAAAAGGAGGACGATTTGTCTCCGCCAGTGCAGAAATAAAAAATATAATAAACATTGGGAAAAGCACTAACCAATTCCAATCAAGAAAACTGTTAAAAGGAAGACCAAGATTCGTACCAATGCCATGACTTTGTTTATGAACAATTGTTGTAAGATCCAATGAACCACTCACTAAAATGACGGTTACAAGCACAAACCCAATTGAAACCTCGTAAGAGACCATCTGTGCAGCCGAACGAAGAGCTCCTAAGAAAGGATATTTTGAATTGGACGCCCACCCACCCATAATAACGCCATAAACCTCAAGAGATGAAATGGCTAAGATATAAAGCAAGCCAACATTAATTTTCGCAACTTCCCAGCCTTCATTAACTGGAATAACAGCCCACGTGGATAAAGCAAGTGTAGCAGATACAAAAGGCGCCAAAAGAAAAACACCTTTATTAGCGCCAGCAGGGATAATAGGCTCTTTAACAACAAATTTAATTAAATCCGCAAAAGATTGTAATAATCCCCATGGACCAACAACATTCGGACCACGACGTAATTGCACAGCTGCCCAAATTTTTCTATCTGCATAAAGAAGATAAGCAACTAAAACAAGAAGAACAACTAAAAGGAGAAGTGTTTTTCCAACTATAATGAGTAATGGCGACAGCCAGGTCATAAAGAAATCATACATCATTATTCCTTTCCCTCTGCCTTTACTCTACAGCTTTCGTAGCACGACTCTTTGCGAGAGATGAGCATTCAGCCATAACTGCAGAAGCACGTGCTATCGGATTTGTCAAATAAAAATCTTTAATCATAGAAGTAAATGCTTGAGTTTCGAGAATAATCATTTGTGAACCAAGTGCTTTAAGATCATTTATATTCGAAGGTGCTATATCATCAATGGCACAAAGGTGTGGATAATCATTAAACAAGCTCTGCCTTAATTGAGAAAGTGAATCAAAAGGGAGCTTCCGTCCTAAAACATCAGATAAAGCACGCAAAATAGCCCAATCTTCTTTTGCTTCACCTGGGGCAAAACCAGCCCGATTTGTCATTTGAACACGTCCTTCTGTATTCACATAAAGTCCTGATTTTTCAGTGTAAGCTGATGCTGGCAAAATAACATCAGCGGCATGTGCCCCATTATCACCATGGCTACCAATATAAATTGTAAAAGCTTTTGTATTGGCTAACTCTACTTCATCAGCACCAAGCAAAAATAAAACTTCACAGGTTTTAATAATATGCGCAATCCCAAGCTCGGAAGTAAAGCCAATATCCAATCCTCCAACAGTTGATGCAGCATTGTGAAGAACACCAAACCCATTCCATTCCTCGCTAAGAGCTCCAATACTATCAGCTAATTTCGCAAGGTTTTTTAAAACAGACAAACCTGCTTTACCTGAAAGAGCGCCCTCCCCGATAAGAATAAGTGGCCTCTCGGCTTTTTTTAACACATTAAAAAAAGCATCCTCTCCACGAACAAGTGCACTCAATGCATCAGTACCAGATCCAAGATAAGAATAAGGATAACGTAAATCGACCTTTTCTCCAATTAATGCAATGGGAAACCGTCCCACCCGTTGGCGCTTTAAAATACGTGCATTTAAAACAGCGGCTTCATGACGCGGATTAGATCCCACGATAAGCAGTGCATCAGCCTGTTCAATACCTGCAATCGTTGGATTAAAAATATAACTCGAACGTCCCAACTCAGGAGATAAAACCATCCCCCTTTGACGACAATCAAATATCTTTGAATCCAATGAAAGCAGCAATGTTTTAAGTGCGTACATTTCCTCAACAGAGGCAAGATCTCCAGCAATAGCCCCAATTTTTTCTGGCAAGGCTTGAGAAATTACCATTTTAATTTTTGCAAAAGCTTCTGTCCAACTTACAGGTTGAAGCTTTCCATCTTTGCGCACATATGGCTTATCAAGCCGCTGAGTCCGTAATCCATCCCAAATAAAACGCGTCTTATCAGAAATCCATTCCTCATTTACATCTTCATTAGTACGCGGCATAATCCGCATAACTTCACGACCACGGCTATCAATGCGGATAGCACTGCCAACAGCATCCATCACATCAATTGATTCTGTTTTAACCAGTTCCCATGGACGTGCATGAAATGCATAAGGTTTTGAAGTTAAAGCCCCGACTGGACAAAGATCAATAACATTACCCTGTAACTCAGATGTCATTGCTTTTTCAAGATATGTCGTAATTTCAGCATCTTCACCACGACCTATCAAACCAAGCTCAGAAATACCCGCCACTTCCGTCGTAAAACGAACACAACGTGTGCAATGAATACACCGTGTCATAACAGTTTTCACAAGTGGTCCAATATATTTATCTTCTACAGCACGTTTATTTTCTGCATAACGAGAACAATCACGCCCATAAAGCATTGCTTGATCTTGAAGATCGCATTCTCCCCCTTGATCACAGACAGGACAGTCCAAAGGATGATTGATAAGGAGAAATTCCATAACACCTTCACGTGCTTTTTTAACCATCGCAGTATTGGTAAAAATTTCAGGTACCTCACCATTAGGCCCTAGCCGTAAATCGCGAACCCCCATAGCACAAGAGGCCTGAGGTTTTGGAGGCCCCCCCTTAACCTCAACCAAGCACATGCGGCAATTTCCAGCAATTGATAAAGATTCATGAAAACAAAAACGAGGAACTTCAGCACCAGCCGCCTCAGCAGCTTGAAGCAACGTATAATAATCAGGGACTTCAATCTCTTTACCATCAACTTTGATATTTATCATCACTCATCCAGCCTGCGGATAATCCACTTAAAACTTGCATTCTGTTGCTCTTAGAACAAAATCTTCTATCCCACTGCTTCCAAAGCCATATTTTTGCTTTGGACTACATTTCGCGTATAATCATCAATTCTACGCTCAATTTCTGGACGAAAATTACGTATCAATCCCTGCACAGGCCACGCAGCAGCATCACCAAGCGCACAAATAGTGTGCCCTTCAACTTGTTTAGACACTTCAAACAAAAGATCAACCTCACGTTTTTGTGCTCTTCCCTCAACCATACGCCCTAAAAGACGCATCATCCAACCCGTGCCTTCACGACACGGTGTACACTGACCACAACTCTCATGCTTGAAAAAAGCCGCTATACGCCAAATTGCCTTGATAATATCGGTCGATTTATCCATAACAATCATACCACCTGTGCCAAAAGAAGATCCGACATCTCGCATACCATCAAAATCCATGACTGCATCAATCATATCTTCACCACGAACCACTGGGCAAGAAGCACCTCCTGGAATAACTGCCAAAAGATTATTCCATCCACCACGAATACCACCCGTATGTTTTTCAATTAATTCACGGAATGAAACACCCAGAGCATCTTCAAATGTACAAGGTGCATTAACATGCCCAGAAACCATAAACAGTTTCGTTCCAACATTATTGGCACGTCCAATCGATGAAAACCACGAAGCACCCCGACGCAAAATTGTTGGAACAACAGCAATAGATTCTACATTATTTACTGTTGTTGGGCAGCCATAAATCCCCATATTTGCAGGAAATGGTGGCTTAAGACGAGGCTGTCCTTTTTTGCCTTCAAGACTTTCCAGAAGAGCTGTTTCTTCGCCACAAATATAGGCACCAGCACCATGATGAATAATAATATCACAAGCATGTCCATATTTCGTTTTTTTGCCAAGTAAACCTGCTTCATAACATTCATCAACGGCAGCTTGAAGTGCTTCACGCTCACGAATATATTCACCACGAATATAGATAAAAGCAACATTTGCCCCCATGGCAAAAGTAGCAATTGCACATCCTTCAATCAAAGTATGGGGGTCATGCCGCAAAATATCACGGTCTTTACATGTTCCCGGCTCTGATTCATCTGCATTTACAACCAAATAATGAGGTCGACCATCACTCTGTTTTGGCATAAAAGACCACTTCATTCCTGTAGGAAAACCAGCACCACCACGTCCACGCAAACCCGATGCCTTCACCTCATCAATGATCCAATCACGACCTTTGTCGATAATCGATTTAATGCCATCCCAATGCCCACGCAACATCGCAGCCTTTAATGATTTATCTTTTAAGCCATAAAGATTGGTGAAAATGCGATCTTTATCAGCTAGCATACCCCACCCTTTTTTCTTTTTTCCTTAGCATTCTTAGCTTTTCCTCAAATGCAATTTTAAAACATCTTGTCAAGATTTCTTACTTTTCGTTAAATGTTGCCATAGTGCGTAGAATAATAAAAGATCTTCATCAAGAAAAAATACTTATTATGTTTTCATTCTTTCCTTATCTTTTTTTAAAGATTTGAGGGATTTTTTTTCTTTCTCATCATCAAGGAGAGAAGTTAAACCACTAATCGGTTCCGATGATTTACGACTACTTTGCGGACCAACCGCTATTTCAGAACCTTTACCTGCTTCAAATGCATCAATAATTTCTTCAAGACGCTCAGCTGTAAGATCTTCATAAGTATCTTTAAAAATCATAACCATCGGAGCATTCACACAAGCACCAAGACACTCTACCTCTTCCCATGATAAAGTTCCATCCTGATTGGTAACAAAAGGCTCATGGTGAATTTTTTTCTGACAAACTTTAATCAATTCACCAGAACCACGTAACATACAAGGAGTCGTACCACAAACCTGAACATGTGCCTTTGTTCCAACTGGCTTGAGCTGAAACTGAGTGTAAAAAGTCGCAACTTCTAGAACACGAATATAAGCCATAGAAAGAATCTGAGCGATATGCTCAATTGCAGCACGTGTCACCCAACCATCTTGCTCTTGAGCACGCATTAATAATGGAATTACAGCAGACTGCTCACGCCCCGCAGGATATTTTTTTATGGTATTTTTTGCCCATATCTGATTTTCTTTTGTAAAAGAAAACTCTGCGGGCTGATAAACATCATCGGCAAGACGGCGCACGGACATTAGCGATCAACCTCTCCAAAAACAATATCAATCGAACCTAAAATAGCTGTAGCATCCGCCAGCATATGACCTCGGGTTAAAAAATCCATGGCTTGAAGATGAGCAAAGCCAGGAGCACGTAATTTAACACGATAAGGTTTATTGGTTCCATCAGAAATGAGATAGACGCCAAACTCACCTTTTGGGGCTTCCACAGCAACGTATACTTCACCTGGGGGAGTATGAAAACCTTCCGTATAAAGCTTAAAATGATGAATGAGCGCTTCCATTGAACTTTTCATTTCGCACCGCTTTGGAGGCACAATTTTGCGATCCAAACTTGAAACCGGTCCATTTTTTTCAGTACTCAATAAACGATCCACACATTGGCGCATAATTTTTGCTGATTGACGCATTTCTTCCATACGAATAAGATAACGATCATAACAATCGCTATTCTTACCTACAGGAATATCAAATTCCATTTCATCATAACATTCGTAAGGTTGGCTTTTACGTAAATCCCATGGCACCCCAGCTCCACGAATCATGACACCAGAAAAGCCACGTGCCCAAGCTTCATCAATACTTACCACGCCAATATCGACATTACGCTGCTTAAAAATCCGATTGGGCGTTACAAGCGCATCGAGTCTACCAAGAGAAACAAGAAAGGGATCAATAAAATTACCAATATCCTCAATTAAAGATTCTGGTAAATCCTGATGCACACCACCAGGACGAAAATAATTTGCATGAAGACGTGCACCACATGCACGCTCATAAAAAATCATTAACCTTTCACGTTGCTCAAACCCCCAAAGCGGCGGTGTCAAAGCACCGACATCCATTGCTTGTGTTGTTACATTGAGTAAATGATTAAGAATGCGCCCAATTTCTGAAAACAAAACACGTATTAACTGCCCTCGTTTGGGAATCTCGACACCCAATAATTTTTCAATGGCAAGTACAAAAGCATGCTCCTGATTCATAGGAGCAACATAATCTAAACGATCTAGATAAGGACCTGCCTGTAGATAAGTCTTGGTCTCCATTAATTTTTCGGTACCGCGATGTAATAGCCCAATATGTGGATCTACACGTTCAACAACCTCACCGTCCAGCTCCAGAACCATGCGCAAAACGCCATGCGCTGCAGGATGCTGCGGACCAAAATTGATATTAAAGTTTCGAACATTGACCTCAGCCACAATTAACCCCTTGCTAAAAAAAAACTTTATATCAAATTTTAATAAAAACTCTTATCATATTAAAATAATTGGTTATTTAAGAATTTCATTGCTCTAAATCCATACGTTATCAGCTCTAATATCATTTTTAACCATCTGCTTTTTCATCACAGGGTAAAATATATTGAGCACCCTCCCAAGGAGAAAGAAAATCAAAATTACGCATTTCTTGTCGCAAAACAACAGGCTCATAAATCACCCTCTTTGCTTCATTATCATAACGACATTCGACAAATCCAGTAACAGGAAAATCTTTGCGCAAAGGATGCCCTTCAAAGCCATAATCAGTTAAGATTCGCCTTAAATCCGGATGACCTGAAAATAAAATTCCATACATATCGTACGTCTCACGCTCATACCACTCTGCTCCAGGATAAATAGAGCAAGCGGAAGCAACGGGAGTATTTTCATCAGTCCGCACTTTAACACGCAACCGTAAATTATGACGGGGAGATAATAATTGGTAACTGACATCAAAACGTTTATCACGCGAAGGATAATCAACACCACTAATGTCGGTAATATTAATAAACTGACAGCGAGAATCATCACGAACAAACACTAAGACATCCGCAATTGCATCAAGACGCGAAACAATAGTCAACTCGCCAAATGCAAGAACGGCTTCTTCAAGCTTATCTCCTAATTTGTTTTTCAAATAGGCAGCAAGTTCTCCTAATGTTTCACTCATAAACAACAAAAGCTCCCTATCGCTCTATTGATCCGGTACGACGAATTTTCTTTTGCAACAATAATATACCATATAGCAATGCTTCTGCCGTAGGGGGACACCCTGGAACATAAATATCCACAGGTACAATACGGTCACACCCGCGAACAACTGAATAAGAATAATGATAATATCCACCCCCGTTCGCACATGATCCCATAGAAATCACATAACGGGGTTCTGGCATCTGATCATAAACTTTTCTTAATGCAGGTGCCATTTTATTTGTTAAAGTACCAGCGACTACCATTACATCGGACTGACGAGGTGAAGCACGCGGCGCATATCCAAAACGCTCATTGTCATAATGTGGCATTGAACATTGCATCATTTCGATCGCACAACAAGCCAAACCAAAACTCATCCACATCAAAGAACCAGTACGCGCCCAAGTAATCAAAGCATCGGCAGAAGTAACTAAAAAGCCTTTATCCGATAATTCAGCATTAATATCACGGAAAAAATTATCGTCAGAACTTATCAACTCACCGGTATTGGGATCAATAATCCCTTTTTGGGGAGCAGCAAACATTGAATCGCTAGATATCAATCCCATTCAAGAGCTCCTTTTTTCCATTCATATATAAACCCAACAGTCAAAAGTGCTAAGAATATAATCATTGACCAAAAACCGAATACACCTATCGAGCCAAATGAGACTGCCCAAGGGAAAAGAAATGCAACTTCAAGATCAAAAATAATAAACAAAATCGATACCAAATAAAAACGAATATCAAACTTCATACGTGCATCGTTAAACGAATTAAATCCACATTCATAAGCCGATAATTTTTCAGGATCGGGAGAACGATAAGCCACAATGTAAGGCATAATTAAAAGAACGCCAGCAATAATTGCTGAAACAATAATAAAGATTAAGACAGGCAAATAAGAACTCAATAAATCAGTCATAATCCTCTCCCACCTTAATGAAATGCCTGAATAACATAACCAGTTAACACTAGTTAGATCAAACAAACAAACCGCAATAACCGTTCTGTTAATTCTATCCTACTGCTTCAAGAGCATGTCAGATTATATTTTCCTTATCGGCATAGGTAACGCAGAGCAAAGAAAGACGCAAGTCCTATCCCCAATAAACCAAACTACAAGAACAGAATTCAAGCTAATACTTTGAACAACTATATGCCCTGCAAATTAACACGTCTATACCCGAAGAAACGGAAGTTCCAGGAATAAACTTAAAATGGCGCGAGTGACGGGGCTCGAACCCGCGACCTCCGGCGTGACAGGCCAGCACTCTAACCAACTGAGCTACACCCGCGCATCCTTTGCACCAAATGAATTAGTACAAGCGGTCGTGTAAGCGGTTCATGCGTTTATGTCAAGAAGTCTTATGCATTTTTTTAAAAAAATCATAAAACAACATCTTTATTCTTGCGTTTGGAAAAATTTTTCCTTAATAGAGTGCCCATTCAGTTGCTGATCATCATATTGGGCGATTAGCTCAGCTGGTAGAGCGCCTCGTTTACACCGAGGATGTCGGGAGTTCGAGTCTCTCATCGCCCACCATCTAGTTTTATGTTACGAATAACTTATTGATTTTCCATATGTTTTTTAAGGTGAGGGATGTGTGAATAAAAGTGAGGGAATAGGAT
>NZ_JH725025.1:164931-168917 GCF_000278135.1 Candidatus Bartonella washoeensis Sb944nv
AGTTCAAAATAAAATAAATTACTGCTTTTGTATAATGAAAATTTTTATTATTTTGGGCTGAGTTTGGAGCGATTTTGATTGTTTATTTGATTTTTTTACAGGTCCTCCAAAACCTTCTACTTGTTTGCATTTTACAGTAAAATTCTGACTTTTACAATTTTTCACACTTTTTGATTTTTAGATGTCAAAATCCAATTTTATAAACAATGCATTTAATGGCGAAAATTATTTACAAAAACAACAAATTATAACCTATTTCTACTTAATCCCACTTAATACAAAATCTAGTGTCAAACTACAATTATTATTTATTGCACAGATATAGAATTTTGAAAACATACTCTATTTTCTCAATTGACAGGAAAGTACGCTAGAACAATTATTACAAATTATGAATAAATAGCTTTTATTCGAAATATAAAAAATGCGAGACAAAAGTCTCGCGTCACTTTATTCTTTAGGAAAGTTTATAATTATTCAGTTTGCTCGTTTTTTAAACTTACTTTACGCATACCATGGCCGTTACCATTTTTTGCAGCAGACGACAGCGCCTGTATAAGTATCTTTTTTGGTTTTAATTCAGCCGGCATTTCCCTTTTAAGTTGAATATGAAGAAGGCCATCACCAAGTTCCGCTCCAATAACCTTCACATGATCAGCCAAATGAAACCGCCGCTCAAAAGCGCGCGAAGCAATGCCTCGGTAAAGAAATTCTCGTTCTTCATCACCATTTTCAGGTGTTCTCTCACCCTTAACGATCAGCTGGTTACAATGTGTTTCGATATCAATTTCATCCTGAGAAAAACCAGCAACAGCCATAGAAATTCTATAAGAATCTTCACTTAAGCGCTCAATGTTATACGGTGGATAAGAAGAAACATCATCCGGTTGTGTTCTAGAATCAAACCAATTAAAAAGATGATCAAAACCTACTGTTGAACGATAGAATGGTGAAAAATCTACTTGACGCATAATATTGCCCTCCTTTAGAGTGACTATGATTGTCTCACAAAGTTCCCAAATGGCAAACCTGCCGCTGAACCATACAATCCCATCATGGCGATTGCACTAATTACTTGGTAATTGCTCTTTCCGATTTCAACTCCTTTTGTGCTTGAATCATCCAGACACACAAAAACAACATAACTGTTTCTTAATCCTTCATCATCATTATATTTAATGTAAGATATTTAATGTAAGTTTTCTCCTCATCTTATCTTGTCCTAGATTGCAAATATACACCATAAAGGATTTCAATTGGAAATACCTCTTTATCCTACAGACTGGGGTTTACCTCCTCCCAATACCCATAATAGCTACCTTAAAACAGCCACTGATCGCAAAGTTCGTTTTGCGATAACCCATCCCGAAATAGAAAAAGCCAAGGGAACAATTGTTATTCTCGAAAGCTATGCAAATGCTTTAGAAGAATATTTTTTAACAATGAATGAAATCTCTAAGCGCGGTTTTTATACAGCAATATTTGATTGGTTTGGTCGCGAAGGATCTCAACCTGATAAACAAAAACAAACCCGACACAATTATTTTAATATTAACAATGATATTAATGACTTAAATGAATTTCTTAACAATATTGTGTATCCTAATTGCCCACCACCTTACTCTATGCTAACCTATGGGATGGGTGGATTAATAGCACTTAGCGGATTAGATCTCATTAACCATAAGTTTAAGAGAATGCTTTGTATTTCTCCCCTTTTTGCGCCATTCGGCAATAAAACAAATGGTTTTCAGCATAAATTAACACAACTTCTTTCCGATATAGGACTTGGTCTCTTACCAGCTAGAGGCGGAAAAAAATTAAAACAAAAAAATACACCATTTGAGCGCACTCATAAAGCATCTTTATCGCCTAGCTTCTTTATAAAACCTCCGACATCACGATGGATGGCATCAGCACTCAATGCAATTGATAATATGAAGAAAAATATACTGGGTGGGCATTTACAAATCCCAACATTGTTTATTCTCGCCAATCAAAACAATATTGCAAACAACATTGAAGTACGACAATTATGCCAACATACACATCTAACAGACAGTATTACAATTACGGGTGCTGAACTCGATACAATTCTGTATGAAGAGGTTTACCAAAAACAATTTTGGGCTGCATTTGATGCATTTATTCTTGAAGCAGATCGTTAAGATAATACCTTTTAACAAGACAGTAATTTAAACATGGAGAGGATGAAAAAGTAAATGAAAAAAATCTTAAAATGATTAAGTACTTAACCCTTTGATTATAGCGAGATATCATTTAGTCTCTATTCCCCAAAGGCACATGAGTCTGTGAAAAAAGATAAAAACAGATATGAGTAGGTTAAGAAAAGCTCTTTTAACATCTGGATACCCCCCTGTGAAAGCGATAACAAAACAACACCTACACTTCAATGCACATGCTTCTATTGAGATTTGCATGTTTCAAACGAGTTTCCATGATTAAAAGGCGCGTTAGTATAAAAATTTAAAAGCCGAAGACTTTCTCATTTTGGATTTAACACAGTCATTCCCTTACGCATCTCACAAGTAAGGTTGGCGTGTGGATAAAAAGCCGTTTAAGAAAGGAGTAAATACGCCTCTTATGAACCGTCTCAATGCAAGGGCTGTGTAAACATTGGAAGCTGGTAAATAGCACGATGGTGCCAACTTGCACCTGCATAAGCATAAAGATGGTCACGCACAATGAAGAGAAATCTTTCAAATGAATATTCCCAAACGCCTTTCCACAGAGCTCTCGCCAAAGTGAAGGAAATTAAAAGCAACAGATCTAAAACTAATCACGCTTAAAACATTCGTACATTGCCCCTTCTTCAATGTCATATACATTTTGAATTTAACCAACTCACAATTAATATTCTGTATTCTTGTCAAATATATTATGCATTAACCATTTTGCCATTTATTCCAATTATGAGTATTTTATCATCTTTTTTATAAATATTCTATATTGTATAATCGATGTGGCAAAAACTCTGACAAATGGAGCAATTGGAACATAATCATGAAACGAATCCTGCTCGCAGAAGATGATAACGATATGCGCCGCTTTCTAGCAAAAGCTTTAGAACGTGCAGGCTATGAAGTCGCCGATTTTGATAATGGTGCTAGCGCATATGAACGTTTACAGGAAGAGCCGTTTTCTCTTCTACTTACTGATATTGTAATGCCAGAAATGGATGGAATCGAACTAGCACGACGTGCTACTGAAATCGACCCTGATTTACGAGTGATGTTCATTACAGGCTTTGCAGCAGTTGCACTAAATTCAAATAGCGATGCCCCTCCTGATGCAAAAGTACTTT
Source organism: Candidatus Bartonella washoeensis Sb944nv (assembly GCF_000278135.1). Lineage (GTDB taxonomy): Bacteria > Pseudomonadota > Alphaproteobacteria > Rhizobiales > Rhizobiaceae > Bartonella > Bartonella washoeensis. Next base: position 168,257 of record NZ_JH725025.1, read on the forward strand.
CTAAGCCGTTTCACTTGCGTGAGCTAGTTAATGAAGTTGAAAAAATACTTATAGCTGCTTAAAAGGCATATTTCTCCAAGTTATTCGTAACTGGTCAAATAAAAAATTAAATTAGGCATTGACGTTTGTAATTCTATGTGGTGTATGCAACATCATTGAATGGGCGTGTAGCTCAGCGGGAGAGCACTACGTTGACATCGTAGGGGTCACAGGTTCAATCCCTGTCACGCCCACCATCTAGTTTTATGTTACGAATAACTTATTGATTTTCCATATGTTTTTTAAGGTGAGGGATGTGTGAATAAAAGTGAGGGAATAGGATTTTCAAATCATGCCTCTACAAAAGTAGCATTCTCTTTTCTTTTTACTTCGTTAAGCATTTCTAAGAATTTTTTGAATGCTTCTAAATCTTCCTGTGAAAAAGCATCTAAAAGTCTAACAAACATGCCAACAATTTCACGACTCAACGGATTTGAAGGCTTGATTGTAAAACTTGTGCGAGAAGCATCTGCTTCCCTTCTTAAAAGGGATGCCATCTCTTCATCTAACGCGTAGAGTTCAATGATCTTTTCTTCCATTCCTACCGGAACAGACTTTTTGCCAATTTCTACAGAAGATAAAAATGGTACAGATATGTTTAATTTCTCAGCCATATCTAATA
>NZ_JH725025.1:169137-172099 GCF_000278135.1 Candidatus Bartonella washoeensis Sb944nv
TTTCACGACTCAACGGATTTGAAGGCTTGATTGTGAAGCTTGTACGAGAAGCGTCTGATTCCCTTCTTAAAAGGAATGTTGTCTCTTCATCGAAAGCGTAGAGTTCAATGATTTTTTCTTTCATTCCTACCAGTACAGAAATACAAAGGTTTTCTACTTTATTTCAATGCACATGTAACATCTGTAATATCTGAGATTTCCATAACAATACGCATTTTGTTTTTATAACCTTGCATACACAATATGGACTCCACTAATTTATTTAAGCGTATGACTTTCTTTTATGATGACATCAAGTGAAATAAAATAGAAGTCATACGGATATGACTGAAGTCCAATCTTTCTCTATAATTTTCTATGATAGTATATGACAAGATGTTGCAACCGAACAAGAAAAGAGAGGTAGGATCGTGCTATGGATGGCATATCGAACTTTCATTCTTTTTGAAAAAAATACCCATCCTAAAATGAAGTTGCTGATTTAAGCAGAATTCTCAAAAAACCGACTGGTTAGAAATCATTTTTGATTGGCTTTCAAATAATTTTATTAAAAATGTTTAGAAGCACATTTAAATGATTGACCTTTTGTAAGAACTTTGTAAAAAAGCATACTCAGTTTGGAGGGGTGGCCGAGCGGTTTAAGGCACCGGTCTTGAAAACCGGCGTGCAGGAGACTGTACCGTGGGTTCGAATCCCACCCCCTCCGCCACTTAGTTTTTTCTAACCAATAACTTATTGATTTTACATCATCTTTTTTAAGGTTCGGGATGTGTAAACAAAGGTTCGGGAATAGGATTTCGAATCATGACTCTACAAAACATATCTTGTTCTGCTAACTTCCTCTATTAATTTTTTAAATTCTGCTAAGCCCTCTTATGAAAAACTACGGTTGTGTCTCTTGACATCAACTGAAGTGTAGTACATTGTAGTACAAGTTAAATAGGAGATTTAGCAATGGGAAAAATTCAAGCGCGCATACCTGATGAAGTTCAAGAAATTGCAAGTGCAGTCATTAAGTCCACAGGTTTGACTGTATCGGATGCTGTGCGCATGTTTATGACACGCATTGCTAGAGATAGAGCTTTACCGCTTGATCTATTCCAACCCAATCCGGAAACATTACAAGCTATAGAAGATGCCGAAATGGGACGCGTCGAACGCACATCATTAGATGACTTACGAACCATGATTCGCGAGGATAGAATCGGAGTGCGTAAATCTGAAAAATGAACCTAAGCTTGCTATGCGAGAAATTGTTTATACGCGTTCATTCCGCCGCGACCTTAAGCGCGAAAGCAGAGGTAGATATGCTACCGCACTAGAGGAGGATTTGCTGCTTGTGGTCAAAGCGTTAGCAGAAGATAAACCACTGGAAGCGCATTGGCGAGATCATGTACTAACAGGTCAATGGCGCAATTGTCGTGATTGTCATATCAAACCAGATTTAGTCTTAATCTATCGAAAGCCAGATGCCAAAACACTAGAGCTTTTACGACTTGGATCTCATTCTGAACTGCGTTTATGATTGAAGCTCCAATTCATAGTAAAAAGAGTCTTACGAAGTATCTTCTTCAATATGACGTTTTTTCTAATTCTTTGAAAACCACTGTTTAAAATGGACGAAGATATTGTCTATCGCATCCATAAGGCGGGCAAAATCGATAACAAACATAAAGATGATAAACGCCACCCACTTCATAAAACGAGACATCATCTTCAACCCCTGATAAGTATTGATCATTTCATGAAGCAACTGTTGTTCCTTTTCTGTGAGATCTTTATCTTTGTTATTTTCTTGTCTCATCATGTCGCCAACCACATAAATGCGCTCCCTGCTTGTTATGTTTTAAAATGTCTCTTGCGAGATTGGGACTGATCACCGCAACATCTTGCTGATCCAAATAAATTGGCAACCAGCCACCACAACTAATAACCCTATTTGCCGCGCACCCAACGAGACAGAGCAGAACGCACATCACCATCACTTTTCCGATTAACTTCATTTTCAACCTCAAGACGTGTCGTTGTTATCTTTAAAGCATTCTCTGTTTGCTTGTGCTGTTCCGATTTCTTGCCAAGATGGAAGGCCTTCACTAAAGCGATAAAAAAAACGGCTAAAGCCGCTGTAAGCATCATCTGATATTTCTTAAGCCACAAAATCATAAACGTTGCTCCCGAAACCTCTTGGCTACAAACACAATGCCCGCACATGCCGCTAAAACCATGATGCCAGCCAAAGCCCATTGCACAGGACCATTGCCCGCAACCAAACCTCCAAGACCTGAAAAAGAACCTATAATCGGGGCAAGAATTTCTGCTTTGAGAGAGCCCGTTGCTCCTTTTGTTTCCACTCTCTGATAGTTAGAAGCAATATAAGCCCCTTTTGCCCATAAGCCTGCTTCGGCTGCTCGCCGGTTTGCAAGCCCTTGAAGACGTTTCCCACCCACTCTATTCCATTTCTGTAATTCCTCTGGAACAGCTTCATAATCCCCTTTATTGAGCTTCTTTAACAAGGTCGAATTGCAAAAGGCTTTTGTCCCGACATTATAGCAAAAGGACACTAATGCCGCGAATTGTTCATCCGTTAAGGAAACCATCACCGCTTCTTCAACAGTCTTTTCAAATTGTTTTAAGTCCTCACGAAGAATGGCCTCTGCTTGCTCTTGCGTGATACGCATGCCTTTGCGAACAAAAGGTCTTCCTGCCTCACTTGTGTGACCGTAACCAATGGTCCAAACGCACGCTAAATCTTTATAAGCCTGTAAACGCAAACCTTCCCATTGTTTGATCAGTGCTAACCCTTCTTTCGATATCGTTCTCATCTGCTCCTCCATAAAAAAAGCCCCACAAAAGTGAGGCGGGATAAAAGGTGTTTTCGATTATGCTTACAGAAGATTCATTCGCTCTTCTCTTTGATCAATTGCTCGACCTCTTCTACCGTAAAACCAAGACGGAAAAGATG
>NZ_JH725025.1:172199-180723 GCF_000278135.1 Candidatus Bartonella washoeensis Sb944nv
CTTTTCTTCCATTCCTACCGGAACAGACTTTTTGCCAATTTCTACAGAAGATAAAAATGGTACAGATATGTTTAATTTCTCAGCCATATCTAATAGACGTTCAGAATGATCAATACGAAGCTTGCGTAAGGTTTTACCAAACAGTGTTAGCATCTAAAAAAATCCTTGAGAAAGAATAATTTTTTCATAGTGATTCTAGCAAAAATCCTTATGTCTTTCTATCTAATGATTACGAATCAGGACTTCTTTTCGGGCGTTTTTTTGAGAAGATTTGGTGCATTTAACTTTTTGTTAACCATCTTTTGAAGTGTGAGAAGATATTGTCTATCGCATCCATAAGGCGGGCAAAATCGATAACAAACATAAAGATGATGAACGCCACCCACTTCATAAAACGAGACATCATCTTCAACCCCTGATAAGTATTGATCATTTCATGAAGCAACTGTTGTTCCTTTTCTGTGAGATCTTTATCTTTGTTATTTTCTTTTCTCATCATGTCGCCAACCACATAAATGCGCTCCCTACTTGTTATGTTTTAAAATGTCTCTTGCGAGATTGGGACTGATCACCGCAACATCTTGCTGATCCAAATAAATTGGCAACCAGCCACCACAACTAATAACCCTATTTGCCGCGCACCCAACGAGACAGAGCAGAACGCACATCACCATCACTTTTCCGATTAACTTCATTTTCAACCTCAAGACGTGTCGTTGTTATCTTTAAAGCATTCTCTGTTTGCTTGTGCTGTTCCGATTTCTTGCCAAGATGGAAGGCCTTCACTAAAGCGATAAAAAAAACGGCTAAAGCCGCTGTAAGCATCATCTGATATTTCTTAAGCCACAAAATCATAAACGTTGCTCCCGAAACCTCTTGGCTACAAACACAATGCCCGCACATGCCGCTAAAACCATGATGCCAGCCAAAGCCCATTGCACAGGACCATTGCCCGCAACCAAACCTCCAAGACCTGAAAAAGAACCTATAATCGGGGCAAGAATTTCTGCTTTGAGAGAGCCCGTTGCTCCTTTTGTTTCCACTCTCTGATAGTTAGAAGCAATATAAGCCCCTTTTGCCCATAAGCCTGCTTCAGCTGCTCGCCGGTTTGCAAGCCCTTGAAGACGTTTCCCACCCACTCTATTCCATTTCTGTAATTCCTCTGGAACAGCTTCATAATCCCCTTTATTGAGCTTCTTTAACAAGGTCGAATTGCAAAAGGCTTTTGTCCCGACATTATAGCAAAAGGACACTAATGCCGCGAATTGTTCATCCGTTAAGGAAACCATCACCGCTTCTTCAACAGTCTTTTCAAATTGTTTTAAGTCCTCACGAAGAATGGCCTCTGCTTGCTCTTGCGTGATACGCATGCCTTTGCGAACAAAAGGTCTTCCTGCCTCACTTGTGTGACCGTAACCAATGGTCCAAACGCACGCTAAATCTTTATAAGCCTGTAAACGCAAACCTTCCCATTGTTTGATCAGTGCTAACCCTTCTTTCGATATCGTTCTCATCTGCTCCTCCATAAAAAAAGCCCCACAAAAGTGAGGCGGGATAAAAGGTGTTTTCGATTATGCTTACAGAAGATTCATTCGCTCTTCTCTTTGATCAATTGCTCGACCTCTTCTACCGTAAAACCAAGACGGAAAAGATGAGAAAACTCACTCTCTTGCAATTCGTACTGAATACGTTTTGCTCTAAGATCAATATCAGTATCAAAATCTGCCATTTCCATTACCACATGAACGCTATGCGTTTCATCTTCAATACCTTCTTCGTTCTCACCAAGCTCTTTGCCCCGAACCCAATGAAACCGCGTTTTTAACAGGTTCTCTAGCCTTCTTACCGTTTCAGCCTTATCAAAATCCAACATGTTCAAATAGTCTTGCTTGCTATTTAAATGCTCTGGATATTCTCTCATCTCCTCCTCCTCCTCTAAACAAAATTGCGTGGATGGCTAGATCCACGAGCGCCAGATGCTTCATAACGGGCATTACGAATAATTACTGTACGCAGATGTGGACTGATATTCGTACCATCTGACCACTCTCCACCACCTAACAATGTATGCATCTCTTTTTTAAACTGTACATTTGGTGCTCTTCCAACTACTGTTTGCATGAAACAAACATCTCTCAAAAATTGCCAAACATAACCACAACCATCTTCACAGCCGATATACGAAATCATACGTCTCTTCTCCGTATCAACATGACCGCCTGAATGTTTGGGGGAAGGCGCCTCTTTCCCTTCAATACTTGTCTTGTCATTGCTCCCATACATAGCGGAAGCAAATTCTGTATCACTCAATAAAGTCTTCTTAACACGCATCATATCTGATACATGATCTGTATAGCCACGGTTCGTCGTGATAGGAACACCATATTCTGACCGAGTATTTTCACCCGTTCCTGACTGGAGATAAATATCGACCCAAATATCCTGTGACGGGTCATAAACCATCCCTTCTGGCGAACTATGCGGGCGATGATTGAGACACCAAACAGATTGCGGTAAAATATCCCCCGCACGATAACCAGACAAAGGATGTCCAGAAATCGTTCCAACATCGGCACAAAGCGTATGAAAGCCGCCGATCTTTCGCGAATTCGTCGCTGTGTAACCATGAGGAAAGGTCGCGTTTTCTGACAAAACAAGTTTATGCGTGTTGCCGTCAGGAACCAAATAGACATAATAATCCTTGCCAGCACTTAAAGAGGAAATGCTTATTACTGTATCGCTTGAATAACTTGCAATGTAGACACCATTTGCTAATGATAAAGTAATGTGTGTTCCTTTTTTCAACTGCAATTGTTTTTTCCCCGACGCAACAAGAAACGGCGTGGAAACTGAAATCACACTCAAGTTTAAATCTTTAAGAAAATCACTCAAACCAGAAGTACCACTGCTCTGTTGTGCTGTTAAAGTGGCTTGTTTTGCTTCCTCTGCTGTACTTTTTGCCTTTTCAGCAATCGTTTTGGCTTCATTGGCTATTTGCTTTGCATCATCACAAGCGCTCTTCGACTGTTGAGAAAGCATCTGAGAAGCTTCTGCTGTAGTCTTAGCTTCTTCTGACACACGTTGTGCATTGTCTGCTGTTGCCTTCGCTCCATTGGCTGTTTCTGTTGCTGCCGCTGCCACAGTTGCAGCTTGTGTCGCTGTTTTCGATGCCTCTGTGGATATCGCTGTGGCTGTATTAGACGTTCCTTTCGCTTCATCCGCTACTGTTTTTGCCTGTTCCGATACTGCTTTCGCTTCATCCGCTGTTTGCTTCGCTATCTTGGCTATCCCTGTTGCCACTTCTGCTGCCTGTTTCGCCTGTGCTCCTTGCTCCGCTGTCGCAAAAGCTTCATATTGATAAACCGCTGCACTCCCCAGTGACTTCGGGACAGCAACCTTATCCACTGAAGTGCCCTCTATAATGTCCTCTTTCGTCGCTGCTGGTATTTGATACTCATGCGTATGATACGGTATGCCCATAATCTTTCTTTCCTTAACATCAGTTCAAATGAATAGTTAAAATGAACATTCTTTCAGTTCTTCTAGCTCTGTACTTAAAACTTTTATGCGCTCTTCTAGACCTTGTATTTTATCTTCAAGCTCTGACTGCAAAGCCTCCTTCACAACATCAATCATCCCATTAAGCGGCGCATGGACAAAGCGGTCTCCTGAATATAAAACAACCCGTATTTGCGACGGGTCTTTCACTTCTGATATTGCAAACGGTTTCGATAACATTGCAAGAACCTCACGTCTTAATGCCAAAGACAACTGATACATTAATCGGACGCGTTTCTTCTCCTCCAAAGCTATCCGTCATAATCCTATGCTTATGAACGCCAAATTCTTGATCAGCGCGCTTGGGAACAGGAAACATGTAAAAGTTATCTTGATATTTGATAAAAAATGGACGTGAGCTATGCCCTTCAGAAGGATGTGGAGAGGCCTCCTCTTGAGTTGTTTGCGTTACGCTTTCAAATGCTTTCTCACACCTCTCAAGGGCATCCCCTGTTAAACCCACACATTCCTCTTCACCAACATTCCCATGATCAACAGAAGGAGACCCGCCCCAACAATCAGGATCCTCATACCCCCACAAATTCGCAGAAAAACATCTTTTCCGACTATTTCTACGCCGTAAATTTTCTGCCTCGCGCGCTTGTTTCTCTTCCTCACTCACTTCATTTGCACTCCGACGCTGTCTGTGTGAAGGATTAACAGAGGAAAGATCCCGCTTACGTCTCGAAGAGCTTGCTTTCGTCTCATCAGTCCCAATAATATGATCATGGGTTCTCAAAGAACACCGTTGCGTACTTGCAAAACTTCGCTCTCTATCAACATTCCCTAAATAATCAAATCCCCGTAAAAACATCCCTCTCATATCAGGAACATTAAACGTCGTCTCACCATCGCCATGACCCCACATGGTTCCAATGGTTGCAAAAAGATTACGATAAGCAGTACGTGAATAAGCACTCCCATCACATAACAACCAACCATCAGGTAAACTTTCCATTGCAAAGCTGCCTATAAAACCAGAAGGAAAGCGTTTGAATGGAGAAACTTTTAGCGGTGTGGGATTCAGAAGCTGCCACCCATCAATGGCTTCATCATACACCAAAGTATAAATACAGCCATTTTGGATTTCCCCGCCAACAAGGGCGCTAATACCACCCTCTGTCGCTTTGTAAACCGTTTTTTCCTTTAACCCATTAATTGAAACCGTGCTCGCACCAACATTCCATCCACTGGACCTAAACCGCACGACAATATCATTCTTGTACTCTAAAAAGCGCGATGTGCTCTGTAAACGAATTGCTGTCTGTTGTTGTGCCCAATCAACCACAACAATACTCTCAACTGCACCACCCGTATCTGTTAAATACTCCCGCACACGCTGCATCATCACACGCGCACTATTATTAACTGTATGGGGCGGTTGTCCTTCACACCAATTCATAAAACTATCAGCACCTGCATTTTCAGACGCCGTTAAAGACCAACCATATATATCTGACATACTTGCCTCAGCTTTTTATTGCAAAAACAACCGCGACATTGATGGGACGCGTTTCACTTCCTAGACCCGTTATCGTCCTGATACTATGTGTATAATATTGATCAAGAGGAACGGCCAAAATATCATATGCCTGCATGTTCTCTCTTCTTATTCCCGTAACCGATTCAACTGTCGATTTCTTCTCTTCATCAAGTAAATGACCCCACAGCATCGTTACATCACCATGCCAATGGTCCATTCCTGTTTCACGAATATGCTCTGGAAAAATCTCATGACCCCCATGTCTATGAGATTGGAGTGAATCCTGTTGCACACTCGCAAAATCGCGCCCAGCATCAACATTGCGTCCTCCATCAACCCCCCGTAAAAACATCCCGCGCAAATCAGGAACATTAAACGTCGTCTCACCATCGCCACGACCCCACATGGTTCCTATCGCAGCAAACAGATCACTATAAGTACTGCGTGAGTAAGCACTTCCATCACACAATAACCAACCACTTGGGAGGGCTTGCATAGCAAAGGTCCCTATAAAGCCTGACGGATAAAGATTGCTTGCCAAACCTCGTTGTGACTGTGTGGGTGTGGGATTAAGAAGCTGCCACCCATCAATGGCTTCATCATACACTAAAGTATAAATGCAGCCTTGTTGCATCTCATTGCCTGATAAAAGCGCAATCCCGAATTCTGTGACTTTGTAAACCTGTTTACCCTGTAGATTATTCACAGCTACCGTCGTTATACCAATATTTCTTCCTTTGGCTTTAAACCGTAAAACGATATCTTTCTTATACTCTCTAAACGCAGATTTGGTTTGCAACCTAATCTCTGTTCTTTGCTGAACATCATCAACCGTAAATGTACTTTCAATTGCGCCACCCGTATCCGCCAAATACTCTCTTACCCGTTGCATCATTCCACGCGCACTGTTGTTCACGGTGCTTGGCAATTGTCCTTCTGACCAATCAACCAAATCATCAGCGTGCGTGTTCTCCGACGCTCTAAGCGACCAATCATAAATCGTTGACATGTCTTGTGAATCCTAAATCTTATAAAAGGGCCCGTAAAACGCTCTCATAAATTGCGTCATCAAAGGATTATCATCATCACTCTCATCAGCTTCTGAGGTCTTTTGCTGTGAGGAGAGCAACGCTCTTAAAAATGCAAGCAAGTTATCCCTATTGCTGTTAAAGCCCTGTGGAACACTCCCTCCAACAGCAGAACTTGCACGATAAGGCTGCTGTCCACCATACATTTGCAACACCCTCTGGACAAAATCACCAGCACGCATCGCATTATTACCGCCATTCAAACCAACGGCATTGCTGCCAACAATTTGCGCGGCATGGGCATGAGGATTTTGCAGAAGCCGCGCCGCTCCCCCTGCACCTTGTTGATGGGCTAAATACAATTCTGCATCTGTAGGCGCTCTGCCCAATACGCGGCTTAAATGATTACGATTATCGCGTGTAAACCTGCCCATGGCATCCGCTGCTTGCACGGGGTCAAACCTATCCTGCAAGCCATATTGTTTTGCTGTGCTGTCTATAAACTGATACAGTCCACCAGCAGAAGAACGAGGATTTCTGGCATTCGGATTCCCACCACTTTCAATTTGGGCAACACGATACAAATAATGCGCAGGCAAGCCATAACGCGCCGCAGATTGTCGTATCGCTTGATCTATAGAGGGATTAGAACGGGTCATTTCGCGTACTCTATTGAAGCACGAGGACCCAATCCTTTTGCTATAGCTCTAGAAAAAAGTTTCAAACCTTCATCCGTTATTACCCCCAAGCTATGCCAATTTAAAGCACTTTGTATCATTTGAGCAATTTCATTTTGCTTCATTCCTTTAACTCCAAAAGTCGCTAATTTCGCTATACCGCGTTCTATCTCTTGTCTTGCTCTTACCGCTTCTGGTGAATTTGGATGTGCAAATATATTTCGTGCTAATTTAAAGGTTTGAGCTGGTAAATCAGGAAGACTATGTGGTATGCGAACGCCCTCAAAAAGAGACAATTCAGGAGCACCGCTAAATTCTCCAAAACCCTTTTTTGCTGCATCAGAATAGAATTTCTCCTGATCTACGGCCTTCTTAAAAGAAGCAAACCGTTCAGGTCCTATTATCCTTTTAAGATTCTCAGACGCAAGATTTTGTTTTAAAAGATTAGAGAATGCATTAATAGGGTCATTCTCTTTCCTCAATAAATCATCTAATGCATCTCTCATACCCATATGATAGGTATTGTTTTTATCTGACCAATTGCCTTTAGAAAGATTTTCCTGAACCGCATCTCTTTCAAAACTCTTTTCTAGTTTTGTTCCAAGAGCCTGCCTACCTTTCTCAAAACTATTTTCAAAGTTTTTGAATTTTTCTGCACTACCACGTGCTACTTTATAAGTAGGAGAGATTTGATCCATTATTTTTACCAAATCTTTTTTGAGTATTTGGTAGCCAGAGACTTTTTGGTTATCGCCTAGTCTCTTACTCTTCTCTATCAAATCATCAAGAGACTGCTTGGTTTGATCTAATAACTCTATCGTAGGTTTATAGTTTATACTACTAAATCTTTGATCATAAAATCGTTGAGGGTTTTCTTTCAGAGAATGCTCTTCTAATGTATTTACAGCTTCTTTGAGAGCTTTTTGAAAGCCTTTATTTTCAAAAAGTTTATTAAGAGCCGGATAATGCTCTTGTCCTATTGCAGTTCGCCTTGCTTGTTCATAAAGATGATCATGCGCTTCTTTCCCTTGCTGTTTAAGCATCCTACTTAAAGTATCGCTATGCCGGTATGGAACTATTGTCTGCTCCATCATATCATCAAGACGTTGAACAGAACCTCCCAGTCTTTTCTCATGGGCTTGTTTCAAGAGATTATAAACATCTTTGTTTGTTTCAGAAGACTTAAATAAAACCTGTCGTAGTTTCTCATTAATATCTGTCAAAAACACATCATGAGGTTCAGAAGCAAAGCGTTGAGTGATCTTTTTGGTTTTATTATCGTAAAGTTGCTTGGCAACTTCTCTCAAAGCTTTATTTGAAACTTCTTTATGAGCAGGATTAAAACTTCTCCTTATCACGGGAGCATCCTTTACAAGGTTTCCTAGACCTCGCACTCCTTTAGAAACTCCCATACCAGCTAAAGAAGCAACCGGTGTCAAAACAGCTCCCCCAAGACCACCAGCTAACGCCGAGTTTACCGTATCATTGTAACCTTCTCCTGCACCGGAACCATGCAAAGCACCAGAACCCGCTCCGACAAGAGCGCCCCTACCTAAACTTCCTAAAGTCGAACCTGCTCGCAAAAAATTTAATGCGGGAATAGCAAAGGATGCTAATGTTGGTAAAATTGACCCAACAATATAAGCGCCAGAAGACAACCATGGATGTTTCTCTTCCAAGGCTTTTTGGTAAGCACGTTCCTTGGCTACCCTTCTATTGTAGATCTCCTCTGCTCGTTTATCTCCACGCCAATAATCGGTAAAACCTGCTTCATTCGC
>NZ_JH725025.1:180943-194327 GCF_000278135.1 Candidatus Bartonella washoeensis Sb944nv
ATACCATCATAATCTGATGCATCATCAACAATAGGAGAATAAGGAATATATACCATCTCAACCACCCTTGCGCCTTCGCTTACCATCTTCACCAATAAAGAATGCACCCACAGGAAACGCATCTTCCTGTTCTTTGCTGGTTATAACAGGTAAATGGCTATATCCTTTCTGGGGAACTGCAGAAGGCGGCTGTGATGCTGTAACTTGACTCACATTTTCTTCTGTCAATTTGGTGTTACTATCCTCTAGCAAAGCCAGTACATTCGATTTCATCTTACCCAAAATCTCATGTATTTTTTTCAACCTAAACATCTGCTCTTCGCTACCCAAACTGTAATCTAACTCTCCTAAATAGCTCTTTAATATATCAAGTTCTTTTTCTGTGAGATTACCAAAACCAGAAGCACCATTGCGTGAATACCGCCTCATGGTTTCTAAACGATCAATACCTATGCGGTTTTTAATTGAATTAAGGAGTGACTTCATATCACGGTGTTGAGGAACCTTTAAATTCGCTTGCAAATTAGCAAGGTTTCCCGTAGCAAAATCACCGTTTGTTTCCAGATAATGCATAAAACGCTCAATATCATTAAGCATATTACTACTAATAGCTTCACTATTTTGAAGCTCTATCATTTCTCGTTGGCGATCAAGTTTTTCTTTAGAACCGAGACCATTCCCACCGCTTATCTTCTGTACCAAAAACGCATTCAACGCATCTTTATTCCCCGCCATAAACCGTGCTTCTTCTTCACCCATACCCTGAGCTTTCAGATACTCGACGGTTTGGTTAACCTGCTTTTTTTGTTCTCTTTCCAAATCACCATGACGAAGATTCATGGCTGCATTCGCCAAGCTTTGTGCCATCGTTCCATCGGATGAGGCATAACCAATCGCATAATCCGATAACCTTTGTAAAAATTCAGGATTACGAAATTGATCCCAAAAACTCTGTTGAGAAGCAGTATCTTTTTGTGGTTGTACCAACGGGACAGATTGAGTTGGCTCCGCTTCTACAGTTGGAATAGGGGCTTCTGGCAACAGAGCTTGTTGTGGTTGCAATGACGTCAAATTCGAAAGCACATTAGGCAATGCCTCCACATCCTTAGACAAACCTAATGGGGGTGCCATTGAACCAAACGTTGCCATAGGCATAGAAGGAGAGGACGCTTTCGGTTGTATTGCGCGTGATTTCAAAGCCGAACTGACATTCGGTAAAGGCGGCATATCTTGAGATAAGCCTAGTGGGTACGACTGTGAACCAATTGTGCCAACAGGGACTGAAGGGGTTAAATAAGGCAACCTATTCGCCTGTTGTTGCGCAGATGCCATACGTTGATTTTGCATCAGTAGTTGATTTTGCATCAGTATACGTGACGCCAATGGGTCCATTGCATACAGAGACTTAAGAAGTCTTGATAAAATGTTATGGTTATTATTTTCCATCCTACCTCTCTCCCTATATTCTTCTAAAATAAGGAGCAGCAAATTGGCTAGCACCAGCCAAAAGTCCTATAGCGTTTTTCCAAGGATTATTGCCTTGCATCAGAGAAGCGGTGCTGTTGTTTGTCGTCGTGCCGTAATTGCCTGCAAAACCATGCGCGGCATTCATCAACATGTTCAATTTATTCCAACCGCTATTGTCTTGCTCCAGCCACCGTTCGCGTTCCGCATCAACAAGTCTCTGATTATAGGCATCAAGCAATGAAGAGCCCTGTAAAGCATTGCTATACGCATTCCCATAGCCTTGTAAGAAGTTATTTGCTGCCCCCAACTGGTTTTGATTGGTTTGATCAATCATCGCATTGGCATGCATCATATGCTGCAAATCTTGATTATACTGATCTGCCATGGCACGGGCATAAACAGAACCGCTGCCCTTCCGCAATTCATCCTTATGATCAGGCGTTCCATAACGACCAATCCCTGAGAAATATCGATTAATTCTATTTTCGACATCATCCATCCCCTCCCGAAGGACCTGACCAAAATACGAATTGCCTCCCATCAGACCACCAGATGCAATCCGACCAAGGTTACTTGCCGATGCTGTTGGCGTGTTGATCAAATTCATCAGCGCATTGTTCTGATACTGGCTGGGAACGCTGCCAAGACCACCAATGGCATGGGTGGTTGGAGCACTCAAAGGTGCAACGCGCGCACCTCCATAAACGTTGCCACCAGCTCCGGAGTTATAAAGATTAAAGGCATCCGCACCACCATGTTTAAAAAGATGATCGGCCCAAGAAGGAGGCGCAAAAGTCTGTACCTGTCTTTGTTGTGTCTCCGTCGGTCGCTTACTCCCCATTTCCTAAATCCTTCCTAAAATAGACCATGTCTATGCCATAGCCTTGCTTCTTGAGGGACCGCTGCCATCCTAAACGTCCCAAAATCTCTATTTCACAGGCACCATTCTCACGCGCCCACTCCTCGACAAATTGCAGATGATCAACAAGATCAACACAGCCCTTACCGCAACAATCACAAATAAGCGCGCGCTTCTTTCCCAATGCCGTATATTGAAGTTGTGTCGTCACGGCTGCTAAAAACTGATCATCATCATCAAGCAAAAGCCACAACTGTTTCTTACCACTGCAAATCTCTTCAAGAAGCTCTTGCAAAGTCAGTTCATGTTTAAAACGCTCCACATACTGACTGAAGGCTGCAACGATCTCTTCAAGATAAGGAGCTATGCGCTCCTTATCCCAAGAAGAGGTTAAAAACACTTGTGCCATTATCTTCTACCTAGAGACCGTAAATCCACGTTAAAGCCGGTGATATGATGCCATGTAACACCTGCCGGAATACGTAATTTAAAGCGATGATAGCGATTGCGTGACCTCCCATGATAGGCGCCAGTGACAAAAGAACATATCCTTTCCTTGTGCCACGTAATGGGCGTGAGGTTATTGCGAACGCCACGTTCCCCTATGCTCAAAAGCCCTTCTAGAGTATCGACCTCTACAAACATCTTGGTGATAAAGCTAAAATGCCCATCAGCGGCCCCCATTTCTTGCGAAACAACAACCGCCTCCATAGGAGCGCCCGTAAACACAACAAGCCTCCTTTGACCATCAAAAGCACCAAGCATCGGCGCACCACTTTGCCAAATCGAACTGTCAAGAGAAGCCGGTAAAGTCTCAAGACTTGTCGAGATCTCATCAAGTTGTTCTAAGGTATAACCTATCGTGAACACTGGGAAAAAGCTGAAAGGCTCGCCCTGAATTGTTGACCATTTCTGCAAACCCCAATCATAAACAAAGGTGGTTTGCTGGTTATTGCCCCTCTTCAAAGACCAGTAAACACGATTATGGACAGGGTCTATCACCCCTTGCATCTCATCAAGGGCAAGCTTATCAAAATTGCTGAACACCGTTCGGTCAACCTTTTCAAAGCCGATCGGAAAAAGCTGTCCATCCGAACCAATCTGATAAAAACCACCATCACCAGCAAAAAAGGCATCACTGCCAAAACAGGCAATCGCTCTAGAACTCCTTGCTCCACGTTTGTCATGGATCTTTTGAAAAAGAAACGGCACTTTAGAGCCTAACGTGAAGGAACCTGCATAAACAGCAGAACGCAGGAAAACCATCGGATTGCTCGACTCTGTCGCACCCTGCACATATTCGCCGTCATGAAAGTCATGATAATAACAATCTTTTTCACCAACCGTCCAATGGCTTGCATCGTTCAATCCTGACCAATGGATGCGATTGCGATGATCCGCAAGGTCAAGCAAACATACAAAATCACCCCAAACCTTTACCAAACCCGCTTTCGGAGGATTACCGCCTAACTCTGCAAACCGCTCTGAACTGCGAATATTAAAAGCCTGTGCTTTATCATTTTTGTTAACCGCAAGAATGGTTTCGCCAAACAACGCAAAAGACCATTGGTTCTCCTCATTGGCTTGATACGTTACACCACTTTGGCTTATGTCTTTCCAACCCCGCGTTTGGCTATCATAAGCATAGAGCTTTTGTGCGCCTCCTACGATGATTTTAACCCCATCGCCTGTTCTAAACGCGATCGAACCCAAAGGCTTCTCTTGCAAAGGAGTAGAAATAACCGTCGCACTGGGCATGGGGATGTAAGAACCATCCGCCGGTAAAACATTCACAAGCGTATCGGTAAAGGTGCTGTTGACTACCGCAACATCTGGTCTGTAATCAGCTATTGGGAAAAAAGGCACTTTAGAATTCCGTTGGCACTATTCTGGTGACGTTATGGCGCTTTGAAGTCTCTGCACGCAATTCATGCAACTGTTCCTTAAAATCATTGTAAGCAGCAGCCGCACAATCTGGTTCTTTGAGGATATTCTTGTACAGCTCATACTTGGCTCGCGCTTTGATCAGATCAAAGCCATGCACAAACCATGGATGTTCCTGATGCGCATTCTCAAATTCCTCCAAACGCATAGGAGAGAGAAGAAGTTGAATTGGATACCCAGCATCAGGTGTTGGATAAAGGTGAAGTTTCTTATCAAAATAACTGTAACAAACCGGCATTCCCTGATGTCCTGACGACAACAAAGGCTCCAAGGAAAGAGGACTTCTCTGCTCCAATGCAAACTTGTGATGCCGATCAGAATGAAGAAAAACACCTTTAATTGTTACCGCTGTTTCAATATGCGGCGTATCTGTAGCATCATAAACCGCCTTCCCCGCCCGTGTTGTAAACACCACATCTCGACTTTCGTTAAAGAAAAAACTTTCTCTCTCACAAAAACGAATGGCTGCAAAAATACTTTCTTGGATTTGAGGAACATACTCATCCGTAATGTCATCTATTTCGTCTTGTATAACCGACACAAGGTGGGAAAACGTTCCTCTGTGGCGAAAAACATCTTGGCGATCTCGTGTCGGTCCTCCCGTCTTTATTGTGATATAATGACGCGACATCCTAAAACCTTTCCGTGAAAAACTTTTCTTGACATTATTGTCATTTGCATAAAATACATATTTTATGCACTATATGCATAGTATGTATTTATTAGGAGGCTTTTTATGAAAAAATATAGTTTTACAGATATAAACCGTGGTACTGGTGATATCTTAGACGAGGCAATGTCCATGCCCGTCGCTTTAACCAAGCGAGGTCGAGAAAAGATTATCATGCTTCCTATCGATCTATACAATGAATTGATAAAATACCGTTCCGGTACACAAGCTTTTTCTTATACTGATGCACCAGAAGATATATTAGACGACTTGGACAAAGGTTTAGATGAACTTTTAAAAGGTGATGAAAATGTTTAAAGCGGGGGATGTCATCAGATATTATTATTTATGGCATGAGCAATCCCAAAAGGGTGAATATTCAGGTCGTAAACCACGCCCTGCCTGTGTTGTAGTAAAAACAGAAACCCATTTCTTTTTATTTCCTATCACTTCACAAAAACCTTATGATTTGCAATTTAGTTTAAAAATACCTGAAATAGAATGTAAACGCACAAAACTGAAAAAAGATTCTTGGTTACGCGTTGATGAATTTAATGTTGTTCCTTGCGGAGATTTTTTTGATTTTGAACACATGAAACCACAAGGATGCTTTAGTATTGCTTTTATGCGTAAAATTGCACTTAAGATTAAGGAAGCTAAAGCAATGAAACCACTTAAAAAAGTTTCTAGGCATTAACTCCCCTCACAATTTTAATGATTAGTCACAAACTCAACAATCACCGTTGCCTGACCAGAAGCGACCTGTTTATCTAATTTTGCATAAAGAGTAAGCTCTTCATCATAAGGGACAAATTCTTTCTGATTGCTTATCGTGAGAGCTTTTATGCCCTGTGTCCCAATATCTGCTTCACTAAAGTCTTTCACTTCAGTAGTGCTACCAAACTTTAACTTAGCTCCTGTAAAAGCTGTCTTAACGTACACTTTAATCGAAGTAATCAGTGCTGCGCAAGGCAAGGTTCCTATCTTCATAACCTGCTCTTCGTGCGTAAAATCAAGCCGCAAGAAGCTTACTTGCTGTGTATGAAGGTTTCTGCCCTGTAAGGGTTGGGGTAATTCGTTTGCCATTTCTTAATTCTTTCTCTTAGTGATTTGTCACAAATTGAACAACGATAACACACTTACCAACCTGAACCTTTTGGTCTGCTTTAGCATACAAAGTAAGCTCTTTGCTGTCTGAGACAAAAGCCTTTTGATCAGTTGGTGTAAAATCCTGTGTCCCTTGTGCTTTGATATCTTTTTCGCCAAATTCTTTGCCTGTATCTGTACTGCCAATCTGTAACTTGGCATTTGTAAAAGCCGTCTCGACGAAAGCTTTAATCGAGGTGATCAATGCGCCACGAGGCAGAGTACCTATTTTTACGCTATGATTTGTATCGCGGTAGGTAAAATTAAGCCGCAAGAAACTCACCTGTTGCGTATGAAGACTTCTGCCCTGTAAGGGCTGTGGTAATGCGTTTGCCATTTCTTTCCTCCCAATGATTATTCGGAAGCAGATTCACCGCTGCATGTTGGAATAACAATTGTCGCAAAATCTTGTGCTCCTTGAGAGCTATAGGGCGACAGAAAGCGAGTTTTCTTCATACCAATGAGGGTTTTGGCAGCTGCACCAAATTCACGCTTGTAATCAAAATATTCTTCTTCGATTGTGTAACGGGTTGCACTATGGTTTTTCCCAAAACCAATAACTGCACTTTGCGCACCAAGTAATACAGCACGTCGTACATTCTGAACTGGTGCGTTAGTTGTTGAATTAACACCGTGTGTAACATGAACAGCTTCGCGTAAAATAACACCATTATACATGCCAAGCGAGCCATCAAAAATCGGGTTTTTAGCACGTGAGGTGGCATAAACGGACTTCTGAATATCTAACCACTCACCAGCTGCTGTATTGGTTCGCAATTGTGTAACTTGTTTTGGATGAAGATAAAGCACATAAACACTATCCCCACCAATATTCACCGGTGAAATTTGTGGATTGGCAAGCTTAGCGCATTCAACAGCTTCATCAATAAGCTTTAAACTAAAACTGTGCTTGCCCTTTTCTTTTAAATCTTCGTCACTTGTTTTTGCATCAGGACGTATAATGCGCTTACTGCTTGGAGCCGTCGGTTGGTTAAAACCGTAATGAACCGGTTTAATATACAATTGCCGCCCATCAACCGATATTGTGTTCGCCGTGTATCCACAAACCTGAAGAAAGAACATGATGCTTAAGCGATTAGCATACCAACGAACCAATGCTTCTTTGGCACTTTTCCGTAAGCTTGGCAAAATTCTCTGCTGATCAATAGACCCTTCATTCGCAACTCTTACACCGTGAGACAGTTCATTGATAATAAGCTGATCATTCATGAACTGTAGAGATTCTTCATTGCCTTCAAGTGTTTCTCCCTCAGTTACCCCGTCCCCAAAAAGCTGAACAAGCAAACTAAAAGTGACACTGTCGCCTTTACCTTTATGCGTTTCTTCTTTCAGCTGAATAATGCTATTAGAACTCTCACCAATAAGCGGAGCAATTTTAGTCGCTTTGATAACTTCAGAGTTTAGTTTTTTTGACCACGCTTGCACTGCTTGTGGGTCATTAATATCGATACGTGTTACTGCCATTTTCTTCCCTTTCTGTGTGCAGTTAAAAAAAAACCGGCTGAAAAGCCGGAGTAAAAAACCCGCACCATACGAGTTATTTTGTAAAGCGTCGTGTCTTAAGCATTCCCACTAACGCCGGTTAAGCGATAAAAAATTTCTTCATTTTTTGGATTTTCTATCCACGCATTAAATTGCTTATCAGACATAGCGTTAATAGTTTCCAATGTGATTGGTCCTGTGCTGCCACCACCCCCTGATGCCGTCAACGTCCTCGCAGAATTCTGCCTGCTTTGAAGCGCTGCAACCTGATTGTTGGCTTCTATCGCTTGGTTTTTATAGCCAAGTTTTTCTGCTACCCTATAAAGCTCTTCCGCTGGATTAGTACCATTTTGTGCACAAGTCGCTAATACCGTGCGCAAATTATTGCCTATAATCGCATCTATCGTGCTCTTTTCTGCATACTCAGGATAAATTCCTGACCAACTATACAATTCCTTAGCACGCGCCTCATAAAGGAAATGCGCCGCTTCTCCAAAATCGCTGTATTTCTTTTCAACGGCTTTAACAGAATTTTCTAAAAATTGATTCAAATACCTATCGTACTGCTGTTGTACAAAAGCCTGCCTTTGTGCTTCTTTATATTCCTTAATAAACGCATCCTGCTCTTGAATCTTCTTTTCCATCCGCTGAATATAACCTACGGGGTCTTTCACTAAATCAGGTGGTATATCGTCACCATCAACAGAAGTTTCCTGTGATTGCTGGTCATAAAACTGCATGAGGGCTTCACGCGCTTGACGGGCTTGTTCTTCTGCGTGCTGCTCCTCTACCGTAGAGATTTCGGATGCTTCATGAACAGGCTGTGAAACCGGCTCTTGAGAACTTATATCATCACTGGTAATCTGTTCACTAGGCGTGTCACCATCAAAATACCCATCATCATCAAACACTGGCTGCTCTGCTGTATAATCTTCATTCATACCTTCCATTTCTTCAGTCGTTTCTGCATTCATTCTTTCACCTCTCTCAAATATGCATGCCTCTTTGCAATGCAATTCTCTCTCGCATGATCTGATTGTGTGCCTGTTCATTGAGAAGCTTCTGACGTTCAATGTCATGGCGCTGTTGCATCATTTTCGCGTCTAATTCCGCTCTCATTTGACGCGTGAACAGATCAAGCTGCTTGCCTTGCAAATCCATCTGATGCATCTGTTTTTTCGTCTCTAAATCCTGCTGCTGTTCCTGCAACTTCATTTCCTGTTCTGGATCCATTTGCTGTTGCTGTGCCATCTGCTGCTGTTGAAACTTCTCACTCACACGATTGAGTAATGATGCTGGTAATGGTGAGTAACGCAGCAAATCAAGCATGATATCCGGTGTAAGGGCATTTTGAAGCAACGGTAACAGCTGTGTGATAATGCCAAAGGTGCGCTCTTTCTCATTCGGGCTGGTGGGAGCATCGTCAACAACAATGTCATACTCAACACTCGTGACGACTTCACGCGTTAAGGAAATATATTGCGCATTTTCCTCACCAGATATCCGCACCAAACGACCATCAGACAGATAATTCTGTATAAGGTGCAGAATAATCTTGCCCTGCCGCTTACGATACAAACGCAAAGCATCAAACAAGCAAGCAAGCAGATTAAGACTGGATTGACGCCGTTGTGCCTCCAAAATACCCGCTTGGGTTACTTCTCTTGTGCCAATGAATTCAGGAGATAAACCTGTTACCTGATTAATCGCTTCCTTCGCTTCATTAAACAGCTGGAAAAAACCCGAAGGAAACTGTGCTACAGGCTTTGGTTTTATCTTACCTGCTGCAAGAGCACCCGATTTGAGTACTGTAATGCTATCTGCTTTAATCCAACTTCTTACTGCTTCCCTCTCGTCCTCAAAAGCACCCCGCTCCGCCATTATCCCGCCTTTGGATTGGCTATTGAGGATATGCATGACCTGACTAAAATATTTATTCGCCCATCTTTGTGGGTCTTTTGTTGCGCGCACAACCCCATAAAACTGCCGGTTGAGCTTATCAAAATAACCGGTAATACACTCCCAACCCAATTGTCCTGCAGGAACTAAGGGGTGATCCGGTTCTGACAACAGCTTTCTGCCTAAAAAAGCACGTCTCACAACCTTTTTATTGAATGGCGCCCCTTGAATATCTGGCATCATACATTGAAGCTGTTCAAACTCTTGCTTGCTATAATCACGAAGTTGACCCGTTTTTAGATCAGGAGCCTTGTAAGCGGTTTCAGTTTCAAACCAACGGCATTCAACAAGCGTGACCATCCGTCGACCATTCTCAACATCAACGCTCTTATCATCGCTGTAGTAATCAAGATCATTGTGGTGAACACCCTGATAACTTACGCCATCCCCAGCCCAGTCGGCATTGAGCTCTGTCCAATGCGCTTGCGGAAACATCTGTTTGGCGACTTCCAAAGGCTTGCGATCCACATACCACATGCGTTGTGCATCGGTTAAATTCGGTTGCACCGCTGCACTGTCCCAAACCATCTTTAATGGGTCTAAACGCGCAACAACCGGTTCACCATCAAGGCTGTTCTCATAATCAAGCCGTGTATCGGTCCACCCCATGCCACAAATGACAGCATCCTGAAACGCATCACTATCGGCATATTCCGCATGCGCCATGTCGCGAAACCATTCCGCGGCACCGGTCAGCAATTCACTCGGTAATGCCTTCCCTACTTGACGGGGAATAAACTGCACCTCGCGCTTGTTATTGCGCTCTGATCCCACAACAGCATTCACAAGCGGAGCAATGCGGTTAAAAGTCATGACAGGACGCCGCTGCTCTTTTAACGCCGCTAAATCCTTCTCATCCCACTGATCACCATTGTAAAAACCAAAATCTTCACGAGCATGCTCGCGCCATTTGTTTACATGCTCGATATCTTCTTTGTACCAACTGACAAGCTTGCGAAACAAACCATCTTTTAACAGATCACAGCCATTGCTTTCTTGCTCTAAAGTCTCATTATCATGCATTATTCTGCCATCCATGAGGTACTCTCATATTCTCTTCTGCCGCTATAAGCTGGTCTCTTTTGTCGCTGCTGCGGTTCCTCATAGGCAACACACATCAGTCCAAAGGCATCTGCGCCATGGCTCGACCAATCATGCTCTGCTCCCAAGCCAATATTGCGCTTCTCATCCCATTTCTCGTGATACCAGTTCAGTGCTTTGCGACCCGCTACTGTGGTTTTCTCATTGAACCAAACTGAAGGTAAAACACGGCGGACTGTTTCTATACGGATCTTAACTGCCCCTGCTCCCTGATTGGGAATAACTTGCGTTTCAAAACCCGCATCATTTAATGCACTCTCAAAACTCACATTGTGCACACGGTCTCTCGTCGCACCATCATGGGGGAGAACCATCAACGCCTTCTCATAGCCATTTTGACGCAACCAGCCGACATGCTCAGAAAGCGGTTGCCCCTGTGCTTCGTAATAATCCAGTACCCTGATTTCCTTGCCAATAAACTGCGCTATCCATATTGCTGTCGCATCTGCCTTGGCACCCGTTCCCCCAATGTCCCAAAAAGCACGCATTTGCATCAAAGGATCGCGCGCAACACGCCCTATCCGCCCCTCCTGCTCGGCTGCCAACATCTCTTTTTGAAAGTAAGCCCCCTGAACGGCCGTAAGATAATCCCCTTCCCAAATATGCTTATAGCTTTCTGGACGGCTTCTAAGATCATCCAACCGCGCTTCATTCAAAATCTTTGGAAACATCGGATTGTCTGACCAATTGATCTCAACCCCCTTAATGGCCTCATTGTCTGAAAAGCGAAACCGCTTCTCAACGGGGGCATTCTCACGCAACGGGTTCCACGTTACCCACAACTCTGCTCGCCATCCCTCTCCCTCTTCTCGCAAGGTCGGTATAAGCGTCTGCCAAGCCGTCTCTGTGACCGGCTCTGCTTCATCAACCCAACAAAGCAAAATACGTCCCATCGATTTAATGCTGGCCACATTGCGATCAAGACCACAAAACTGAAAGGCTATACGACTATCAAGCGACTTAATCGAGGACTCCCCAATTTTGTAATAGTCCTTTAAAAAGTCATGCGCTTCAATAGCCCGCTTAATCTCCTCCAATGAACTTTCTGCCAAAGAATTCTGAAACTGCCGCGCACAAAGAATAGTCCCTGATATCCCTCCCATGCCGAACTGATAGCCTTTTAACGCTGCCATCAAAGCAAATGATCTTGTCTTTCCAGACCCTCGTCCTCCCCAAGCTGCACGCACCGCCGCATTGCCTGTAAATATCGGAATAAGCTTTGGAACAATCTTAATTTGCGTGGTTGTCATTGACCAAAGGCACGATTTCCACACGCGTTATCGTCTTTATCGCTCCCCCATCCTCACCTGTAATCTGTAAAGGCAACACCTTACCAAGCAAGGCCAAATAAGCAGCGGGGCAATCCATAGCTTGCTTTTCCAAATAAGAGATCAAACCGTCATTGCCTATTTTATTGCCAGCATTCTCAGCAGCTCTCACAACGGCCTCTTTTAAAATACGCGTCATCTTATTGGGAACGCCTTTGGCACGCCCTTGACCAGCCCTTGGAGGTCTCCGTTTGTTTTTTATTTGTGGAGCCTGTTCTGTATTTTCTGATGTCATAAAATACGCCCTCCCGATAATAAAAAACCCCGCATTTGCGGGGATTTAAAACTGCACCACCTCTCGTCTAGATACAATACGACCAGTGCCGCACATGTCATTAAATACGATTTGCAACACATTGTCAACACTAAAATCTACATATTGTGTTTTTTTTATTTTTTTACCTAAATATGGTGTTTTTAGAAACAAAATCGTATGTACACACGGACAAAAAAGAAGAAAATCTAAATATTAAGCTCGTGACGCGCTGCTGTTGCCAAAAAAGCAGATCTTGTTAAACCTCTTTCTTGTGCACAATCATCAATTGCACGCAAAAGCCCTCTTTCAATAGATATATTCGTACGTACCACTTCTGCATCATTTTCAATAAAGGGGACTTGTATTAAAAAAGCTCCTTCTGACAAAGCTGTTTTGACAGATTCCCGTTGTATGACTTCTTCAAATTTTGACGGAATAGGCACTGTATCTATATCTTCACAATAAAGTTGAAGTGCTTCTGTTGCATTTGCGATTAAATTTTCTTCCTCATCAGCAGCAGAAAAAAGCCCCTCAAAATCAGGAAACTGAACACCAAAAGCAGAATCTTCATCTTTATGAACAAGAGCAAAAAATCTTTTCATTCTTCTTCTCCTTTTTTTAACCAGCCTGCTTGTTGTGCGATAGAATGTGCTGTACCAATCGGAAGATTTTTTTTAGGATGTGGAACAATAACAACCTTACCATCTTTTTTAAATTTATGATGAGAACCTTTTACTTTGACAAGTTCAAAACCATCACGTTTTAATTTTGCAATGATTTTTCGACTATCTTGTTCCATTCCCCAAACTCATAATGTGTAAATATATACACATTTTAATGGTTTCTCATTTGATGTCAATTCTTTTTTTAACGACTAAAATGTTTATGAAGCGCGTTAAGAACAACACGCAATGAATTCACAAGATGTGGCAATGTTTGGTCTTCTATAACAATATATTGTATAGCGGCGTAAAGATTATACTGTCTATAGAGGTGTTGTGCTTCTTTTATCGCCTCTTGCACGGCTTGATAGCGATAGGTTGCCTTTTCAACCCACCGTTCAAGACTATTGGGATCTGAATTTGTAGTCACATCATCATAAACAGCGCTTGGCAGACCTTTTGCACAAAGATAGTCGTTTCTTATCTGTA
>NZ_JH725025.1:197657-199268 GCF_000278135.1 Candidatus Bartonella washoeensis Sb944nv
ATAGTGCCTGATATCCCTCCCATGCCGAACTGATAGCCTTTTAACGCTGCCATCAAAGCAAATGATCTTGTCTTTCCAGACCCTCGTCCTCCCCAAGCTGCACGCACCGCCGCATTGCCTGTAAATATCGGAATAAGCTTTGGAACAATCTTAATTTGCGTGGTTGTCATTGACCAAAGGCACGATTTCCACACGCGTTATCGTCTTTATCGCTCCCCCATCCTCACCTGTAATCTGTAAAGGCAACACCTTACCAAGCAAGGCCAAATAAGCAGCGGGGCAATCCATAGCTTGCTTTTCCAAATAAGAGATCAAACCGTCATTGCCTATTTTATTGCCAGCATTCTCAGCAGCTCTCACAACGGCCTCTTTTAAAATACGCGTCATCTTATTGGGAACGCCTTTGGCACGCCCTTGACCAGCCCTTGGAGGTCTCCGTTTGTTTTTTATTTGTGGAGCCTGTTCTGTATTTTCTGATGTCATAAAATACGCCCTCCCGATAATAAAAAACCCCGCATTTGCGGGGATTTAAAACTGCACCACCTCTCGTCTAGATACAATACGACCAAGTACAGTAATGTCATTAAATACGATTTGCAACACGTTGTCAACACTAAAATGACACGTATTGGTATATTCAAAGGGAATCAGTATAGATAAAAATACAGTCAATGAAAAACAAAAGATAAGATCTGATGTTATTACCATATTTAAAGAAAATTGCCTTATTCGGAATAATAAGTATCTTATTCACTGGTCATGTAAGTAGTCAACAATCAAAAGATTATGACCCTTGGAAGCATATATGTGTAAATGGCAAAATTCCTGTTTTGCGTGATGTAAGAGATCCATCTTCTGTTATTAAATGTATCTCAGAGGCGGAGGCGAATTATGATAAATCACTTCTTCCGGAATGGGCTAGGAAATATAAGGTAATTGGTGTTGGTCCCAAGGTAGCTGCTATAAGCGAAGAAGATTATAATGAAATATTAGAACATCGTTTTGATAAAAATAAGATAATAGAGTGGTTTGTCATAGGATTAGTAATAATCGCTATAATGTCTCTTCCAATTAACATACTATGGAGATTCAGATTAAAGATTCCAGCATGTTTATTCGCAATGGTGACTGCCTTGGCTGTTATTGCAATACCCTTTATCTTTGGTTCGTAATATATCTTTTAATCTACTTTTGTGAAAAGTGCTTTTGAAGAGCATTAAGAGCTATACGCAATGAACTCACGAGATGCGGTAGCATTTGGTCTTCTATAATAAGATACTGTAGCGCTGCATAAAAATTATACTGTCTATAGAGGCATTGTGCTTCTTTTATTGCCTCTTGCATGTTTAAAAACTGTTCTGTAGCAAATTCTACCCACTTGTCTCTTGCCTTATCATCAGTTGACGAAGGCATTTCATCGTAAACGGCGCTTGGCAAGCCTTTAGCACAAAGGTAATTGTTTCTTATCTGTAGATACTGTTGCGCAGCGTCGTATTGCTCTTGAGTGAGTTGCCCCTGCAAACAAAGCCGCCCGATATAAGTACCAGAAAGCGGATTTTTCGCCTCTTGTAGCGTTAGACCAAAGCGCTTTGCACGGATTGCTATTGCCAA
>NZ_JH725025.1:199368-203138 GCF_000278135.1 Candidatus Bartonella washoeensis Sb944nv
AACAACCGGTTATATTCCTTATTCTCCTATTGTTCAGTGCGCAAATAATGAGATTCCTATTTATCGTGGTTCTTCTATTATTAAATGTATTTCAAAGGAAGATACAGCAAGAAGGGATGTGCCAGATTTTGGTCCTAATATAAGGGTTATTCGCCGTATTCCCAAGAGTGAATATGAAGGATTGATAAATAATCATCTATCTAATCAGGAATTTTATTCTGAAAATGAAAACTATATAAATACGTACAGCAATTTGAAAAGAGACCAAATAATAGTGTGGTTCGTAGCAGGGTTTATAGTAATCACTCTAATGTCTCTTCCAATTAGTTTACTTTGGCGTTTCCAATTGAAAACTTCTGCATGTTTATTCGCAATAATGACAGCATTATTTGTTATCGCAATACCTTTGTATGCTGGTTAATAAACATCTTTTTTAATTAAGTATAACGCTTTTATGAAAATATTTTTGAAGCGCATTAAGAGCGATACCCAATGAACTCACGAGATGCGGTAACATTTGGTCTTCTACAATAAGATATTGTATAGCGGCGTAAAGATTATACTGTCTATAGAGGCATTGCGCTTCTTTTATTACCTCTTGCATATTTAAAAACTGCTCTGTAGCAAATTCTACCCACTTGTCTCTTGCCTTATCATCAGAAGAGGATGGCATTTCATCATAAACAGCGCTTGGCAGACCTTTTGCACAAAGATAGTCGTTTCTTATCTGTATATACTGTTGCGCAGCGTCGTATTGCTCTTGAGTGAGTTGACCTTGCAAACAAAGCCGCCCGATATAAGTACCAGAAAGCGGATTTTTCGCCTCTTGTAGCGTTAGACCAAAGCGCTTTAATACGCCCTCCCGATAATAAAAAACCCCGCATTTGCGGGGATTTAAAACTGCACCACCTCTCGTCTAGATACAATAGGACCAAGTACAGCAATGTCATTAAATACGATTTGCAACACATTGTCAACAAAAAAATGACACGTATTGATAGATTCAAAGGGAATCAGTTATAAAAAGAAACTCAATGTTTAAATAAAACAGTGGATACCCTATGTTAAAAAGCTTTATTTTATTAGGTACAATAATCAGCGCTTTTTTATTTACTAATCATGCAAATAGCGAACAATCAACCGGTTATATTCCTTATTCTCCTATTGTTGATGATGCATCAGATTATGATGGTATGTCTTCAGTGAAAAAGCGCTTTGGTAATCAAGGCAAAAAAACAACCGGTTATATTCCTTATTCTCCTATTGTTCAGTGCGCAAATAATGAGATTCCTATTTATCGTGGTTCTTCTATTATTAAATGTATTTCAAAGGAAGATACAGCAAGAAGGGATGTGCCAGATTTTGGTCCTAATATAAGGGTTATTCGCCGTATTCCCAAGAGTGAATATGAAGGATTGATAAATAATCATCTATCTAATCAGGAATTTTATTCTGAAAATGAAAACTATATAAATACGTACAGCAATTTGAAAAGAGACCAAATAATAGTGTGGTTCGTAGCAGGGTTTATAGTAATCACTCTAATGTCTCTTCCAATTAGTTTACTTTGGCGTTTCCAATTGAAAACTTCTGCATGTTTATTCGCAATAATGACAGCATTATTTGTTATCGCAATACCTTTGTATGCTGGTTAATAAACATCTTTTTTAATTAAGTATAACGCTTTTATGAAAATATTTTTGAAGCGCATTAAGAGCGATACCCAATGAACTCACGAGATGCGGTAACATTTGGTCTTCTACAATAAGATATTGTATAGCGGCGTAAAGATTATACTGTCTATAGAGGCATTGTGCTTCTTTTATTGCCTCTTGCATGTTTAAAAACTGTTCTGTAGCAAATTCTACCCACTTGTCTCTTGCCTTATCATCAGTTGACGAAGGCATTTCATCGTAAACGGCGCTTGGCAAGCCTTTAGCACAAAGGTAATTGTTTCTTATCTGTAGATACTGTTGCGCAGCGTCGTATTGCTCTTGAGTGAGTTGCCCCTGCAAACAAAGCCGCCCGATATAAGTACCAGAAAGCGGATTTTTCGCCTCTTGTAGCGTTAGACCAAAGCGCTTTGCACGGATTGCTATTGCCAATTTATCAATAGATTCACGTGGTGTTTTGGAACGTGAAATGCGTCCGTTTGGCTCTCTTACCTGCCCTGCTATTTTAGGGCGTCCCCTCTTTTTGTTTTTTTTCACCTATATCCCCAGATTCCTGTTTAATATTTTGCCAAATTTCCTCTGCTTTTGACATGAACTTTAGACTATAAAAGAGTAAAAAACCCAGAACGATCGATATTATAATTATAAGAGCGAGCTTAATTTCTAATGACTTTGATCCCAACATAGTTGTATTAATAAAGTTAAAAGCGTACCAAATAAAGTCCCCATTATTCCGTGACAACGACATGCAGACGTTGCGTGATCTTTTAATAGATTTATTTCTTGTTCTGTAACCGCATAATGAACGGTCCTCCTCGGTAGACAATCTGCAATCACTGTAACAGATTGATTTCCAACAGCATCACTTGCACGTTGAAGTTGCTTAAGTTGAATAAGATGAGGACGTTTCTTTTTTTCCCGACTCTTGTAAATACCCTTTAATTTTTTGCGTGAAATATTCTTTGATGTCATCGTCTTTTAGCTTCACACTAAATTGCCCAACATCGTATACTCTCTTCCACGGAGATCCTTCCTCATGAGATTCTTTACGCAAAAGCCAAGGTTCAAAATTCTTATAAGCATTCCAGACAATCTCTAATAACTGAACTGTATATTTATCAGCAGATTCTTTAGGAATTTTAGGAATCAAAATTTCTCCTGTCTCTAAATCAACTGTTCGAGAATAGCAATCGATAAAACGCCTTCCCCAATCTTTAAACTCATGATAGAGCGCTGGAATTACAGGACCGTGCTGCCATGCTTCTATGCGATCAGGAAAGAGACGCTCGCCTGTAGCAGCTAACATCCATCCATATGCAAGATAAACCAGTTTTATAAGCTTCATAGGAGAAATTTGGATATTCTCCTCACGTCCCTTTTCAAGAAAGAAGTTAGCAATTTGTTGAACTTGATACATATCATTCATAACCCACAAAATACACAACTTTACAGGATTGGTTTAACATGATCACTTTCCTCATTCAATAATGCCCTTAAAAAGGAACACCGTCATTTAAAGCGTTTTTCGGCATATCGAAAGGTCTCTGATAGCTTCTGTCATAAGGCGATGATTGCTCTTGATTATCATCATTTTTGCTGTCTAAAAGCTTCAAATCCCCTTTGTACTTAGTCAAGACAATCTCTGTTATGTAACGATCATGACCATTTTTATCTTGCCATTTACGGGTTTGGAGCTGCCCCTCGATGTAGACTTTGCTACCTTTGTTGAGATACTGGAGAGCAACTTTTGCTAAATGTGGATTAAAAATCACCACGGAATGCCATTCGGTCTTGTCTACTTTTTGATTGGTTGCCTTATCTGTATAGCTCTCAGACGTTGCCATACGAAAATTAACCACCTCACCACCAGAGGGCATTGTTTTGCTTTCTGGATTAGCTCCTAAGAACCCAATTAACATCACTTTATTAAGCATTTGCTTGCTATCCTTTATGGGAATGACTTTTGTCAACGAAACAAACTTTACCGCTGTATTATAATACCACATTATGGATTATGATTACAAATACAATTCATTATAACATACTGAATCTACAGTATGAATCAGATTTTTTATTTTTTAAATGGCTTGTGTTTTT
>NZ_JH725025.1:206533-207332 GCF_000278135.1 Candidatus Bartonella washoeensis Sb944nv
TGACACGGCTTTTTTGCTGTTTAAAAGCAGGCGCCCCCCGCGCCTGTTATTTTATTTACACTGCTATAAAAACAAGTCTTTCCGTGACATCAGTGGCAATAGTTTTTTTATAAATGCTGCTATCAATTTCGCTATCACCACAAACCTCAGTATTACCATAGACCTTAGCATCACCACTAACCTTAGCATTACCATAGACCTTGGCATCAACAGAAACATGGGCACTTCCATAAACACGGCCATTTTCATAAATTTTTGCTTCTCCACTCACCATAGCATTGCCATAAATTTTTGCTTCTCCATGAACCATAGCAGCGCCACAAATATAAGCATTATCACAAACTATAGCCTTCTGAAAAATTAAAGCATCTTCACAAATCTTAGCATTACAATAAACTTTAGTACTACCTAATACACGCGCTTTACCATAAACTTCGACGTTGCCATAAATTCGAGTTTTTTCTAAAAATTTTCCATAGACCTCTTCATAGATCCGAGCATTACCATAAACTTTAGCACGTCCAAAAATCTCACCATAAATTAAGGCGCTACCATAGACCTGAGCATATCCATAAACCTCAGCTTCTACACGTACACTTGCATTGCCATAAACACAGGCATTTTCGTAAATTTTAGCATAACCAGTAACTTCTGCTTTATCATAAACCAAAGCATTATCACAAACATGAGCATTTCTATAAACCATGGCATCACCAGCAACCCAGCAATTCCCTTCATGAGAGAGGTTGTCTTCCTTTTCTATAAAGCCACCTAGAGCACCTGCTTTTACGTCTCCAAA
>NZ_JH725025.1:207432-210471 GCF_000278135.1 Candidatus Bartonella washoeensis Sb944nv
CGGAAATTTTACTATGGCTTTATAACGGAACACTGCAGGGTAAGGATAGATATATTTATTAAACTGCGTGTATGTAACATAAGAAACAATACACAAACTAAAAAGGAATACCAAAGCGCAATATCTGAGTACCAAAGTACAGTATCCAATGAAAAAGAAAGCTTATGCTCCACGTACTGAGAAACGACAGACAAAGAAACTGTCTCTTCATAACTACTTGGGAAAATTAAAACTATAAATGCTAACATTATTAGCTTTAAGACGCTGTGCATATATTGTTGTAAATCACGTGTTAGTTTCACCCAACCCGTTGTATCATCATCTTTATATTTTGGGTTGTTCTGTAACTCAGAAGGAATATGAGAATTGCATAAAATTGCAAAAACAGTTGTTACTATTACCAAAGAAACAGACGCAAATGTCAAAATAGTCTGAATAAAATCAAGATTTTTTTTAATTCCTAAAAAACATAAAAATATAAAGGTTGTAACACCAAGTAAGGCTCTTATCTGCTTATCTGTAAACATATTCGTTTCCTGAGTTTTTTGATAATTTTTTAATCTCTCTATTGATCTCGTCTATGAGGGGTTCGTAATTCAGAATGCTTTTCGGAACATTGCCCCCATAAACCCACGCTTTCACTTGCGCTTTGGTGCTAAAATCTGCATTTTCTGGTATGGTGTAATACTGGCCACCATCAAACCTTTCACACTCTCTTGTGCCATCTTCATATTCGTAGAGATTGTAAAAATACTCCGCTGCTCCGTCCCCCCAAGGAACATAACCAACCGCCGTTGCAACCCACTTTTTTTGCCTTGGCTGTTTACGTTTTGTTAAGAACAAATGTTTTAATATTCCCATGCTTTTAGTCCATAATTTCACCAATTGGTCTATTTGCCTCAAAATGGGCCGTACAGAGTCGTTTTAACCTCCAATGTGTATTTTATCAAAAAAATACCAAATCGCTCTGTACGGTGCCTTTTTGTCGATTTAAACGCATATCTATTCCAATATCTCGCACTAAACTCCTCTACTTTGCTAAAACGCTATGTGCTTCACTGTGCCACTAACCCCTTTTAAAACCTGTTCAAGCTCTTGTTGAACATCTTCCATGCGCTCTGTCATTAAGGGCGTTACCTGTTCTTTTCCCTTTAACTCAGGCTTTTGAAGGTTTTTGATAATACGATTTGCACGAAAGCGAATATCGTTTTCAAGCTTTTCGCAATAACGATAAAAATCTGCTGTTGAGGGCATAAAGGTCGGATTTAAGCCCTCTGCTTTACCTTTCAAAGCGTTCTTTGTTGCTGTTTGCAATACCCAGCTGCTTATGCCTTTAAGAGCGTAAAGATACGCAAGCGCTGTTGACTTTTCATCTGATCCCAATTGGCTCCTGAGACCACTTGAAAGGACAAGATACGTCGTTTGGATTTCTTCTTCGGTGGCTTTTTTCTCAAGCTTTTTCAACGCATCATGGACCAATGAGGTAACCCTCCCCACTTCTGCAATCGATGGTTTTTGCCCCGCTTTCCAAAGGAATGGTGGTTCTTTCATTGTCCTCGAAGAGAAATTTGTACACACTATCTGAATTTTTGACATTGGACATGTGCTGTGCAACTCGATAATTCCACCCACGCTGTTGTCCTGTTCGTTCAATTCTTGGTTTTCCATACTGTTTCTCCTGTTCTAATTTTGCTTTTTTCTGTGCTACAGGCCCCAATTCGGGATGTGTAACCCAATTGTACCAAGTCCTTTGCCAATCATCTTTGGTCGCATCCTTTCCTGATTTTGCTAGCCAAAAATTTGCGAACCGTTCAGCTGCTAACATCGCCTCATCATGCGTTAAGCCTTTATCGATTGCGTATTGCAAATTAGGTTTGAAATCCTCTGGCAATCGACAGCCTCGATCACTTCTCACCCGCCTGGCCTTTTTGGGAACATTCTCTTGCTCGTCAATGGGAGGTTGGTTGCCTGATGAGGTTGCGATTTGATCTGGTGGGCTTTCGCAAGCATGAACCTCTGTTGGTTCATGAACCTGATCATCAGTTTCTAAACTTTCAGAACCAATTTCTTTTTTTGCTAATACGATAGTATTAGTTTTTTTATTATATATGTTTGTATTGTTTGTATTGTTTGTTATAGCATCACAAGCATCATGCTTAGCATTATGCTTAGCATCCTTAAGCATACCGTTAGCATCATGCTTAGCATTTTTATCATCTTGATCATCACTAATGATTTTTGCTTGATGATGTTTTTTCCATCTTGCCTGTGCTGCTTTCTGCGCTCTCTCTGAAAACTTATTTAAATTTTCGTTTGAGTTATTAAGTTCCTCTTCAACTTGTAAACTCCATAGACGACCATCTTCTAAACGTATTAATCTTTCATCACTTAATAAAAAATCTAGCGCTTTATTAAAGGCCTTTACTGAGCAACCAGAAATACGTGCTAATATAGAGGCATTCTCAAGAAGCGGCTGTCTTTTCTTATACATAAGTAATGTCAACATCATATAAGTGGATATTTGATGCGACGTCATTCCACTAGCATCAGATACCCAATCAGATGGGAAACAACGAACCCAAGCCAACTTAGTTGACATATTGCCCCTCCTTTTCTTCATTATTATTTAGATTTTCATTGAAGTAATTGAGTTCCTCTTCAACATCTGAACTCCACAAACGACCATCTTCTAAACAAATGATGTGCCCAGATCTCAATAAATAATCTAACGCCTTTTGAAATCTTTTTACGGAGCAGCAAGTAAAATGAGACAGTATTTGTGAATCGTTTAGAAGAGGTTCACGAGTGTGTAACATTCTTATCCGCAACTTCACATAAACATTGACTTCCATAGGTGGTAAATCAGAGAGTTTAAATAGCCACTGTTCAGTAAATAATCTTGTCCAAGCCAACTTAGTTGACATACCCAATCTCCCTCTCTTTCACTAAATATAAAATTGCTAAAGCATCTGCTTCGTTGTCATCTTTAGGTGCATGACCTTTCGCACGCACCGCTTGTATCATCTCTTCTTTCGACGC
>NZ_JH725025.1:210807-211582 GCF_000278135.1 Candidatus Bartonella washoeensis Sb944nv
TGACACGGCTTTTTTGCTGTTTAAAAGCAGGCGCCCCCCGCGCCTGTTATTTTATTTACACTGCTATAAAAACAAGTCTTTCCGTGACATCAGTGGCAATAGTTTTTTTATAAATGCTGCTATCAATTTCGCTATCACCACAAACCTCAGTATTACCATAGACCTTAGCATCACCACTAACCTTAGCATTACCATAGACCTTGGCATCAACAGAAACATGGGCACTTCCATAAACACGGCCATTTTCATAAATTTTTGCTTCTCCACTCACCATAGCATTGCCATAAATTTTTGCTTCTCCATGAACCATAGCAGCGCCACAAATATAAGCATTATCACAAACTATAGCCTTCTGAAAAATTAAAGCATCTTCACAAATCTTAGCATTACAATAAACTTTAGTACTACCTAATACACGCGCTTTACCATAAACTTCGACGTTGCCATAAATTCGAGTTTTTTCTAAAAATTTTCCATAGACCTCTTCATAGATCCGAGCATTACCATAAACTTTAGCACGTCCAAAAATCTCACCATAAATTAAGGCGCTACCATAGACCTGAGCATATCCATAAACCTCAGCTTCTACACGTACACTTGCATTGCCATAAACACAGGCATTTTCGTAAATTTTAGCATAACCAGTAACTTCTGCTTTATCATAAACCAAAGCATTATCACAAACATGAGCATTTCTATAAACCATGGCATCACCAGCAACCCAGCAATTCCCTTCATGAGAGAGGTTGTCTTCCTTTTCTATAAAGCCACCTAG
>NZ_JH725025.1:213434-216727 GCF_000278135.1 Candidatus Bartonella washoeensis Sb944nv
CTTACATTAATTGGAATAATGATTATGCTCCTTAATTGGAATGTATGCTTAAATTGGATAGAACAACACCCTACCCTTTTTTCTGCACTTTCTTCAGTTGGTGCTTTATTATCCGCAATTTTTTCTTTTCTTTCTGTTAAACAGACAGTGAATTTAAGAAAAGAAGATCGAGAAAAGTTTGAAACAAAATTAGCCAATGCCATGGAAATAGCTAAATCAAATAAACAACAAGCAGTAGCGCTAGAAAAGCTTGCCAACGTTCTGGAAAAACAGTCGGAAATTTTAGAGAAGAGAAAACTTGATGTTCTCGTACAACGTACAGCGATGTATGATAATCCTGATGATAAATCACAATTATTAATTGATATATTAATAAGCATTATAAATCCTACAAAACAAATAATTAAAATTAATTCCATCATTATAAATAATGACCGTAGTTTTAGATTTATTCGCGCAGTCTATCGTGGATATACAGATTCAACCTTCTGGCCATCAGGAGATATATACCGCATCCATCCAAAAAGCCCCGAATGCATTTGTTTTCAACAACCCAAAACAGAACCTCCAATATATGGAAATATTGATCCATTTTGCCTCACAGCTTTTGGCGCATTAGAACTAATTCTAACCGTTTTGCCGATTGATAAAAACTTAGAAATTCCCCTAACATTTACTATGGAACACACTGCCATGGATCCTTTAAACCCACCAGAAACAGTGAACTTTACCGCCCACCGTTTTCAAAAATTTGAACCAAGTTCTAATTTTAGTCATACGTTCAATCGACAATAATTTTCCCAGGCACCATATAACGTTGTTGTTCCTCAGGAGTTTTTTTAGCTAAATCCTCCCATGTCATGGGCTTTACCCCAAATAAATGGCATAATAAATTTTGAGCTCTCGACCAGTAATAGCATTGTGCAAATGTAATGTTACGTCGTTGTGTAAACCATTCTTCAAAGGCTCTAACAACCTTAATTGCTTCATGCTTTGTCTGCTCATCCCTCATCAATTGTTGCAATATCTTTTGCGATCTATCATCTAGTTCATCTTTAACAGGCTGATGTTCTAAAAATTCTCTTACAAGCGCGCGAACATCTTCAGGGACTTGAAGATTTTCATAAATATTTTCATATGACATCAAACATTCTTGCTTCTCAGGATTGCTCTGTCCATATTCCGTCAAACGTTCTTGCACTTTTTCTTGCAATTCTTGTAAACGTTTAATTTTTTTCTCATTCTCCGCTAGCTGCCCTTCCATCAACGCTTTTTGTGACGCTATTAACTCATTTTTTTCAGCTAGCTCTTTTCTAAGCCTTCGCACTCTTTTAGAAGAGTCGTGAACAGCATAAAACGAAATCACATTACAAATTAAAGAAATAACAACTGCTACTAAACTCATCTTTCACACCTCACTTACTTATTGAAGAGTAGAAGCCACCAGAAGAAGATAATTTTTGGATTAGCTTTTCTTTCTCATATATTATTTTATCTTTTTCCATTACCTCATCTCTTAATTTTTGTGTTTTTTTATAGAAGTAATAAACGTGATAGAGTGCCACTACGTTACAAATTATCAATGTGATATATTTAGCACCCCACCTAATCTCTTCTGGACTCACCCTTTATCTCCTTTCCTCACTTACTTTTCTTCTTAGTCTTCTTATTCTTATGAGATGGCGTTTTTACTGCTTCATCACGCTGTTTAAGCTCTTGTGTTAGTCTTTCAACTTCCTCGTCTCGTGATCTAACATCTGCTTTTAGTGCCCCTATCATTTCATTTTTTAATATGAATGCCCCATCATACTCATCGATCTTTTGCTTTAGCTCTTCAATCATCTCGTCGCGTTCTTTAAGATCTGACATGAGCGTTATCATAAACCTGTGCATTGTCAAAAACCCGTGCATTACCATAAGCCTTGGCATCACCATAAACCAAAGCATTATCATCTACCCAGCAATTACCATCATGGGATAGGTTGCCCTCATGCTCTATCAAACCACCTAAGTCACCTTTTTTGACGTTTCCAAAGTCTCTTAATGCACGGATGCGGTAAAGAGTGCGACCATCAACTTCAATTGTTGCATAAGTAAATTCGTATTTCTTCTTAACTATAATATCTTCCATCTTTCACACCTCACTCACTTATTGAAGAGTAGAAGCCACCAGAAGAAGATAATTTTTGGATTAGCTTTTCTTTCTCATATATTATTTTATCTTTTTCCATTACCTCATCTCTTAATTTTTGTGTTTTTTTATAGAAGTAATAAACGTGATAGAGTGCCACTACATTACAAATTATCAATGTGATATATTTAGCACCCCACCTAATCTCTTCTGGACTCATCATTTATCTCCTTTCCTCACTTACTTTTCTTCTTACTCTTCTTATGAGGCGGTGCTTTTACTGCTTTATCACGCTGTTTGAGCTCTTGTGTTAGTCTTTCAACTTCCTCGTCTCGTGATCTAACATCTGCTTTTAGTGCCGCTATCATTTCATTTTTTAATATGAATGCCCCATCATACTCATCGATCTTTTGCTTTAGCTCTTCAATCATCTCGTCGCGTTCTTTAAGATCTGCATCACATTCATCAATTGTCTGCTTGCTTTCCTTTAAATACCTAATATCTTTCTCTCTGATTTCTTTCTTAAGATTGCTAATCTGCTCTTTAAGTTCCTGAGCTTTGTCGCGATAATGCAATGCAACACGAAACATCACTCCGCATAAAAGCAAAGCTCCTAAAACTACAAAGCCCGCTATTAAAATCTCATTTAAACTCATTCTGATCTCCATTCTTTGCTCTTAAAGCGGTCATCATGACCAATCTGTTTTGCCTCGCATTCCATTAAAAAAAGAAGGCAACAAGCCGCATGGGCTAAGTGTGATAAATCACTTTCGCCATCCTTATTCTCTCCACCAAACCATGCTAATAAATGACGTAAGGCAGCACCGTGAAACCTGCTCCAGTGCATGCCATTACGCCAATTGTTTGCTCCGTACTTCTTTGCCCCAAACTCTAAAACTCTACCGATTTCAATCAGTGACAACGGTGGAATAAGATCTACACGCGCCTTGCCATCATCATTCTTATGGGCTTCATTGGCTTCATTTGTGCTCTGTGAAACGCGATTACACATGTAAACTTCGTCGTCATCGCGATAATCTTCATAGTCACAAACATCCGCATTGCCACGCACATGCGCATTGCCTCGTATATTTGCATGCCCGTGAACTAATGCGTTGTCATAAACTTTAGATTGACCGCAAACATGTGCATTTTCAAAAAC
>NZ_JH725025.1:218127-219055 GCF_000278135.1 Candidatus Bartonella washoeensis Sb944nv
ACACGGGAACTGTCTACAAATTGCGACATTGGGGGGGTGTGTTGCTCTTGCATTAATCTCTGCAAGCGTTCAGGATAAAAAAAATCATCAGGGCGTAAGTCTATGTCATGATCACGAGCATAGTCTAATAATTGTGCTTGATAAATCGAGGGGAATAATCCATTAGCACCACCTTTTTCCTTAGAATAAGTAATACGATAAATAGCGCCCTTACATTTCTGTAAAATGCGCGAAACATTAATAGCTCCACCTAAATATTTTATTATGGTATACGCAGGTTCTTTTTTCATAATGATAAAATTTCATATTTTGTGAATTTTATCAAGATAAAATTTCATGTTTTTTTTATTGATTTTTCATTTCACATGAAAGACTCTTATTTTATGGAATCAGATCAGTTAAAGGTATGGCTTAATGAGCAATTAGCTAAAAATGGGCATGGCAGCAAGAAAATGCTAGCCAAACATTTAGGAGTATTGCCATCTACTTTAACTAGCATGTTGCACGATTCAAGTACAAAAAGATCCATAAAAGCAAGTGAATTAATAGAGATTATTGATTTTTTTGGTGAGATCCCTCCTTTCTTAATCAAAGAATCTGAACAGTTTATTCAACTATATTATCGAGCAAAGCCTGAAGTTCAGAAAGCTGTTTTAACGATTCTTCAGAACTCTTGCTCCCTAGACAAAAGATAATAACAGCCATTACTTTCTTATCTCCACAATTCCAAAGTTTTTCTAATATTTCTTTATCCATAATTAATCTCTGCCTCCACAGAATTTCATTTTTTATGAATTTTTTTTATTGACATATTTCATTAAAAATGAAATATATGCCCCATACCTTATAAATTAACCGTTGCCAACAGGCTGTATGGAGGCTGTTTTGACAAAACCTGTTTTTATAAAATCGGATGAAATTCTCTTAG
>NZ_JH725026.1:0-911 GCF_000278135.1 Candidatus Bartonella washoeensis Sb944nv
CATCAGGCGCATCCTCTGCAGTACCGAAATTTATGATATCACTATATTTATCAATTAGTTGTGCTACATCATCTAAAGTGTAAGTTTTCATGAATCCTCCCCTGCATGCTCTTTAATTCTTTTACAAAGAAATTCATAAAAATTACTTGCGTAATACTGGGGATCGCCTGATGGAAACCTCAAATAGAGTGGACATTCTCCATCTTGGAATTGAGAATAATCAAAATAAAATGTCTCACCAAAATCAGTTCTATTCACAACGAGCTGCTGTGGTTTTGCTAAACCATTTTTTATATCTGTTAAGTGATAATAAACAATATCACCAGCAGGATTATCTTCAAAACTTGCCTTATAAATGCTAAAAATTTCCTCATAACCAATTTCTCCTCCTTTATAATTTTTTAAAAAACCTTTATAAGAAATTGTAAACTGCAAGCCGAGAATTTCTTCAGCCTCTTTAATCCGTACATCGCTAACTGCATCCTCTGCAGTACCGAAATTTATGATATCACTATATTTATCCACTAATTGTGCAACATCAGTTAAAGTATAAGTCTTCATAATTTGTTCTCCATAAATTGTTATTTTTTAGCTTCTATATTTTTCTTTTCATAACCTTTAGCACGTTCTTTCCAGTACTCCATCCTCCATCTATCGAAAATATCTCTATCAATAGCTGATCCCATTGTATTAGGATTAATATGAATAGCAGCAGTATTTTTTTTATGAAACTTATTG
The DNA here is from genome assembly GCF_000278135.1 of Candidatus Bartonella washoeensis Sb944nv. GTDB lineage: Bacteria > Pseudomonadota > Alphaproteobacteria > Rhizobiales > Rhizobiaceae > Bartonella > Bartonella washoeensis. The sequence continues at coordinate 739 of NZ_JH725026.1, forward strand.
GTAACCTCTGCTATGGGACCATCATGTGTTTGCAGCATATGATGCAATTCAATGGGTCTATTATCAGCATCAAGAGGAGCTCTTCCTGTTTTCATTCTCTCAATATTGGTGCCCCACACCGTTTTTCCTTTTTCTTCCCAATCAGAAACTCTGTTAGGATCAAACAAATCATC
>NZ_JH725026.1:1011-138173 GCF_000278135.1 Candidatus Bartonella washoeensis Sb944nv
TGCGTATAATCAAAGTAAAAGGTTTCACCAAAATCAGTTCTGCTAACAACAAGTTGCTGTGGTTTTGCTAAACCATTTTTTATATCTGTTAAGTGATAATAAACAATATCACCAGCAGGATTATCTTCAAAACTTGCCTTATAAATGCTAAAAATTTCCTCATAACCAATTTCTCCTCCTTTATAATTTTTTAAAAAACCTTTATAAGAAATTGTAAACTGCAAGCCGAGAATTTCTTCAGCCTCTTTAATCCGTACATCGCTAACTGCATCCTCTGCAGTACCGAAATTTATGATATCACTATATTTATCCACTAATTGTGCAACATCAGTTAAAGTATAAGTCTTCATAATTTGTTCTCCATAAATTGTTATTTTTTAGCTTCTATATTTTTCTTTTCATAACCTTTAGCACGTTCTTTCCAGTACTCCATCCTCCATCTATCGAAAATATCTCTATCAATAGCTGATCCCATTGTATTAGGATTAATATGAATAGCAGCAGTATTTTTTTTATGAAACTTATTGGTAACCTCTGCTATGGGACCATCATGTGTTTGCAGCATATGATGCAATTCAATGGGTCTATTATCAGCATCAAGAGGAGCTCTTCCTGTTTTCATCCTCTCAATATTTGTACCTTTTACTTCTTTGCCGTTTACTGTCCAAGTAACAATTTTGTTAGGATCGAACAGATCTTCTCTCTGATAGACTTTGTTTTTCTGAGTAATTTTTTCTCCCTTGTTCGTTATTTCAAACTCAACCTCAATGGGATCTGTTGACCAGAATTTTCTTTCCTGCCCAAAATATTGAGTTGCAACAACTTCATCGCTCATCTTTCCTAGCGATTGAGCAACTTCCTTTCCTGCTTTTGCAATGTTTTTTTCAGCCTTAACAGAAAGTTTAGCAAGAGTTTTTTCGGTAAGCTTGCCAATAAGCTTCGCACCACCCTTAGCTACACCAGCACCTCCCGCCACTAGGGATGCTGCATCGGTTAATAATTTTCCAAGTTCAAGTCCAGCATGAAACGATCCGCTAATTCCCGCTCTTTGATATTCCTCCTCTAGATAATTAATACGCTCTAGATAAGACTGCTTTATTGTTTCTGTAACATTTCCACTCGTCACTAACTCTTTAAGCGCTTCCAATGTCTCTATGGGATGGCGCACCATTTGCCAAAAATCTTTACCCGTATCGTATAATGCAGCTGGTATACCAGCGATCACACCTATCGAAAAAAACGTATCTTGTTGATCACCAATCTCGAGCCATTTTTCGTTAACATCTCTTCGACACCACTTATCAGAACATTCCTCTAACTCTTTCTTCTTCTGAGCTTGTTGAGCGCTGCTGAGGTAGTTGTTTTCCGCAGCATTTCCAGCGGCATCCGCGCCAGCATTGACATCACCCCCAGCAAGGGCAGTGGCAAGGCCGCCAGCAGCCCGTGCAACATTAATGGTGTGTTCTCTAAAGTCCGCAAACTGAGCATCAATTCTTGCCGTGATGCGGGCTTGCTCTTCCGGAGTGGGTGTGCGACCGTTTAGATCCCCCATTTCCTCTTTCACAATGCCTTGCACCCACAATTGAAACTGGAGCATAGCTGTGGCTTCGCCCACAGCCCCGCCGATAGCACCGGCAGAACAAGCGCCGCTCGCAACAGCACCTTTTAAGCAGCCAAGACCAGCATGGGCAACGATTTGTGTGACCGTGTCTATTTTGCCTTCAGCCTTGGCGGTACCGATTTCTTCCGCCAATGATTTGCCAACCGTATCAGACAGGGCGATGCGCAGATTGGTAATAAAGTTTTTATCAAGAGAGCCGCCCTCAAGAGCCGTTTGCACGCCTGTGCTAATGGCGGCTTTGATCAGGTTCTTTTCCGCTTCACGGGCGATACGATCAACAAAAGGAGCGGTTTTTGGCAAAGATTGTCCAACACCAGCCATTTCTGTTATTTGACTGGTCAGACCTGCTGTTAACATCGACGAAACAATGCTGAGAACAGTCTTGGAAGAGCCAAGCTCATGCAATGCCGCAGCAATATCACCACGATTATTGATAAGCGCCACAGCGCTTTTGTTAATCAGTGCTTGGACACCTGCCTGTATCGCCGCATTCATGGCTGTGCTCGAGCCAACCCCTAAAGCACCGGTAATAGCACCGGCAGCTGTGGAAGCTGCTCCGCCCGTGGCGGCTGTGACAGCCAATGCCACGAGAGCCGCACCGGCTTCTGTTAATCCTTGGGCTTTATAATTCCAGTCTTTAAACTCAGCTCGAACTGCTTGCCAATCCACTTGCTTGGATAGTTCTGGATCATCACGCAATTGCTTAATCCATGACAATCCTGGAGAGTGTGACAATTGCTCAAGAGATTGGTCTAAATCACCGGTTGCCTCATATTCAACAACAATGCCATTGCCCGCATCAATTTTCATGCCACCCTTAGCATCTATGGTCACATGCTCGATGGTCTCCTTAAGGTAACCTTTGTCGCTCTCACTCCACCACACAAGGTTTTCGTTACGCTGATAAGTGTCCTTAAAATCTTGATCCTTGTTGGTGAAGAGCTGGACCTTCCCCTCATCTGACGCAAGATGCATCTGACCACCACTTGAGAGCCCTGCCGCACCAAGGATGAGATCCCCTTTTTGCGCATGCATGGAGAGATCTTTGCTAAAATCCACCGTGCTTTTGTTTGTGGTGACTTCATTTGATTGTTGACGAAACTTATTCTTTTGCTTCGATTTGTCGCCTTCTTTGCCCCTAAGATCCAAATCAGAACTGCTAAAGCTTTGCACCGAAGTCAGCGTGAGAGCACCACCACTGATGAGATTCCCATCGCCCTTTCCTTTAACCTTAGCCCCATCCATGGTGAGAGTGCCATTCGTAACAATGTTAAGATCATCCCCACTGTTAACTTCACTCAAACGGTGCTCACGGCTTTGGGCGTTATAATGCCCTTTTTCCAATGTCTGCGCATGTTCACTCTCTAGCTCTAACGCGCTAAAGTTAGCAGAACCATCGACAATCATCGTCATTGGACCGTCGCTGGTGAATTCCCCACCCTCTGCACCAAGATCACCAAGGGAGTGAATGTTTAATTCATGATCAGAGAGAATTTGTCCCTTCTGCACAGCCCGATCAGCAAAACCATATTCATTTGTCTCACGGATTTTTGCCGTGCTATTGACAATAGTATTACCCGTCATGGTAACCGTATCACCATGAATAACACCGGAAGAATTGGCTAAAAGACCCCCACTGGTGAGCTCTACAGCTCCGGTAGCATCCAAAAAACCACCGTTATTGAACAAAGTTTGTGTGGTCGTCACCTGCAGTGCAACCTCACTCAACACAGCACCGCTATTGGTCAGACGGTCCGCATTTAAGCTGATCCCATTCCCTTTCAAACGCGCACTGGCTAAATCCCCTTGCGATCCTTGTGCATTGTTTATCCCTTGTTCTGAAGAGGACGTTTGCGCTAAATAAACGTGGGGTACCAAGACCTCTTGTCCGTCGACAAGGTGTATCTCAAGCCAGATCATATCCTTTTTGATCCCAGCAATCTGCTGAGGCGTTAAGGGCTTGCCTAGCTCTAATCCCAAAGGACCTTGCTGCTCCACAGCATTGTCGTAGAGCCTTTGCATTTGAGCGTTAGGATCTTCACCATCAAGAAGAGTGCGATTGCCCGTCAGTTCAAAGATTTGCTCCCCGACCAGACGATATTCAAAATAAGCATCCCCCAACCTTTTGAACACTTGCTCAGGCTTATAATTGCCAATCTTTTTTAAGTAATAGTCCGAACCTAAAAATTTACTTGGATTGATAAAATCTGGACGCGTCTCAATGAAAAACGGCACATCCGGTGATTGTGTACCTGCCAATTCTGTCTTAACAGAGCCAAGCCCATCTTGCGTTGGCAGCTGTATAGATTCTGGTGTTGGTGTTTTTGTGCTTGGTGCAAAAAGTGCTTTGTGCTCCGTCAAACCATTGATAATGCCGTCTAATCGATCATTGCTGATCAACGGTTTAAAGCCATCAACGTCGGTATTTTTAACGCCAGTCAAGCTTTTATTGCCAGAGCTTAAGCCAATTTGACCGGCTCCCTCACGCACCGCATGATTGTCTAGAATTTCTGTAACCTTGACATCAAGAGTGCCACCCGCTTCAATCGTGCCATAAACCGCATCATAGGTACGTGTGATTTTATCGAAAAAGGTAGGACCATCCCATTCTGCATCTGCACCGTTTATACATGCTGGATTTGTGAGACTACATTGCTTATGTCTGTAGCGTGTTTCAGTTACAATCTTGGTTGTTTCGATTAAATCGCGCCCCTCATTGAGCAGCGTATCGCACTGCATCTCAATATTGCCATTGGCAGCAATCAAGCTATAGCTGTTACGGATATCGCCAGCATGAACCGTGAGATGGCGCCCTGCCAAAATCTGTGCTGCGTTATTGGTAAAATGAGGCTGCTGACGAATGATCGCGGTGTCGATATTTTTCTTTATCTTTTGGTGATCAACGTTGGTTTTTTCCCAATCCCCTCGCACGTAACTGTGACCAACCACCTTATCAGTCACTTCAACCCCACCTTCACGCATATTGGTGAGTGAAGAGACATCGAAGATCATATCACCGGAGACAGCTTCTAAAAGACCCGAACTGTTGATGACATGACCAGCCCGCTCTCCACTAAACCCGTGAATGGTTAAATTGTCTTCAGCAATGACATCGCCATGCTGATTAAGAAAAGAGCCATCTAAGGAGAGTGTTGCGGATTTCTGAGCATAAATCAGTCCGCTATTGCTCATATCCCCCGTTACATTGAGTGCAACCCCATCATCACTCGAACCAATACTACCGGCATTGTCCAAAACATCCGCGGTTAAAACAAAAGCGCCACCACTTTTGATAACCCCACCTTGTGCATTGAAAACCAAAGCAACTTGCTCCAGCAACGGATCATGATTTGCTGCTACAAGTGTAAAACTGTCACTGGCTAAAAGCTGTCCAAAATTTGCTAAAGAACCAAGATCCGCATCAACAACACTGCCCACTATGGTGCCGTGATTGCTTAAAACACCATGGCTATTGAGAGTAAGTTCTCCGCCTTGTGCTTCTATAAGCCCAGCTTGGTTAAGAGTGCCTGCCTTCAATGCCACATCATAAGCAGCAACCTCGCTTGTCTCACCCAGCGTCAAGGTACCATCGGTTGAAAGCTCTATCCGCTTTTGCGAAACAATACGCCCTGTTTGGTTCAAAGTGTTTTGCGCACGCAAAGCAATAGTGCCATTGCTTGCTATCGTACCGCTATTGGTTATATCACCGTGGCTTTCGAGAGTAAGTTCCTCACCTTGCGCTTCTATAAGCCCAGCTTGGTTAAGAGTACCTGCCTTCAATGCCACATCATAGCCGCCAACTTGGCTTGTCTCACCCAGCGTCAAGGTACCATCGGTTGAAAGCTCTATCCGCTTTTGCGAAACAATACGCCCTGTTTGGTTTAGAGTGTTTTGTGCACTTACAGTGATTGCACTATTGCTTGCAAGCATACCGCTATTGGTTAAATCACCATGGCTGGTCAGTTGAAGATCACCACTGTCGCTCTCAATATATCCAGCCTGATGAATACTGTCCGCAACAACATTGACTACTCCTTGCGTAGAGAGCAAACTGTCGATATTCTCAAAAGCGCCAACATCTATCAGCAAGCCACCACGTGCTAAAATGTAAGCTGTCCCCTCATGGAGTGTGGCATCCTGTTGTTCCTGCAACGATGTGTCTTGTTGTCCTGTATCTGTTGTCTCTGCGCCTTTATTGGTTAAAGACGCTGCTACAAGCTTCATCTCGCCGGTAAGACTCTTCAAAACACCCGCTTCATTGAGCACATGCCCAGCACGTTCCCTCTTCAGCCCACCTATAGTCAAATTCTCTTCGGCAATAATCTCGCCATGTTTATTGCTCAGAGCACCATCTAAGGACAATGCCATAGATTTTTTGGCGTAAATCAGCCCGCTATTGTTGACATCTCCTGCCACATTGAGAGCAACGCTCTCACCACTAGAACCAAGGGCACCGGCATTGTCTAATTGTCCTACTGACAAGACAAAAATGCCGCCACTTTGAAGTACCCCTTCGGATGTATTCTCAAGAAAGGCTTGTTGTGGATCGGCGCCTTTTTGTGCACTTACCATCAGATGCAAATCACCGGTTGCAATAAACATACCTTGATTTGTAAATGCACCAGCATGAGCATTGATGCTTTCACCACGCATTGTGCCGCTATTTATGACCCCATTACGCACCTGAAAGGTTAATGCTCCTTCTTGTGCTTCCACAGTCCCCGCTTGGGTTAAAGCATCAGCACTCAAAACTAAGTCATGACCTAAAAGCATACTGTCTGTGCTGGTTATAAGCATGCCCCCGGCTGTCAACGCAGCCTTCTGCACACTGACAATCTCACCTTTGTGACTCAATGCACCATGAGCATTCAGTGTGATCTCTCCATTGGAAAAAACACTGCCTTCTTGAACAAGATCACCGCTATGAGCATAAAGGTCAATTTTTTGCTCTGCCACTAAGTCGGCACGCGATGATACCTCTGCTGCTTCCACCAAAAGAAAGCCGCCGGCGCTATAATGGCCTGCACCTACAGTAAGCGCATCATCGGCTTTTAGAACAATATTCCCCTTGGCACCAATATGGTTGTTTAAAGCGCTGATTTGGTTGGTGTCAATTATCAAATCGCCAAGAGAAGAGACCCCTGTTTGATCATTGTCTTGCATACGGCTTAGAACAATTTTTGCTGCTTGGATCTCTAAAAGATCACCAGCTGCTATCCGCCCATCCCCCGCCTCAAGCTTCGCTACCTGTAAATGCAAAGAACCCGTCGCTGACTGTTGACCATCACTCCCAATACCGCTTGCTAAAAGAGCATGAGACTGGAGCTTGATCACATCGGCGCGCACATTAACAGTACCGCTTGCCGCAACGCGAGCATGCTCAGCCAATTCAACATGCTTCAAAGCCTTCAGTTCAACCGCTTCTTCTGAAAAAAGCAGATCTTTCACATGCACACTGTCGTGATGAGAATGAGCCTTCACTACTCCTTTGGCACGTGCTTTGGCAAGCACCAGCTTGCCATCACTTGTCAACCTCATGGCGCCTGCATTGGCAACCATGTTGCCAAGCATCTTAACGCCAGCGCCTTTATCATTGGCAAGCACGCGGATCTGCCCTGCATACATTCCACCAAACTCACTGGAATCAATCGCCAATTCCGGCTCTTTGCCATCAGAACCAAGAGAAGTTGCTTCCCGCTTGTGATAATTAAAATGATTATGACCAGCAACAACAGCCAATTCCCCTTTGACTTGAATGGGACCTGCCACACTGATCTTGCGCGAAATAAGATCAAAAATATCCACTGTGCGCCCATCAGCCCCACGAACACCTATGGTGATGTTGCCGCCTTCAACGCGTAAACCACTCAAAGCACCATCGGATCCAATGATCGGCTGTCCGGTTGATAAAGTCACCCGTGGTGTATTGATAAAACCACAACCGTTACACGTGATCCCATTGGGATTGGCGATAATAACATCAGCCATATGCCCATGTACTTCGCTCACGCCTTCAAGACGCGAGCGATTGGCACTCACCACTTCATTAAGAATAACCTTTGCTGCACCGGTATTACGTAAATTGCCATTTCCAGGCACCAATCCCCCAAGCTGTGAACGCGAAACCTCCTGGGTCGAATTGTTCAAAATCACACCATGGATATCAACATTGAAATTGTCATATTTGTTATGAGAAAGACCTTGTCCATTGGGGCGAACAATATCAATCAGCGGCACACCATTGCCTACTGCTCCCACCGTTGGACGGAAAACAGAGCCAACCCCATCAGCTGCTTTAATCCCTTGAGACACTTGTGTAACAGGACTTTGCGCTCCAAGCGCTTGCGCTTGCAATAACAAAGGCTGAAAGGCCAAGCAAAAACTTAAAACTAGCGAAAGCCCCTTCTGTGCCCCTCGCTGCAAAAGTCCCATGGCGCGCCATCCTGATTTGCGTCCATATCCCAATTTATGCTTTTGATCTCTCAATCCCCGCATCTTTTACTCCTCAAAAATCTTCTATCTCTTTGTAAAAAATGACCCTCAATGGGTATAAACAGCGAAGCGATATTTTTACCGCCTCTTTACCCTAAAACCTTAACAGAGCCCGCATTTGAAAAACCCCTGTTGCGTTGTCCTTCTCTCTTGGTGTCGATTGGATCAAAATATTTGAATAGGACAGATCCATATCCAAAATCTCTCCAGTTGCATGAAAACCTAGAGTTGCCCCAACGAGGCTACCGCCAAAACTGTTTTTACTTGCATCATTGGCGGCGCTGCCTAAATCAAGCGCTACATAAGGGGCAAATTGTCTCATAAATTTACGTCCCCTTTGCGAAGAAAAACCCGGCAATAACAGCGACAATTCATTGCGCCAAAACATGGCATTATTGCCATAATAAATCGCCTCACGCACCCCGCGCACAGATGAACTACCACCAAGCGACATTTGCTCTGAACTAAACAACGTATCGGGTGATAATTGTCCTGAAAACAGCGTGTTATAGCGGAAATTAAACTGATGTAGAGAAAAGGGACGCACATAGCCTAGGGAAAAAGACAATTTAGAAAATTGCCCTTTGGGTGCATTTTTTGTTGAAGTTTCTTGAGCTTTATCATCATAAGCACCCAAAATTGCCAATCCCTTATGAAACCCTATATGAGCACTTAATTCTCCTCCCAGCCACTTGCGCGAATGATCAAGCTCAAAGGTGGCAATAGCAAGTTTACGACTGGTGACATCAACCTTGCTGCCCATAATAAAATTATCAGAATATTTCCATGTTAACCGTCCTGTAAGCCATGTCTTCCCCTCTTGATCACGGTCGATAACCCGTGAAATCCATGGTGTAAGCGATAAAGACTTGCCCGATGTTAAAATGTCAGAAAATATTCCCTTAATACTCGAATGATATTGGCTCCATGTGCCATCAAAACCCGTTGTCCAAGTGCCATAGGGAAGAGAAAAAGAGCCCGTTACCGTACCACTATTGGGACGATTTTGGGAGAAGTGATATGGTCCACCATCCATGGAACGCTGATAGCTGAAGGACCATTGATCATTGGAACCTAACAGATCATCAAAAGAAAGGCTCACGCGCGTTTGGTAAAGTCCTGTCGCTTTAGCGCCAAGATTATCACTGGAAAAACTGAGAAGCCAAGGTTTTTGTTTTTCAATATGAACATCGAGTATGGAACCACCCGAATTGCCACCAGCACCAAGATTTATGGTGGCTTGGCGTGAAAAAAGCCGATTGATTTGATCAAGACCTTGCTCTATCGAGCGTAGATTGACCGGTTTCCCAATAAGATTTGGAAAAGCCGTGATGATTTCTTCTTGAAATCTCCTCTCAACTTTATGCCCATCAAGGATAATATCTTCTATCACACCTTCAACGACAACAATCTTGAGATGACCGCCGCTTAAATCTTGCTCGGGTAAATAAGCCCGCACCGCAATATAGCCACGCTTCATATAAAGCTTAGTCACTGCTTTGAGCACTTTGTTGATTTCGGCAATACCAAGACACCGCCCTTCCCAAAGAGAAATGGCATCATGAAGGTCAGCGTGAGAAATTAACTGAGCGCCAACAAATTCAATGCTTTTGATCAGCAAACAGGTTTTTCCTGTTGAAGTACCATAGAGAGCTGTGGAGTCATCATCCGGCAAAGATATCCCAGGCATTTCTTTCCTACGGTGTAATTGCTGAAAACGTTGTTGTTGTGTTTGTTGTCGTTGGATGCTCTCTGATTGATTAATTGCTTTCTCACGAATGTTTTGTGCAAAAAGCGGTAAAGAAAAAAAGCACAAAAAAGCCGTGACAAGCACAAAAGAAAATGAAGAACAACGCATTAATTTCTGCTCTCAAAATGAGAAGCAAAACAAAACGCCTTATCATCTCCAAAAGGAAAATAACGAACCGCGTAACAATCTTTTAATTTTTTGATGAGAGCATTGTTTTTAGAACCGACGTAAAGAGCATAAAACGCATTGACCGCACCATATATACCCGCTTTATTGGTTGCGTAAGTCATAATATCCCCCCCCACTTCTGAAGATGCTCATTCACCTGTTAAAGTGTAATCTTATACACTGCGCACTCTTTATCCGAGGCGCAGCATATAAAGCTATTTTGAGAATAAAGAAAGACTTTAATGCACAGAATATACCAAATTTATTGGAACTGTTACATATTAGAAACAATAAGAAGCTATCCATTTTTACTATAATCTGATAAGAAAAACCATCACAACTATCGTCTATTTACGACAGAAGCAAAAAAGCAAGTTCGTGATGGTATTACTGATGCGGAGTTAAATAAATTACAGTCTGCTTATCTTGATAAGAACATAATTAAAGAAGATATCTTTTATTATGTTTACGGGCTTTTGCATTTGGAAGATTATCGTGCGCGTTATGCTGATAAACTCTCTAAAGAGCTCCCTCGCATCCCTTGCGTAAAGAGTGCTGAGAATTTTTGGATATTTGTTACTGCGGAACGTGAATTGGGCAATTTGCACGTCAATTATGAAACTGTAGAGCCTTATCCTGTTACCTTTAAAAAAGGTAATCCTAAACTTACAGATATCTCTAATCCTGAGAAATTCTATTATGTTACAGAAATGAAATTTGCTGGGAATAGTAAGAAAAAAGATAAATCTACTGTTATTTACAACCGTAATATCACAATGACAGATATACCTAAGGAAGCTTATAACTATATCGTCAATGGTAAACCCGCTCTTGAATGGGTTATGGGGCGTCAATGTGTAAAGACTGATAAAAAGAGTGGCATTGTTAATGATGCCAATTGCTATGCTGTTGAAACTATTGGCAACCCTGCTTATCCATTGGAATTGTTTCAAAGGGTTTATTACCGTAAGTTTAGAAATAATGAAGATTGTTAAGAACCTCCCAAAATTGGAAATAAGAGAAACTGAATAGACTTAAGAAAGCATGCTCACATTTCACATGATGGATATGCACATCTTACAAGGGGTATAGACATATAACTGTAATCTATACCTCTCTTGTTAAGTTGATTATGTACAATCTTAAAAGGAACCATTTACCATGCGCTATTCTAAAAAAGAGGCTTTGCACCTTTAACACACTCATTTGGATTGCTTTAAGACTTTTAAGAAACCCCATCTTAAACAGAATGAGATTTTTTACATTGCCTTTAAAAGCTTAACTCGCAATCTAAAATGATAGCATTATACTTTTCAAAAACTCTCTTTAAAGAGAATTGTGAATACTTATATTACTTTACGCTTTTAATTCCCTAATTTTTGAAAAAAATATAAACACCCCCCTACAAAACATATATTACATGTTGTATTTATAGGGTGCATTTAATATAGGTTGTTTACATTAGAGACCCTTAATAAACAAAATTCACAAAAAAATTAAAATTCATTTAGTAAAAAAACTGATAGGTTATAAAGATAAAAATACGCATTATGAGAGCGTTTTTAAATATCATAAATGTTATAGATTCAAAACATAACGTAATCGTTTTATAAAGCCTATAATATAGATTTAAAATCATATAAATATAAAAGAATAAATTGATAAGAATAAGATATTATCTATACATAATGTATTAAAAAATATCAAAAAAATAAAATAATAATTGATAATAAATACGTATTTTATTATATAAATGATCAAGTACTGAAAACACTTAAACATCAAGCGGGTAGATTACGAAACAATCTTTCCCATATCAAAAAACTGACTATCTTTTATGCTGTGATTAGCATATATGGAAATTTTGTCGGGTGTGGTCATGCTATACAAAACCCTATGGGGAAGGCGTGCCGACGGACTTGATGCCGTGTTTTCAACACCCGGCGCCTTTATAGGTTGTCAATTGAAAACAATATTAACATCAAGGTTTTAATTATGAAAAATACAGTAAAAAACACCCCCGTTATCTCTTCCATTGCAAATAAAACCGCCCCTGTTAATCAACAAGAGCCTGCAAAAATACGAATTTACCAATGAAAGATTCACTTTTGATGGTCTTACTTTACACCGTATACGTGCTCTAAGAGATTTTGATGATGTTAAGGCGGGGGACCTCGATGGTTTTATTCAATATGAAAGTAACTTATCCCATGATGGCAATTGCTGGGTCTATGATAATGCCGCGGTTCTTTTCAATGCAACTGTTTATGAAAATGCTAAAATCTATAATGATGCGAAAATCTTTAGAGGTGCCAAGGTATATGGCAATGCTATCGTTAATGGCAAGGCATTGGTTTTTGATACAACCGCTCATATTTATAATAATGCAAAAATTCATGATAACGCTAGGGTTTGTGGGCATGTTTATGGTAATGCCCATGTTTTTTGTAATGCCTGGATTAAGGATTATGCAAGTATCTATGGGAATGCCAAGGTTTCTGGCTCGGCTCGTGTTGGTTGCTTTGTAAGGATTTATGATCATGCCCATGTCTATGGCAAATCAAATATTGATCATCATGTGCAAATTTATGGCAATGCTGTTGTGAATAGCCGTGCAAAAATTCGTGATGATATTTGTGGTAATAACCAGTCACTAAAAGACGCTGCTTAAATAACGCGTGGGCGCCGCGGGGGCGCCCTTTTTTAAACATCTCATTTAAAAATTTAAATCTCTTTATAAAGAAATTGTGCTATGCAAAAGAAGTTTGCACTCACAAATGAAACGCGTGTATTTGGTAATCATACCCTTTATCGCATCCAAGCATTAAAAGATTTTGCTGATATCAAAGCAGGTACCTTAGGCGGCTTTATTGAAAAGGAAGATAACCTCTCTCATAAAACAATAAACAACCGATTTTATCAAACGTAAGGCTTTAAAAACTGTTATAAACATCAGTTTCAAACGTTTAAACGTGCATTTAGAAAATGCTTTCATAAGCGTATTTTCATTAATTTTATGTTTTTATCATGTGATAACAATCCAATCTTTAAAACAAGATGTGATCTTTAAACGTATGTTATCGATAATTCCAAACAATTAAATTTTAAAACAATGTAATTTGTGCTGTGATAAAAACGTATCATAAATTTATAAACTGTTATGAATGATATCTGCTTTTCATTTTATTTGAATGCTCCCATACGTTATAATATTCGCATCATGATTTGCTTTTTATGATCTGTTTATAGATAGCAATTGTTTATAAAAAATAGTCAAATAAATCATGCATAAAAATGTGGATTCTTATAAAATAATTCCACTCAACTCATTGATTTTATTGTATTTTTTAGTATTATATCTTATATAACCGACACAAGGTGGGCAAATGTTCCTCTGTGGCGAAAAACATCTTGGCGATCTCGTGTCGGTCCTCCCGTCTTTATTGTGATATAATGACGCGACATCCTAAAGCCTTTCCGTGATACAAAAATTATAAACTAACTTGACATTACACATCATGTGCACTATAGTACTCAGATGGTAACGATAATAAAAACAACAGATGAATTCGATGAATGGTTAGAAAAGCTTAAAGACAGAAAAGCTGCCAATATAATTCTTACAAGACTTCATAGAATTCGTTCAGGGCTTTTGGGTGATGCGAAGTTTTTTAATGGTATAGGTGAATTGCGTATCCACTATGGTGCTGGATATCGAGTTTATTTCACAAAAAAAGGCAATAAAATCATTATATTGCTTTGTGGTGGTGACAAATCCACACAATCCAAAGATATTCAAAAAGCCTTATCTCTTTTGGAGGACCTTAAAAATGAAATTGAAAACCTTTAATTTTGAAAAACACCTCACAACACCAGAATCTCAAGAAATCTTTTTAAATGAAGCCTTCAAAACTGGTGATGCTGCACATATAGCTGATGCCCTTGGGATCGTTGCTAGAGCCCAAAATATGAGTGCTTTAGCAAAAAAAACGAACCGTGAACGCAGCGGTTTATATCGCTCCTTAAGCAAGACTGGTGACCCTAGACTTTCTACTTTAGTCGCTGTGCTCTCTGCTCTTAATCTGCAATTAAGCGTACAATCTTCTTCTTGATCAGTGATTAGTCACAAACTCAACAATCACCGTTGCCTGACCAGAAGCGACCTGTTTATCTAATTTTGCATAAAGAGTAAGCTCTTCATCATAAGGGACAAATTCTTTCTGATTGCTTATCGTGAGAGATTTTATGCCCTGTGTCCCAATATCTGCTTCACTAAAGTCTTGCACTTCAGTAGTGCTACCAAACTTTAACTTAGCTCCTGTAAAAGCTGTCTTAACGTACACTTTAATCGAAGTAATCAGTGCTGCGCAAGGCAAGGTTCCTATAGAGCAACTGTTGGGTTTATGATGATGCCATGGTTTTTGGCTATGCAAAAGTTTGTTATTTTGCAAATAGTTATGAAAATGCAAGTGTTCATTGTAATGCAGAAGTGTATGGTAACGCAATGATTTACGGAGCTTCAGAGGTTCGCGGAAACAGTATTATCACAACCGGCGAGAGGCGATAAATCATGGAAAAGAAATACGAGTTTACTGATGAAAAAATTGAAGTGGATGGTCGTACTCTGTACCGCATTCGTGCATTGAGAGACTTTGGAGATGTAAATGCGGGTGATTTGGGTGGTTTTATAGATCATGAGGGCAAATTAAGTCATAAAGGCAATTGTTGGGTTGGAGATCTTGCTGCTGTTTATGAGAATACGCAAGTTTATGATGATGCCAACATTTTCGGCGCAGCACATGTTTACGGAGATGCATGTATTTATGGCAGTGCAAGAGTTTACAATAATGCCGAAATTTATGACAAGGCGCGTATTTGTGGCAATGCACAAATTTACAAACATGCGTTTGTAGGCGGCAATCACATCATGTCAACTGGAGAAAAAACCAGATGAAAAATACGCATTACTAATCTTATAGTATCTCTATAAGCCGTTTCTAAACACACAAACAATCCTTTTAACACAAGCGTGATTCACGCCACGGGTGAATTGCGCGCAATGGAGGAAATCAAGATGACAAATTCCACCTTAACAAGAATGGCTAGTAAATACGGGTTCTCACATGAAGAATTTCGAAAAACAATTATCAAAACTTGTATTGGTTGCAACTTTTCTGATGAAGAGTTCGCTGCTTTTCTTTCTGTTGCCAACACTTATGGACTTAATCCTCTAACAAAAGAAATTTATGTATTTCCTAAAAAAGGCGGTGACATGATCCCTGTTGTTTCTATCGACGGTTGGATAAAGATTATCAAATCAAATCCTGACTTTGATGGCATGACCTTTCAAGATCAACTCGATAAGGATGGTAATCTCATTGCTATCAAATGTGCTATTCGTTTGAAAAACATTAAAGACCCGATAGAGGTTACTGAATATTTAGAAGAATGTAAGCAAGAAAAAGTGAACCTTGGAGCAAATATCCAGCACGCATGCTACGTCACAAAGCTACAATACAATGTGCTCGCTATGCTTTCAGGTTTTCAGGAATTTATGAAGAAGATGAAGCAGCACATATCAATGAGATAAGCCATAACACGCAAGAGCAAATGGTATCTCATGACATGATTATACAAATCAGACAATTAATAGAACAAACCCAAACTGAAGAAGCAAACGTTCTCTCTTTTGTTCAAGTTAAAAACCTCACAGACATGTCTCATAAGCAAGCACAAAGAGTTTTGGAGGTATTGGAAAAAAAGCAAAACATTCAAAGAGAAAACGCACAACAATCCTTACCATCACAAGAGAAAACAGATGTTTCGATACAAATAGACAGATTATATCAAATTTTCTTAGACAAAAAACGCATTGCAATCACCTGTTTTGAGGCTGATGTATGCATGTGTCATAGAGGAAGAATAGTAAACGCTCTTACAAAATTACAAGATTGGAAATACGAAATTCAGCACCTCTAAAAAATGGACCAGAAAATTTATTAAAACGTGAGATGTTTTCTTAACCCCTCCCAATTCCTCCCTCTCTAAAATTTTCAACACAAGCGCGATTCACGCCACGCGTAAATTGCATCTGAATGTAAGGAGAAAAGATATGGCACCTCGCCCTGCTACCATCACGCAACCAGCTATTGCTCGCGCTTTAAGAGAAGCAAAAAAACAAAGATGCGAATTAATAGAAATTAAGCCTACGGGCGAGCTCCTTATTTATCTCAAATCAGATATTCCAATACCAAATTCAATAGCGCATCCAGACAAATTATTCGATTTGTCAAAGAATGAATACTACGAAGATGCGCTCTCTAAGATGTGAAATTGCTATGCCTAAACCACGCCCCCCTCATCTTGTTAAACAAATTACCCAACATGGCAAAATTGTATGGTATGTACGCATTGGTCATGGGAAACGTATTAGAGTGCGTGGAACCTATGGAACGCAAGAGTTTGTTGACAACTACAAAAGTGCGCTTGCCGAATTACAAGGGATCATCCCTCCTAAACCTAAAGCAGGAAAATTTGTTGAAGGTTCGTTTGCATGGCTACTTAAACAGTATTTTAACAGCGTTCATTGGTATAATCTGGCTAAAAGTACGAAAAGACAAAGAGAACTCATCCTTATGAAGGTATGTGATACCATAGGAAACATCCCTTATAGAGAAATAAAGAAATCCCATATTACAGCGGGTGTTGAACGCCGCAAAGAAACGCCAACAGCTGCTCACAATTTTCTAAAAGCCCTTAATGGTCTTTTTAATTGGGCAATTGACCAAGGTCTTTTGGAAAGTAATCCAACAGTAGGAGTAAGAAGACCAACTTACAACAACAAAGATGGATTTGCTGTTTGGACAGAAGAAGATGTTGAAAAATATTATCAAAAATGGGCTATCAGAACACATGAACGCGTCTGGATTGATGTTCTTCTGTATACAGGCTTGCGTCGTGGTGATGCTGTCCGCATTGGTTGGAAAGATGTGAAAGATAATATCATTCATCTCAAAACAGAGAAAAGCAAATTTCAAACAGATGTTTTTCTGCCTATTTTACCAGAACTAGCAGAAACTCTGAAAATTGGTCCTATTGGAAATGAAACATTCATTTGCGGGAAAAACGGAAATAAGCTCGTTAAAGAAAGTTTTGGCAATCTATTTCGTGAAGCATGTAATGCAGCTGGAATAAAAAAATCGGCACACGGCTTAAGAAAATTAGCAGCAACGCGCGCTGCTAACTCAGGTGCAACGGTGTCACAACTCAAAGCAATTTTTGGTTGGACAGAAGATAAAATGGCATCTCTGTATACAAAGAGCGCAGACCGTAAAAGGCTAGCTCTTGAAGCTATAAAAAAGCTCCAAAAAAATGAGGGATAGACAAGAAAAAAATTAAAAGAATCAATGGAATCAAAATTCCTGAACTTTTATATAACCTATTGATTTTACTTAAACATGGTGATCCCGACAGGATTCGAACCTGTGACCCACGGCTTAGAAGGCCGTTGCTCTATCCAGCTGAGCTACGGGACCAACTGATCATTTTCTCATTCAAAACAGCACACTTAATTCAATGCGTCCAAGGCTGCTGCCTATCATTGCGAAAATTATCAGAATAAGAAACTGTACGCCGAATCGATCTATGTGTTTTTTCTACACGATAAGGAATAGCATTCCTACATGCGAAAGCAACTGCCTCTTCCTTCCTATTAAACCGGATTCTTACCTGATTATTCATATCCGACGTTGCCGTATACCCCATAAGAGGCTCAAGCATTTTTGCTTGTTTAGGCTCATACTGCAGAATCCAAAAACCAGTATTCCGCTTACCTGACTGCATAGCTGTCTTCGCAGGACTATAAATACGTGCGATCATGGTTCTTTTCCTTCAGACTA
This sequence comes from Candidatus Bartonella washoeensis Sb944nv, assembly GCF_000278135.1. Classification (GTDB taxonomy): domain Bacteria; phylum Pseudomonadota; class Alphaproteobacteria; order Rhizobiales; family Rhizobiaceae; genus Bartonella; species Bartonella washoeensis. The sequence continues at coordinate 18,941 of NZ_JH725026.1, forward strand.
CACAACGCTTGAATGATAATTTCTCGTCACACGCACCCAATTGGGTTACCTTCTACATATAACCAAAGATGGTCGGAGCGATAGGATTCGAACCTACGACCCCCTGATCCCAAATCAGGTGCGCTACCAGGCTGCGCTACGCTCCGCCATTTTGATTTAGTTGACATATATTTCCTAAAATTTTCACAACAGAAGTGCAAGAGAAAAAGACATTTTTTTTCAATTTTGTTGCATTTCTTTACAAGAAAGAGCTTTTTTAAATTTTTTCCGCTCAGCAACAAATTAATTGATAGAAACAAAAAATAATCTTCTTCAAAAAGGAAAATCCAATCCAAATAAACAAACAACCAACTTCTAGATAAAAATTCGCGATTGCTCACATTGCATCGAGAGAACTTAAATGATATAAGGCAACATTTAGTCGATATAATTTTAGCAACAAAAATGGCTTAATCATCACGAAAGATTCCCCAGTAGTAAAGCGCAAAAATCCCCACTTTACTCATATAAAATCCAGCATAATTATAAGGAAAACTGTTCATCCCCTGCTCCTGCACTCGCTCAATCGCTCTTTATTTTTTTAAATTCTACACTCTCCTACAAATGCAATGAAGCAATTAAAAACGTTTTCACACTCAAGTTAAAAAGTTTCATTATAAAAAAACAAAAAGGGAATCTCTTCTCCCGAGAATCGCTCTAAAGTACTTGATAAGATTTTACAAAATATGGAAAGAGCACAATGTCATAAGCTGAAAAGCTCACAGTCATTCGAACAATAATATTATGCACATAAAAAAAGGGAAAAATTTTAGTATACAAAAAAAGCAAATGAAAATATTGTATTTTGTTCATCCTCTAACAAGTATGGCAAAAGCAGAAAACTTAAATAACATCATTTCTATCCACACACTGAACCGATAACAGAGCAAAAGTGCTTTCTATTGAAAAATTCTGAACCATGCTAGAAAGCATTTTTTAGTAGCTTTGCATGTTAAGAACTTCACCAATGACAGCACGCGTTATTTTACTTTTCCTTTGTAATGCCAACCGATCAACAGAATCAATTACACTCTTCAAAGAAAATAAAGAACGCTCACAACGATTTACAAGATAATGAATAGTATCCGGATGAACGATAATCTGCCTATCAGAAAAAAGTTTAAAAGCGACAGCTGTTAACAATGCATCATCAGGCTGATTAATCGCAACTAACATAACCGAATTAAGACGACTCTTTAGATCATTTAATTTTAAATTCCATGCTGAAGGTACTGTACGTGCAGTTATCAACAAAGTAGATTGACGCTTATCAAGGTTTGCTTGCTTAACGCTGTTAATGAAGTGGAAAAGTCCTGTCTCACTAATTTCACCTGCATCAATATCCTCAATTACAAATGATCTACCTGAAGAAGCAACAGCAACAGCCTGATCAATTTCATTGCGATGAAGTCTTAAAGCATCAGCTTTCTGCGCCCATACACTAGAAAAGTGGGTTTTTCCAGATCCTTCTTTTCCAACCAAAACCGCAATAGGTAAGATCCAATTAGGCCAATGATCAATAAGCTGAAAAGCCATACGATTGCTTTCCGTAACCACCAAATCATCAAATTGGAAAATCGGATTATAAGAAAAATTTAAAGGCAATTGTGTTTCACGTGCATTCATTCTAGCGGCTCCGAATTTCCACTTCGCGAATACATCTGAGAACGAAGATAAGTATGAAGAGCAAAACGAACCAGAACACCAACAGCCGCTGCCGCAGGAACAGCAACAAGCATACCAGTGAAACCAAAGAGTGAAGAAAAAGCAAAAAGTGCAAACATCAACCACACTGGATGTAGCCCCACTGATGAACCTACAAGTTTTGGTTGAAGAATATAGCCTTCAATAAATTGACCAATTAAAAAGATAACCATAACAACAACGATCCAACCCCAATTATTGGGATAAAATTGAACCCATGCAATGCCAACAGAGAGTACAAAACCACTCATTGTGCCAATATAAGGAATAAAGCTGATAAGGCCAATAAACATACCAATTAAAAGACCAAAATTGAGTCCTGTTATGGTCAAACCAATAGCATAATACCCTCCCAATATTAAACAAGCTGTTCCTTGCCCTCGAACAAAGCCGGCGATAGCTCTATCCATTTCATGAAAAATACTGCGAACAGTTTCAAGATGATCTCGTGGTATCAACGAATCAACTGCCGTAACCATACGTGGCCAATCTAACAACATGTAAAACGCCACCACTGGAGCTACAACAAATAAGCTGATAATATTAACAATAGATTTTCCTGACTTCAAAAGCGAATTCAAGAGAGATGTAATAAAATCGGAACTTTTTCCTAAAAGCCCTTTAATATTGCTCTGTAATTCATTTGGATCACTACCAAAATAGCGCCTTACCCATTCAAAATCATGTTCAACAAAAAAAGTTTGAATACGATTAATATAAATGGGTAAACCATTACTCATAAATTGCTGTATTTGCCAACTGATAATAGGAATCAAAATTATTAAAGAAGCGACAAAAATAACAATGATAAATAAAGTAATCAGGATAGTGCCAAAAACACGACGAATACCGAATTTTTCCAGCAATTGAACAACCGGATTAAGAAAGTAAGCCAATACAATCCCTGCCACAAAAGGAAGCAAAACTGATCCAAAAACAAACATAAAAAGAATGAAAAAAAACAATGCACCGAGCCAGAAAAAAATTTGCTTTTTCATATTGTTCGGTAATGGCACTTGAGCATAAGCAGGCACATAAGCCGCCGTATAATGACCACCCGCCCCACCCTCACTAATTTTCTTTTTCATTAGCGGTAAAGCAGAATTATCTTGATTATCTGATATCTTAGTCATAAATATCCTTAAAAAATCCTCACAAAGATTATAAATTTCTTCGACATGGGTCAAGCAAAGTCAATTATTTCTTAAATGCTAAACTTCAATAACCTCTTGCAGAGATGACTCTATCATGGCATTGCATAACATCAAAACCTGATTTTCCATAAGGAAAGCTCCAATGAGCAAACAAAATCTAATAAATAAAAAATCCAACTGTGGACTTACCTACGCAAAAGCCGGCGTAAATATCGACATGGGTAATGCCATGATAGAGAAAATCAAGCCCTATATACGCTCAACAAAACGAAGAGGCACAGATGCAGAAATTGGCGGTTTTGGCGGACTATTTGATTTAAAAGCAGCAGGATTTAAAGACCCTATCCTTGTAGCGGCTAATGATGGAGTAGGTACAAAATTAAAAATTGCCATTGAAGTCGGTATCCATAACACTGTTGGTATTGATCTCGTAGCCATGTGCGTTAATGATTTACTCGTACAAGGAGCTGAACCTCTCTTTTTTCTCGATTATTTTGCAACTGGGAAACTTGACCCTGAACAAGGTGCCGCAATCGTTTCTGGTATTGCAGCAGGGTGTCGGCAAGCAGGTGCAGCCCTGATTGGAGGAGAAACTGCAGAAATGCCTGATATGTATGCGAAAGACGATTATGACTTAGCAGGATTTGCTGTAGGAGCTACTGAACGTAGCACATTACTCCCTTCAAAAGATCTTACAGAAGGCGACATTATTTTAGGACTTAGCTCATCTGGAGTTCATTCCAATGGCTTTTCTCTTGTTAGAAGAATCGTCCAACAAAGTGATCTAAAATGGAATGATCCTGCCCCTTTTAATTCGACAATTAGTCTCGGCACAGCACTTCTTACACCGACACGCATTTATGTAAAATCTCTCCTGCCCATCATCCGAAATTACGAAGGAATAAAAGCCCTTGCTCATATCACAGGTGGGGGTTTCCCTGAAAATATTCCGCGTGTACTTCCCTCCTCTCTTTGCGCTGAACTTAATCTTTCTGCCATTGATGTTCCATCAGTCTTTTCATGGATTGCCAAACAAGGTAGAATAGAAGAAATAGAAATGTTACGAACATTTAATTGTGGTATTGGTATGGTTATTATCGTAGCGCAAAACGCGGTTGAAACAATTAAAAAAGCACTTGAAATGCAAGGTGAAACCGTTACTATGCTCGGCATTTTAACAAAACGCCAAGATCAAAATAAAGGAATTATCTATAGAGGTCTACTTCATTTATGAAAAAACAAATCGTTGTTTTTATTTCTGGCAACGGATCCAATATGGTTGCCCTCGCTAAAGCAAGCAAACAGGAAGGATATCCTGCTGAAATTGTCGCAGTTATTTGTGATAATCCTCATGCTGCCGGAATCGAAAAAGCACGTAACAATAATTTGCCTATTCACGTTGTTGATCGTAAAGATTACCCAAATAAAGAAGCACATGAACAATCTATCTTCACGATTTTAGCTAAATATCAACCAGATCTGATCTGCTTTGCTGGCTATATGCGCCTTATCTCACCGCATTTCGTGAAACTTTATGAAGGGCGAATTTTGAACATTCACCCTTCTCTTTTACCTTCATTTAAAGGTTTAAATACGCATGAAAGAGTTTTACAAGCAGGCGTTAAAATTACTGGTTGTACTGTTCACCTTGTTACAAACGACATGGATGCAGGAAAAATTCTCGCTCAAGCTGCTGTTCCAGTATGTCCGAATGATACCACTGATATTTTAGCGCAGAGAGTCCTTAAGGCTGAACATAAACTGTATCCGGAAGCCTTAAAAATATTTATTGAAAAAAACAACAAAATGATGGATGCTCAACAGCAACTTTTATCTTTCTGATTATACCAACCTGCACGCTCCAATGTTACCGTTAATTTATTCCTCACCTCTTACATTTTTAAAACTGTAAGAATTTTGATGAGATAGAATCTAATATTTTATGAATATTTTTGTGCACAATCTGTGCAGGAGGTTTCTTTAAATTTCTAATTGTAAGTATCTAAATTAATTTTTAAGTAATTTTTTTCTAAGAAATATTACAATTATACTGTCAAAATATTCTGGATTTTCATCTAAAAACACAATTTCTCTCTTTCATTGTGCAAGTGTTTCTTTAACTGCTAGAGTTAACTGTTTAAGTGTAAATGGCTTAGATAAAAAACTAAAAACAGCATCTTGTGGAAGATTTTTAGTAAAAGCATCTTTCGCATAGCCAGAAACAAAAATAAATTTGATATCAGGATATTTTTTACGCGACTCTTTGAGCAAAGTCGGGCCATCCATTTCTGGCATTACAACATCGGAAACAATGATATCAACAGCACCCTTATTTTCTTCAAGAATAGAAAGCGCTTCCACTCCACTTGCTGCTTCCAAAACAGTATATCCTCTCATTTGGAGTGCTCTTACCCCACCCATTCTGACAGAATCTTCATCTTCAACCAATAAAACAGTCGCAGATCCTGTTAAATCTGTATTTTTTTCCTGCTCTTCCACTTTTTCATTCCGCTGGGAAATTTCACCGTAAATATCAGGAATATAACGGGGAAGAAAAATATGAAATGTTGCTCCTTCGCCTTCTCGGCTATCACAGTAAATATAACCACCTGTCTGTTTAATAATTCCATAAACCATTGATAAACCAAGCCCGGTTCCTTTTCCAACTTCTTTTGTTGTAAAAAATGGTTCAAATATTTTTTCTTGTATAGCAGCTGATATACCAGTTCCTGTATCCGAAATGGTCAACTGCACATACTCACCAATTGCAAAACCAACATGATCAAATTCAGCACTCTGTTGTTTTGTAATATTGTTTGTTGCAATCGTGACAATACCTCCATCTGGCATGGCATCACGTGCATTAATAACCAAATTCATAATAACACGCTGGAAAGATGCTTGATCGACTTTAACACTCCACAAATCTCTTCCATGAATAATTTTCAACTGAATATTATTACCTAAAAGAGGTACAATAAGATTGCGCATATCTGATAAAAATTCTGTAAAATCAATTTTTTCAGGTCGCAGCGTTTGCTTTCTAGAAAAAGCCAATAATTGCTGCACAAGAGCAGCCGCACGATTAGCATTGTTCTTAATATTGATAAGATCAGCATGAGCTGGATCAGAACTGCGATACGTATTTAAAAGAAGATCACAAGACATCAAAATTGCTGTTAAAACGTTATTAAAATCATGCGCAATACCACCAGCCAATTGCCCAACAGCTTGCATCTTCTGATTTTGTATCATTTTATCTTCAAGCGTTTTTTGTTCTGTTATTTCTATGACAGACACAATTACCAAATCTCGTAATGCATCACCATAATATGGTGTTACAGGCATAACATGGAGACGCACATGGCGTTCCTGATTCTTTTCTAAAACTGTCTCTATCAAAATTGAATAATTTTTATTTAACGTAATTTTCTGAAATGCACGCTCTAGCTGTTCATGATCACGGCGAGATATAACATCATAAAGTCTAATATTTTTACGCGTACAACCCATTAATGATGAAAAAGAATCATTTATGTAAACCAGTTGTCCTTTCTGATCTACCACTGCTATTGCAAAAGGACTTGCATCAAAATACTCTACCAATAGACTTGGGAATTTTGATTGATAATCGTCCTCTTCTTTTTGTATCTGCTGTGGCATCATCACAATACGATAAATTGCTTCATCTTCTAAGAAAGAAGAAGCACACATAAAGCAATTGAATTTTTTATTGTTACTAGTCTCTGAATTTAAATATAATGAAAACGTATAAGGCGTAGAATAACCTAAGCTTTGATGTTTATTGTTTTGCAAACAAATATCACTCCATGCGTTATTGGTTTCAACGCCATCAAATAGCTTATCAAAATTATATTGACCAACAGTAAAATTCGCTAAATCAATTGAAAACCACTCAGCAAAAACTGCATTTGCATAAAGAATCGTCCCTTGTGTATTAACAGAAAAAAAACCAACAGGAGCCTGATCTAAGTGATTGATTGCTTCTTGAAGATTCGAGAAAAAAGCCTCACGAAACTCCTGCAAATGCGAAATATCGGTAATACGCCAAAATAAAAGCCTTTTTTCCCCCTTTTTTATTGGCTGAACAGAAATATTGTACCAAACAGAATTTTTCTCGGGAGAATGGGAAAAAATTGGCCGTTCTATCCTAAATTCTTCCTGCGCTGCAAGATTATTACATGCAGCAACTTTTAAGCGATATGAAAGCGCACCAGCTCCTGGAAGATCAGCAATCACCGCATAACAAGAGGACTCACGCTTATAGGTAAAAATTTTTCGATAATTTTGATTAGAATAATAAACAAAACCGGACAGATCAGATATTATAATTACATCATCCATACTATTAAAAATGCTGAGATCAAAATCTCGATACAACGGCGTTGCATTATATCTCAAAACCCCCATCCCTATCAAAAACAATGCAGCAACACCTATAACTGCTAATGCTAAAAAAGAAACCAACATAGCCTTTTGAAAATAGCTATGTGGATTAAAAAAACCTAAAACACCTACAATGACTAGAAAAATGATAACAAAAACAATAGTAAAAATCATGCCCCCACAGTGAATAGAAGTAGACGATGATTTTTCACTATTCTCAAAACCCTTACCCATTTCTCTTTGCCTCGATTATGGTCATTTCTGATACACTAAATTACCTCCATAATCGTTTTTTATGAAGTATACACCATGATAATATCTACCCAATAAAAATCACTCAATATCTAAAAGATCATCTTTCATATTATAAGCCAACCTTTTAAAGTATGTTTACAAACTTATATTATATTTACAAACTTATATAACATAAATCGGAGAAGCACCATGCATGTGTGGTTATCAAGCCAAATAGGTACATCCGCAGCAAACATAACCATAAGCCTTGTGCTTTTCATAATGATAGCTACAACTATTACTGCAATCATTACGTTTTTACGCCGTTTAAAGACAAGAGGATTCAACACACATAGAAAAAAACATCCGCCGCGATTGACCATATGCGATACAATTGCTATCGACCGTACGCGACGTCTTATGCTGATACGTCGTGATAATACAGAACACCTTATTCTTATCGGCGGGCTAAAAGATATTGTTATAGAATCAAATATTATAGATAAACGTATCACACACAAAAGCGCTGATAAACAAAAGCAGGATACACAACAAGCATTAACAATACCAAAGACAAACTCAAATCCTAATCTTATAGAAAAAATACCTTGTCCCGTCAGTGAAATAGAGCATCCCCAAGACAATATTTCTAAGCCTTTGAATCAATATTTGGAAGATTCAGCAATCACCGCTGAAATTGAAGGACGACAAGAACCATCCTTATTTATTCCTGCCCAAAAAAAAGTAAAATAAGCAATTCTAGCTGCGAGTATTTCATTTACTTATCATTACAATCGATTTTCAATCGTCACGATACACTCTTTCTCTTCGCTCATGGCGTTCCTGTGCCTCCAACGACAAAACTGCAATTGGTCGAGCCTCAAGACGCTTTATACTAATAGGCTCGCCAGTTTCCTCACAAAACCCATAAGTACCATTATCAATGCGCTCCAAAGCTGCATCTATCTTTGAAATAAGCTTTCTCTGACGATCACGAGCACGCAATTCGATTGTACGATCAGTTTCGCAAGATGCTCTATCAGTCAAATCGGGCTGAACAGCATTCTCCTCCTGCAAATTTTCCAAAGTCTCACGGGCTTCTCTTAATATATCATTTTTCCAAGAAACCAACTTTGCACGAAAATATGCCTTTTGCCGCTCATTCATAAAAGGCTCATCTTCACTAGGACGATATTGACCATCAACCTTTTCGCTCATGCCATAAACCTCCACATATGGTATGTGCGGTCTATATATTGTGCAAAACTGATCAACACAAGAGTAAAATGCTTTTTTATAATAACATACCAATATGTTTAAAGCCATTATGTTGAGATCATCGCCATCTTCCCACATAGCATGTACTATATTGTGATAATTATGAACGGTGTATCCCTATAATAATATAGCCATTCTAGTTATGCCTACAAGCAAGTTTACAAAAAACACAACCATTCAGAGCGATACGAAATAAGCTTATTCGATTATTGAGCAAAAACTTAAACACACCCACAAAAAATTAGTCAGATTAGAAAGAAACAAAAACATTTACAAAGGCAGAGTACGATATCCACGATTTAAATATATCAAAGCCTCTTTTTCTTTATTACAATTTATTGCAACTACTTCACCAATTAAAACGTAATGGGTTGCATGTTCATGCCAACAAATCAAACGACAGTCAAGTGATGCTAAAGCATCAGAAAGACTAGGTGCACCCGTCTGCAAAGTACTCCATTGAGCTCTATCAAAACATTCATTTTGTGCGAAATTGCAACGCCTAGAAAAAATATCCGCTAATGAACGATGTTTTCCTGCCAAACTATTAACACAAAAATTTCCATTTTCCATAAACAGATTATTCTTCAAATTATGGCGCCTTAAACAAACAAGGAGTGTTGGAGGATCATCTGATAAGGAACAACACGCTGAAACCGTTACTCCACGCTTTCCCTTAACGCCATTTGTTGTCACAATATGCACAGCTCCTGCAAAATGACTCATAGTGTCTCGATATTCTTGCGGAGAAACAGGAAAAATATCTTGAGACTTCGGCATTAAATGTGTTGTATGATTTGGCATATTTTTCACTTATAAAGCTTTTAAAATTTTAAAAAACATTTCAATAAAAGATCTATGATACATGGTTATTCTTTTACATTATAATGTAAATGTTATTTTAACACACAGAACTACATGCTAAAAAGAGCCAACCAAGGAGATCTTAATGCCTCGTTCTCACCTCATCTCACCTTCACTTTTAGCTTCTGACTTTTCCAAACTTGGTCAAGAAGTATTAGATGTTGTTGATTCTGGGGCAGACTGGCTCCATCTTGATATTATGGATGGCCACTTTGTTCCTAATATCACGTTTGGACCCGATGTCGTCAAGGCACTACGACCATTAACCAAAGCAATATTCGACGTTCATTTGATGATCGCACCTGTAGATCCTTATCTTGAAGCCTTCGCAAAAGCAGGTTCAGATATTATAACTATTCATGCAGAATCGGGTCCTCATATTCACCGTTCACTACAAATTATCAAGGCAATGGGGAAAAAAGCTGGAATTTCAATCAATCCAGCGACACCAGAACATGTGCTTGAATATTTGCTTGATCAATTAGATCTTATCCTGATCATGACAGTTAATCCTGGTTTTGGTGGGCAAAATTTCATTCCAGAAATGCAAGATAAAATCAAACGCGTTAAAAGTATGATTGCTCATCGACCTATTGATCTTGAAGTTGATGGTGGTATCACTGTTGATACAATCGGAATAGCTGCAAAAGCTGGTGCAAATGTATTTGTCGCAGGTTCTGCGATTTATAAAGATGGAAACAAAGAACTTTACAAAACACGTATTCATGCATTGCGCCAAGCTGCAACCCTCTCACAATAAGGAAAAATTATGATCGACCGTTATTCCCGCTCTGAAATGGTAACAATTTGGTCACCAAAAACAAAATATCGTATTTGGTTTGAAATTGAAGCACATGCCTGTGATGCACTCGCTCAATTAGGTATTATTCCCAAAGAAGCAGCAAAAGTTATTTGGGAAAAAGGGAAAGCTGCCGAATTTGATATAAATCGCATTAATGAGATTGAGGCAATTACCAAGCATGATGTTATAGCGTTTCTAACTCACTTAGCTGAATTTATTGGACCAGAAGCTCGTTTTATCCACCAAGGTATGACATCATCAGATGTTTTAGATACAACGCTTAACATTCAACTAATGCGTGCGAGTGATATTTTGCTAAAAGATATCGACCAACTTCTTGAAGCATTAAAAAAACGCGCTTTTGAACATAAAGAAACGATCACTATTGGGCGTAGTCACGGTATTCATGCAGAACCGACAACATTTGGAATCAAATTCGCTCTTGCATATGCTGAGTTTTCTCGTTGTCGTAAACGCCTTGTCGCAGCACGTGAAGAAATTTCTACTTGTGCTATCTCAGGAGCTATAGGAACATTTGCTAATATTGATCCGCGCGTTGAAGAACATGTAGCAAAAGCATTGGGGATGCGTGCTGAACCCGTTTCCACCCAAGTTATACCACGTGATCGTCACGCTATGTTTTTTGCAACGCTCGGCGTTATTGCTTCATCCATTGAAAGACTAGCTATAGAAATACGCCATCTGCAACGAACAGAAGTACTTGAAGCAGAAGAGCATTTCTCACCTGGACAAAAGGGGTCATCTGCTATGCCCCACAAACGCAACCCAGTTTTAACAGAAAATTTAACTGGATTAGCGCGTATGGTGCGTACATTTGCAATACCTGCTATGGAAAATGTAGCTCTTTGGCATGAACGTGATATTTCTCATTCATCTGTTGAACGGTATATTGGCCCTGATGCAACCATTACACTTGATTTTGCTCTTGCTCGACTGACATCCGTAATTGAAAATTTAATTGTATACCCAGAGAATATGCAAAAAAATCTCAATAAGTTTCGTGGTCTTGTTCATTCACAGCGGGTACTTTTAGCGCTCACGCAAGCTGGCATCAGTCGGGAAGATTCTTATCGTATTGTACAACGAAATGCGATGAAGGTTTGGGAACAAGGAAAAGATTTTTTAGAAGAATTACTCAATGATAAAGATGTTACAAAAGTATTAAGTGAGGAAGAACTTCGTGAAAAATTTGACCTTTCTTACCATACAAAACATATCAACACGATTTTTAAACGCGTCTTTGGATAATGATAAAAATTGCATACAAAGAATAAATATTTTGCTTTCTGCCTATGAGGCAAAACCCATTATAATGAAGGAAACAATTCATGAAAGCAAATCAACTCGATATTCTTATTGTTCCCGGCTACAAAGGCTCAGGTCCTGATCATTGGCAAACACGTTGGGAACAAAAATTGTCTACAGCTCGTCGTGTTAAACAAACCGATTGGTCAAAACCTGTTTGTAACGAATGGGTTAATGAGGTTAAGGTTGCCATTGCACAAGCCCAAAAACCTGTTGTTATTATTGCCCATTCACTAGGAGTTCCAACAGCTGTTCATGCAACTCTGCAGAATGCAGAAAAAGTTTGTGGTGCTTTCTTTGTTGCGCCCCCAGATGTAGCCAATGAAAAAATACGTCCCAAACACTTAAAAACATTTGGACCATACCGCCGCGAAAAATTGCCTTTCCCCTCAGTAGTCATAGCCAGCCGCAATGATGAATTTTGCCAATTCTCGGTAGCAGAAAGTCTTGCCAATGATTGGGGAGCATTTTTTGTTGATGCTGGACAGTCTGGCCATATCAATGTAGAATCGGGCCATGGTCCTTGGCCTGAAGGGCTTATGGTTCTCTCCCATTTTCTTGCAAAAATTTAATTTATGAGATAGCCTTTCTCACATTGTCTAGGTACTAAATTCCTTATTGATAAAATCTATATGATAAAAATTGTAAGAAGCACCATAGCAGTCATTGAGAATTTCTACCAACTAGGATAGTATTGCCCATCAATGCTATTTAAAACCTCTCAGAGAAATAGAGAATTACAATGAATCGTCGCCACCGTATTTATGAAGGCAAGGCCAAAATTTTATATGAAGGACCTGAACCAGGCACCTATATTCAATTTTTTAAAGATGACGCAACTGCTTTTAATGCAAAAAAACATGAAATTATCGACGGAAAAGGGGTTTTAAATAACCGTATTTCAGAACATATCTTTAGCCATCTTGGCCGTTTGGGCATCCCAACACACTTTATCAGGCGTATAAATATGCGCGAACAGCTCATTAAAGCGGTTGAAATAATTCCATTGGAAGTTGTTGTTCGTAATGTTGCTGCTGGGTCTCTTTCTAAACGTTTGGGGTTGGAAGAAGGAACGGCTCTTTCGCAACCTATCATTGAATTTTATTATAAAAACGATTCTCTTGATGACCCAATGGTAACTGAAGAACATATCACTGCTTTTGGCTGGGCTGTCCCACAAGAAATAGAAGACATTATGCAACTTTCAATTCGTATTAATGATTTTCTTTCTGGACTTTTTGCAGGTGTTAATATTCAATTAATTGATTTTAAAATGGAATTCGGCCGTTTATGGGAAGATGAAGCGATGCGCATTGTTCTTGCTGATGAGATATCGCCTGATTCTGCTCGTTTGTGGGATATGCAAACACGAGAGAAAATGGATAAAGACCGTTTTCGGCGTGATATGGGAGGGCTTATTAACGCTTATCAAGAAGTCGCAAAACGTCTTGGTATCATTAATGAAAATGAATCTCCACGACCAAGTGGTCCAGTCTTAGTAAAATAAAAAATAAGGTGACATTATGTCACCTCCCTTTAATATCGTAATTACACCTCTTCAAAAAGTGGTACTGCTAAAAACAGGAAATAAAAAATGAAAGCACGCGTTACAGTTACTCTCAAAAGCAGTGTTCTTGATCCGCAAGGAGAAGCGATTGTCAATGCTTTAAAGAGTTTAGCTTTCAAAGGCATTCACTCTATTCGCCAAGGGAAAGTTTTTGATGTTGTGCTTGATGATCAGCCTGCTGAAACAGCAAAGCAAAACCTCGAAAAAATGTGTGAACAGTTGCTCGCAAATACTGTCATTGAAAATTACACTATAGAACTTCTTTAAGTGGAACTCTCCATGAAAACTGCCATCATTCAATTACCTGGATTAAATCGCGATCGGGACATGGTTGCAGCATTACACCACATCACGGGAGTGAAACCATTAACAATTTGGCAAACAGAATCAACAATTCCAGATGTAGATGTCATTGTTATTCCTGGTGGTTTTTCTTATGGTGACTACTTAAGATGTGGCGCTATTGGTGCACGAACACCCGTTTTTCAAGCTATCCGTGAAAAAGCACAAAAAGGTATTACAATAATAGGCATATGTAATGGATTTCAAATTTTATTGGAATCTGGATTATTACCTGGTGCCTTAATGCGTAATGCTTCATTAAAATTTGTCTGTCGTGAAGTAAAACTTGAAATCGTAAACGCTAACACTAAATTTTCTCGATATTATTCCAAAGGACAAATCATTCGTTGTCCTGTTGCTCATCACGATGGAAACTACTTTGTTGACAGTGAGACATTAGAACAAATGGAAGACAATGAACAAATTGTTTTCCGTTATGCAGAAAATACAAATCCTAATGGTTCAATCAATGATATTGCTGGTATTATCAATAAAGCTGGTAATATTCTTGGTATGATGCCTCATCCTGAAAATTTTATTGAAATAGCACATGGTGGTACTGATGGCCGTTTACTCTTCCAAAGTGCTTTAGAATTGACAAATTAATGATCATAAACAAAAGCTATTCTGTTTTTTAGCAAATTTTATCAACTACTTATTCCAAGCATACTAGAATATATGAAGTGAATAATCTTACTAAAAAAATTCTTTATCTAAAAGAACACATTATTTCGAATATCAAAAACAAATTTTTTTCTTCAAGCTTAAAGAACAAGCGGATAAAATTAAGGCTTAGAGTTCATTAATGGTCTCGTCATAAAACAACTGAACTGAAAAGCTGTATCAGAAGTAACAAAAAGCTAAATTTTGATTATTTTAATGGATGAAAAAACGCATGAATCTTTGCAATAATATTGTCATAACACCAGAATTAGTTGCACGTCATGGTCTAAAAGCTAACGAGTATCAGCATATTTTGAAACTCATTGGTAGAACACCAACATTTACCGAGCTTGGAATTTTCTCTGCAATGTGGAATGAACATTGTTCTTATAAATCATCTAAAAAATGGCTAAGAACTCTCCCAACAAAAAGCAAATATGTCATTCAAGGTCCTGGTGAAAATGCTGGTGTTGTTGATATTGGTGAAGGTCAATGTGTAGTTTTTAAAATGGAAAGCCATAACCATCCCTCTTACATCGAACCTTATCAAGGTGCAGCAACAGGCGTTGGTGGCATTTTGCGGGATGTTTTTACCATGGGCGCTCGTCCTGTTGCGGCCATGAATGCATTGCGATTTGGTTCTCCTAATCATCCTCGAACACGCCATCTTGTTTCTGGCGTCGTTTCCGGAATCGGTGGCTATGGAAATTCTTTTGGTGTTCCAACTGTTGGAGGAGAAGTCAATTTTGATAAGCGCTATAATGGTAATATTCTTGTCAACGCTTTTGCCGCTGGGATTGCAAAAACAGACTCTCTTTTTTACTCCAAAGCACAAGGAGTAGGACTTCCTGTTGTTTATTTGGGAGCAAAAACAGGGCGTGATGGTGTTGGAGGAGCAACAATGGCTTCTGCCGAGTTTGATGATTCAATCAATGAAAAACGTCCAACCGTTCAAGTGGGGGATCCTTTCACCGAAAAATGTCTTCTTGAAGCTTGTTTAGAACTGATGAAATTAGAAGCTGTCATTGCCATTCAAGATATGGGTGCTGCAGGGTTAACATCCTCTGCTGTTGAAATGGGAGCAAAAGGAAATCTAGGTATAGAGCTTAATCTCGATAAAGTTCCTGTTCGTGAAGAAAACATGACAGCCTACGAAATGATGCTCTCTGAAAGCCAAGAGCGTATGCTGATGATTCTTAAACCAGAAATGGAACAAAAAGCAGCTGAAATTTTTCATAAATGGGGACTTCATTTCTCCATTATTGGAAAAACAACAGACGATTTACGTTTCCGGGTCTTCCATCAAGGAGAAGAAGTCGTCAACCTTCCAATCAAAGAACTCGGTGATGAAGCACCGGTTTATGATCGTCCGTGGAATGAGCCTACCCCCAAACCTATCCTTAAAGTGGAAGAAGTCAAAAAAGTTGAAAATCTTGCCAATGTACTCCTAAGATTATTAAATTCTGCCAATCAAAGTTCACGGCGTTGGGTTTATGAGCAATATGATACACTTATCCAAGGAAATACGCTTGTTCGCCCAGGAAGTGATGCAGGAGTCATCCGTGTAAGCAATAACGACAAACGTGCCCTTGCCTTTTCTTCTGATGTAACGCCTCGCTATTGTGAAGCTGACCCTTATGAAGGAGGAAAACAAGCCGTTGCAGAATGCTGGCGCAACATTAGTACAACAGGCGCAATACCACTGGCAGCTACAGATAACCTCAATTTTGGTAATCCTGAAAAACCTGAAATTATGGGGCAATTGGTTTTTGCCATTAAAGGAATAGGTGAAGCTTGTAAAGTTCTCGACTTTCCTATCGTTTCAGGGAATGTTTCTCTTTATAATGAAACCAATGGAGAAGCAATTCCTCCTAGCCCCACGATTGCTGGTGTTGGACTTCTTGACGATTGGTCTAAAATGACAACAATCAATGGTATGCAAAATGGAGACAGTATTGTTTTGGTTGGACCTTGCGGCTCACATTTAGGACAATCAATTTATGCAAGGGACATTTTAAATATTGATGCTGGTGCACCACCTCACGTCGATTTACAACTTGAAAAAAAGCATGGTCAATTTGTTCGAAATGTTATTCATCGCGGTTTTATTCATGCCGCGCATGATCTTTCTGATGGAGGATTAGCTATTGCACTTGCAGAAATGGTCATTAAAGCAGGTAAAGGGATCAAAGCCAAATTAAGCAACAAATCACCAGAGCACGCAGAACTTTTTGGAGAAGACCAAGGACGTTATCTTTTAGCAGTCAAACCTGAAGCGCTCAATAGCCTTAAAGAACAGGCAAAAAAAAGCGTAGTTTCTTTAATAGAGCTTGGTATAGTTACAGGTACTTCACTTGATATAGATGGCATATTAAAACTTTCCGTAGATGAGCTCACACAAGCCTATGAAAGCTGGTTTCCCAAATTCATGGGCGAAGAATAAAGAATTTTTGTTTTTCGTGACTATAATTGCTACTCTTATAAAAAATTAACAAACAGAGGAGAATAATCATGGCAATGCGTGCCAGTGCAATTGAAGCACTTATTCGCGAAGGCATTCCCGATGCAACTGTTATAATCCGTGATCTCGCTGGAGATGGGGAACACTATGCTGCAGAAGTTATTTCCGAAAGCTTTCGCGGTAAAAGCCGTGTTCAGCAACACAAAATGGTCTATGATGCTCTCAAAGGCAATATGGGAAACGAACTTCACGCTCTAGCACTGCAGACAAGTACACCCAAAATAATTTAAAAATTTCTTCTTGCATTCATTCGCGCAATACGATTAGAAAATAATAAGAGCGTAAATGCACACTTCCAAAAATTTGCACTATTGAGGAATAGAGATGACTAATGTTCATAATTTTATTGACAACGAAATTAAAACAAATGACGTCATTTTATTCATGAAAGGAACACCTGACGCTCCACAATGTGGATTTTCTGGCCAGGTCGTTCAAATTCTTGATTATTTAGGGTTAAATTATAAAGGAATTAATATCTTAACTTCTAATGAATTGCGTCAAGGAATCAAAGACTACTCAAATTGGCCAACAATTCCTCAACTCTATATTAAAGGTGAATTTGTTGGCGGCTGTGATATTGTTAAAGAAATGTTTCAAAATAATGAATTGCAAGAACTGCTAAAGGAAAAAGGCATTCCTTGCAATAAATCGTAGATATCTTTCATTGTATTCAGCTTCTTATAAAGCCGTGTTCAGTCGAAACTTTTATTTAAAGGATTCATATGCCATATTCAGTCGACGAACAGAAGCACAGCGATGCGATTAGAAAAAAAATTGGCTATAAAGAATTTGTTATTCTCATTGCTTCACTCATGGCCATCAATTCTATAGCTGTTGATATTATGCTACCAGCTATGCCTAACATCTTAAACAGTTTAAATGTTATCAATGAAAATGATCAACATTATATCATTTCTAGTTATCTTATCAGCTATGGCATCACACAGATATTTTTTGGTCCAATAAGCGATCGTTATGGGCGACGTAAACTTATTCTTATTGGTCTTGCTTTTTATTCATTTACAGCGATTGGCTGTGCGTTTGTATCCAATTTCTCTCTCTTGCTTATTTTGCGTATCCTGCAAGGAATGGGAGGAGCTGCTATGCGTGTGCTCACGGTTTCCATTGTACGTGATCTCTATAGTGGTCGAAAAATGGCAGAAGTGATGTCTATCGTGATGATGGTTTTCCTTATTGCACCGATGATTGGACCAGCAACAGGACAGATCATTTTACTGTTTGGAAACTGGCAATTTATTTTCATATTCATGGCAATTATTGGTTTTGGACTGATGCTTTGGATTCAATTACGCTTGCCTGAAACTCTTTATGCACAACGTTCTCTTTCCTTTTCTTCAGTCAAACATAATTTATGGATTGTGATAACCAATCGCATAACACTTTGCTATACACTAGCCACTTCCATTATTTTAGGTTGTATCTTTACCGCCGTTAATACATCACAACAAACATATGAAGGGATTTATAATCTAGGACTTTGGTTTCCTATTGCCTTCGCAGTTGGTGCTGCATTTCAAGCACTATCATCATTCTTTAACTCTCAACTGGTTGGACGCCTTGGAATGCGGCGTATCGCTCACACAATGCTTTTACTCTTTTGTATCACTTCATGTATATGGTTTGTTGGCTCCCTCTTAACAGATGGTATTCTTCCTTTTGCTTTTTACATGCTGTTATTCTGTATACTCATGTTTGCCTGCGGTGGTATTATGGCAAACTTCAATACACTTGCTCTTGAACCTGTAGGAGAAATAGCTGGAACGGCGTCATCTATATCTGGTTTTTTGCAAACATCTATTGGCACAGGTCTCAGTTTTTTTATTGCACAACAATTTAATGAAACAACTATTCCTAATTCAGCAGGATTTTTCTTTCTTAGTCTCATTGCCATATTGCTTGTCTTATGGGCTGAAAGTGGACATCTTTTTAGGCAATATCATAATAAAACTGAATAAACATAACTTTAAAAACGGTTGAAATATCTCTATAGGGCTACAGCAAAACCAAACCACATAGGGTTTCTTTTTCACGCTTTTATAATTAAATTCTGTGTAGCTAATTCCCAACCCAGAGGGCGATTGAAACATAGATCAAAAATATATCAAAGAAAAAGATTTCTTATCCAATAGCGAGAAGAGACCTCTAAAGTAGTTGTTTCTATTGAAAATAGCTTTTGATAAAGTAGTGTTCTCTAAAAAGGTGTTCATTATCATTCTGCAGTATTTTCTTATTCGTGCGGAAAAAAAGACAAAGATATAATTTTGCTTTCTCTCCCCTTCTCGTCATCCATATGAACATAACTTTATTAGCAATACCTTGTGTATTTGTGTCCCCTTTAACAAGCTAAGGAGCTTAAATCATAGCACTCCACTTCTCTACAATGGGAAGAAAACATAAAGACAGGGCTTTAAGGAATATCCACCACAGCAAAACTCTTCCTCATAAATCTTCTCTGCTTCCTCTCCATGTCTCTATTTCATGCCGACCTCTCCTCTCTAAACTTGGCACAAAAAAGAGCTAGGACCAATGGTGGTATCAATCCCCATAAGCTTCTCCATCATAAACTATACTTTTTGGTAAGCTCTTGAAAACAGACGAAAGATCCCCTTCTGATACAAAGATATAAAGTTAGGAATACTAGATTCACTTGCCTGAAGATAAGGGGAAGCTTTCACCACTTTAAAACACTCTAAACGCTTTCAACAAAACGATGAGAATGGTTTTAATTCCTCATACGTATTGCAGAAATTTATCCTCAGAAGGAGAAATCTTTTACAAATCCGTATACTTATTTTTTATACTGCTCCATGATAGCACATCCGTTCTTTACAGAGGCAATGATCTCACCACTCCACCTTTTATTTCAAATGTTACTAAAGGGTACACAACCTAAGAATTAAATATGCTATACAATTCAATTAGTTAATTGTTAAATTTTCCTGATTTTGGAAATCCCCTTGGAACTAAACGCCCTACCCCAGCACGCGTTCCCATCCACTCAATGAGATCATCAGCTTGGCGATTAAAACTCCTTTCAGCTGTATCTTGCCAAGTTAATCCCTCTGATAAATTAAAGGTTTTGGCATCAACAACACCACCCTCTTTATAACGTTGTAAACGAACACCTTTACCACGACTCATTTCTGGTATTTGTTCAATAGAAAAAATCAGCATTTTGCGATTTTCGCCAACCACTGAAACATGATCACCGTTTACCGGAACACAAAGTTTTACTTTATCAGGAAACTTTACATTCATAACTTGCTTTCCTTTTCGTGTATTGGCAATGACTTCGGCTGCAGGAACAATAAAACCATTGCCATAAGACGAAATTAAAAGCAGTTTTTCCTGTGCATTATGCACAAAGGCAGTAAGGATATTATGCTCATCATCCATATCGACTAAAATACGAATTGGTTCGCCATGCCCTCGCCCTCCTGGCAAACTATTTGCACTAATAGAAAAAAACTTTCCACCGGTACTTATCACTGTAATCTTATCTGTAGTGAACGCCGGAAATGCTAACTTTAAGCAATCACCTTCTTTGAAAGAAAGCGCTTTGTAATCACTCAAATGCCCCTTCAAAGCGCGCATCCATCCCTTTTCAGAAATAACAATAGTTACCGGCTCTTTTTCGATCATTGCCTGATGAATATCGTCAATGTCATGTCTTGGCGCTTCTTCAAATGTTGTACGCCTTTTCCCTAAGAGAGTTTCAGGACCAAAAATTTTACGAACTCTTATGATTTCCTCGGAAATCATTTTCCATTGCTTTGTACTCGAAGCTAATAAATTTTGCAGTTTTTCTTTTTCAGCCTTTAGAGCCTCAAATTCCTTACGAATTTCAAATTCTTCAAGCTTACGGAGAGAACGCAACCGCATATTAAGAATAGCTTCAGCTTGATTTTCTGTTAATTCAAAACGATCGATCAATTCCTTTTTGGGCTCATCCTCTTCACGTATAATTTGGATCACCTCATCAAGATTTAAATATGCGATAAGATAGCCATGGAGAATTTCTAATCGACGATCAATTTCATTAAGACGATAATGAGAGCGTCGAATAAGGACTTGTTGACGATGCTCAAGCCATTGCTGCAAGCTTTCGCGCAAAGAAAGAACATTTGGCACTTTTCCTAAAGACAAAACATTCAGATTCAAAGGAAATCTTACTTCAAAATCCGTTAATTTAAAAAGAGACTCCATGAGAAGTTCAGGATCAACTGTACGATTTTTAGGAACCAATACAATGCGGATATCTTCTGCCGATTCATCACGAATGTCCTCAAGCATTGGTAGCCGCCTTGCAAGAAGTAACTCTGCTGTTTTCTCAATAAGACGTGACTTTTGAACTTGATAGGGAATTTCAGTAACAATAATCACATAAGAACCACGGCTACCAATTTCTTGATGCCAACGTGAACGCAACCGAAAGAACCCACGCCCTATACGATAAGATTCCTCAATACTTTTTTTAGGCTCGACCAAAATACCGCCTGTTGGAAAATCAGGCCCAAGCACAAACTGATTTAATTCCTCATCATTTGCATCAGGATAAGCAATCAAATGCAACGCCGCATCACATAATTCAGCAGCATTATGCGGTGGAATAGACGTTGCCATACCAACAGCAATACCTGATGAACCATTCGCTAAAAGATTAGGAAAAGCTCCTGGTAAAACAACCGGCTCTTCATCTTCTTCATTATAGGTTAAACGAAAATCAATGGCATTTTCATTAATCCCCTCAAGCAGCAACGCCGCTACTTCAGTCATGCGTGCTTCCGTATAACGCATAGCAGCAGCATTATCACCATCAATATTACCAAAATTACCTTGCCCATCAACCAATGGATAACGAACAGCAAAACTTTGAGCCAAGCGCACTAATGCATCATAAATAGAGGCATCACCATGAGGATGAAACTTTCCCATCACATCACCAACAATCCGTGCACATTTAGCATAGGACTGTTCAGGATTAAGTTTAAGCAAGCGCATTGCATGAACAATACGCCGATGCACAGGTTTCAATCCATCACGTACATCAGGCAACGCACGGTGCGTAATGGTAGAAAGAGCGTATGCCAAATAGCGTTCTTGTAAAGCAGAACGTAATTCTATTGGCTCAATATGTTCTTTATCAAAAGGTAAAATCATTTTATCAGGCATAATATTAGAATAAAAACTCCCCAAATAACGAGCAATTATTCTATAAGATTTA
This sequence comes from Candidatus Bartonella washoeensis Sb944nv, assembly GCF_000278135.1. Taxonomy (GTDB): domain Bacteria; phylum Pseudomonadota; class Alphaproteobacteria; order Rhizobiales; family Rhizobiaceae; genus Bartonella; species Bartonella washoeensis. The sequence goes on from NZ_JH725026.1 coordinate 41,090, forward strand.
TTAAACGTAATATTTTATAAGTCGAATATTTTTATTAAAAATCGAATATATAAAAATAAGCATTACAATTTAAACATGAATGAAAAATTATAGCAATTTGAAAAATTCATGTGCGTGCTTTACATTCCATCTCAAGCGACATACAGGAATGCATACCTTAAAATAGAAGTCTTTTTTTAAAAAATAATAAAAATATTGTATTTAAGAAATTAATATAAAAAATGTTAGAAAGTAAAAAATATCTTATATTAAATTTATTGATTGCCATTTTATGATATAAAAAAATTTAAAAATATATTTTATCAATTTAAAATTTATAAATTAAAAATCTTATAAATATTTACATATATTAAATTGAAAATTGTAAAAATTATAAATAAAATAATTTTAAATATAATATAATTAATAAATTCAATAAAATATATAATTAATGAAATAAATAATATATATTTGATAAATAATTATATATAAATTATTATTATAAATCTCAGACCATCGTACAATAAAATATTCAATAAAAATAAATTTTTATTATAAATTACAGATATTTATAAATTCTTTTACGATATTAAAGATTTTAAACAAAGCATATATCTGAATTCATTATAAATAATACATACATTCATGGCATTTAAAGGTATAAAAATTTATCATACGTAGAAAAAATGACACTACTCTCCAACCACAATCAAGTTTATGAACCTTTTTGAACAGCAGGAGCAATTCGGATCCCTAAATCACGTAATTGTGCAGCAGAAACATCAGATGGAGCACTCATCAAAAGATCAAGCGCTTGCTGATTCATAGGAAACAAAGCAACCTCACGTAAATTTTTTACGCCTTGCAAAAGCATAATAATACGGTCAACACCCGCTGCCATACCACCATGCGGTGGAGCTCCATAATGAAATGCCCGATAAAGACCACCAAAACGATCTTCAACCACTTCTTTAGAAAGACCAGCAAGATTAAAAACTTTAAGCATCATTTCTGGTGAATGATTACGGATTCCACCTGATGCAATCTCATAGCCATTACAAACAAGATCGTACTGAAAAGCTTTAAGAGTAAGAAGATCTTGGCACTCAAGAGCATTTTCTCCTCCTTGAGGCATAGAAAAAGGATTATGTGCAAAATCAATCTTTTTTTCATCTTCATTCCATTCAAAAAATGGAAAATCAACAATCCACGCTAAAGAGAAACACTCCCGATCGACCAGATCTAATTCTTCCCCTACCCTCGTGCGCGCTGCCCCGGCAAAAGATGCAAATTTCTTTGGGTCTCCTGCAACAAAAAAACAGGCATCACCACTTTCAAGTCCAAGCTGTGTACGAAGTGCTTCACTCCTTTCCTCGCCAATGTTTTTAGCGATAGGTCCTGCTCCTTCAAACTTTCCCTGCTCTTTACGCCAAAAAATATAACCAAGCCCTGGTTGTCCCTGACCTTGTGCCCATACATTCATACGATCACAAAAAGCACGGCTTCCACCCGTTTTAGCCGGAATAGCCCATACTTGCGCATTTTTATCATTAACCAAAATTTGAGAAAAAACTTTAAAACCAGAATCATAAAAATGCTGAGAAACATCTTCCATAATGATTGGGTTACGCAAATCAGGCTTATCAGAACCATATTTCTGCATTGCTTCATCGTAGGAAATACGAGGAAAGCTTCGTGTTACAGGCTTTCCATTGGCAAATTCTTCAAAAAGAGAACGTATAATGGGTTCCATTGTTGCTAAAACATCTTCCTGCTCAACAAAACTCATTTCAACATCTAATTGATAAAATTCACCTGGTAAACGATCTGCCCGCGGATCTTCATCTCTAAAACATGGAGCGATTTGAAAATAACGATCAAAACCTGACATCATCAACAACTGTTTGTATTGTTGAGGTGCTTGCGGCAATGCATAAAACTTTCCTTGATGAATACGACTTGGAACTAAAAAATCGCGAGCGCCTTCTGGGGATGACGCAGTTAAAAGTGGTGTCGTAAATTCCGTAAAACCATTATCCTGCATAGAGCGCCTGATAGCAGTAATAATTTCAGTGCGACGCATTATATTTTTGTGCATAGTTTCACGACGTAAATCAAGAAAACGATACTTTAATCGAATATCTTCTGGATAATCAGGTTCACCAAAAACAGGGAGAGGAAGTTCATCAGATTTTGAAAGAATTTCCACCTCTTGCGCAAAAATTTCAATCTCTCCTGTTGGAAGAGATGTGTTAATCACTTCATCAGAACGTGCACACACTTCCCCATCTACGCGAATGACCCATTCAGAACGCACCTTCTCGATAATTTCAAAAGCCGGTGAATCTGGATTAGCAACGATTTGCGTGATTCCAAAATGATCCCGCAAGTCTACAAAGAGAATTCCGCCATGATCTCGAACACGATGAACCCATCCCGAAAGACGAACCTGTGTTCCTACATCGCATTTACGAAGAGCCGCGCAATTATGACTGCGATAACGGTGCATAGTTTTTTTTGCCTTTGATTATAAAGTTTCAGATGCGTTACAAATGCTTTTTAGCAACCATTTGTCAAGATGTGACGACAAAGACACAAAAAAAAGTCAATAAAAGACAAATTTAATTTATCTGGCTATAATAATAAAATGATGAAACTTATTACTCAAACAAAAGATCTTGAAACTGCACTTGCTGCTTTACGTACGTCTGATTTTGTAACAGTAGACACAGAATTCATCCGCGAAACAACTTTTTGGCCTCAACTCTGTTTAATTCAGCTTGCATCACCAGATACTACAATGCTCATTGATCCAATAGCACCAGATATTGATCTAAAACCATTTTTTGACCTCATGGCAGATAAAAAAATTGTTAAAGTTTTTCACGCTGCACGCCAAGATATCGAAACTATCTATCATCTTGGAGGTATCGTTCCTTATCCCCTTTTCGATACGCAAATAGCAGGATCAATCTGCGGATTTGGTGATTCTATCTCCTACGATCAAATTGTACAACGCTGCACGGGTCATCACATTGATAAATCATCCCGTTTTACAGACTGGAGCTGTCGCCCTCTTTCCGAAAAACAACTACTCTATGCACTTGCCGATGTAACCTATCTAAGAGACATTTACCTCTTATTAAAAAAGCAGTTAGAAAAAAACAAACGTACGCACTGGATGGATGATGAAATAGCGATTCTATTAAATCCCAAAACCTATGATATGCCTGAAGATGAGGCATGGAAAAAAGTAAAAGGCAAAGTGAAAAAACTGCGTGAGCTTGCCATATTACAAAAAATAGCAGCTTGGCGTGAACGCGAAGCACGAAAACACAATGTTCCACGCCGTCATATTATGAAAGATGAACACCTTATTGAGATCGCAATCCAACAACCCACAGATGAATCTGCTTTGAACCGTTTGCGCAATCTTAACAAAAACTGGAATAAACTCTCAATCGCACAGACATTAATTCAAGCTATCCACGAGGGCTTCGAAGTCGATCTTGCTACTTTACCCCCCCTTCCTAAACATAATCCACCCAATGATGCAACAACTGCTGTAATCGATCTTCTTAAAGTACTCTTAAAACTCGTTGCGAACGAAAATGGCATTGCACCTAAAATCATTGCAACTTCCAACGATTTAGAAAAAATCGCAAATGGATGTGTCAAGAAAAATATTCCTGCTATGAATGGTTGGCGCTATGAAATATTTGGTCAAAAAGCTGAAGAAATGTTAAAAAGTAAAATAGGTTTTTATTTCAGCAATGGAAAAATAAACATCAAAGAGCTTTAATTTATAAAGGAAATTTCAACTATTTGTATTCTAATTACTGACACAATAAAATATTATAAGGAGGATTATCCATTTTTGTTTAATACAAATTAATACAAAATTGCGTAAAATTCAAAACAGAAAAATTTTGCAACCTGATCTGTAAGGTCAATTAATTGTATTAAAAAAAACCTTGAGCATACGCATTGCAGAAAAATTGTTATGCTATTTATCTTTTCATATTCATTGTAAGAAAATGCGCTTCATAGCTAATACAAATGTGGTAAAAGAAATATGCTAAAATCTAAAAGTTTAATATTTGATCAATAGTCGTTTGAGAACCACTTCTGAATCTTAGTCAAAGCCAATCAGATACCAACCTTAATATAGAAGAAAAATTTAGAAAAAATAGAAAGCTTTCAATTCTAAAATATAAATAGAAAAAACTTTTTATAACAATGGTTTGGCATATTACAAAAAAGAGCAGTTTAGCTTGAATACAAAGTAGGAAGGTATAATGCCTTTACATCGTCATATCATGAAAGATGAAGCCTTTATCAAAATGCAGCCCAATAACCGAAAAATGAATTTGCATAGCAGCAAAATACGCAAATAAGCATATCATAATATAGGAATGAACTCCTATAACTTAATAAGGGAAGAATCAGAAAGTTTCAAAAGCAAGAGGCAGTTTTATTATTTTTGACAATTTCTTCAAACGTCCGAGGGGACGTTCTCCTAATAAATCAGCGTAACGTCTTGGGATGTATAATACAATATGATCTGTTTTTTTATGCCACGTTAAGTGAGGTAAAATTCCTGCAGTAGAAGCGCTAAAAAGATTAGCGATACGCATAGTTTCACCAAGAATACGTGCTTTCTCAATTATATTTTTGGTTGCTAATTGAAAAATGGGGAGAGACTCTTCTTCAATAAGTGCTCCAGTATTGCGAAAAAAAACAGCGAGCGCAGCATAAAGGCGCCCTTCATGAGAAATCCCCGAATAAGATCCTAATGCTATCTGATTCGCCGCTTCATTACCTCGATAATCTGGATGTATACGCCAACCAATATCTGCCAGAAGACAAGCAGCTTTACGGTAACGATATTCACATTCAGTTTCCGAAATACCAAAAGCTTCAAAGGCATTAGACGTGAAATCAATGAGTTCTTCTGCCTGCTTTGGTGACCGCGCCCGTAGGATAGCCATTTCAGTGCATGCCGCAATTAAAGGATCTGAACGACGAATCTCTTGCGGCAGTCGTGAATAAAGAAAACCCTCACGGACTCCAGCCCCAGAAAAGATTATCTTTTCAAATCCCATAGACTGAATAAGCTCAATAAGAACAATTGCCCCATAAGACAAAAGTTGACGACGATTCTGAGAAATAGATGAAATCCCTTGCATATTATCAATACTGCCACTTACTACAAGACGCAAAAACTCTTCCATCTCAGCGGCATCAACTTCGTAGCCATGCATAACAGGGAGTTGATAATGTTTGGTTGCCATATGGAGTTTTGCCAAATTACGCCATGTTCCTCCTACTGCATAAAAACAACGCGCCATACCTTTATAAACGATAGCAGATTTACAAAACTGCTCATGGACAATTTTTGCAGCCATAGCAATATCATTATTTGACATATACTGTAACCGTAAACTACCTAACGACAGAGTTATCCCTTTACCTACATCAAAATCATCAACATCAATAAGTTCGAGACTTCCACCCCCAAGATCACCAGAAATACCCTTTGGCTGATAAAAAGTAGAAATAACCCCATAGGCTGAATAAACAGCCTCTTCACCTCCCGAAAGAAGGTTTATTTTATTTTGTAAGACATTCTCAGCGTTTTGAATAAATGCTAACCCATTTTTTGCTTCTCGCGCTGCTGCTGTTGCTAAAGTGTAGACCTCATCTGCACCAATTTGTCGACAAAGGGCACGAAACCGTTTCAGTGTTCGCAATGCCATGTCTATTGATTTTTCTTCTAAAAATCCAGTTTTTGCTACACCTTGACCAAGACCACAGAGAATCTTTTCATTAAATAAAACCGTTGGTGAACGAACAAGACCTTCATAAACAACAAGCCGAACAGAATTTGAGCCAATATCAATAACAGCAACAGGCTTACACCCTTTTAGCCGACCCTGAGCATTTATATATGTCATAGGATTTCAGTCTTCACGCACTTCAGCACGCCGCCTATGCAACGCAACCAAATGTGAAGCGGAAGGCCCAAAAGATTTTTTCCACCCCAAAAGACCTGCATTGCTCATAAAATACTCCTGCGCATTAAATGGACTCTCACCTCTTTGCGGTGTTATATGTTTTGATGTTCCATCACTTAGTATATCAAAGCTTTGTTGATTATCAATAATATTAGCCAACATAACTTGTAAAAGAATCTGCTGACGAACAGTTTTATTAAAAACTGGAACTAATATTTCAACACGATGGTCAAGGTTACGAGGCATCATATCAGCAGATCCCAAATAAACAAGCGCATCTTCACTCGGTAAATCTCTTCCATTACCAAAACAAAAGATACGGCTATGTTCCAGAAAACGCCCTACAATTGATTTGACACGAATATTATCCGAGATCCCTGGAACACCAGGGCGCAAACAACATATACCGCGCACGACCAGATCGATCTGCACCCCTACTTGACTGGCACAGTATAAAGCATCAATAATTTCAGGATCAACCAATGCATTAACTTTCATCCAAATAGCAGCAACCCGCCCCTGTTGCGCATTGGTAATTTCTCCTTTGATATGCTTAAGAATACAACTGCGTAATGTTAAAGGCGAAAAAGCAATCTTCATTGCTTCATTTGGGCGCGTATATTCAGCGATATAATCGAACAATAATGCAACATCATGGCCTATATCATCATCAGTGGTAAAGAAAGAAAGATCAGTATAAACTTTAGCATTAATGGGATGATAATTTCCAGTTCCAAGATGAACATAAGAACGGTAGCGTTTTCCTTCACGCCTCACAACGAGTGACATCTTAGCATGTGTTTTTAATTCAATAAAACCAAAAACAACTTGAACGCCAGCACGTTCAAGATCACGCGCCCAACGAATATTAGCTTCCTCATCAAAACGTGCTTTAAGTTCTACCAAAGCGGTTACCGACTTACCCTGTTCAGCAGCATCAATCAAAGCTCTAACAATTGGGCTATCATTCGATGTACGATAAAGAGTTTGTTTGATTTCAACAACATTAGGATCGCTAGCAGCCTGACATAAAAATTGTACAACAACATCAAATGATTCATAAGGATGATGAATGACAACATCATTTTCACGAATAGCGGCAAAACAATCACCATTATGCTTACGAATACATTCAGGGAAACGAGGATTATAAGGAATAAATTTTAAGTCATCGCGCGGAATAGAAACAATCTCTGAGACCATATTAAGCGCTAAAAATCCATCGAGAACATTTATACAAGCATCAGGGACAGCAAGACCATTCATTATAAATTGACATAAATTCTCTGGCATTTTTGCATCAAATTCAATTCGAATAACCTGCCCCCGACGACGCCTTTTAAGCGCAGTTTCAAAAAAATGAACAAGATCTTCAGCTTCTTCTACTTCAATATCACTATTACGAATCACCCTAAATGTACCAATTCCCTCAACTTCATAATCAGGAAATACATGATTGATAAAAAAACTAATAACATCCTCAGACGCAATAAAACGAAAATTCTTGCCCTCTCGAGGAAGGAGAATAAAACGTCTCAAAGCAGTTGGGATAGGCAACAACACTATGCGTGAATGTTGACCAGCACATTGAGAAAATTGAAGAGCAAGTGAAAGCCCTAAATTAGGAATAAATGGAAAAGAGCAAATATGATCAACAGACAAAGGTTTTAAAATAGGAAAAATCGTATCAAGAAAATATTTTTCGAGCCATGATTTTTCAATTTCCAAAAGCTCATTAGGATAAATAATTTCAATATCATTCTGTTTTAATTCATGACGTAAAACACTCAATTCTCGCAATTGATTAACCTGCAAATGCGCAGTCTCAGCTAACACAAAATCGAGTTGCTCCTGCGGAGTGCGCCCATCTGCACTACACGCTGTAACTTTGGCACGAATCTGCGCAGCAAGGCCGGCAACACGAACCATAAAAAACTCATCAAGATTTGTTGCTGAAATCGAAAGAAATTGTAGCCTTTCTAATAAAGGATGCTTCGGATTAGCAGCCTCCATCAATACACGATTATTAAATTGTAGCCATGAAAATTCTCGGTTAATAAACCGCGCCGGATTTTGCATGGTTATATCCGACATAAAAATCTGATCCGCCACCCTCTGTTCCATATATTCTAGCTAATCTTCCTTTATATTTTCAAAAATCCTTATGATTCAATATCTCACATAACACTTTACGATATGTTACCGTAAGCATAACATATCAATGACCCGCTTTTTTCATGGAATTTATATTGAATATTTTAAAACACTTAGAGCCATCCCTATACGCAAATTGTCTCAAAAAGCACCTTGCATTATTATAAGCTTTATTACAAACTAATGCATATAGAATAGACGGTTCCAATCATGTCTAATCAGGCAATTTATCTGGAGTTTTTACATCATGGCTGATCACAATATTCCCCATTTCCAAAATGACCTCGGATGTAAAATAATCGAAATTGGTGTAAAAGAATTTATGTGTGTAGGTGCAACACAACCCTTCGACCATCCCCACATCTTTATCGATATGGGATCAGCTGATGAGAAAATTTGCCCTTATTGTTCAACACTTTATCGCTATAATCCCTCTTTAGCGTACAATCAAACAAAGCCAACAGGATGTCTCTATCATCCAAACAATTTATAATGCATTCTCTGCTTTTCAATACGAAATGACCAATAAACAATCGCCAATCATCGTCGGAGCTGGTATTGCTGGTTTAAGCTCCGCTTTAGCGCTCGCCTATAAAGGAATTGCAAGCACCATTATCGAAAAGTGTCAACAGCTAGAGAATGTAGGCGCTGGTATCCAACTCACTCCAAATGCAACACGTATTTTTGCTCGTTGGGGAATTCTTAGCAAACTAACCGAACTGGGTACAACTCCACAATTTCTTCAGTTAAAAGATGGAATATCTTTAAAAACGCTTTTGCACGCTGATCTTATTAATTTATCAGAAAAAAATTGGCAGGCTCCTTATATTACGATTCATCGAGCCGACTTACAAAAAGTTTTACAAAACGCTGTTATTGAAAATCCTCTTATCAAATACAAAAAAGGTGAAGCTGTTGTCTCGTCTACCCAAATAAAAACCCGCAGTATTAAACTCAAAACAATAAAAACCGATGCACCAACCGAAACAGAACAACAGCAATTTTATTCAACCCCTCTCCTTATCGTATGCGATGGAGTTTGGTCAACATTAAGGCAATTGGCTCCTTTTCATGAAAAAGCAGAGTTTAGTGGCTTTATTGCTTGGCGTGCAACAACAGAACTTGAAAATCTTCCTAAAAGTTTTTGTTCTTTATTACGAAATATAAAAACAATTACTGCTTGGATGGGGCCCAAAAATCATCTTGTTGTCTATCCGATTCAATCATCAGAAAAAGTTTTTAATTTTGTAGCTATTACGCATGGAGAAAATTCAGAAAAAGGATGGGCTCAGAAAGGAAACAAAGAAAAGCTTAAATCTTTCTTTAAAGATTGGAATCTCCAAATCTTGCAAATCTTTGACTATATTGATGAATGGAACTATTGGCCGCTCTTTGAAATGAAACACAACCGTTTTTTAGGCTTAGAACGACAAGTGTTTGTTGGTGATTGTGCACATGCCGCCTTGCCTTTTGCAGCGCAAGGTTCCGCTATGGCAATAGAAGACGCAGCTACATTAGCAGAAGCGCTTTCTACGAAAGATCTTTCATTGATAAAAGCCCTTTCACTTTATGAAAAAATACGAAAGCCCCGCATTGCAGCGGTAAAAAAACGCGGAGATTTTAACAGAATAGCTTATCATGCAACTGGTCCGATTGCAATTGCACGTAATCTCATTATGAAAATTCGTACTCCAGAAAGTATTATGTCTAGCCTTGATTGGCTTTATATGTATGATACTATGAACATAACAAAAAATGAAATAAAGAAATATATGGTCAAAACTTATAAAATTTAAAAACCTCAACTTGTTTTGAACACTATAAATGAAATGGGCTATTTTTTGAATATTATAGATTAGAAATTCATTATAACCTATCTAAAAAAAAGAAAAATTTTAAAAAATACAATCTGATTCAACGGCAAAATTTCAATTCCCAATAAAAATAATGATGCAACTCAAAATAAGCCACCATCTCACAATTGCTGATTTAAGTTAATTCCACATCGACAATACCATGAATCGATTTCATAGCACTTACCACGCGTGAATTTATTTTATATCGCTTTGGAAGCGTAATTTCCACTTCCCGCAATCCTTCCTCTTGAATCAAAATAAGCCCTACCTCTCCAGTCCCACTAGGATTTAGATTCTGTTCAATTTGTGGAAGCATATCAACAGTTTTTATAAAGAGGCGCATCATTTTATGATTCTGTAACGCTTCCTTTTCTAAAGATTGGACTGTCTCAAGTCGTAAACTAACCCCTTCAGAACGATTTTCTGCACTCACCATAACAATAAAGGACTTTCCGGGCTCTAGCATATCTTCATAAGTCAAAAGCCCTTCGGAAAATAGAACTGCTTCATACTGTCCACTCGTATCAGAAAATTGAATAATTCCCATTTTCTTACCAGATTTTGTTTTGCGAATTTGTTTTGCTACAACAGTTCCAGCAAGCCTAGCAGCAGTTGCTCCTCTCTTAACAGCATTGGAAAAATTAATCCAAGTCTGAATGCGTTTTTTAGCAAGAACAGCTTGATACTCATCTAAAGGATGGGCAGAAAAATAAAAACCTATAACTTGAAATTCCCGATACAGTTTTTCAGCTGGTAACCACGGAGCTGTATGCGATAGAAGTAAAGGCTCTTTTAGCCCATCCGTCATTCCAAATATATCAGTCTGACCACTAGAATTGTTATCGAGAATACGCAGTGCACGCGCATGAAGAGTTCCAAGGCTCGCCAATAAAACCTCACGTGCAATATTAAAACAATCAAAAGCGCCAGCACAAATCAAACTTTCCATCGCACGCTTATTAACAATACGAGGATCAACACGTTCACAAAAATCTTCCAGATCCTTAAAAATTTTATTTCCACGACAAGATACGATGTGATCAACGACTGCTTCCCCCACACCTTTAATGGCAGCAAGAGAATAATAAATGCAATTTTCACCAACTTCAAAAACGCGGTGTGATGTTTGCACCGAAGGCGCAATAACCTTAATACCCAGTCTTAACGCTTCACGTCGGAAGTCATTTAACTTATCCGTATTCGTCATATCATATGTCATGGAAGCAGCTAAAAACTCAACGGGATGATGTGCCTTCATATAAGCTGTTTGATAAGAGACAATTGCATAAGCAGCAGCGTGCGATTTATTAAAACCGTAATCTGCAAATTTTGCTAAAAGATCAAAAATAATATCAGCCTGATCTTTATCGATACCACCCGCAACAGCCCCACTCACAAAACGCGTACGCTGTTGTTGCATTTCTTTATGAATCTTTTTGCCCATAGCTCTACGCAATAAATCCGCTTCCCCAAGCGAATAACCAGCAAGCTCTTGCGCAATTTGCATTACTTGTTCTTGATAAACAATAACACCTTGTGTTTCTTTAACCAGATGATCTATTTTAGGATGAATAGAGGCAATTTCTTCTTCCCCATGTTTGCGTGCATTATACGTTGGGATATTCTCCATCGGACCAGGGCGATAAAGTGCAACAAGTGCAATAATATCTTCAATGCGATCTGGCTTCATCCCAATCAGCGCCTTACGCATACCAGAACTTTCAACTTGGAATACACCAACCGTTTCACCACGCGCCATCATGGCATAAGTCATTTCATCATCAAGAGGGATATGTGATAAATCTATTTTTATACCCTTTCTTACAACAAAATCCGCAGCCATTTTCAAAATAGTAAGCGTTTTTAATCCAAGAAAATCAAACTTCACCAACCCAGCCTGTTCAACACACTTCATGTTAAATTGCGTGACTGGCATATCAGAACGCGGATCACGATACATTGGAACAAGCTCTGATAAGGGACGGTCACCAATAACAATCCCTGCAGCATGGGTGGAAGCATGACGGTAAAGCCCCTCAAGCTGCAGTGCAATATCCAACATGCGCCCAACAACAGGATCTTTTTTCTTTTCTTCCTTAAATTTTTGTTCATCCCTGATAGCATCAGCTAATTCAACCTGACTACCAGGCGTAGCAGGAATTAATTTTGTAAGATAATCCACTTGACGATAAGGCATTTCTAAAACACGCCCAACATCACGCAACACTGCACGTGCTTGCAATTTACCAAAGGTAATAATTTGGGCTACTTGATCACGTCCATATTTTTTTTGAACATAACGAATAACCTCCTCGCGCCGTTCTTGACAAAAATCAATATCAAAATCTGGCATAGAAACACGATCTGGGTTGAGAAAACGCTCAAACAAAAGAGAAAAACGCAATGGATCAACGTCGGTAATAGTCAACGCATAAGCAACAAGTGAACCAGCACCAGAACCACGTCCCGGTCCAACAGGAATATCATGAGCTTTCGCCCACTTTATAAAATCTGAAACAATAAGAAAATAGCCTGAAAAATGCATACGGGTAATAACTGAAATTTCATAATCAAGGCGCTGCTCATAATCTTCTATAGAATAACCTGTCGCTAAACCAATTGTTTCAATTCGCATTTTTAAACCAGATTTAGCCTGATTTAACAATTCATTATCTTCTGATTCTAAAGTAGAAGTTGAAGTGACAGATTGCTCTATAAAACGAGGCAAAATCGGTTTTCGAATTGGTGTAGCAGTATGACAGCGTAGCGCAATTTCAACACTATTTTCCAAAGCTTCTGGAAGATCAGAAAACAATACAACCATTTCATCTTGTGATTTTAAATAATGATCCGGCGTCACACGTTTACGCTCTGGATTAGAAACGATTTGTCCTTCTGCAACTGCCATCAGTGCATCATGAGCTTCATATCCTTGCCTATCTAGAAAAAAAGCTTCATTCGTTGCAACGAGAGGAATATCATGTGCATAAGCCAATTCAACAAGCATAGCCTCTACTTTTCGATCATAAGAGCCATGCCGTTGTAATTCGACATAAAGACGATCATCAAAAATTTTTTTCAAATAAGTTAAACGTTCAATAGCGCGTGCTTTTTTATCTTCTGCCAAAGCCAAATTAACAGGACCACCTCTGCCACCAGTCAAAGCGATCAATCCTTCACTGTGCGACAATAACCAATCTGCTTTAATATGAGGAGGTTCAGTATCACGCTTATCAAGATAAGCACGACTAACCAATCGCACCAAATGCGCATAACCACTCTCGCTAGCAGCCAGCAATACAATAGAGCAAAGATCAGAAGGATGGCGCCATTTAACTAAACGCGGATGATGATTTTCATCATCAAAATCGATCGTGAGCTGACAACCAATAATAGGTTGAATACCATGAGCAAAACAATATTGAGAAAATTCCAAAGCACCAAACAAATTATTCGTGTCTGTAATAGCTACTGCTGGCATATCATCAGAAATGGCGTGCTGAATAATTTTTTGAATTTTCAAAGCCCCTTCAAGCAATGAATAAGCTGAATGCACCCTTAAATGAATAAAGCGAGGGAAGGATTTTATACCGTCTCGTGTTTTGCTTTTATCTTCTAACACTCTCACAATTTCCCATCACAAAATAAATCCCAGATTACAAACTTATTATCTGTCTGGTAATAGATGGCATTTTAATCCATCATGTTAAAAATTTATAACTTTAAAACTCTTGTATACCCAGAAAACATTCTAAATTTATTTATACTTCACCTTATAAAGTGCCATCAGAAAAAACGCCTGTAGAGATAAAAAACAAACTCTCAAAAACAAAAGACAGCGTATCATAATAAACAGCGTATCATAATAATATGAGTTTTTTTTTGTAATGTTTAGATTATATTGCTTCTTTAAATATTCGTTTTTCGTCTTAAAACTCAAAGTGTAAATAAAGCCGGCTTCTTCTTCTATGATTTATCCCCAAAAAGCTCTTTTAAAACACTAGAAAAAAACAAAAGAGCAAGCTACAAATTTCCTTATGCGTCCCAGCCTTATTAGTCCTCTTTTTAACTCTATTCATACCATTTCGGGAATCAGCCCCAAAGTATGTACTTTACTATCGAAAGTCTTGAACGTTCATTCTATACAACGTGACCCTACGCTTATTGATCTTCTCCGATTGATGCCCCACTCCGTTATAGACCGCAGAATGCGACCTGATATTGCTTTCGCCCCGAAAGGGGTTACCGTTACTCTTGAAATTATTATCGATCAGCATCAACCACCACCAACTGGCCGTAACCGTCTCCCTTATCGCGTTATCGCTCATGATCAAACCGGAATAATCAATTTAGTATTTTTTCATGCCCAACCTTCTTGGCTAAAAAAACAGCTCCAGAAAGGAAAAAAGGTTATTGTATCGGGTAAAGTTGAACGGTTTAATGGTCAACTGTCAATGATTCATCCAGATCATATTGCACCAAGCGAGCAACTAAATCAGATTCCATTAATTGAACCTATATACCCCTCTACCGCCGGATTATCAGTAAAAACGCTGAGACATGCAATAAAAAATTCCCTCGAACATATTCCTTTGTTGCCAGAATGGATAGAGGAAAGCGTCAAAAAGCAGCAAAACTTTTCTTCTTTCTCCGTTGCACTACACCGCATCCATTCTCCCATAGATCCCGATGATTTATCCTTACAAAGTACAGCACGCAGACGTCTTGCTTATGATGAGTTACTCGCTTGTCAATTGGCTCTTGGTCTCGTGCGTTTGAAAACCAAATCTCTTGTCGGAACCTCTCGCCCTTCAAATGGCACCTATACTGCAAAACTACTGAAAGCCTTGCCCTTCCAGCTAACAAAAGGACAAAGCGAAGCAATAAAAGATATTGAAAAAGATTTAGCATCACCCGAGCCCATGTTAAGGCTTCTCCAAGGCGATGTGGGAGCAGGAAAAACCGTTGTTGCACTGATGGCAAGTGCACAGATTGCTGAAAATTCTGGACAATCAGCTTTAATGGCACCAACAGAAGTTCTCGCTAGGCAACACTTTGCTACAATCGCTCCTCTTGCCGAAAAAATCGGTTTACAAGCAGCTCTTTTAACTGGACGAGAAAAAGGAAAATTGCGCACAAATATTCTGAACGATATTCTATCAGGAAAAATCTCTATCATCATTGGTACGCACGCTCTCATACAACAAAGCGTTACATACAATAATCTTGCATTAGCCATTATTGATGAGCAGCATCGTTTTGGAGTACATCAACGCCTTGCTCTTACAGCAAAAGGCTATAAACCTGACATGCTCGTAATGACCGCTACCCCTATTCCACGCACGCTGGTACTAACAGCTTTTGGTGATATGGATGTCTCTAAAATTACAGAAAAACCAATTGGACGACAGCCAATTACTACCGCAACAATTCCTTTAAAACGGATCAATGAACTGATAGAACGTATTACATCTGCATTAGAAAAAGGAGAAAAACTTTATTGGATTTGTCCTCTTGTCGAAGAATCAACAACTCTTGAACTCACTTCAATTGAAAGCCGCTTTGCTATTCTCCATCAACGATTTGGCTCCTGTGTTGGTATGATCCATGGAAAAATGTCTACAGATGAAAAAGAGGCAACAATGGCATCTTTTAAATGTGGAGATATACGCATTTTAGTTGCAACGACGGTTATTGAAGTAGGAGTCGATATTCCTGACGCTTCAATTATTGTTATAGAACATGCAGAACATTTTGGTCTTTCACAATTGCACCAATTGCGTGGCCGTGTTGGACGAGGAGAAAAAAAATCCTCCTGTATTTTACTGTACAAAGATCCACTTACAAAAATGGCCGCAGAACGCCTTAATATTATACGCAATACAGAAGATGGCTTTAAAATTGCTGAAGAAGACTGGCGTTTACGAGGAGAAGGTGAGCTTTTAGGAACACGACAATCAGGTATGCCTGAATTCCATATAGCAAACCTTGCAGCACATAGCGATCTTCTGTTAATGGCAAGAAGAGATGCACGTTTATTTTTGCAACGTGATGCCAATCTTTCCTCAGAACGAGGACAAGCTTTACGCTTGCTGCTTTACCTTTTTGAGCGTGACGATGCTACTCGGCTCTTACGCGCAGGCTAACCGTTTAAAAAAAAGAGAAGCATTTATATAATTTGTTGCAAACGATTTTTTATAATTTGTACATTTAATCATCTTTCACACACTCAAAAGATAAAAAATTATTTTTTACTCAACCGTTACCGATTTCGCCAAATTACGTGGTTGATCAACATCTGTTCCCAATAAAACAGCTGTATGGTATGCGATTAATTGAATGGGTAAAGCATAAATAATAGGGGCAATAAATTCTGGAACATCTGGCAAAATAATAGTCGAAAATGTATTAAGGCAAGCTGCTTCTGCTCCTCTTCTATCTGTTATCAAGATAATACGACCATTGCGTGCAGCCACTTCTTGCATATTAGAAGAAGTTTTTTCAAACCACTTATCATAGGGTGCAACAACAATAATGGGGATTGTCTCATCAACCAGCGCAATCGGTCCATGTTTTAACTCACCCGCAGCATAACCTTCAGCATGAATATAAGAAAGCTCCTTCAATTTGAGTGCGCCCTCCAAAGCAATTGGATAAGAAGTACCACGTCCAAGATAAAGAACCCCTTTTACGTTCACCAGATCACGACAAATAGTTTCAATTCTATCCTCTAGCTTTAAAACCTCATTTAAAATCCGTGGCACTTCTGCCAATTGTCGAACCAACTGCTGCTCTGTCTTCTCTAATAAGCATCCACGTTGCTTAGCTGCACCAAGCGCCATTGAAGCAAGAGTTGATAACTGACATGTAAAAGCTTTTGTTGAAGCCACACCAATTTCTGGACCAGCTAATGTTGGTAAAACAAAATCAGCTTCCCTTGCCATTGTTGATTGCTCGACATTGACAATTGTCGCTGTTTTCACACCACGTTCCCCACAATAACGTAAAGATGCCAATGTATCAGCTGTTTCACCAGATTGAGAAACAAATATTGGTAATACATCAGGTGTTATAGGCGGCTCACGATAACGAAATTCTGAAGCCACATCATTATCAACACTTAAACCAGCAAAATTCTCAAACCAATAGCGTGCAACTAAAGTTGAATAATAAGCCGTTCCACAGCTTGCAAAGAGTAATCGGTTAATATTTTTCCAATCAATAAAATCTTCAAATAAGCGAACTGTATAATTCCCAAGATCAAGATAACGTGCCAAATTATGAGAAATAACGTCAGGTTGCTCAAACATTTCCTTGTGCATAAAATGGCGGTGATTTCCTTTAGAAACTAATAAATTTTCATCAAACAATGTTGTAATAGGACGTTCTACTGGCTGATTATCTACATTATAAATCTTTACTCCCTCACGCGTGAGAACAGCCAAATCTCCATCTTCCATATAGCAGATACGGTCTGTAAATGAAGCTAAAGCAATTGCATCTGACCCTACAAAAAATTCATCTTTTCCATACCCAATCACCAAAGGTGGACCAGAACGAACAGCAATCATAAGGTTATCTTCACCTTCAAAAATAAGAGCAAGAGCAAAAGTACCCTGCAATCTTTTCCAACTCGTGCGAGTTGCTTCATGCGGAGAAAGACCGCTTTTTAGTGCGTGCGTAATTAAATGAGCAACAACCTCCGTATCAGTCTCTGTTTCAAAAATATAACCGTCCTCAATGAGTTCTTTTCGTAATTCTAAAAAATTTTCGATAATACCATTATGAACAACGGCAATCCGCTCAGTTAAATGAGGATGAGCATTCCGCTCTATAGCAACTCCATGTGTAGCCCAGCGTGTATGGCCAATTCCCAGATTACCTTCCAAAGGTGTTATCTTTAACTTTTCTTCTAAATGAATGAGCTTACCTTCAGCTCGAATACGATGAAGTCGCCCCTTATACACCGTTGCTAAACCAGATGAATCATATCCTCTATATTCAAGGCGCTTCAAACCATCAACCAAATAGGATGCAACAGGTCTATTTCCAAGAATTCCGATAATTCCGCACATTAAAACGCTCCAATTCACATCCAAGATTTATAATGATCCGATAAAATAACCCAACTTCCCTTATTAAAAACTCTAAAAGATCATATACACCGAATATGGTAGGTAATATCTAAGAACAAGTCTCTGCCCAATTACCAACCCCTCCTATAACCAAGCAAAAGATTTAGCAAAATCATTTCTTTTGTTTATTTATCGACAAACGTGCGCGCAATTTTGCTGCACAATTCTCTTTTATCACCTGTCGTGCTCGCCCAAAAGCTATACTATTTATAGGCACATTTTCGGTGATAACACTTCCTGAAGCCACATAAGAACCTTTTCCAATAATCAATGGAGCAATAAGAGCTGAATTAGAACCAATAAAGGTGTGATCACCAATCACTGTTTTATATTTGTGAAATCCATCATAATTGCAAGTAATAGTACCAGCGCCGATATTGCTACGTGCACCAATTTCCGCATCGCCAATATAACTTAAATGATTAATTTTGGAGAATTCCGCTACTTTTGCTTGTTTAATTTCACAAAAGTTTCCAACCTTTACTGATCGCGCTAATTCTGTTCCAGGACGCAAGCGTGCATAAGGCCCAATTTGCGCATCCGTACCAACAATAGCTCCTTCCAAGTAACTAAATGCATGGATAACTGCACCAGATTGCACCTTTACCCCTAACCCAAAATAAACATTTGGCTCGATCACTACCCCTGATTCAATCTCTGTATCATAAGAAAAATAAACACTTTCTGGTTTAAGTATTGTAACACCAGATAACATGAAATCACGTGCTTTACGCTTTTGCCATAAAGAGTCAGCTTCAAAAAGCTCAAAGCAGTTATTAATTCCTACAATATTATCAAAAGGCACTTCAACGACTCGAACATCTAATCCTTCATGCGATGCAATAGAAACAATATCTGTGAGATAATACTCTTGTTTCGAATTGTTCTTATCAACTTTCTCTAAAAGAGAAAGCGCATGTTTTCCATTAAGAGCGAATATCCCACCATTACAAAAACAGATCTTTTTTTCTTCATCGCTAGCATCTTTTTCTTCTACAATCGCGATAATTTTACCATTTTTCTCAAGCAGACGTCCATAACCCGTTGGATCTGGAGCATGAAAACCAGCAACAACAACATCTGCCCCTTCAGCGAGCTGTGCACGAACACGCAACAATGAATCTTGCTCAATCAAAGGAGTGTCACCCAAAACAATAAGAACATCATCAAAGCCTTCTTGCAAAGCTAAGCGAGCAGACAAAACAGCATGCGCAGTCCCCAAACGCTCTTTTTGTTCAAAAATCATCACATTTTTTACAAATGATTCAACAACTTTAGCAACTTCTTTAGCACCAGATCCTACAACGACTGCTAATTGTGAAGAATCCAGCAATTTCATTTGTTTTACCACATGGCATATAATTGGTAACCCAGCTATTTTATGAAGTACCTTGGGAAGAGACGATTTCATACGCGTCCCTTCACCTGCAGCAAGAACAATAGAAAGACAATTTCTAACCATAAAAGCACACAAAATTAACGAGAAAAACCAAAGAAGTTTGTAACATCATGCCAACGAATAGCTTCAACATTACTCAATAAAGGAAAATTTTCTAAAAGCCAAAATGAAAGATCCTGCATAGAACCCGTCAAAAACAAAACACCTGTAATAATTAGAAAAATACCAATAATCCTTTCAATTTTTCCCAAATGAACACGAAAAATTCCTAAAAATCTCATAAAGCTGCTCGAAAATAGAGCTGCTAACACAAAAGGCACTCCGAGACCTAACGCATAAATTGCTAAAAGAAGTGCTCCTTCACCGACAGTTTCTTTTGTTCCAGCAAGTGTTATAATAGGTCCCAAAATTGGACCAATACACGGTGTCCAACCGAATGCAAAAGCTAAACCAATAATATAAGCCCCTAAAGGTCCAGCAGGGATTTTGCGCATCTGAAACCGCACTTCACGAAATAAAAAACCAATTTTAAAAATACCTAAAAAATTTAAACCAAAAATGATAATGATAATTCCAGCAGCAATCGCAAACCAATCACGATAAGAACCGATGAACTTGCCAAGTGTACTCGCACTAGCACCTAAAGCAACAAAAACAGTTGTAAAACCAAATACAAAAGAAATGACAGAAAATAAAAGTGCTAAGCGTACAAGCGCTTTTCCCTTCCATTTTTCTGAAAGAAAATCATCAATACCAACACCTGCCATATAGCATAAATAGGGAGGAACCAACGGCAAAACACACGGCGATAAAAAAGACAATGCACCAGCAAAAAACACACTAAATGCAGAAAACTCTAAAACCAAAATCTTATATCCACTTTTAATTACAGTTTATATTCATAAATAATCGTCAATCCATTGAATCATCAACTCTCTGTATATTTTTCATATCTGCTATCACACTCACATCTTCATCATGACCAGAAACGACGGAAAAAAACCTTTGGTAAATCTGATCTTTATTTTTAGCAATCGCAATATAATCACCCTCAACTAATACCAGTGAAACATAAGCACCAACAGTTTCATAAATGATATCACCAGAATCGTTGGTAATAGACCAACTTGTATCTGCTAATGCTTCGCCTCCTTCCTGACGTACCAACTTTAAGACGATTTGAGCTGCTTGATGTTCAAGACTTACTTCAGTAATTTTACCTGCATCCACCTGTATGTCTGAACGAACAATCGCATTAATGGAACCATATTGGGAAGCAACATGATAGTGACCCGCTTTCAAACGCACAATAGACCGTGGTTTAACATTTGACAAAATCACACCCGTATCATCATTTTCTTTTGCATCCTCATATATCGTAAAACGGAGTTCTTTTTCGTTGATTGTACCGTTAAGCAGTGTAGCATTTAAAATAACACCACCAGCATCAAGAGTAAAATTTTTGGTAAGACGCTGTCCATTTTCTAAATTTACACGTTGCACCACACTTGCATGACCAAATGAGACATGAACAAGATAGCTCCCCGGATCTAAATCAAAACGCGCACTTCCTCCCTCAAACGTGGCAATTAATGGTAATTTGTTATCAGCCCCCAGGATGGGTGCATAAATCCGCCATACAAGCCCTTTCATAATCTCTTCGCTGTTTTTTGTAAGTCGAGCATGCAGTATTAGCTCGGTCTGAGAAACGAAATTTTCTTTTTCAGGATTTTGAGATTTTAAAATAAAACTTGTTGGTTGTTTTTGTTTATGATTTCGCCCCTCCACCCCCTCAGAAAAAGCATAACCGCTCCAAATCAAAGAGATGAATGTCACGCATAACCATAAGGATCGATACAATATTTTTTTTAAAATGCCCATTTTTGCATTGTTGACTAAAGTAATAATCTTTTCAAGAAGCAATATTATAAAGTTACCATTTCTAAATTGAAAAACTCACACCGCACCCACACGATGAAACAGCATTTGGATTACGAATCTGGAAAGACTGCCCCATAAGATCGTCAATAAAATCAATTTCAGCCCCTTCCATAAAGGGGAGAGATACTGAATCAATCAATACAATTGCCCCATCTTTTTTGAGGATCAGATCATCCTCTCTACTTTCAGAAACCAAATCGTATTTATAAGAAAAACCAGAGCACCCACCGCCTTCAACGGAAATGCGTAAACCTATTTTATCGGGTTTATCCAAAAGTATCTGTGCAATTCGCTTTGCAGCAACATTTGAAATATTCACACTCATTTTTCATATATCCTTGCATTACATTGTCAAGAAAGAGTATCCCCAATAAATAGAGGTTTATGAACAATAAACCAATCTAAATTTACGATGAGAATAGACAGCTTACAAATGGATATAAGCAATATAAATTACAATTACCAATCTCGAGCAATATATAGCGCTAACCCACAAAAAAGCCGTGGCAGGCTTTTCCAAGAAACTGTGAGTACCACACGGTCACCTTTTCAACGAGATAGAGATCGTATTATTCATTCTAATGCATTTCGACGTCTTAAACATAAAACTCAAGTGTTTATTGCTGATGAAAGTGATCATTACCGTACACGACTGACACACTCGATAGAGGTTTCTCAAATTGCAAGGACATTAGCCCGCGCACTATGTCTTGATGAAGATCTTGCCGAAGCCATTGCCCTTGTTCACGACTTTGGGCATACGCCTTTTGGCCACGCAGGAGAAGATGCCCTCAACGAAGCAATGGCACATTATGGCGGCTTTGATCATAATGCACAAGCGTTACGCATTGTTACGAAACTGGAACAGCGCTATCCAAATTTTGATGGACTTAACCTTACTTGGGAAACACTCGAAGGACTTGTGAAGCATAACGGGCCCCTTTTAGGTCCTTATGCTAAGAGTAAAGATGTTCCTATCGATATTTTGCATTATAATGGAAAGCAAGATCTTGAGCTTGGATGCTTTCCTGGACTAGAAGCACAATGTGCCGCTATTTCTGATGATATTGCTTATAATGCTCATGATATTGATGATGGTTTACGTTCACACTTTTTAATGATTGATCAATTCGAAAACATTCCACTAACCGCATCATTATTAAAAGATATAAAACAAGACTATCCACAACTCGATAAAACTAGACGTGGCTACGAATTAGTGCGTAGACAAATAACAACCATGGTTGAAGATGTTATTAAACAATCACAAGAAAACTTGACACGCATTAAACCAACAAGCATAAATGATGTTCATCAAGCAGGACAAACCATTGTTACCTTTTCGCCAACAATGACCGTTCATGAAAAAGAATTGAAGGATTTTCTCTTTAAAAATCTTTATTATCATGATCAAGTTCTTAATCGCCGTAATAAAGCAAAATGCATTGTACAAAAATTATTCGACTATTATTATCAGAATCCTGATGTAATGCCTGAAAGTTGGCACAGCAAAACAGCACACTTAACAGATCAAGAGTTAGCACGTCTCATTGCTGACTTTCTATCAGGTATGACCGATCACTATGCTTTACGTGAATATCACCGTTTATTTGACCATACAGATAATTTCGTTTAACTGATTGCGAACACACTATGGAAGTTAAATATGAATGTCTTTAAAAACTTCGAGAAAAAAATTAAAAAATTAATTGAATTATCTGATATAAAAGGAAAAAATGGGGAAGATTTAGATTTATCAAAACTCACCGTTGATCCCCCGCGCGATTCTTCACATGGGCATTTATCAACCAATGCTGCTATGGTGCTTGCCAAATCTGTTGGGCTTAATCCACGTACACTTGCAGAAAAGATCATAGAACTTCTCAGAAATGATTCCTCTATCGACAGTATTAATGTTGCCGGCCCTGGATTTATTAACGTCAAGCTTACAAAATCATTTTGGCAAGATGCAATAAAAACGATGCTTGAAACAGGCATATCTTACGGCCGTATTCCAATGGGACAGAAAAAACGCATTAATGTTGAATATGTATCAGCAAATCCGACAGGTCCAATGCATGTAGGACACTGCCGTGGTGCTGTTGTTGGCGATGTTCTCTCCAATTTGCTACAATTTGTTGGCTACAGCATTACAAAAGAATATTACATCAATGATGCCGGGAAACAAATCGAAATACTTGCCCACTCCGTATTGTTGCGTTATCGTGAAGCTCTTGGACAAAAAATTAATGAAATTCCAGAAGGACTCTATCCTGGGGAATATTTGATACCATTGGGGCAAACGCTTGCTCAAGAATTTGGCGACCAATTACTCACTATGGATAAAGATGAAGCTTTATCTATCGTGAAAGATCGTGCAATTGATGCAATGATGTCAATGATCCGCGAAGATTTGGCTGCCCTTAATATTTATCATGATATCTTTTTTTCTGAGCGGATGCTTTATGCAGATAACGCGCGAGCCATACGCAGCACGATTAACGATCTCACTTTAAAGGGCTATATCTACAAAGGAAAACTTCCATCTCCAAAAGGACAAAATATAGAAGACTGGGAACCAAGCGAACAAACTTTATTCCGTTCAACTGATGTTGGAGATGATCAGGATCGTGTCTTAGTTAAATCTGATGGTTCTTATACTTATTTTGCTGCTGACGTTGCTTATTTTCGCGATAAATTCAATCGTCATTTTGATGAAATGATTTATATTCTAGGTGCAGATCACGCTGGTTATGTAAAACGGCTAGAAGCAATGGCGGAAGCGATTTCCGGTGATAAAGCCAAATTAAGCGTTTTCTTATGTCAATTGGTAAAACTCTTTCGCAACGGTCAACCTGTACGCATGTCAAAAAGAGCAGGATCATTTGTCACGCTGCGTGATGTTGTAGAAGAAGTTGGCCGTGATCCAGTGCGTTTTATGATGCTGTACCGTAAATGTGAAGCACCTCTTGATTTTGATTTTGCAAAAGTGACAGAACAATCAAAAGATAACCCCATCTTTTATGTACAATATGCAAGTGCACGTTGTCACTCAGTCTTTCGTCAAGCGCGAGAAATTCTTCATATTGAAAATATATCAAATGACAAATTGATTGCGCATCTTAACCGATTAACAAACGATAATGAAATATCCTTAATACGCAAACTTTCTGAATATCCACGTATTATTGAACAGTCCGTAATTCATAAAGAACCGCATCGATTGGCATTTTATCTCTACGACCTTGCTTCTAATTTTCACGCCCATTGGAATAAAGGAAGTGATAATCCTGGTTTACGCTTTATTCAGCCTGATGATAAGCAACTCTCTTTTGCTAGATTGGGATTGATACAAGCCATTATAAATATTTTATCATCAGGACTTGCAATTGTAGGAATCGAAGCAGCAACAGAAATGCGTTGAAAAAGTTCTCCAAATACATAAAATGAATGCTTTATTGATAAACTTTTTCGTGTATCCTTATCACAGAAGGGGGAAATTTATAATTTTAAAAATATAATAAATCATAATTAACCATTTATTGCACGCAAATGCAAATATTGCACGCAAATGCAGATCATCATGTGAGAAAAGCTATGAGCGATAAAGATCGCAAAAATCCGCACGAAATAAAAAAGGATCACGAACACCATGATCCTTTAGAGGCACTTACGCGAATTTTAAATCCAGACAAACAAAGCAACAATCAAATAGATCAGGCTTCCTTACAATCTGATCAATCAATATCTCAGCCCCCTAAAACTTCATTCCAAAATGATGATTTTGATTTATCTTTTCTAGAAGCGGAACTTGAAAATAATTTAACAAATAACTTGCCATTTGATGATCAAAAGAAGCAATGGAACTTACACGAAACGAACAATGAACAAACTTCAGCTTTTGCGCCAGCAGCTGCTTTTAACCGCTCAAAACAAAAGAATTTTTTATCTGAAGAGATACATTCTTCATCTATTAATAACGATGAAGAACAAATTTTAGATGCGCTTTCTCCATTACCTATTCAAAAGAATCAACCACCTCAAAATAAAATAGAATCAACCAGCGCTCATCCCTTTTTTGAAAAAGGTAATTTTAGTGCACAATCAGAAGATTTCTTTTTTGATGAATCTGATATAGACAATAATAATAGAGTTGCTACAGAACCTGCTCAACAAGTCAACTGTTTCTCACAAACAACCGCACCACAATCGAATAATACGCATATACAACAAAGTTATGATGACAATCAAAACATCAATGATACTGCCATAAACTATCCATATCAAGTTTCGACTGATCAAGAAAATTGGGTTGAAGAATATTATAGCAATGTTTCAAATCCTTCCATGGTTGCAAACACTAGATTTTCATCTAATGAATCAAAAAATGATTTCCCATCAGCTTTGCATTCAACACAAATCGAAAAACCGTCTGATTTAAAAGATTTCTCACAACAGGGACCTCTTACCAATCATCCTCAATTTTACGGAGAGAAATTCTTAGAAGAAGAAGTTTATGCTGCAAAAACCCCTAAATATGGTGATGCACAAACCCAATATATCGATAATGCTGAAAATATCTCTGATCAAAACAATCAAAAAGAGGTTCCGTATAATCAAAACAATTTAAATGATATGCACCCCTCATCAGAAATCCTTAGTACGACACAAAAGGGTAATTTCTTTGCTCATAACTATACGCACAGGGATACGCCTCCTCCAAATGTTGACACTTATCAATTTGCGGAGGAAATCGTAGAAAAAACTGGACCAATTATGGTTCCAAAAGTCCCGTATGAAACCCCAGAATATGACGTACCTACTGATGGTTTGAAAGAAGAATTCTCTGATGTACTCAATGTAGGAAATGTTCTAGCAGAAGATTTTTCGAGGCAAAAACAGCAAAATAATGAAGTCTTCAATGAAATTTTTCATCAAACCATGCAAGCTCCAACAGAAGATGTGTATATCAATTCCCAAGAGCAGAATGCCGATTATTCCTCCACCAGTGATATGGGTTATAATTACTCCTCTTTTACCGAGAATTCACCATACAGAGACAGAGATGAAATTACCAAGGATATATCAAGCACTCCACCCTTAAAAAGTTTTATTTTTGGTAAAAATTTTACCACAAGTATTATTCTTCTTGTCTTGATAGGAATTGGATTTTTCGGTTATTTTCTCTTTTTTATACCATCACAAAAAAATGAAAACACACTCATTATCCGCGCTGACGATGCGCCTTTCAAAGTCAAACAAGAATCAACTGAAACGAAAAATGATGCTGCACATAATTTAGATGTTTATAAACAAACAACTGGACAAGATGCAAAACAAGAAAATACGCAACAGTTTCTTATTGATAATTCTGAGCCTCCTGAGGATTTAGCAGCATTAAATAAGCAGGAATCTACAAATATTTCATCCTCTTCTCTTGATGAAACTGATGTTGAAGACGCAGTAACAGAAGCTATCAATCATACAATTCCAACACAAGAAGTACAAACTGTTATTGTAAAACAAGATGGCACAGTTGTACTAGCAGCACCGACACATCACATAGATAAAAAAAATGCTGATGAACATGAAGAAACAATTGATCAAGCTACTGTAGATCAACTTCAAGATACTCCCCCAGTTTCTTCGCAACTTTCCAATACAAACAATAAAGAAATAGAACATAATCTTACGAGTGATATTGATAAAATAATCACTGAAAACAGTTCTATTTCTAATATTGAGGAAAAAGTTAAAAAATTATCTATACCAATTCCTTCGTATGGAAAATTTAATTCAGAAGTACAAACACATGTTACTTCTCGATCAACCCCGCCCCACCGAACAGCCACACAAAATTCAGAAAATTATTACGTACAACTTGCATCCCAACCAACCTATGCGCTAGCTAAAGATTCTTTGAAAAACATGAAGTCTAAATTTGGCTTCCTTATCGGCGCTCGTCCTTTAAATATTCAATCTGCCCTTATACAAGGAAAAGGAACCTATTACCGTGTTCGCATTCAAACACAAAACCGTAATGAAGCGATAACTCTTTGTGAAGACATAAAAAGTTCTGGGGGAAGTTGCTTCATCACGCGCTAATCAAATAATGCAACAGTTTTCAAAACCATTGCATTATTTATTTCACTGTCAATTAATTAACTTTAGAAGTTTAATTTATTAGATTTTTCCTAGCTCATGCACTTGAAATCATTTCACTTCTTGACCTATGCTTGGCTGAATTCTTTCCTCTGAAGAATTTTGTTCATCAAATAAAGGTGAAGTTGTACCTTTATAGGGATAAGGCATTGGAGATACCGGATTTAAATCTTTTTTCGGACTTGTTACCGTTTCACTCGATTTTGTAGTATTATAGTGAGATACATGTTCGGGGGATTTTTCAAAAAGAGATCCTAAAAAACCGAAAATAAACCAAATAATAAAAAGCCCAAGAAGAATAGCAAAGATACCTTTACCAAACGAATTGTACTTTTCACGATCTGTTTTATCTACAACTTTATATTTCTCGTGTACTGGGTAATTTCTATCAATCATAGCGAATTCCTTTTCTTAATTCCTCTGCCTTTAGTTCTAGAGGATATATGCATCGAAATTATTCAAGTGCTTATTTTGAAAAACGATAAACATGTATAAAGGTTCCAGCTTACTTGATAAAATTTAAGGAAAAAGAGCATGAAAACAGAGTGAAAAAATATCTATCAATAGCCTTTGATTTGAATTCTGTAATAAAACATTGACACAAAGGAATTGCTAATCATAATAAAATTATAATAAAAATATCTCATTATTTTTCTAAGTAGAAAGCATATAGAATAAAGCACTCCCCAAAAGGTTTTAGTTATGAAATCCTCAACATCATCGCTTCCGTTTAAAATAGAAAAACACCCATCTCCTCTACCAGATGAGAACCGTGAAGAAATTCTAAAAAGTCCTGGTTTTGGTCATTTTTTTACAGATCATATGTGTACCATTCAATGGACTGAAAACAAAGGGTGGCATAATGCTCTTATTTCTGCCCACAAACCTTTAGAAATTAGCCCAGCAAGTACCGTTTTGCATTATGCGCAAGAAATTTTTGAGGGTTTAAAAGCCTATCGTGCGAAAGATGGACGTATTTTGCTATTCCGGCCAGATGCCAATGCACAACGTTTTATAGAATCAGCAAAACGATTAGCTATGCCAGAATTGCCAAAGGATATCTTTTTAGATGCAATCAATCAATTGGTAAAAATTGATCAGAAATGGGTTTCTGGTTTTCCAAATGCTAGCCTCTACATACGCCCATTCATGTTTGGCAATGAAAACTTTTTGGGAGTTCGCCCTTCTAAAGAATACATTTTCTGTATTATAGCATCTCCAGTTGAATCATATTTTAAAGGAGAAGAAAAATCTATTAGCGTATGGATCGAAACAGATTATAGCCGTGCCGGTCCAGGAGGCACAGGCGCTGCCAAATGTGGTGGAAACTATGCAGCAGGCTTACTTGCACAAAACAGTGCAACACAAAACAATTGTAGCCAAGTGCTCTTCCTCGATATGGTTGAAAATAAGTGGATTGAAGAACTTGGCGGCATGAATGTTTGCTTTATTATGGCAAATAATACACTTGTAACACCTGCACTTAATGGCACTATTCTTCCAGGAATAACCCGTGATTCAATCTTAAAGCTAACGCAAAAAATGGGATTAACGATAGAAGAACGTCCTTATTCTTTTGAATCATTCAAAGAAGATGCACGCAGTGGTTACCTTAAAGAAGCCTTTGCTTGTGGTACAGCCGCCGTTATCACGTCAATCGGCCGTTTCAAATACAAAAATGGTGAATTCATTATCGGAAATGAAATGATTGGTGAGGTTACAAAACAACTTCGTACACAGCTGGTTGACCTTCAAAAAGGCAATATAGAAGATAAAAATAGCTGGATACATTCTGTCCAGCTGTCATGACAATAAAATATTCCTAACCATATCGTCAATGCTTCCATGAAGGCATCTTTTAGAGCTTTTATGGAAGCGTATCTCTTCTAAAAACGATATTCTTTTACTTTTAATGAATTCAAAGGAAAAAGGCACTAACCAAATTTTGAATGGTCTCTATGCTGGGCTTTGATATTACGGATTGTACCGGTATGTGAACGCATTACAAGCGTTTCCGTTTGAATATAACGAGGGGTAAATTTAACACCAGAAAGCATATTACCATCCGTTACACCTGTCGCAGAAAACAATACATCCCCTTTTGCCATTTCTTCTATTGTATAAACTTTATTGGGGTTATCGATTCCCATTTTCGCTGCACGTGCGATTTTTTCTTCTGTATCAAGCTGCAAACGTCCTTGCATTTGCCCACCAATACAACGCAAAGCCGCAGCAGCTAACACGCCCTCTGGAGCCCCACCAATCCCCATATAAATATCAATACCCGTTTCATCTGGATCAGTTGTATCAATAACAGCAGCCACATCACCATCACCAATTAAACGAATTGATGCCCCTGTCGCTCGCACTTCCTCAATTAATTTCTCGTGACGAGGTCGTTCCATAATACAAACAGTAACCTGATTAACAGCCACTCCCTTAGCTTTTGCAAGGGCATGAATATTATCAGTAGGATGAGCATCTATATCAACAACCCCCTTTGGATAACCAGGACCAATAGCAATTTTTTTCATATAAACATCAGGAGCATAAAGTAAGTTACCCTTTTCAGCGATTGCAACCACAGCTAAAGAGTTCGCAAGATTTTTAGCACAAATTGTTGTTCCCTCCAGTGGGTCAAGTGCGATATCAATCGCCAGCCCATTTTGAAGACCTACTTTCTCTCCAATATAAAGCATAGGAGCTTCATCGCGCTCACCTTCTCCAATCACGACTGTACCATCAATAGGCAACCGATTAAGCTCCTGACGCATTGCATCTACAGCAGCTTGATCAGCAGCCTTTTCATCACCACGCCCGCGCCACCGTGCAGCTGCAACAGCAGCACGTTCAGTTACACGTACCAATTCAAGCGTTAAAATACGATCCAGTCCATTTAAAGCATTCCGAGTTGTGGGCATATGAAAAATCCTACTAAAAGAGCACTAGCCAGAGATACTAGCATTTATTACTAAATATTAAGAAGAAAGCTTTTGGCAAAGATGAGAACTTTCCACAAGAGAAAAGCATTCAAGCTTCCTTTGCTATTCTAAAACAAATTATTCATTTTATGCTATAGGTTCGATACGAATGAATTGAGATTTTGCAACAAGATGACCATCTTTTTCAATTGCTGCAAGCGCTTGTTGTACATTCACTTCCGTTGTTTCATGGGTTATTAAAATAATTGTTTTTACAATCTGACTTTCTACAAAAGGCCTTTGAACAATTGACTCTAATGAAATGTCATTATCAGCCATATGCCTTGCAACCGCTGCAAAAACACCAGCGCGATCATGAACATTCAAACGAATAAAATAACCACCCGCATGATGAGAAATACGCGCTTTTTTATGAGGAGTAAGCCCCAATGCCGGACTTCCTAAAACAGGTGCATACTGAAAACCAGGACGTGCTTTCGCTATATCAGCTAAATCACCAATAACCGCTGATGCTGTTGCGGCTCCTCCAGCACCAGGACCAGAAAACAATAATTCACCTAATAAGTCGCTTTGAATAGAAAGAGCATTAGTCACACCATGAATCTGCGCAATCATCGATGATGTTGGTACCATTGTTGGGTGAACACGTTGCTCGATTCCGGAATCGGTTTTCAATGCAACTCCTAAAAGCTTAATTCGATATCCTAATTCATCAGCTGCACGGATATCAATCTGTGAAATATTGCTAATCCCTTCAACGTAAACATCATCTAACGAAATCGTCGTTCCAAATGCCAAACTTGTTAACAAAGCTAATTTATGAGCGGTATCATTCCCCCCAATATCAAAAGTTGGATCAGCTTCAGCATACCCACGCCTCTGCGCATCTATCAAACAATCCTTAAATGAAAGACCTTCAGTTAACATGCGTGTTAATATATAATTGCAGGTTCCATTGAGAATGCCATAAATCCGAGATATATGATTACCGGAAAGCGATTCTCTCATTGCTTTGATCACAGGAATTCCACCTGCAACGGCAGCTTCAAAATTAAGAAACACGCCTTTCTTTTCTGCACTTATAGCAAATTCCACCCCATATCGAGCCAAAAGCGCTTTGTTGGCAGTAACAACATGATGGCCCACCTCGAGCGCCTTCTTAACAGCTGTATATACGATATCTAATTCACCACCAATTAACTCAACAAAAACATCAATCTCATCAGAAGCAGCCATCTCCACAGGTGAATCAAACCATTTGACATCACTCAAATCAATTCCACGATTACGATCTTTATCACGCGCACTCACAGCAACAATTTTTATGGGGCGTCCACAGTGGCAAGCTAAACTATTTGCCTTTTCACGTAAAATCCGAATAACTGAAGTACCAACCGTACCGAGACCTCCAATGCCAACTTTTAAAGCTTCTGCCATTGTTCTAACTGCCTATCTCTTATCTTCACTGAAAAAATATTTAAATTGCGCGCAACACGGCAAAAATGATACCTATTAACAATCAATACAGACGTACTTATCGCTTTTATGAGCTATAAAATAATCTCTAGCACAATGATATTCGCTCGTTCAATCAAAAGCTCTAAAGAATATAAATATCTGTATTTGAAAGACTAAGCACCGATATTTATATCGTTGTTTGAGAAATTATTCATTGAATACATCCCCCTAATCATTAAGGATTCTGTTGCTTTTTATACGTTTTTAAAATCGTTACAATATAAAAATTTTCACTATTTAAGCCCCCCTACTCCCTGAGTACACTCCATATCAAAGTAGTAATCATAAAATTTTTGTTTTATGTACAACGCAATCCTAGAATATTATAAATTAATATCAAAAATAACGTTGATACTTGCAAAACCCAAACAGTTAATATTAACTGATCATCAACACTTTAAAATATTGGCAAATTACGATTGCACGCACCTAAATCAACTATCCGCATAATAGCTGCCTTATGATATGTATTTCCCTTCATTAAACTAAATGAATCATAGCTTTACCATAGAGGTAGCTTTCACACGATCACATCATTTATTAGCAACCCAATAAGTATTATCAATTTCAATTAAAATATTGATTTATAAATATAAATAATATTTTGTAACTTGAATAAGACTCCCAAATATCGTATGATTCTCTCATTTCAAACCTGCCTATGATGAATCAATCAAAACCATTTCTTGCACGTCACAAGCAGAGCTGATATGTGAGCAAAAACACTTAAAGAAAGGCATAAATATATCTCTTATGAACCGTCTCATGCAAGAGAAGTTGCAACATAGGGAGCTGGCCAAGAGTATGATGATCCTAGCTTGCACCTTCATAAGCGTGAAGATGTTGGTAAACAACGAATTTAACATTATACCATTCGCAAGCACTATTATAAAATAGCTCGGGGTGTCCTGAGAGATGTTTCTTAAAAAAGTGCGTAAATGTGCAACACAATGATGTTCTCTTTGTGAGAGATAAAAGCGTACAGCAATGCATAGTATTGATTATTTAAAAGACATTGCTTTAGATTTTTTGAAAATCGTAAAACTGAATTAAAGGATGATGGTAAAAATGGAAGTTGGTTTTCACCTTTATAGCTTCATATTCTCCCCCAATTAGGCTGTCTAACCGTTTCAGAAATTACGCAAACAGATATACGCAATACTTTGTCGGTAAATTAATCTGAAGTGTTTTTTTGCTTTACCAAAAATCCTAAATAAGAAAAGCCACACTTTTCCACATATACATCGCATAATAATCAATAAAATATTACTCAAAAATTCAGCATATCAAAACTGCTGATTTTATCTCTTTCTTCTATTTATCAAATCAGAAAGATCAAAGATAGCATTCGATTACTGCAGTGTTAACATAAAATCTTTCTATCAATCGTGATAACTGTTCTCTATATTTTCTCACGCAAAAATTTAAGAAACAAAATAATCCAGATAAAAGTAACAGCAACATACTCAAAAATAATTTAATAAAATACGTTTTTTTAAAAAAAAATCACGCAGAGGGCTTGCGAAGTAAAAAGATCCTCTCTATAAGCCTGATCATTGGTTTGCGCCCATCGTCTAGCGGTTAGGACGCCGCCCTTTCACGGCGGAAACAGGGGTTCAATTCCCCTTGGGCGTACCATATCCTTTTTTATTATAGATAACTTATTAATTCTGCATATTTGAAGTGAGGGATTATAAATAAAAGTGAGGGAATAGGATTTTCAAATCATACCTCTGCAAAGGTGGTGTTTTCCTTTTGCTTCGTTAAGCACTTCTAATAATGCTTTAAAGGCTTTTAAATTTTCCTCTGAACAAGCAGAAAGAAGTTTAAAGAACACGTCAACAATTTCACAATTCAACGGATTTGAAGACTTTATTGTAAAACTTGTGCGAAAGGCGTGTGATTCTTTTCTGAAGAGAAAAGCGCTGTTTTGTCTAAAGCATGTTGCTCAATGAATATCACATTGGCAAATATATTCCTTCTCTTTAAGAAAAGAGTTCCTGAATAAAATTTTATAACTTATTATATATTCTAACAATATCATATTTGAGTACTCTCTCTATCACCCCTGTTTTTACTTTTCATTATAAGCTTGAAAGTGCTATAAAAAAATATCACTTAAATGAAAAAGGACTTCTAATGATAAAGATAAAAGTGGAAAACCCCGTTGTTGAAATCGATGGGGATGAAATGACCCGTATCATCTGGAAATATATCAAGGAAAAACTAATCCATCCCTATCTCGACATTGATCTGAAGTATTATGATCTTTCCGTTGAAAATCGAGATGCAACCAATGATCAAGTAACTATCGATTCTGCTAATGCTATCAGAAAATATGGGGTTGGCATAAAATGTGCAACCATCACACCTGATGAAGCACGTGTCAAAGAATTTAACCTAAAAAAAATGTGGAAATCACCCAATGGTACAATCCGCAATATTTTAGGGGGAGTTATTTTTCGCGAACCCATTATCTGCAAAAATGTCCCACGCCTTGTTCCTAACTGGACAAAACCAATTATTATCGGACGTCACGCTTTTGGTGATCAGTATAAGGCAACTGATTTCAAATTTCCTGGCAAGGGAAAGCTAACTATTAAATTTGTTGGTGATGACAATCAAGTTATCGAACATGACGTTTTTGACGCCCCAGGTGCAGGAGTTGCAATGGCGATGTATAACCTGGATGAATCAATTCGTGACTTTGCTCGCGCATCTTTTAATTATGGACTACAGCGGAATGTTCCAGTCTATCTTTCAACAAAAAATACCATATTGAAAACTTACGATGGCCGTTTTAAAGATATCTTTCAAGAAATATTCGACGCGGAATTTAAAGCTGAATTTGAAAATCGTAACTTATATTATGAACATCGCCTCATTGATGACATGGTTGCTTCTGCACTTAAATGGTCAGGTGGTTACGTGTGGGCATGTAAAAATTATGATGGTGATGTTCAATCAGATATCGTTGCTCAAGGCTTTGGCTCCCTTGGTCTCATGACTTCTGTTCTCATGACACCCGATGGTAAAATTGTTGAAGCAGAAGCAGCACATGGTACAGTAACACGTCATTACCGCCAGCATCAAAAAAATGAAGAAACATCAACAAATTCTATTGCTTCTATTTTTGCATGGACTCGTGGACTAGCGCACCGTGCTAAACTGGATAACAATGAAAAACTTAAAAACTTTGCCACAACATTGGAAAAAGTGTGCATCAAAACTGTTGAAGAGGGCTTTATGACCAAGGATCTTGCGCTTCTAATTGGTCCTAAACAAAAATGGCTTTCTACAACAGGATTTCTCGATAAAATTGATGAAAATCTCAAAAAAGCAATGGTCAATTAAGCTGTAATTTAATTTAAATTTCAAAGCTCTACAAAAAAAGAGCTTTGAATCTTCTCTTGGCAAATTCAGAGAACTGCCTTATAAATAAAAAAGTTATCCTTTACTAAATAGAAAAAAAAGTGCAAAAACAAAGCTGGTCTACGCTTTTATTGGGTAAAAATGGTATTTATTCTTTAACGTTTACAGGCGGTGTTGCGTTACATGCCATAAACGTTTACGTTGTTATAACTATTTTACCTTCCCTTATGAATGAAATTGGCAATGAACTGTATTATTCTTGGGTAGCTACTATTTTTATTATAGCTTCACTTATTGGTACTTCCCTTGCAACAAAGATATTAGGGAAAATGGGTCCCCGTAAATCTTACGTTTTTTCTGCACTCATTTTTACCGTTGGCACCTTTATATGCAGCATTGCTTCAACTATGCCGTTATTTTTAATAGGCCGCTTTATTCAAGGATTTGGAAGTGGTTGTTTGCTATGCCTATCTTATTCGATGATACGTATTGTTTTCAATTCATCGTTATGGTCGCATGCATTAAGTATTATTTCTCTCATGTGGGGAATATCAACCTTTTTGGGACCAGCTATTGGCGGCATCTCTATACATTATGGTGTGTGGAGAGCATCTTTTTGGATTGTCGGCTCATTAGCAATAATTTTCTCACTCATAGCCCTTAAAATTTTACCAAGAGAAAATGAAAATTATATCCCAAAATCTCAACTCCCCTTCTCTCAACTCCTTACACTTATCTTATTGATTTTCATAATTTCTGCTGCGGGAACGATGAATACTACAGTTGTGCAAATCTGCGGATTAGTTATCGGGTTTAGTCTTCTCTTTGTTCTAGCCAAGATCGAAACATCTACGCGTCATCCTATGTTGCCATGCAAAACCTTTTCGTTTTCTTCTGAATTTTTTCCTCTTTATTCACTGATACTCATCATAACAACAGTAGTGTATGGCACAGAACTTTATTTTCCACTATTTCTTCAAAAGCTTCATGGACACGATCCGCTTATTGCTGGCTATATGGCAGCATTAATGAGCATTGGTTGGACATGTGGCTCTGTATCCAGTGCCGGTGCATCTGCAAAAAAAATTCCTAGCCTTATTTTATATTCCCCCATATTCAGCCTTATAGGCATGAGCATTCTTTTATGGTTTATTCCAACAGAAACTCCTAAACTAGGATATACTTTTATCATTTGCTTAGCATTGTTTTCTATCGGGATTAGTTCCGGTATAGCGTGGCCACACCTGCTAACAAGAATACTACAATGCGCTAGCGATAAAGATGCTCTGCGTGCCAGTGAGTC
Source organism: Candidatus Bartonella washoeensis Sb944nv (assembly GCF_000278135.1). Lineage (GTDB taxonomy): Bacteria > Pseudomonadota > Alphaproteobacteria > Rhizobiales > Rhizobiaceae > Bartonella > Bartonella washoeensis. Next base: position 77,868 of record NZ_JH725026.1, read on the forward strand.
TCTTACCTCTGTACAACTATTTTCAATAGCTTTTAGTGCAACATTAGCAGGAACAATTACTAATCTCGCCGGTCTTTCTAATCCTGGAGGAATAACAGGAATGATTTTCGCAGCAAAGGCTCTTCTTGCGACATTTATCAGTCTTTTATTCTGTCTTGGTATTCCATTTGCCTTGCGCGTTTCCTACAACATACTAAAAAAATCAACCGAGCAATCAAATGACTAAACAAGGGAAAAGATACTTTTTTTTCAAGAAACATTCGTAATTAAGAGAGATATTGATCACGTCTTTCCACGTACCATGAAAAACAAAAAATCATTAATCCACACAGAGTTAAAATACCTCCAAGAACAGCAGTATATTCATAGCTATAACCCAATCTCAAAATCCATGCTCCAGCTTCTGCCCCAAGAGCATTAGCAATATTAAAAGCAGATTGCATTAAAGCTCCTGCCAAAATCTGTCCATGGAGAGCAACGTCCATAATTTTTGTTTGTATAGAAGGCATAGCTGCAAAAGAAGTACCAACAAGAAAGCATCCTAATGCTGCCATTAATGGAGTATAGGATAAAAAGAAAAAAAGAAAAAAAACAAACGCGCTCCAAAGCATAGCAAAAAATATCAGCGGCGAAGTACCAACTTTAACTGCGAATTTAGGTCCTAAAAGATTACCTACTACCATTCCCAATCCAACTAACGGCATAATAAACGGTACCCAATCAAGCGAAACACCAGAAATATGCATTAATGTTGACTTAATATAAGTAAAAACAGAAAATAACCCCGATGAGCCAACTGAAACCATCATCAAAAGAAACCATACCTGCTTTTGTTTTAACGCACTTAGCTCGCGTAGAGGATTCGTTTTTAAATCATTGGGAGCAGAAGGTAAAAACGCCCAAATAAGCAAACAACATAATAAAGCAATAGCGCCTACAAGGATAAAAGCAATCTGCCAGCCAACAAGCTGGCCAATCCAAGTTGCACTCGGTGCTCCCAAAACAGTCGCAATTGTCAAACCCAGCATAACATACCCAACAGCTTTCGAACGTTCATTCATTTCTGCCATTGAAGACGCTACCATAGTTGCAAGCCCAAAATAGATGCCATGCGGAAGACCACTGATAAAACGCAACGCTACTAACATGCTAAAATTAGCAAAAAAAGCACTAGCAATATTTGCAAATGCATAAAAAGACATCAATCCTATTAAAACAGTCTTGCGTGATAACTGAGCTGTTGCAACAGCTAAAAGAGGTGCTCCAATCACAACACCCAATGCATAAGCAGAAACATATTGACCAGCTGTAGGAATATCAACAGATGAACTGCGTGCCATCTCCGGCTGTAAGCCCATAGCAACAAATTCCGCAGTACCAATAGCAAAACTTCCCACTGCAAGAGCTAAGATTGCCAAACGCCGTGTTCTCAAATCAATTCCTGAAGCAAGAATGCTTTCCTTATGAGAGTTCCTCATTTTCTTCATTTCTATAGTGTGATACTTTAATCATGAATATCTGTAATATGGCGTAAATGAACTCAGAATCTTCTTATATCTATGCATAAAAAATTCCAATAAAACACTAAAACATCTTCCACAAGGAAAACAAAAACGCTTTAATTTTCTTTCGTAGTGACATATTAAAATATCGTTATTAGAAAAATAGGCTTAGCCCTTTAAAGTATCAACCGTTTGCGTTTTCTAAACCTTCAATTCAGACAAAGTCACCTTCATATCTACTCCTAAATGAAATAGCCTTTATTATAACTTCACTGTTTAAAGATAAAAAATACAAATCACACTAAAAAATACAATTTTTATACTTCTTTAAGGGTTTGCTAACCCCTCATTAACATTGTTGATCTAAACAATTATCACAAACAGAAAAAACTGTTTTTCTCCGGATCAGGTAGTGCGTACCGGAGTAAGAAAGTTTCTTGCTAGTATTAAGGTGCAGAGAGAATATATAGCCACAAAACTGGAATCTATCTTTTTTGGCAATAAAGCTTTATGCTTTTGGAAAGCATTTTTAGCTTTATACTTTTAGCAATTTTCTTTGATGAAAAAATAAATGAAGCAACACAAAAAAGATAAACGCCATACATAGGGCCCATACCTTATCGCCCTTGCAGCCATAAAGCACGCGTTTCAGCACAAAAATCAGCATAACAGCCTTCTTTGATAGCATCGCGAATTCCTTGCATAAGATATTGGTAATAAAAAAGATTATTCCACGTCAACAACATCCCACCAAGAGATTCACCAGATTTAATCAAATGATGCAAATAAGCACAACTATAATCAGAAGCTGCAGGACAAAGCGACTGTGGATCCAGAGGATGTGGATCCTCTGCATAACGTGCATTGCGCAAATTAATTCGGCCAAAACGCGTAAAAGCTAAACCATGACGTCCAGCACGTGTCGGCATAACACAATCAAACATATCAATACCACGAGCAACACTTTTTAAAATATCATCAGGTGTTCCCACCCCCATGAGATAGCGTGGCTTATCTTCTGGCAAAATTGGACAAGTAGCATCCAATACAGCTGTCATAACACTCTGCGGTTCACCAACAGCAAGCCCTCCAATAGCGTAACCTTTCAAATCCATCTCTTTTAATACTTGGGCAGAACGTTCACGCAATTTCATATTATCACCGCCTTGAACAATACCAAACAGTGCTTTATCTGGCTGATCACCAAAAGCTGTTTTACAACGCTGTGCCCACCGCAATGAAAGCTCCATAGCAGCTTCCATTTCCTTTTCACTTGCAGGTAATGCAATACATTGATCCAGCTGCATTTGGATGTCTGCATTAAGAAGCCCTTGAATTTCGATAGAACGCTCTGGACTCATTTCATAGTACGCTCCATTAAGGTAAGAGCGAAAAATCACACCTTGTTCGGTAATTTTACGAATTCCCGCAAGCGACATAACCTGAAATCCACCGGAATCGGTTAAAATAGGTCCAGACCAGCGTGAAAATTCATGTAAGCCTCCTAAACGCGCAACACGCTCAGCCCCTGGACGCAACATTAAATGATAAGTATTGCCCAAAATGATATCTGCCCCAAGAGCACGTATCTGATCCATATACATAGCCTTAACAGTTCCTGCCGTCCCAACAGGCATAAATGCCGGTGTACGAACACACCCACGAACCGTTATAATTTCACCACAACGTGCACAACCATCTTGAGCAATTTTTCTATAATGAAACGTCTTTATCATTACTCTCGTCTTTTTTGATTCCATAAACGCATGTCGCCATAAAAAGAAAAGCTACATCTTTCTCTTAATAGCATCATCGTAAACTTTACGGATTGATTTTCGATTCGCTAAATACTGTAACCAGCATAAAAAATTAACGAAATAAATGAAGTTTTGTTATTAAGCAATCATAATAACAAAAGTGAAATCTAGTTTACCAAACTACAGAGAATGCCTGACAACATAATACTAGAAGATACATGCGCTTATCCACCACAGTCTTAAATAACTGCAGAGCTATTATTTCAAAGCCAATGATCATTATTTCCAAAAACACTAACTACTCATAATGCCTAGCAGACTTAGCATATAAAAAAACCCCTGAATACATTGTATCACCAGGTATACCTTTCACCTTCACAAATAAAAAATTTCCGCGTTTATATAGCAGGTGAATAATTTCTAAAGCTTTCTAGAAATTTCTTATTAAAATTCAAAATTTTAGCTCTGCTAGCCCCACTACTTTTTCATACGTAAAAAGAGTTTCATAATTTTTATGTTCAATATCTTAACTATACTTTGACACAATATAGCAATAAAAGGATATATGCTAGGATTGTGGATAACAGCAACATCAATGAAACACCTTATTACTCTACTCAAGTAATTTTCCATAGTGTTTAAATCCATGCTCTCCTTTCGAGAATCTTCAGTAAAAAAGAGAAACATGAAAAATTTTTACATCTGCTTTTAAAAAAGTAAAATAATTCTTTGATCTAAATAAGCAAACTTCAATACAAGCTAGCTGTTACGTTAAATAATTGAATCTCAAAAATTCTACTTGTATAAAAATAATGAATTCAGAGAAAATCTCATAAAATACCAAACAACTGTGAGAAACAATCAATCCTAGAACACTTAAAGATCGTTGATCTGACTAACCATATTCAATGCGAACAAACAGCACTGTAATTTAAGATTCCAAGTTTGTAGATAAGATCTTCTCTATTTGTAAGCAGCATTATAAAATAATCGCAAATACTGTGCCTACCAGTCAACTGCACCTAAAATCGATAAAGCTTTATATGGAGAGCAAGTGTATAGATGCCCCCTATGGAGATCAAAACCACAACAACTGACCTCCACTGTACTCAAGACAAAACTAGACAGAAATACCTTTATTTAACAATCTTACGGTTGAAATCGATACAGTTATATTATTTTGCATCCGCAGCGATTGTAGCTTTAATAATTGAATCCGGATCTAAAACAGGTTCACCACGCTTAATTTTATCGACATTTTCCATACCTTCAAGCACTTGCCCCCATATGGAATATTGACGATCAAGCCAAGGAGCATCTGCAAAGCAGATAAAAAACTGAGAATTAGCGGAATTTGGATTCTGACTGCGTGCCATAGAAACCGTGCCCCGCTTATGAGAAAGATTCGAAAACTCTGCTGTTAAATTGGGTTTCTCTGAACCACCCATCCCCGCACGAGACAAATTAAATTTTTCACCGTCCTTCTTTCCAAATTGCACATCACCGGTTTGAGCCATAAATTCATCAATAACACGATGAAAAACAACGTTATCATAAGCACCTTCACGCACAAGTTCTTTAACACGTGCAACGTGGCAGGGAGCTAAATCAGGAAAAAGCTCAATAATAACTTTGCCTTTCGTGGTTTCAAGAATTAAGGTATTCTCTAGATCTTTAACCTCAGTCATACAGCTAACTCCTTTGCCTCATTTATCTGCTTGTAAAGTGGCAGCATAAATAACATCAGGATCTGCTACAGACCCATTATTACTTGTGGTACCTTTTTTTATTTGATCAACAACATCCATTCCCTTTATGACCTCTCCAACAACAGTATACTGACCATTTAAAAAATCGGCATCACTAAAACAAATGAAGAATTGAGAATTGGCTGAATGAGGGTCTTGTGAACGTGCCATACCCACAGTGCCACGCTTAAATGGCTGCTTTGAAAACTCTGCTGGTATATTAGGATAATTTGAGCCACCGGTACCAACGCGTTTAAGATCAAAGTCTGCACTGCCCTTTTTTCCAAACTTTACATCACCAGTTTGTGCCATAAAACCTGGAATAACACGGTGAAAAACAACGTTATTGTAGGCACCTTCTTCTGTTAATCTCTTGATTTGTGCAACATGTTTTGGCGCTAAATCAGAACGAAGACGAATAACCACGTCACCCTTTTTGAGAGATAAAACAAGAACACTAGAATCGTCTGCTACAGCACTCAATGAAAAAAAGCAAAAAACAGATGTCAAAACAGCAAGAACTCTAAGAGACACAATCATTCTCCTCTGAAGATTGAAATTTTGAACGCAAAGCTTGTGCAACATTTGGAGGTACAAAGGAGGAAACATCACCTCCCATAGAGGCAATCTGGCGCACCAATGTTGAAGTTATCGCACGCCCAGAAACGCTCGCGGGTAAAAAAACAGTTTGCAATTCAGGAGCCATGATACCATTCATCCCTGCCATTTGCATTTCATAATCAAGATCAGTACCATCACGCAATCCACGAATAAGAAACGAAGCACCAATTTCACGAGCCTTATCAATCAAAAGCGTATCAAATGAAATAACTTGCAATTGATCAGGTCCTATATCTAATAAATCTTTTCCTACCTGTGTAATTAAACCAACACGCTCTTCAAAGTTAAAGAGTGTTTTTTTTCTAGCATGTATACCTATAGCCACCACCACCTTATCGGCCAAAACAAGACTACCTCGCAAAACATCAAGATGACCATTTGTAAGAGGATCAAAGGACCCCGCATAAAGAGCAATTTTCTTCATTTTACGCAGCTAACTTCAAAATTATTTCTCTTCGCTCTTCTCAACCGGATCAGAATGCTTTCCAGCTTCATCATCTAGTTGATTAGTATCATCTTCAGCTTCAGAAATACGCTCAACCGATACGACTTTTTCTCCCTCAGCTGTATTGAAAATTGTCACCCCCTTAGTTGAGCGACCAGCTATACGAATACCCTCAACAGGGACGCGAATAAGCTGTCCCCCGTCCGAAACTAACATAATTTGATCTTGCGCCTTCACCGGAAAAGCCGCCACTAATTTACCAATTTCAGACGTCTTAGACGGATCTGTTGCACGAATCCCTTTTCCACCACGTCCCGAAATTCGGAATTCATATGAGGAAGATCGTTTTCCATAACCAAATTCACTCACTGTTAAAAGCATTTGCTCACGGGCATTAAGTTCTGCATAGCGTTCATCTGTTAACTCTGTTTCTGTTCCCTCATCATCTTCATCAAGAGTTACAATATCTTCAGCATCTGCACCAGCGGCACGCCGTTCCTGAATCACACGTTTAATATAAGCAGAACGTTCAACAGACGTCGCCACAACATGCTCTAAAATGGTCATTGAAATAACTTTATCACCATTAGCTAAATTGATACCACGCACTCCCACCGAATTACGACCTGCAAATACACGAACCTCAACGACTGGAAAACGAATACATTGTCCATTAGCTGTTGTTAGAACAACATCATCATGTTCTGTACAAGTTTCTACAGAAAGAATTTCATCTTCTTCATCAAGCTTCATCGCAATTTTGCCATTGCGATTAACCTGAACGAAATCCGATAATTTATTACGACGCACAGTCCCACGTGTCGTAGCGAACATCACATCCAATGCACTCCAACTTGCTTCATCTTCCGGCAAGGGCATAATGGTTGTTATGCGCTCTCCTTGCTGCAAGGGAAGCATATTAATCAGAGCGCGCCCGCGCGATTGCGGGCTACCAAGTGGTAAACGCCAAACTTTTTCTTTATAAACGATGCCCCGTGATGAAAAGAAAAGTACCGGTGTATGCGTATTAACCACAAACAAACGCGTCACAAAATCCTCATCTTTCGTAGACATACCAGAACGCCCTTTACCACCGCGCCGCTGCGCACGGTACGTATTGAGAGGCACACGTTTAATGTAGCCACTATGACTAACCGTTACCACCATATCTTCTGGAGCAATCAGATCTTCACTATCCATCTCAGCGCTACCAAAACCAAATACGGTACGTCTAGGAGTCGCAAATTCCTCGCGAAGAGCATTTAGCTCATCCTTAATAATTCCCATAATGCGTGAACGCGATGCCAAAATGTGAAGATAATCAGCAATATCGACCCCAATTTTGTTCAATTCATCAGCAATTTCATCTCGCCCAAGCGCCGTCAGCCTTTGCAAACGCAATTCCAAAATAGCACGCGCTTGTTCTCCAGATAAATTATAAGTACTATCCTCATGGATAATATGACGCGGATCATCAATAAGTCTAATCAAAGGTGCCACATCAGCAGCAGGCCAGCGCCGCTCCATTAATTGTACCCGCGCTGTCTGTGGATCAGGCGCTTTACGAATGAGCGCTATAACCTCATCAATATTAGCAACAGCAAGTGCGAGACCAACCAGAACATGTGCACGCTCGCGTGCTTTACGCAAAAGATATTTTGTGCGCCGACTTACAACTTCTTCTCGGAAAGCAACAAATGCGCGAAGCATCTCAAGCAACGTCATCTGTTCAGGTTTTCCCCCGTTTAATGCCACCATATTACAACCAAAAGAGGTTTGTAACGGCGTATAACGATACAATTGATTTAAAACAACATCCGCAACAACATCTCTCTTAAGCTCAATAACGACGCGATATCCATCACGATCAGATTCATCACGCAAATCAGAGATTCCTTCAATGCGTTTATCACGCACCAACTCGGCCATTTTTTCAATCATTGTTGCTTTATTAACCTGATAAGGTATTTCGCTTACAATGATTGCCTGTCGACCATTGCGAATTTCTTCAATATCAACTTTAGCACGCATAATAATTGAACCACGTCCCGTTTCATAAGCCGAACGGATACCGGAATGACCAAGGATAATACCACCCGTAGGAAAATCAGGACCAGGAATAATTTCAATTATTTTATCGAGCGTTATATCGGGATTATCAATCAAAGCGATACAACCATCAACAACTTCACCAAGATTATGAGGCGGAATATTGGTTGCCATTCCCACAGCAATACCGCCCGATCCATTAATCAAAAGGTTAGGAAAGCGTGCTGGTAAAACCACAGGCTCACGCTCACGTCCATCATAATTATCCTGAAAATCAACAGTATCTTTATCAATATCAGCTAAAAGTTCCTCAGAAACTTTTTCTAAACGACATTCTGTATAACGCATTGCCGCAGGCGGATCCCCATCAACAGAACCAAAATTTCCTTGACCATCAATTAATGGATTTCGCAAAGAAAAATCCTGCGCCATACGTACCAATGCATCATATATTGAAGCATCGCCATGGGGATGGTATTTCCCCATAACTTCACCAACAACACCCGCAGACTTACGATAAGATTTATTAAAAGAAAGCCCCATCTCATTCATAGCATGCAGAATACGCCGATGAACAGGTTTAAGACCATCACGCACATCAGGAAGTGCACGGGAAACAATCACGCTCATCGCATAATCGAGATAGGAGCGTTGCATTTCATCAATAATACTGATTGGTTCAATACCGGTCAGCACATCACGTTCTGGGTGTGGAGTAAGATCGGTCACAGCTTCAAGACTTTCAAAAAAGAATCACTTTACTCTTTATATACCGAAAAATACGTAAAAACACCATCTTCACTGCTGTAACAGAGAAGAAATTTAACAATAATTTTCAACATGTTATTTATTTATGTTAAAAATCACGGGTAAATAAATAGGACATACTTTCCTGAACTTTTAAGATCTGCAATAAACAATCGAAAGATATAATAGAGAAATGACAATCGTATCTTAAAAATCATCAAAAAGGCACATCATCATCTAATTTATGCGAAAAACTTTCTCTTGATTGGTTATTGTTTTGACCAAACACATCTTTCTGATTTGCGCTACTAACCGCAAAATCACTACTGCCATAACCACCGCTCGACTGAGTTGCTCCTTGCATTTGTTCTCCACCACTCATGCTTCGCCCATCAAGCATCTGTAATTCACCACGATATTTTTGCAAAACAACCTCTGTTGTATACCGGTCATTACCATTTTGATCTTGCCATTTGCGCGTCTGCAACTGGCCTTCAATGTAAATTTTACTGCCTTTTTTTAAATATTGTTCGACAACTTTGATAAGATTTTCATTAAAAATAACGATACTATGCCACTCCGTGCGCTCTTTACGTTCATTTGTATTGCGATCGCGCCAACTTTCTGAAGTGGCAATACGCAAATTTGCCACTTGATCACCAGAATTCAAACGACGAATTTCAGGATCTGCACCGAGATTACCAATCAAAATAACTTTATTAAGGCTACCAGCCATCGCATAAACTCCAAAATCATAAACCAAGTAATTATAACAAAAGATGACAACAAGGTATAGTTTATTCCATCACTAAAAATAAAAAGCTGCTCTCTTTATCTCTCTTTCCACAAAACTTGCTGTCTCTTTCCATGTTAAAGCAATAAAACACATTGTAATTCCAAAGAAACAGTTTTATTTCACTTTGAAGTGTTCAATTTTTTACATATGCCAAGGATAGACATGACTCATCAGAAATACATCTCCATTCGCGGTGCACGTGAACACAACCTTAAAGATATTGATTTAGATCTCCCTCGTGACAAATTGATCATCATAACAGGACTTTCTGGATCAGGTAAATCATCCTTGGCTTTTGATACAATTTACGCTGAAGGTCAACGTCGCTATGTTGAAAGCCTTTCTGCTTACGCACGCCAATTTCTAGAAGTGATGCAAAAACCAGATGTCGACCGGATAGATGGCCTTTCTCCTGCTATCTCGATTGAACAAAAAACAACCAGCCGCAACCCTCGTTCAACGGTAGGCACCGTCACCGAAATCTACGACTATATGCGTCTTCTCTTTGCGCGTATTGGTATTCCTCATTCTCCAGCTACGGGGCTTCCTATTGAAAGCCAAACCGTAAGCCAAATGGTCGACCAAATTATGAACTTACCAGAAGGAACACGGATTTTTATTATGGCGCCTCTCGTCCGAGGGCGAAAAGGAGAATATAAAAAAGAGCTAACAGAGCTTTTAAAAAAAGGATTTCAGCGTGCTAAAGTTGATGGGAAATTCTATGAAATTCCTGATATTCCTCCTCTTGATAAAAAGTATAAACATGACATCGATGTAGTGGTAGACCGTATTGTTGTACACCACGACATCACTCTTCGCTTAGCTGACAGTATAGAAACCTGTTTACAGCTAGCAAATGGGCTTGCAGTTGCTGAAATGGCAGATGAACCTTTGGAAGCAAAAGAAACCATAAAGGAATCTACCAATAAATCAAAAAATGAAACACACAAACGGCTTATTTTCTCAGAGAAATTTTCTTGCCCCATCTCTGGATTTTCTATCCCTGAAATTGAACCACGGCTCTTTTCATTTAATAGCCCTTTTGGCGCTTGCCCTCTTTGTGATGGACTTGGTACAAAAAAGGCCATCAATCCTAAAAGCGTCGTGCCAAATGAAAACCTCACTTTAAAAGCAGGAGCCATTGCCCCTTGGGCTAAATCATCTTCACCCTTCTATAACAAAATCTTAGAAGCATTAGGCAAAGCTTATGGATTTAAACTGACAGATAAATGGTGCACACTCTCAAATGAAGCGCGATACGCTATTCTCTATGGTACAAAAAGAAAAGGAAGCACCTTTGTCTATAAAAATGATTTAAGCGCACATACACCATCCCAATATTTTGAAGGTGTTATCCCAAATATGGAACGACGATGGAAAGAAACCGATTCTGCTTTATCACGTGAAGAAATCGAGCATTATATGTCTTCTTCTCCTTGTCCAGCCTGTCATGGCTATCGTTTAAAACCAGAAGCACTCGCTGTCAAAATCCACGGAATGCATATTGGGCAAATATCAGAATTTTCCATCTCAAAAGCATATGATTGGTTTACTAATATTCATAAACATCTGACCGAAAAACAGCAAAATATAGCAGCACGTATTTTAAAAGAAATTCGTGAACGCCTAACTTTTTTAAACCATGTCGGACTTGAATATCTTAGCTTATCTCGAAGTTCCGGCACACTTTCAGGTGGAGAAAGTCAACGTATTCGATTAGCATCTCAGATTGGCTCTGGTCTTACAGGCGTGCTTTATATCTTAGATGAACCATCTATCGGCCTACACCAACGCGATAATGAACGTCTTTTGGAAATGCTGCGTCATCTGCGTGATCTTGGCAATACAGTTATCGTTGTTGAACATGATGAAGATGCTATTCTTAGTGCAGATTACGTGGTTGATATCGGTCCAGCTGCAGGTGTTCATGGTGGAAAAATCATAGCTCAAGGCACTCCACAGGAAATTATAAAAAATCCATCCTCCCTCACAGGTCAATATCTCTCAGGAAAAATGGCAGTAACCATTCCTCCTCAACGACGCAAAATATCAAAAGAAAAAACACTTAAGGTGATTGGTGCTCGAGGCAATAATCTTAAAAATATCAGTGCTAATATCCCCCTTGGAACCTTTACATGCATAACTGGCGTTTCAGGAGGAGGAAAATCAACGTTCCTCATTGAAACCATTTTCAAAGCTGCATCACGCCATATCATGGGAAGTCATCAAAATCCGGAAAGCTACGACAAAATTGAGGGATTAGAATTTCTCGATAAAGTTATCGATATCAACCAGTCACCCATTGGAAGAACTCCACGCTCGAATCCAGCAACTTATACGGGCGCCTTTACCCCAATTCGTGAGTGGTTTGCTGAGCTTCCAGAATCAAAGGCCCGTGGTTATCACGCTGGGCGTTTCTCATTTAATGTTAAGGGAGGTCGCTGCGAAGCGTGTCAGGGTGATGGAGTTATCAAAATTGAAATGCACTTTCTGCCTGATGTCTATGTTACGTGCGATGTATGCCAAGGAAAACGTTATAATCGAGAAACGCTAGAAGTAAAATTTAAAGACAAATCCATAGCCGATATCCTCGATATGACAATAGAAAAAGCAGAGGATTTTTTCAAAGCTGTTCCCGCTATTCACAACAAAATGAAGACTCTTATCAAAGTTGGTCTTGGTTATATCAAAGTAGGACAGCAAGCTACGACACTTTCTGGAGGTGAAGCTCAACGTATAAAACTTGCAAAAGAGCTTTCACGTAAAACAACAGGCCGAACACTTTATATTTTGGACGAACCAACAACGGGGCTTCATTTTCACGATATTTCTAAACTTCTTGAAGTGCTCCATGAACTGGTTGAACAAGGTAATACAGTCGCAGTCATTGAGCATAATCTTGAAGTCATAAAGACAGCAGACTGGATTATTGACTTAGGACCAGAAGGCGGCGATGGTGGTGGTGAAATCGTTGCAGTTGGCCGACCTGAAGATATTATCAATAATCCCACGTCCTACACCGGGAAATTTCTGAAAGAAATTTTGCTACGGCGACCTTTATATAATTCTGATTCTTAAAAAGTCCTTAAATTACAAAGTATAGTATGGCATAAAAAGCCAAAGATCTCTGTTTCCTATCATTTTTGATATTTTATAAGCCTTGCATCCTTTTCCCCATAAAATAATCCCACTCCCTATCTATACGACAAGAGAACTTTTTCAAAAAGAAAACATGCATTTCATGATTTTCGACTTTTCCGTGTAGAAAGTCTCTGTTGGCATATATCAGAGTTGCCAATATAATGCGAGACAGTCTAAAAAGATAAAATAACGTTGGAGATAATTTCAGTATGAAAAAAATTGAAGCCATTATAAAACCTTTCAAACTTGATGAAGTGAAAGAAGCGCTTCAAAAAATTGGATTACATGGTATTACCGTAACAGAAGCAAAGGGTTTTGGCCGCCAAAAAGGACACACAGAACTTTATCGCGGTGCTAAATATGTTGTTGATTTTCTACCAAAAGTAAAAATTGAAATTGTTGTCGCCGATGAAAAGTTAGAAGAAGCTGTTGATACGATATGTAAAGCAGCTCAAACAAAACATATGGGAGATGGAAAAATATTCATTTCCTCTATTGATAAGTTTATTTGTATCGGTACTGGCGAATCCGGCATCAATCCGCTTTAAACATCCACAATTTTTTTACCTTTTATCCACCTCAGTCCAATAAGGAAATTCAATATGACAACCGCATCAGATATTCTCAAACAGATTGCAGACAACGACATACGTTTTGTCGATTTACGCTTTACCGACCCACGAGGAAAATTGCATCACGTCACAATGGATGTTGCAGAAATCAATGAAGATACATTTAGTGATGGCATTATGTTTGATGGTTCTTCAATTTGCGGATGGAAAACGATTAATGAATCTGACATGGCATTGATGCCAGATCCAGAAACAGCCCATGTTGATCCTTTTTTTGCACAATCTACTTTGGTCATATTTTGTGACATACTTGATCCTGTTTCTGGAGAATTTTATCGTAGAGATCCTCGTTCTATCGCCAAAAGGGCTGAAGTTTATATGAAATCTTTAGGAATTGGAGATACCATCAATATAGGTCCAGAAGCAGAGTTTTTTATCTTTGATGATGTACGCTATAAGACTGATCCTTATAACACGGGATTTAAACTTGATTCCAGTGAACTTCCATCAAATGATGACACTGAATATGAGATGGGCAATTTTGGTCACCGACCACGAATGAAAGGCGGTTATTTCCCAGTTCCTCCGATCGATTCCTGTCAAGATATGCGCTCTGAAATGCTCACAGCACTAAAAGATATGGGCGTCCGCGTTGAAAAGCACCATCATGAAGTAGCAGCAGCGCAACATGAACTAGGCATTCGTTTTGATACCCTTGTTCGTGAAGCGGATAAGATGCAAATTTTTAAATATGTTGTGCATCAAACAGCAAATAGCTACGGAAAAACAGCAACTTTCATGCCAAAACCGGTTTTTGGTGATAACGGCTCAGGTATGCATGTACACATATCCATTTGGAAAGATGGCAAACCAATTTTTGCTGGGAATGAGTATGCTGGCTTATCAGAGTCTTGTCTCTTCTTTATTGGTGGTATTATTAAGCACGCAAAAGCAATCAATGCCTTTACCAATCCATCCACCAATTCCTATAAGCGTTTAGTTCCAGGTTATGAAGCTCCTGTCCTCCTTGCATATTCTGCACGCAATCGTTCTGCTTCTTGCCGTATTCCAATGAGTTCTTCACCAAATTCAAAACGCGTAGAAGTTCGTTTTCCAGATCCAACAGCAAATCCGTATTTGGCATTTTCGGCACTCTTAATGGCTGGTCTTGACGGCATCAAAAATAAAATTCACCCTGGACAGGCTATGGACAAAGATCTCTATGATTTACCCCCTAAAGAGCTCAAAGAAATCCCCACAGTCTCAGGAAGTCTACGCGAAGCTCTTGAAGCGCTTGATAAAGATCGTAACTTTCTAAAAGCTGGAGATGTTTTTGATGATGATCAAATTAATTCTTTCATTGAATTGAAAATGCAAGAAGTTTTACGCTATGAGACAACCCCACATCCCATTGAATTTGATATGTACTATTCCGTTTAAAAAATAAGCTACTCTTTTCAATTTCGAAATGTAGCATTTTTCTGCCTAGAAAGCACAATGAGCGTTTTTGCAAATGTGCTTTTTCTTTATAAGTTTAGTTGACTATATCTAAAACGACAAGGTTTCTAGAGCTACAAATTTATCTTCTCTTCCCCCTCTTTTTATGGCTTGCCTTTAATATCAACAGTCCACAATTTATACCCTTTGGAAAAGCGGCATCTGCTTACATTAAAGTGAAGAAGCCATTTTTAAAATGCTTATCCCTCCCTCACTTATCGCATCAATAGCCTAACTTCCCCCCCCCAAAAAACCTCATTAAATCAAAATTCCAACAAATCATGAAAAGCCAAATAAAACAATTGGCAGAAAATTATAAAATTGAAAATATCCAAATCGTCCAAGAACAAAAATGCACTGGCAAACCTGATAATGATACACCCCTCTTTTTATCTAAGGAGTTTGTAACCACTAGAAATTATGGGAAAAGAACTCTATTCAAACTGAAATTGTCACTCTTCTTCACAATCATCAATGATATTTTATTCACGGTAATATGAAGCAATCTTAAATACAATTAGTGAAGTATTTCTTAGAATTAAAAAAATAAGTGCGCATACGTGAAAAGAAGAAAATTTGGCTTTATAAAGTATGCTAATCGCAAAAAACTTGCCATAGATTTAATAAAAAACTACAAAAACGTTAGGAATAATGATCAAAAAACGTAAGTGAATCAATAATAAAAATACTCCTTACTCTTAAAGGACGTTATTGATTCAATTTTATTTATTCGGATAGAAAAGTCGCAATCATTACAGCTGCAGCATTAAATTCAGCTTTTTTATGAGCTCGGCGCGCCATTGCTTCTTCATCAGTCCCCCATTGTTCCATCATCCAATTTTCATCCAAATGTGCAATATTCCAAGCATGATCCGAATTTATTTTTCCCGCAGCAAAAGCGAGAGCAATAAGAGCTGACCCTGTTAAAGTTGTCATAGTATGAAGTGCGGCAAGTATATAAGGAGACTGTACTTTGCGTAAATAATTGCTCACAGCTTGAATAGCCTCCCGTGGTTGTTCAATATGCATAAGACCTTCTGCCAAATGAAACCGTGAACCAAGTTTTTCTTCTACCCAATCAAGTAACGGATCCCACTGTTCACATTGTCGTTGCACGAGCTCTTTCGGTGTTTGTGCACGATAAAAAATCATATCGCATGCAACAAAACGCAATAAATCCTCGAAAATAACTTGCATATCGTCAGCTATACCATCAATAACAGTGTTAACAAAACGTGTAATCGGCATTTTTATCGGATCAATAACTTGCTTTTGGCTCTCAAATTCCTGTGCTACTAGTGCAGCACATGCTTCTTTTGGCACTAGAAAAGGACGTCGTGCCGGCGTTTTAACTGGATATTTATCTAACAATATAGAAAAACCCCCTTCTTCACGCGTAATTTTTACTTCCTTATAAAATCGTTTGGGTAGTGACGAACATGAAAATTGTGGCATCTTTTGAACGAAAGAATTTTTATTCAATGGCATATCAAAATAATCCAAAATCTCACGCATATATCGTCCTACCTATACTATTTGCAATAAAACTAATGTTTTTTCTTGCGAACAATCTACACCAATTTTTAAATAGACACAGAGTAATAGTCCTAAAAAGCATTAATTGCATTCATCCGAATGAAACTCATCATCTGTATTAAAGTGAAATCCTCAATGACGCATATTCTCGTGCATAATCCAACAGCATAAGCTGCAAAACTTTGTTCATTATTCTGTTTCACCATCATTCTCATTAAAAGCCAAAAGATTAAAGCTTTGCACCATATGAGGAGGTAAAGGCGCAACAATATCCAATAATCCTCCTGAAGGATGAGGAATACGAATACGACGTGCATGAAGATGAAGTCTGTTTTGAATTCCTCCTGGTAATTCCCAATTACTATCAGCAAAAAAATATTTTGAATCACCGATGATAGGATGATCCATATGAGCGGCATGCACACGTAGTTGATGTGTTCTACCAGTATGAGGTTCCATTTCAAGCCACGAAAGAACTCGCCCCCTGGTATCTAAAACGCGATAGTAGGAAACTGCATGGTTAGAACCTGGCACTCCATGTTCACAAACACGCATTTTATCACCCTGTGCAGTTATTTCCTTCACCATCCATGTTGAAATTTTATCCTGTTTCTTTCTAGGTACTCCCCGAACCAATGCCCAATAAGTCTTTTTTGTTTCCCGCGCTCTAAAAGCAGCAGTTAAAGCCTGTGCAGCCCCCCTTGAACGAGCAACAAGAAGAACACCTGATGTCTCACGATCAAGACGATGAACCAAACGCGGCTTTTCACCTTTTTTATTGCGCCAAACCTCCAGCATACTATCCACATGACGTGTCAAACCAGAGCCACCTTGTACGGCTAAACCCGCAGGTTTATTAAAAACAAAGATTTTAGGATCTTCATAGAGCAGCATTTTTTTTAAAACAACTTCATCATTCTGTCCACGAAGTGTTTTATCCGTTACAGGAAAACACTCCTTTTCATCAACAGCTAAAGGCGGTACGCGAACAGACTGTCCCGTGAAAATACGTGTATCGGCTTTAACTCGTCCACCATCAACCCGTATCTGACCAGAACGCAATAATTTTTGTAAATATCCAAACCCAAGTCCAGAATAATGTACTTTAAACCAGCGATCTAAGCGCATTCCATTTTCGTCTGCCTCAACCTTTTTTATTTCTACGCCTACCATGACAGTTCCTTTGCCATATAATTTTACTTACCAGTTTTTATGCAATATCTTTAAAATACAAAAATCCATATCCTATAGAATTGACTTTATCACGCTACATTACAGCCAGTATCAAAAATTGCATTTTCTTACCGTTTAAATTTTATTAGCTCAAAAATGAGCCATTACAAGAATCAATAAGCTTTATACTTGCAATAGCTATTGGAGATAATTATCTGTGTCCTTATTTAAAACTTATGCTCGTGTTCTCACTTATCTAAACAAAGAAAAAAATGCATCTCTTTTAATCTGTGCTGCCAATATTATATTAGCTGTTATCACCATCGCAGAACCTATTTTATTCGGACGCGTTATTGACTCCATTGCAGAGAGATCAGATATTATTCTTACCCTTACGATCTGGATATGTTTTGGGCTTTCTAATATTATTGCTTACGTTCTTGTTGCGCGCAGTGCTGACCGCTTGACACATAGACGCCGTTTAACTGTTTTAACTGAATCCTTTGAGCGTATCATTTCTATGCCCTTAATTTGGCACCAACAGCGTGGAACTTCTAACGCTCTCCATATACTTTTGCGCGCAATAGACTCCATGTCCGCTATATGGCTTGATTTTATGCGCCAACATCTTTCAACTCTTGTTGCATTATTCGTTCTCATACCTATAGCTTTTAACATGAATTGGCGCCTTTCAATAGTCTTGATTGTTCTCGCTGTCATCTATGTATTGGTTGCACGATTAGTAATGCGAAAAACAAAAGACGGACAAGCTGCTGTAGAATGCTATCATCATAACCTTTTTGAACATGTCAGTGATTCAATCTCTAACGTTTCCATTGTACAAAGCTATAACCGAATAAGAGAAGAAACTTTAACGCTGCATCAGTATACAAATGACCTTCTTAAAGCACAAAACCCTGTCCTCAATTGGTGGGCTCTTGCGAGTGGCTTAAACCGAATGGCTTCAACCATTTCAATAGTTTGTGTTCTTCTTCTTGGGGCTTTTTTTGTAGCAAAAGGCCAATTACGAGTAGGTGAAGTTGTTGCTTTTGTTGGATTTGCACAATTAATGATTAATCGTCTTGATCAAATTAGTGGTTTCATTAATTTAACCGTATCCTCACAAGCAAAACTACAAGAATTTTTCGCAATGGAAGACTCAACCTTTCATATCAATGAACCTAAAAATCTTCCTTCTCTCCAAAATGTTAAAGGCACAATACAATTCCATCATGTTACCTATAAATTTCCAAATTCTTCTCAAGGTATTTTCGACATTTCATTTAAAGTGAAAACAGGACAAACTGTTGCGATTGTAGGACCAACAGGTGCTGGAAAAACAACATTAATCAATTTATTGCAACGTGTGTACGATCCTACATTTGGACATATCTCCATTGACGGGATAGATATACGCTCGATTAATCGTGAATCCTTACGCAAATCTCTAGCAACGGTGTTCCAAGACGCTGGTCTTTTCAACCGTAGTATTCACAAAAACATCTCGATAGGGAGAGAAAATGCAACAGATGAAGAACTTTATGAAGCGGCGAAAATAGCAGCTGCCCATGATTTTATTCTGAAAAAAAACAATCGTTACGAGACCATGGTTGGCGAGCGAGGTTCTCAATTATCAGGGGGAGAGAAACAGCGATTAGCAATTGCACGTGCTGTTTTAAAAAATGCACCCATCCTCATTCTAGATGAAGCAACCAGTGCTCTTGATATCGAAACGGAAGCGCGCGTTAAAGAAGCTCTTGATTGCATAAGTCAAAACCGCACCACTTTTATTATAGCACATCGGCTTTCAACAGTACGCAACGCTGATCTTGTGCTATTTATGGATCAGGGTTACTTAATTGAAAAAGGCAGCTTTCAAGAATTAATCGAGAGAGGCGGACGCTTCTACAAACTCTTAAAATCCGGCGGTTTTACAATTGATAAACCAACGATAAAAGAAGATGACGAAAACGTGATTCCACTGCATGAAGCCATAGCATCATAAAATAAACGTCTCACCTTTAAGAAAGAAGCATGTCTAAACGACCAAAATCCCTCTCTTAAAAAAGAGAGAATCTAAACAACTAAATAATAAATCAGAAATTATCCTTCAAGAAAAGCTTTTAATGCCGTAAGTGCATCATCAGCCTTATTCCCCTCAGGACCACCAGTCTGGGCCATATCAGGACGACCACCACCGCCTTGACCACCAAGAATACCTGAAACAATGCGCACCAAATCAACAGCATTCAACGTATCCGTTAAATCCTCTGTGACACCAACAACAGCACTTCCCTTTCCATCCTCTGAAAGACCAATGAAAGCAACAACTCCAGATCCAATCTGTTTTTTTCCAGAATCCACGAATGCTTTCAAATCCCGTGGTGAAATATTTCTCACAATACGCCCCATAAAAGAAACACCATTGATGACGGTAATATCTTCTTGACTACTCTTCATATCTTCACCATTCAGAGCAATTTTCTTGCGTGCATCACTCAGCTCTTTTTCAAGTTTACAACGATAATCAAGTAAAGTCCGAACACGCTCTTCCACATCCGCAGAAGAAGTTTTTAAAAGATCAGCAATTTCATGGATTCGCTCATCTTGGCGTGTAAGATAAAGGCGTGCTGCTGTCCCTGTTAAAGCTTCAATACGACGAACTCCAGCTGCTACAGAACTTTCAGAAACAATATGAATCAAACCGATATCGCCTGTTCGCTCTACATGCGTGCCCCCACAAAGCTCAATTGACCAATTCTTTTTTAATCCTCCCTGTTTAAATTTTTGCCCCATAGAAACAACACGGACTTCATCACCATATTTTTCACCAAATAACGCCATTGCCCCTTCTGAAACTGCATCATCTATCAGCATAAGACGCGTTGTTACTTCACTATTTTGCAAAACAATGTCATTTGCTAAATCTTCTATTTTTTTCAATTCTTCTGGTGAAACGGATTTTGGATGAGAAAAATCAAAACGCAACCGATCTGGCGATACAAAAGAGCCTCTTTGAGTAACATGAGAGCCCAATATTTGACGTAAAGCTTCGTGTAATAAATGGGTAGCAGAATGGTTTGCACGAATTTTCTTACGATGAACAGAATCAACTGTTAATTCTACACGATCAGATATCTTTACCCGACCAAATTTTACTTCTCCAATATGAACAAAAACACCATCACCCTTTCTTTGGGTATCATGCACCTCAAAAGTAAAATTTTCACCAGAAATGATACCGCTATCACCAATTTGCCCACCAGCTTCACCATAAAAAGGTGTCTGATTAACAACAAGCATAGCTTTCTGACCTAAAGAAATATGGTCAACGAGTTTACCATCACAAACAAGAGCTGTAACAATACCTTCAACTTTTTCTGTTTCATAACCCAAAAATTCTGTAGCCCCCACTTGATCACGAACAGAAAACCATATCTTTTCTGTTACAGCCTCCCCAGAACCCGCCCAGTGAGCACGTGCTTCTACTTTCTGACGTTCCATCGCTTTATCAAAAGCGTCAACATCAACAGATATTCCACGATTCCGAAGAGCATCTTGTGTTAAATCAAGTGGAAAACCATAGGTATCATAAAGCCTAAAGGCAACTTCACCATTAAAACAATCGCCTTCTTTAAGATTGGTACTCGCTTTATTCAATAAACCCAATCCCCGTTCAAGAGTTTTCCGAAATCGAATCTCTTCTAACTTCAAAATTTCTGAAATTAAAGATTCAGCACGTACTAATTCAGAATAGGCTTGTCCCATTTCACGGATTAAAGCAGGCAAAAGACGCCACATCAATGGCTCTTTCGCACCAAGAAGATGTGCATGACGCATAGCTCGACGCATAATACGACGTAAAACATATCCCCGACCTTCATTAGAAGGAAGAACACCATCAGCAATTAAAAACGCTGACGAACGAAGATGATCAGCTATCACACGATGGCTGGCAACAAAATCACCCGTTGCTTTAACCCCTGTTATCTCTTGTGATGCACCAATTAACGCACGAAAAAGATCAATATCATAATTATCATGAACGCCCTGTAAAACAGCTGCAATACGCTCTAATCCCATACCTGTATCAATAGAAGGATGAGGTAGTTCAACACGCTCTTCCTTAGTAATTTGCTCATATTGCATGAAGACCAGATTCCAAATCTCGATAAAGCGATCACCATCTTCATCCAAACTTCCAGGTGGTCCTCCCCAAATTTCCTCACCATGATCATAAAAAATCTCCGAACAAGGACCGCAAGGACCTGTATCCCCCATCGTCCAAAAATTATCAGCAGTCGCAATACGGACAATCTTTTCGTCTGGAAGACCTGAGATTTTCCGCCAAAGTTCAGCAGCAACATCATCACTATGATAAACTGTCACCAATAATTTATCTTTTGGAAGACAAAATTCCTTTGTTAAAAGCTCCCATGATAAAAAAATGGCTTCTTCTTTAAAATAATCACCAAAAGAAAAATTACCCAGCATTTCAAAAAATGTATGATGGCGTGCCGTATAGCCAACATTGTCAAGATCATTATGCTTTCCACCCGCACGAACACATTTTTGTGCAGTTGTTGCCTGCTTATAAGAACGCTGTTCCAGTCCAGTAAAAACATTTTTAAACTGTACCATTCCTGCATTTGTAAACATAAGTGTGGGATCATTACGCGGAACAAGTGGACTAGAAGAAAGAACTTCATGCCCATTACGATGAAAATAATCGAGGAAAGTTGACCGGATGTTCTTAACACTATTCATATTGACACCTGCAAAGTACAGTACAAAATCATAAAAGCAGTCCCTCTCATTAAACATCCTCTTTGCCACGGATAGAGTCAATTTAATCAGAAAACAGAATGTTTTTTCAAAAAAGTTGAGAAATAAGTAATCTTATACTTTAAAATTCTGACAAATAAAAACAGAAAAAATTTAAATGAAGGAGTTGTACTCAAACAAACATTTCATCAAATGACTTCGTCGCTTTCTGTATTTTCTGAGCCTGCATTTTCTAATAATTCAATCGCAATCAAACCAGCATTTTGACGCAAAGCTGTCTCGATTTCCGCAGCTATTTCCTCATGTTCACGTAAAAACTGCTTTGCATTTTCACGTCCCTGTCCTAATCGTTGAGAATTATAAGAGAACCATGCACCAGACTTTTCCACAATACCAACTTTAACACCTAAATCAATCAATTCACCGACTTTGGAAATGCCTTCACCATAAATAATATCAAACTCAACCTGTTTGAATGGAGGTGCCAATTTATTCTTCACGACTTTAACACGCGTCTGATTACCAACGATTGCATCCCGATCTTTAATGGATCCAATGCGACGAATATCTAAACGAACAGAAGCATAAAATTTTAAAGCGTTTCCGCCTGTTGTCGTTTCGGGAGAACCAAACATCACACCAATTTTCATGCGAATTTGATTAATAAAGACAACCATACAGTTAGAGCGAAAAATTGCTGATGTTAACTTTCGCAACGCTTTACTCATTAACCGTGCTTGTAATCCCGGCAAAGCGTCACCCATTTCACCATCAATTTCCGCACGCGGTGTCAAAGCTGCCACAGAATCAACAACGAGTACATCAACCGCACCAGAACGAACAAGTGTTTCGGTAATTTCCAACGCCTGTTCACCGGTATCTGGTTGAGAAATGAACAAGTTTTCTAAATCAACACCAAGTTTACGGGCATAAATAGGATCAAGAGCGTGTTCTGCATCTATAAAAGCGCAAATCCCACCACTTTTCTGTGCCTCAGCAATAGCATGCAAAGCTAGTGTCGTCTTTCCAGAACTTTCTGGTCCATAAATCTCAATAATACGGCCCTTTGGTAATCCACCAACACCCAAAGCAATATCTAAGGATAATGAACCAGTGGGGATTGTTTCAATTTCAACAACCTGCTCTTTTTGCCCAAGACGCATAATTGAGCCTTTACCGAAAGAGCGTTCAATTTGTGAGAGAGCAGCATCGAGAGCTTTTGTTTTATCCACGATTATATCCTTGACCGATTCATTACAACTCAACACCCAGTGTACACTGTTCCTTTAGCTTAACTAAAGCGTTGAGTTTCAATTTTCACAAACTATTTCCATTTCTATCACGATATTATATCCATAACATCTCATAAAACATAAACAAAAAGGCTTCTTTATCTCACGTTTATCTCACACAACACAAATACACTTCAATAAGATACTGGCATATAAGGAAAAGAAGCTCGATATATCTATAGCTCTCCTCTAAAAAAGAAACAATTTAAATTTTAACACGGTGTTTATACAACCTCCTGATACTCCTCTTGTACACAATGAAGAGCTAAACTCCCTTAGCATATCATTTAGCTATTAATACCCAAAAGATTCATCATCAATCAAAACCACATACACCGCATACAACTAAAACCCTCATTATAAAGCAGCACATGAATTACAACTAGACCAATATCTCTTAAAATTGAGTTCTAAGCGTATATAAATTCTTGATTAGATAAAAAGAAAACCTTTTACTCTACAAATAATAAGCTTTTAAAGCATAAATTCGATTATTAATGAATTTATAACCATATAACTGATGTAAAATCAGTTCAAGAACAATAAAAAATCTCGTTTTAACTAAAATTTCATTTTTGATTTTTTCGTTTTTTGCGCAATTGCTTCCACCATTCAAGACGTTTCGCAATCTCACGCTCAAAACCACGCTCAACTGGTTGATAATAGATTTGGCGCCCAAGTTTTTCAGGAAAATATTCCTGTCCCGAAAAAGCATCTGGTTCATCATGATCATAACGATAACCATGCCCATATCCTTCTGCCTTCATAAATTTTGTAGGTGCATTAAGAATATGCTGAGGAGGAGGCAAAGAACCATTTTTGCGTGCGCTCTGCATAGCTGCCTTATACGCGAGATATGCTGCATTCGATTTTGGTGCCGTTGCAACATAAAGACATGCTTGCGCCAAAGCCAATTCTCCCTCAGGTGATCCTAAATAATCATAAGCATCTTTTGCCGCATTACAAATAACAAGAGCTTGCGGATCCGCTAAACCAATATCTTCAACAGCCATACGGACCAATCTTCGCCCAATATAAAGAGGATCCTCGCCCGCATCAAACATACGTGCTAAATAATAAAGAGCTGCATCAGGATCAGATCCACGAACTGATTTATGCAACGCTGAAATGAGATTATAATGACCATCTCGCCCTTTATCATAAATTGGAGCACGACGTTGAATGATTTTTTGCAAAGCGACAGCATCAAATATCTCTCCTGGTCGCGCAACACACCAAACTTCTTCTGCCAATGTTAACGCTGCCCGCGCATCACCATCAGACATCCCTATCAAAACATCTCTGGCATCATCATCTAATGGAAGAAGCTTTCCCTCCATTTCCTCAGCGCGTTTTAAAAGCATACCCAAACTTTCATCGTCATGGGGAAAAAACGTCAAAACACGGGCACGAGAAAGAAGAGCAGCATTAATTTCAAATGAAGGATTTTCTGTCGTTGCACCGATAAGAATGATAGTACCATCTTCCATGACCGGGAGAAAACTATCCTGCTGTGCACGATTAAATCGATGAATTTCATCCACAAACAAAAGCGTTTGACATCCAGATATAAAGCGAATCTGAGCATTTTCAAAAATCTTTTTAAGTTCAGCAACTCCAGTAAAAATGGCAGAAATTTGTTCAAAAGCGAAATTTGTTTCAAGCGCTAACAAGCGCGCAACCGTTGTTTTTCCTGTTCCTGGAGGCCCCCAGAAAATCATCGAACCAATTGAGCCAGCAGCCACCATGCGCGAGAGCACCCCCTCCTCTCCAACTAAATGGTTTTGTCCCAATACATCATTGAGAGAACGAGGACGCATTTTTTCTGCAAGCGGCCGCTTCTTATTAACATGAAGATCAAAAGACGAAGTAATAAAATCTTTACTCAAAAAAAACCTCAGCGAATAAATTGGCGAATATACATACCATCACGTTCATATTCCAAGTGCCAAACACGCTGGCGACCTTGCATGAGAATCTTTTTCAATTGACTGACTGTTTGAATTTTATGGCCATTCACAACACGCAAAATATCTCCCGGACGAAAAATCCCTGCAGCATTGCTCATTTCATCAATGTTAGTAATCACAACACCTCTTGCAGAGGTGGGAAGATGAAAACGTCGACTATTTTGCGGTGTTAAATCTAATATTTCAGCACCAGAAAGAGGACCTTCATCAATAATTTTTTCAGATTTTGAAAATGCAGATTCCGGCATTGATGAAATGTTTATTTTCGTCTTGAATATTTTTCCACTTCTTAAATATTCTAAAATAAGGCTCTGCCCCATGCCCGCTGTCATTAAACGATATCCAAGACCATCTGGACTAACAACGCGCATCCCTTGCACACTCAAAATAACATCGCCAACTTTCAAACCAGCTTTTTCCGCAGGACTATCTTTGTTAACTTCAATGACAAGAGCCCCATAGGGACGCTCTAAACCTAACCCACCAGCAATGTCAGGTGTAACATTTTGGAAAGATGCACCAATATAAGGTGGCACAAAATACTTCCCACCACGTTTAACAGTCTCAAGCATCACTTTCACAAGATTTGCCGGAATAGCAAACCCAATCCCTACAGAGCCACCTGAGCGCGAATAAATAGCGGTATTAATCCCTATTAATTGTCCTTTCATATCAATTAAAGCTCCACCAGAATTACCTGGATTAATGGCAGCATCTGTTTGAATAAAAAAGTCAAAATCAGAAATACCGACTCGTGTGCGTGCTTGCGCCGAAACAATACCACTTGTAACTGTTTGACCAACACCAAAAGGATTACCAATTGCAAGAACAAGGTCACCAACTTCAACTGTATCAGAATCTCCTAAAGGAAGAATAGGAAACTGCGCACCCTTTGCATTAATTTCAAGCACAGCAATATCAGTTGCTTCATCTTTTAGCATGATCTTACTGTCAAACTCCCGCCCATCAGAAAGAGCCACTTTAATTTCACTTGCATCTTTAATGACATGGTAATTGGTAACAATCAAACCACGTGCATCAACAATCACCCCCGATCCCAATGACGATTGCGTGCGTAAAGGTCGGTTATTTTGAAAACGACCAAAAAATTGCTCAAAAAATGGATCACCATCAAAAGGTGAACGTGCTCTAATTTGGCGAGCTGCATAAATATTTACGACAGACGGAATAGTTTTCTTAACTAAAGGAGCAAATGAAAGGGTGATTTCTTTTCGTGTTTCCGGAATTTGAGCATATGCACAATGAAACGATGGCTGTGCTATAATAGCAAAAAAAAGCCACGCCCAAAAAAAATACCTCATGTCTCGCTCCTTAAAAACTAATTCATTCGTTAGCATTAATAGGATAAGAACCCCTCTTATCCTTCATAAGCTTAGAATTCTCACTAATATTTATAATTAAGAATAAAAACAACCTATTTGAGCAGTAGATATTAAAAAAATTAAATAATTCAATATTTTCTAATCTTTCCTCTCCATTTATTTCTTGAAAATAAAACTGACTGTAAAATGCACATAAAAAAAACCGCCCAAAAAGGCGGCTTTTAAAAATCCAACAGAAAAGAAAACACTTTATGAAGAAGCTCCCTTTTCATTTATAACATTTTCCGTACGCGCATGATCTACAGCACCCTTCGCATCAACATCACGATCAACAAACTCTATAACAGCCATGGGAGCATTATCACCGGTACGAAACCCTGCTTTCATAATACGCAAATATCCACCGTTACGCGATGCATAACGCGGCGCAATTGTATCAAATAACTTCGCAACCTTTCCCGCATCACGAAGTGCTGCGATTGCTTGTCGACGCGCATGCAAACTTCCACGCTTACCAAGTGTGACCAACTTCTCAACAATAGGACGAATCTCTTTAGCCTTCGGAAGCGTTGTTACAATCTGTTCATGCTCGATCAGCGAAACCGCCATATTTGCAAACATCGCTTTACGGTGACTGGCAGTCCGGTTCAACTTACGACCTGAGTTACTATGGCGCATAAGCCTTCTCCTTAAATTCTAAATTAATATTGATCTTCATAGCGTTTAGCAAGATCATCAATGTTTTCAGGCGGCCATGCAGGAATTTCCATACCAAGATGCAATCCCATACATGCCAAAACTTCTTTAATTTCATTTAACGACTTCCGCCCAAAATTCGGCGTGCGGAGCATTTCAGATTCCGTCTTTTGAATAAGATCACCAATATAAACAATATTATCGTTCTTAAGACAATTTGCTGAACGAACTGAAAGCTCTAATTCATCGACTTTTTTGAGAAGCGCAGGATTAAATGCAAGCTCTGAATCAGACTCTTCTACAGGGTCTTTCTGTGGCTCCTCAAAATTGACAAATAAGGATAACTGATCCTGAAGAATACGTGCTGCAAAGGCAACAGCATCCTCTCCATTAACAGCACCATTGGTTTCAATCGTTAGCGTTAATTTATCATAATCAAGAACTTGACCTTCACGTGTATTCTCTACTTTATAAGATACTTTGCGAATTGGTGAATAAAGACTGTCAATAGGAATAAGACCTATTCGCGCATCATCAACACAATTGCGATCAGATGGAACATACCCCTTCCCTGTATTGACAATAAACTCCATACGAATTTCAGCACCTTCATCAAGAGTACAAATAATATGATCTGGATTCAGAATTACCATATCTCCAACAGTCTTGATATCTCCAGCTTTCACAACACCAGGACCCTCCTTACAAACGACAACACGTTTAGGTCCCTCTTCTTGCATACGAAGTGCAATTTCTTTGATATTCAGAATAATATCTGTAACATCTTCACGAACACCAGGAATTGATGAAAATTCATGTAACACACCATCAATTTGCACAGCAGTAATTGCAGCACCACGCAGCGATGATAACAATACACGACGAAGCGCATTTCCTAACGTCAAACCAAAACCCCGCTCAAGAGGCTCTGCAATCAAGCTCGAAATATTTGGATTATCATGTGTACAAAACTCAACCTTATTGGGTTTAATGAGTTCTTGCCAGTTTTTCTGGATCATATTTTTATTCCCGTTCTTTAGTCCCGCTACCATTCAATCGTAACGGCCAATGTGAACATCAGAGAAGCCTCCGATAACGAAAAACAATACCCAATCAAACACGCCGCCTTTTCCGAGGGCGACATCCATTATGAGGAATTGGTGTTACATCACGAATGGAAGTAATAATAAAACCAACCGACTGTAACGCACGCAAAGCCGACTCACGACCTGCCCCAGGACCACAAACTTCAACTTCTAATGAACGCATACCGTGTTCTTGAGCTTTTTTAGCACAATCTTCTGCAGCAATCTGAGCTGCAAAAGGAGTAGATTTACGTGAACCTTTAAACCCTTGAGCACCAGCAGACGACCACGCAATTGTGTTTCCTTGCGCATCAGTAATGGTAATCATAGTATTGTTAAATGTTGAATTGATATGTACAACACCGGATGAAATATTTTTGCGCTC
Source organism: Candidatus Bartonella washoeensis Sb944nv (assembly GCF_000278135.1). Taxonomy (GTDB): domain Bacteria; phylum Pseudomonadota; class Alphaproteobacteria; order Rhizobiales; family Rhizobiaceae; genus Bartonella; species Bartonella washoeensis. Next base: position 107,008 of record NZ_JH725026.1, read on the forward strand.
GCGACGACGAACACGTGTGGCTTCCTTGGCCATAGCTTTCCTTTCAACGATCTCTGCACTGCCGTAACACCAGCAGCTCCACCCATTTTATTCTTGTAAAAAACTCGAACAAGAAACAAAATAAAAAACAAAATGCTTCTTTTTTTTCTAAAAGAAACTATTATTTTTTCTTACCAGCAATTGCCCTCGCCGGCCCCTTACGCGTGCGTGCATTCGTATGCGTACGCTGTCCGCGAACAGGTAAAGAACGGCGATGACGTAATCCACGATAACAACCAAGATCCATCAAACGCTTAACATTCATCGCCACTTCACGGCGAAGATCACCTTCAACCTGATACCCTTGATCTATTGCCTCACGAATCTGCAAAACCTCCGCATCGGAAAGTTCATGCACACGACGCCCCATCGGAATACCAACCTTTTTAGTAATTTCTTGAGCAAATTTCGGTCCAATCCCGTGGATATATTGAAGCGCAATAACTACACGCTTATTCGTTGGGATATTGACGCCAGCAATACGGGCCACGCCTATTCTCCTTGGTTATGTTGACAATTAACCATAAAACACCTGATGTATTTTATAGAAAAACCGACCCGGCATAAAATTTATCCGAATCCAGTTATTTTACTGAAATAAATTAAAGCAGTTTTTGATAGATTTTATCAAAAAAGTCAACTCTTTTCATTTATTACGAAAAAATCCTTATTTAAGAAACTCTCTAATCATGCGTGATACCTCAGTAACACCAATCATTCCATCAACTCTCTTTAACAACCCCCTCTCCGAATAAAATTTCGACAGGGGTACTGTTTTCTCACGATATTCCACTAATCGTTTTGCAAAAGCAACAGCATTATCATCTGAACGAACCTGCCCGCCTGTAGATATTGTTTCCTGAACGCGTTTTTTCATTCGCTCAATCAACACATCTTCATCAACAACCAGCTCGATAACAGCATCAAGGCACATATTTTTTGACTGCAAAGCCTGTTGCAAAGCTTCTGCCTGCCCAACAGTGCGCGGATATCCATCCAAGACAAAACCGTTTGCACAATCATTTTCGTCAATCCGATCTGATACAATTTGATTAACAATACTATCAGATACCAAAGCACCAGAACTCATAATAGATTTAGCTTTTTTGCCAATTTCTGTTTCTCTACTAATCACCTCACGCAACATATCACCGGTTGATAAATGAGGAATATGATACTCCTCTGTCAACATCTTAGCTTGTGTACCTTTTCCAGCTCCTGGAGGACCTAAAAGAACAACTCTCATCGCTTCCTTCTACCTCCACGAAGTTTTGACTTTTTAATCAACCCTTCATATTGGTGTGCGACAAGATGTCCCTGAATTTGAGCAACTGTATCAAGTGTAACAGTAACAACAATCAACAAGGAAGTACCCCCAAGATAAAAAGGAACCTGTAACGTAGATATCATAAACTCAGGTAACAAACAAACCAAAATAATATAAATTGCACCTACAACAGTAATACGCGTCAAAACATAATCAATATATTCAGCCGTACGCTCACCAGGACGAATACCTGGAATAAAGCCAGAATGCTTCTTTAACTGATCCGCTGTATCACTTGGATTAAACACAATAGCAGTATAAAAAAAGCAAAAAAACGCCATCAAAAGTGCATAAACAATCATATAAAGTGGCTGTCCATGACCAAGAGAATAAGAAACAGCTTGAACCCATTGCGGCATTTTATCAGAAAAATTATTAACAGTTGCAGGTAACAATAACAAAGATGATGCAAAAATTGGTGGAATAACACCAGCAGTATTCAACTTTAAAGGGAGATGTGACATATCACCTTGAAACATCTGGTTACCAACCTGACGTTTCGGATACTGAATAAGGATTCGCCGTTGCGCACGCTCTACAAAAACAATAATTGCAATAACGGAAACCGCAATAAGAAAGATTGCTATTAACAAAAAAGTTGATAAATCAGCCTGACTATGAGCCGTCAAAAGCTGAGCAAAAGTAGAAGGAAGATTAGCGACAATACCTATGAAAATAATAAGGGAAACTCCATTACCTATACCGCGTGACGTGATTTGCTCACCAAGCCACATGAGAAACATCGTTCCACCAACAAGTGTAATAATAGAAGAAACACGGAACATGAAACCTGGTTCCACAACGATTTGAAGCCCTGTCCCTATACCGGTTTCAAGCGCAACTGCAATACCAAACGCTTGTAGAATCGCCAGTACTACTGTTACGTAACGAGTATACTGATTAATAATCTTACGACCTAGTTCACCCTCTTTTTTAAGAGTTTCCAACGAAGGAATGATTGAGGTTAGCAATTGTACAATAATTGACGCTGATATATAAGGCATAATTCCTAGTGCAAAAATTGCCATACGCGCAACAGCACCTCCAGCAAACATATTAAATAATCCTAAAACACCAGATGCATGATGTTCGAATGTTTGCCGTAAAGCATCAATATTAATACCAGGAAGAGAGATATAAGTACCAAAACGGTAAACCAGAAGCGCTGCCAAAGTAAACCAAATGCGTCTCTTTAATTCAGTTGCACGCGAAAAAGTACCGAAGTTTATATTGGAAGCAAATTGCTCTGCCGCTGATGCCATAAAACGTCTCCAGTCCACACTCCAGTTCTTTAAATCACAGAAGTATAACTCTAAAAATTGATATCGTCATACATAAATAAATGCAAAACTTAAATAATTCCTCACAAAAGGTATCTCAGAATGAATCAGACACTTCCCCCCCTTAAACCATCATTGATATCAAAAAAACTCACTGAACAACTTCAGGAAAAATAACCTGACCCCCAGCTTTTTCAATCTTAATACGAGCAGCTTTAGAAGCATAAGAAACATGAAAAGTAATCTTTGCTTTCAATTCACCATCAGAAAGAAGGCGCACTCCATCTTTCAGACGACGAATAATAGCAGCCTCTTTTAATGCAATCATATCAACAGGTTTTTCAATATCTAACTTACCTGCATCAACCGCAAGCTGTATACGCCTTAGCGAAACTTCGTTATAGCTCTTGGCAAAAAAGTTTCTAAACCCACGCTTCGGTAAGCGACGATAGATAGGCATTTGCCCACCTTCAAAACCATTAAGCGAAACACCAGAACGCGATGCCTGCCCTTTCACGCCTCGACCACCAGTTTTACCAGTACCAGAACCAATACCACGCCCAACACGTTTACGATTTTTTGTTGCGCCTTCGCAATCACTCAGTTCATTGAGTTTCATATTTCATACTCCCGCAACCTTTAACCTTCATCTATCACACGAACAAGATGCCGAACCTTAGCAATCATACCCCGCACACAAAGCGTATCCTCTAAAACACGCCGCCGCCGCATTTTATTTAATCCAAGCCCTTTCAACGTTGCACGCTGAATCTGTGAATTCCGAATTGGACTTCCAATTTGCTCTACAGTCACAGTTCTGTTATTCTGAGATTTTTTTTGAACCATTTTCTAATTCCTTTTCTGATAATCCCAGAAACTACCCTTCTGCATCAACCAAATGCTGACGACGTGCCTGTAAAGTCGAATATTTGATACCACGTTGCGCTGCAATATCTCTAGGATGCATTTGATGTTTTAATGCATCAAAAGTTGCACGCACCATATTATAAGGATTAGACGACCCTAGCGATTTTGCAACAACATCCTGCATACCAAGAGTTTCAAAAATAGCACGCATCGGCCCTCCAGCAATAATACCAGTACCCGCAGAAGCCGAACGTAATAAAACACGACCAGCTCCATGACGACCCTCAAGATCGTGATGCAATGTACGTCCAGAGCGAAGCGGAACATAAATCATTCCACGCTTAGCAGCTTCTGTAGCTTTACGAACCGCCTCGGGCACTTCACGCGCTTTGCCATGACCAAAACCCACACGTCCCTTTTGATCTCCAACAACAACAAGAGCAGCAAAACCAAAACGCCGACCACCCTTCACAACTTTAGCAACACGATTGATATGAACAAGCCTATCGACAAATTCACCATCACGTTCATCTCGTTCATTACGTTCTTTCTGTGCCATTCCTCATTCCTTTTTCTTTTCCGGAAGCACGCTAAAAAAGTTCCATCACAAAATCAGAGGAACTTATACGAAACACTCTAAAAATCTCCTTATTCAAATTTCCGAATAAGGTGCTTTAGAAGTTTAAGCCACCTTCACGAGCAGCTTCAGCCAAAGCCTTTACTCTACCATGGTAAACATATGCTCCACGATCAAAAACCACTTCATTAACACCAGCTTTCTTTGCACGTTCGGCAATTAATTTACCAACAGCAAAAGCAGCTTCTTTATCAGAACCACTTTTTAACGATTTTTTTAAATCGCCTTCAAGGGTAGATGCGGAAACAAGCGTACATCCACGCAAATCATCGATAATTTGAGCATAAATATTTTGATTCGAACGATAAACACTAAGCCGCGGACGATCACTAGAAACCATTTTTATTCTACGACGAACACGCCGTGCACGACGCTGAATAATGTCCTTAGATGAAACCATGATGCAAAATCCTTATTTCTTTTTGCCTTCTTTACGAAAGATACGCTCATCTGCATGCTTAACACCTTTGCCTTTGTAAGGCTCAGGTCTACGATATTCGCGAATTTCTGCTGCAACTTGCCCAACCTGCTGCTTATCAATTCCAGAAATAACAATTTCCGTAGGCTTAGGAACCGTTACAGTAACACCCGATGGCACTCTATAAATCACATCGTGAGAAAAACCTAAAGACAACTGAACATCCCTACCTTGCAAAGCAGCTCGATAACCAACACCGTTGATTTCCAGCTTCTTTTCAAAACCATCCTTTACACCCAAAACAATATTTTCAATCATCGAGCGTGACATACCCCATTTAGAGCGTGCATCTTTTGATTTATCCCTTGGCGAAACCAATATAGCATTTTCCTCAAGCTTAACCAAGACTTCATCATTAACGATATAACTTAGTTCACCTTTCGGACCTTTTGCCTTAACCAGCTGACCATCGACAGTTGCAGTAACCCCTGAAGGAACTGAAATGGGCTTTTTTCCAATACGAGACATTATTCTAACCTATTTTTCTTCTGTTTTCTTAAAATCACTTAGAAAACACGACAAAGAAGCTCTCCACCGACATTTTGTTCACGTGCCTCATGATCCGCCATAACGCCTTTAGGAGTTGATAAAATCGAAATACCAAGACCATTCGCCACTTGAGGAATAGACTTAGCCGAAACATACACACGACGACCCGGCTTTGAAACACGTGAAATCTCACGAATAGCAGCCAACCCTTCAAAATACTTCAACTCGATTTCAATTTCAGACTTTCCATCACCTAAATCGACTTGATTATATCCGCGAATATAACCTTCCGACTGAAGCACATCAAGAACGCGTGCACGAAGCTTAGAAGCAGGAGTAAGCACTTTACCTTTTTTACGACTAAGTGCATTACGAATACGTGTTAACATATCACCAAGAGGATCTGACATAGACATTGAGTAATCTCCCCTCACCAACTAGACTTAACAATGCCGGGAATATGGCCAATAGAACCAAGTTCACGCAATGCAATTCGTGACATTCTTAATTTACGATAATAAGCTCTCGGACGTCCCGAAACCTCACAGCGATTACGAATACGAACTTTTGCAGAATTACGCGGCAACTCCGCCAATTGAACAGAAGCTTTAAAACGCTCTTCAAGTGAAACCTTCTGATCCATAACAATCGCTTTCAAACGTGCGCGACGTGCAGCATAACGTTTTACCATTACTTCACGACGCTTATTTTTTTCAACGGCACTCACTTTGGCCATAACTTTACCTCACTACACTTGCCGTTACGAACGAAAAGGAAAATTAAAAGCACGCAACAATTCACGCGCCTCATCATCCGTTTTTGCTGTCGTACAAACGATAATATCCATGCCCCAAATTTGATCAACTTTATCATAGTTGATTTCTGGAAATACAATATGCTCCTTAATACCCATAGCAAAATTGCCACGACCATCAAAACTTTTGGGATTCAAACCGCGAAAATCACGGACCCGCGGAAGCGCAATCGTAACAAGGCGATCTAAAAACTCAAACATACGATCTTTACGCAATGTAACTTTAGCTCCAAGCGGCATTCCTTCACGAACCTTAAAGGTTGCAATGGAATTACGCGCACGAGTAACGACCGCTTTCTGACCTGTTATGAGTCCCAAATCCTCAGCAGCAATAGACGGTTTTTTGGAATCAGCAGTTGCTTCACCAATCCCCATATTAACCACAATTTTATCAACCCGCGGAATTTGCATTGCATTTTTATAATTAAACTTCTCTTGAAGCGTTTTACGAACCACTTCAAAATAATGCGTCTTCATGCGCGGCGTTTGTTTTTCCTCAGCCATTAATCAACTCTCCCGAACGCTTGGCAAAACGAACCTTATTACCATCTGCATTCATACGAAAACCTACACGGGTAGGCTTACCATCTTTAGGATCAGCAATCGCCAAATTGGATAAATGAATTGGAGCTTCTTTAGAAATAATTCCAGCTTCTTGCTTTTGTGTCTGACGCTGATGACGTTTAATCATATTAACACCACGAACAAAAGCGTTATTTTCCTTTGGATTTACTTTAATTACTTCACCACTACACCCTTTATCCTTACCGGATAACACAACGACTCTATCACCTTTTCGAATCTTCTGCATAACATTCACCCCTTATAAAACTTCAGGAGCGAGCGAGATAATCTTCATATGATTCCTACCACGAAGTTCGCGGGGAACTGGTCCAAAGATACGTGTACCGATCGGCTCTTTCTTATTATCAACTAAAACAGCAGCATTACTATCAAAACGAATGACGCTACCGTCTGCACGACGAATATCCTTAGCAGTACGAACCACTACAGCTTTCATCACATCACCCTTTTTAACACGGCCACGAGGAATAGCATCCTTGACCGAAACAACAATAATGTCACCGACCGAAGCATATTTCCGCTTTGAACCGCCTAACACCTTGATGCACATGACACGACGAGCACCAGAATTATCGGCAACGTCGAGGTTTGTTTGCATCTGAATCATGACTGGCTACCTTCTCTTACTCTATAACGTTTATATCCGGTCGCACCTCTAATACACCCGGATTTGCCTGCCAAATAACAATAAATTTATTGTCTCAAATTTACCAACGGAAATAAAATCCCTGTTAAATTCTAAAACAATAAACCGAGTTAACTACACCACACTGTCTGTAACAACAGTCCAACGCTTATCTTTCGAGATTGGCCTAGATTCCTGAATAGAAATTTGATCGCCAATCTTGAACTGGTTGTTCTCATCATGCGCCTTATATTTTTTAGACTGTCGAACAGTTTTCTTCAGAAGTGGATGAGAATAACGACGTTCCACTTTGACAACTACAGTCTTATCACTTTTGTCGCTTACGACAACACCCTGCAAAATGCGTTTAGGCATCTTTTACTTCCTTAAACCTTACTTTCGTTTATCTTCTGACGAAGAAAAGTTTTAACACGCGCAATATCACGACGAACCTGCCTAACACGTGCAGCCTTTTCCAATTGGCCGGTTGCCTTTTGAAAGCGCAAATTAAATTGCTCTTTCTTTAACTTCACCAACTCATCTTTCATTTGGTCGAGCGTTTGCGCCCGCAATTCCTTGGCTCTCATCGCTTAACCTCTTTATTCAGCAATACGCTGTACGAAACGCGTCTTAATAGGCAACTTTGCAGCACCCAATCTCAGCGCCTCACGCGCAACATCTTCAGGAACCCCATCAAGCTCAAACATGACGCGCCCAGGCGCAACACGAGTTGCCCAATAATCGACACTCCCTTTACCTTTACCCATACGAACCTCAGTTGGCTTAGATGTAACTGGAAGATCCGGAAAAATACGAATCCACACACGACCAGAACGTTTCATATAACGTGTAATCGCACGACGCGCCGCCTCAATTTGGCGAGCAGTAATCCGCTCCGGCTCAACAGCCTTAAGACCATAAGCACCAAAATTTAAACTCGTACCACCTTTTGAAACACCGTGGATACGACCCTTGAATTGTTTACGGAACTTTGTGCGCTTCGGCTGCAACATTGCTCTCTACTCCAAAATTTAATTCAACCGAAAAAAACTAAGCATTTTCACGGCGACGATTTGACGAAGGACCAGCATGATTAGCTTCCGCAGCGCGACGCTCTGAAGCCATAGGATCATACTCAAGAATCTCACCCTTAAAGACCCAAACTTTAACACCACAAATACCATAAGCAGTCTTAGCTTCTGCTGTACCGTAATCAACATCAGAACGCAAGGTATGAAGTGGAACACGACCTTCACGATACCATTCCATACGAGCAATTTCAGCACCACCAAGACGACCAGAACAATTGATACGAATACCTTCGGCCCCAAGACGCATAGCTGATTGAACCGCACGCTTCATCGCACGCCGAAAAGCAACACGACGCTCTAATTGTTGAGCAATTGATTGCGCGATAATCGCAGCATCAATTTCTGGTTTATGAATTTCGACTATATTCAATGACGTCTCTGCATCCGTCATTTCGGAAAGCTTACGACGAAGCTTCTCGATATCAGCACCTTTTTTACCAATAATCAAACCCGGACGCGCAGAATAAATAGTTACACGACACTTCTTGTGCGGACGCTCAATAACAACTTTAGAAATAGCTGCTTGCTTCAGTTCTTCAAGAACATATAAACGAATTTTTAAATCCTCATGAAGAAGACGCCCATATTCACCACTATCAGCATACCAACGAGAATCCCAAGTTCGATTAACTCCAAGCCGAAGCCCTATTGGATTGATCTTCTGCCCCATTATGCGGCCTCCACTTTTTCGGTAACTTCACGAACAATAATAGTAAGATGCGAAAATGGACGTTCAATTCTACTAGTGCGCCCACGACCACGAACATGAAAACGTTTCATCACTATTGATTTACCAACATAGGCTTCTGCAACAATGAGCGAATCAATATCAAGATCGTGATTATTCTCTGCATTTGCTATCGCTGATTCAAGCGTTTTCTTAACTGTCGCAGCAATACGTTTACGCGAAAATGTTAAATCAGCAAGCGCTACATTCACTTTTTTTCCACGAATCATCGCAGCAACTAAATTAAGCTTTTGCGGACTAACACGAATTGTCCGAGTAACTGCTTTTGCCTCATTATCCCTAAGCTGGCGAGAAACTTTAGCTTTTCCCATCCCTACTTCCTCTTCGCTTTCTTGTCTGCACCATGCCCATAATAGGTTCGGGTGGGAGCGAATTCACCAAATTTATGCCCAACCATCTCTTCAGAAACAGAAACAGGAATATGCTTATTGCCGTTATAAACACCAAAAGTTAAACCAACAAATTGTGGTAAAATAGTAGAGCGACGACTCCATATTTTTATAACTTCATTGCGGCCACTTGCACGTACCTTCTCTGCCTTCCCCAGAAGATAGCCGTCAACAAACGGACCTTTCCAAACTGAACGAACCACTTCAGACTACCTCTCTCATTTCTTGCGCTGATGACGCGTACGCATAATAAACTTATCAGTGGCTTTATTCGAGCGCGTACGCTTACCTTTCGTAGGTTTACCCCAAGGAGATACCGGATGACGACCCCCGGATGTACGACCTTCACCACCACCATGTGGATGATCAACTGGATTCATGGCAACACCACGAACATGCGGACGCTTACCACGCCAACGTGACCTTCCGGCTTTACCATCATTAATATTCGCGTGATCAGGATTCGAAACAGCACCAACAGTGGCAAAACAACTACTAGACACCAAACGCTGTTCACCAGAATTAAGACGAAGAATAGCCATCCCTTGATCTCGCCCAACCAACTGCGCATAAGCGCCAGCTGAACGCGCAATCTGACCACCCTTCCCCGGCTTCATTTCAACATTATGAATAATTGTACCCACCGGCATATTAGCAAGCGGCATAGCATTTCCGGGTTTAATATCAACATTCGATCCAGCTATAACAGAATCACCAATATCAAGACGTTGTGGTGCAAGAATATAACTTAATTGCCCATCCTCATAGCGAATTAACGCGATAAAAGCTGTACGGTTTGGATCATACTCTAAACGCTCAACTTTTGCAGAAACATCACGTTTAAGACGTTTAAAATCAACAAACCGATAACTACGTTTATGACCACCGCCTTGAAAACGAGCAGTAACACGACCACGATTATTACGCCCACCCTTTGATGACAATCCCTCAGTCAACGTTTTTACAGACTTACCCTTATACAGACAAGAACGATCTACAATAACAAGCTGACGCTGCCCGGCAGTAGTTGGATTAAAGTGCTTAAGTGCCATTATTCTTATCTCCGAGCCTCTTTAAAGACCTGTCGAAACGTCGATAGACTGACCATTTGCCAGTGTCACGATCGCTTTTTTGACATCACACTGCCGACCAACAATGCCCTTGAAACGCTTCACTTTACCCTTACGGACTATCGTGTTAACTGCTTGAACTTTAACGCCAAAAAGCGCTTCAACAGCAGCCTTAATCTCAGGCTTTGTCGCTTTCGGCGCGACATTAAAAGCAACTTGATTATATTCAGAAATCATAGTCGACTTTTCAGTAATAACTGGACTAACAATTATATCATAATGGCGAAGGTCTGTCATTTAAAACGCTCCTCAAGAGCCTCGACAGCGGCTTTTGATAAAACAAGTTTGCTGCGACGCAAAATATCATAAACATTAATTCCTTGAATTGGTAAAACATCAATATTAGGAATATTAGATGCGGCACGAGAAAAATTAACGTCAATTTCTTTGCCACCAATTAACAAAGCATTCCTAAACCCAAGTTTAGAAAAACTAGAAACAAGCATCTTGGTTTTAGCATCCTTAACATTCAGTTCATCAACGACGATTAAATCATTTGCCTTTAATTTTGCTGACAAAGCAAGACGCAACCCAAGTGCACGAATCTTTTTAGGAAGATCATGCGCATGACTACGAACTACTGGACCATGCGCTTTACCACCACCTCGAAACTGTGGTGCACGAGCAGACGAGTGCCGAGCACGTCCAGTTCCCTTTTGCTTAAACATCTTTGCTCCCGTCCGCGACACATCAGATCGCCCCTGCGATTGATGTGTACCCTGTTGACGACGTGCAAGTTGCCAACGAACAACACGTTGCAAAATATCTTCACGCGGTACAAGACCAAAAACACCCTCAGAAACCTTTAACTTACCAGCTTCATTACCTTCAAGGGTTTTAACTACAAGATCCATTATTCGGCTCCCTCAGCTTCAGAGGTTTCAGTTACCGGAGCAACCACTTCCGTTTTCTCCTTTGCAACATGGCGAATACCAGCAGGCTTCGGTGCATTATCAGGAAGACGCTTCTTTACAGCATCTCTCACCAAAATCCAAGCACCCTTAGAACCAGAAACAGCACCACGCACTAAAATTAAACCACGCTCAACATCCGTGGAAACAACTTCTATATTCTGTGTCGTGACACGCACCTGCCCCATATGGCCAGCCATTTTTTTACCTTTAAACACTTTACCCGGATCTTGACACTGTCCCGTCGAACCATGAGCACGATGTGTAATTGAATTACCATGTGAAGCACGATGTCCACCAAAATTATGCCGCTTCATAACACCAGCAAAACCTTTACCAATACTCGTACCTGTCACATCAACCCTCTGCCCCGGAACAAAATGTTCCACCGTAATCTCAGTACCGACTTCAAGAAGATTATCGGGACTAACACGAAATTCCGCTATTTTGGCTTTCGGCTCAACGGAAGCCTTAGCAAAATGTCCACGAAGAGCTTTCGAGGTATTCTTAACCTTGGCAAAGCCCACACCTAATTGAACAGCAGTATAACCATTCTTTTCAACCGTACGCTGAGCAATGACTTGACAACTCTCCAAACGAAGTACCGTTACTGGTACATGTTCACCAGAATCATTATAAATACGGGTCATGCCCAGCTTCTGTGCTATTACACCTGAACGCATCGGGTCTGTTCCTTCTGTCCTCAAACCTCAGAGCTTAATTTCGACATCCACACCAGCAGAAAGATCGAGCTTCATAAGCGCATCCACTGTTTGCGGCGTTGGATCAACAATATCAAGAAGGCGCTTATGCGTGCGCATTTCAAACTGCTCACGGCTCTTCTTATCTATGTGTGGCCCACGATTGACTGTAAACTTCTCAATCCGCGTCGGAAGCGGAATAGGACCACGGACATTCGCACCAGTACGCTTAGCGGTCGACACAATCTCACGCGTCGACGCATCAAGAATTCTGTGGTCAAACGCTTTCAAACGAATGCGGATATTTTGACTGTTCATGCTCTTTATTTCCCTATCACGGAAAACGCCTTTTAACAACAAAGGCGCTCCTCAACAACCACTATTTACTCAATGATTTTAGAAACGATACCTGCACCAACAGTACGACCACCTTCACGAATAGCAAAACGAAGCTTCTCTTCCATAGCAATCGGAACGATCAATGAAACATCCATTGCAACATTATCACCAGGCATAACCATCTCTGTACCTTCTGGTAGCGTAACAATCCCCGTCACATCTGTTGTACGGAAGTAAAACTGTGGACGATAATTCGTGAAAAAGGGTGTATGACGACCACCTTCATCTTTCGTTAAAATGTAAGCCTCTGCTTTAAACCGCGTGTGAGGTGTAACGGAACCAGGTTTCGCCAAAACTTGTCCGCGCTCAATCCCTTCACGATCAATACCTCGAAGCAACGCTCCAATGTTATCACCAGCCTGACCCTGATCTAAAAGCTTACGGAACATTTCAACCCCTGTAACTGTCGTCTTAGAAGTTGGTCGAATTCCTATAATCTCAATTTCCTCACCAACTTTAATAACACCCCGCTCAACACGACCAGTCACAACAGTTCCACGACCCGATATCGAAAAAACATCCTCTATCGGCATCAAAAATGGTTGATCAACAGGACGCTCAGGAGTTGGTATATAATTATCCACTTCACTCATTAAAAGGCGGACAGCATCTTCACCAATGCTTTTATCTTTGTCCTCAAGGGCAGCCAACGCTGAACCTTTAACTATTGGAATATCATCTCCTGGGAAGTCATATTTCGATAAAAGCTCCCGAACTTCAAGCTCAACAAGTTCCAAAAGCTCAGCATCATCAACCTGATCAACCTTATTAAGAAAAACCACAATCGCAGGAACACCAACCTGACGCGCCAAAAGAATATGCTCACGAGTCTGAGGCATGGGACCATCAGCGGCAGAAACAACCAAAATCGCACCATCCATCTGTGCTGCTCCTGTAATCATGTTCTTCACATAATCTGCGTGCCCAGGACAATCAACATGCGCATAGTGACGCTTCTCTGTTTCATACTCAACATGCGCGGTGGAAATAGTAATCCCACGTGCACGCTCTTCTGGTGCTGCATCAATTTGGTCATACGCTTTAAATTCACCAAAATATTTCGTAATTGCTGCCGTCAATGAAGTCTTCCCATGATCAACGTGACCAATGGTACCAATATTAACATGCGGCTTCGTACGTTCAAATTTGCTCTTTGCCATTTGAGCTCTCCATTTTTCGTCCAAATCAAGGACTAAGTTAAAAAATCAATCATGCAATCCAAAATTACGCATATTTCTTTTGAATCTCTAAAGCAACAGCCGAAGGGACAGGCTCGTAATGATCAAATTGCATTGTATACTGTGCACGCCCCTGACTCATCGAACGAAGACTATTCACATAACCAAACATATTCGCCAAAGGAACCATTGCATTCACAACCGTTGAAATACCACGTGACTCAGTGCCCGCGATTTGACCGCGACGAGAATTTAAATCACCAATGACATCACCAACATAATCTTCCGGAGTCACAACCTCTACCTTCATGATCGGCTCAAGAAGCTGTGCACCCGCCTTCTTTGCCCCATCACGGAAAGCCGCACGAGCAGCTATTTCAAAAGCTAAGACAGAAGAATCAACATCATGATAGCCACCATCGATCAGAGTAGCTTTTACACCAAGCATAGGGAAACCCGCAAGAGGACCCGACCCCATAACACTCTCAATCCCCTTTTGAACACCAGGAATATATTCTTTAGGAACAGCTCCACCAACGATTTTCGACTCAAAAATAAAATCATCTCCATCATGAGGTTCAAAAATAATCTTTACACGAGCAAACTGCCCCGCACCACCAGACTGTTTTTTATGCGTATAATCAATTTCCGCAATTTTTGTAATTGACTCACGATAAGCAACCTGAGGCTGCCCAATATTAGCTTCAACCTTGAACTCACGTCGCATACGATCAACAATAATGTCAAGATGAAGCTCACCCATACCTGCTATAATTGTTTGCCCCGATTCCTCATCTGATTTTACACGAAATGAAGGATCTTCTGCCGCTAGACGGTTAAGTGCAATACCCATCTTCTCTTGATCTGCTTTTGTTTTTGGCTCAATTGCAATTTCAATAACAGGCTCTGGAAATTCCATCCGCTCCAAAATAACAGGCTTTAGGGGATCACAAAGAGTATCGCCCGTTGTCGTTTCCTTTAACCCTGCGAGAGCAACAATATCACCAGCAAACGCTTCCTCAATATCTTCACGAGAATTTGAATGCATTTGAAGCATACGCCCCAAACGTTCCCGCTTTTTTTTCACCGTATTCTCAAGAGAAATACCTTTTTGAACCTTACCAGAGTAAATACGACAAAAAGTCAAAGACCCCACAAACGGATCATTCATAATCTTAAAAGCAAGCATAGAAAGCGGAGCATCATCTGAAGATTCACGTGTTGTTTCAACCTCAGTTTTCACATCAACACCACTAATCGCAGGAACATCAACCGGAGAAGGAAGATAAGAAACAACAGCGTCCAAAAGCGGCTGAACACCTTTATTTTTAAAAGCTGTACCACAAAGAACTGGATGAAACTGAACCTCCACAGTCCCCTTACGAATGAGAGCAACAAGCTGCTCATTGGTCGGCATAACACCATCCAAATAAGCTTCCGTCGCAGCCTCATCAACCTCAACAGCCATCTCGACTAATTTTTCGCGATACTCCTCAGCCTTTTCCTTTAAATCAGAAGGAATGTCTCCCACGACTGCCGAAGCGCCAATAGAACCATCCCACCTTAATGACTTCATCTCCACAAGATCAACAACACCCTCAAAATCATTTTCAGCACCAATCGGCAACTGCAAAACAAGCGCTTTAGCCCCCAATCGCGAACCAACCATTTCAACACTACGATAAAAGTCAGCACCTATTTTGTCCATTTTATTAACAAACACCATGCGCGGCACACGATACTTCTCAGCCTGTCGCCAAACAGTTTCTGTCTGAGGCTCCACACCAGCATTTGCATCCAACAACGCTATCGCACCATCAAGAACACGCAAAGAACGCTCAACCTCAATCGTAAAATCAACATGCCCCGGCGTGTCAATGATATTAAAGCGTCGCTTTCGACCATCAGGCCCCTTCCAAAAAGTCGTGGTCGCAGCAGAGGTAATTGTAATACCACGCTCTTGCTCCTGCTCCATCCAATCCATTGTAGAAGCACCATCATGCGTCTCACCGATTTTATGATTTTTACCGGTATAGAACAAAATACGCTCAGTCATTGTGGTCTTACCCGCATCAATATGCGCCATAATACCAAAATTACGATAATCTTCAATTTTATATTCGCGAGCCATTGCACTTGCCTTAGTTTTTAACACACCTACCAGCGATAATGAGAAAAGGCACGATTAGCCTCAGCCATACGATGAACATCCTCACGCTTCTTCACTGCTGAACCGCGATTATTAGCCGCATCCATCAATTCACCAGAAAGGCGATCAATCATTGTCGTCTCATTACGACCACGCGCCGCAGCAATCAACCAACGGATAGCAAGAGCTTGACGACGATCAGGACGAACATCAATCGGAACCTGATAAGTAGCACCCCCAACGCGACGCGAACGAACCTCAATATGAGGAGCAACATTTTCTAACGCCTGATGAAACAAAGCCACAGGATCTGACTTCACCTTATTTTCCACAACATCAAGCGCACCATAAACAATACGCTCAGCAACTGACTTCTTACCATCAAACATGATGGCATTCATAAACTTTGTAATAACCAAATCACCAAATTTGGGATCTGGATTAATTTCACGTTTTTCTGCTCTATGGCGACGGGACATGGTCTCTGTCTCTCAATAATTATTTTGGACGCTTCGCGCCATACTTTGAACGACGCTGTTTACGATTCTTGACACCCTGTGTATCAAGCAACCCACGGATAATGTGATAACGAACCCCTGGCAAATCCTTCACACGACCACCACGAATCATCACAACCGAGTGCTCTTGAAGATTATGCCCCTCCCCGGGGATATAACCAATAACCTCAAATCCATTTGTCAAACGGACTTTAGCAACCTTACGAAGAGCAGAATTCGGCTTCTTCGGTGTCGTTGTATAGACACGCGTACAAACACCACGCTTCTGCGGATTCGACTGAAGAGCAGGAACCTTATTGCGCTTAACTGGCGCTACACGCGGCTTGCGAATCAACTGGTTTACGGTAGGCATGCAACCTTCCTCTTTGATTTTGATCTATGTTCGTCTCACCCAAATGGGTTTTATTTTTTATCCATCCACTCCGATACAATCAGAGCAAATACATTAAGATTAAACACAAAATCGGGCATGCCTGCTAGAAACAGCTTACCCGACTACACGCAGAGAAGGCAATAGCCTTTTGCACTGGCATTTGCTTTTAATCTTTGTAAAACAACCGCTGTTAGAATGATATTTTTATAAACAAAAAACCTTAATCACTCTTAACCATCGGTTGCGATAACCTCTAATAGCGAGAACACATACATTCGTCAAGAACTAAACACCAGAAAGTTCTTAAAAATGAAAATAAATTAAATTATACCTTAAATTTGGCTTTTACAGATGTTCTTGCTAAATCATTTTACCATAGTAATATTCTCAACACAACAAAAAGAGCCGCAACATATCTAGAGTATTTATAGAACACTTCGATCGTAGTAATTCAACGAATTGTACGTGATATTTAAGATGAGCATCATGAAAATAGTAACGTGGAACATCGCTGGAATAAAAGCACGACATGAAACATTATATAAATGGCTACAGAAAAATCAGCCCGATATAGTCTGTCTACAAGAAACAAAAAGTACCGATGAAAATTTTCCATGTCATGCAATCGAAGGCTTAGGCTATCACATAGAAATGCACGGACAAAAAAGTTTTAATGGCGTTGCGATTCTCTCCAAAAAAACACCTGATGAAGTTATCCGCCGATTACCAGGCAATGATAATGATGAACAATCGCGTTACATTGAGGCCGTTTATTCAACAAATAAAGGTGTTATTCGTGTTGCATCGCTCTATCTTCCGAATGGCAACCCAATTAACAGCGAAAAATACTCTTATAAAATAGAATGGATGGAAAGATTGTATACACATGCAAAATCATTGCTTGCGTATGAAGAACCTCTTATCCTAGCTGGTGATTATAATGTCATTCCGACCGCATTAGATGCAAAAAATCCTCAAGAATGGAGTAATGACGCTTTATTTCTTCCACAAACAAGACAAGCATTCCAACGCATAGTCCATTTAGGTTTTTATGATGCTATCCGTAACGTTACAGATACTCCCCCATTCAGTTTCTGGGATTTTCAAGCTGGTGCATGGAGCAAAAACAACGGCATTCGTATTGATCACCTGCTCTTATCACCAGAAGCTGTTGATCAGCTTATCTGCGCTTATAGCCAAACGGAAGTAAGAGGATACCCAAAACCATCGGACCATACTCCCGTTTGGATCCACCTTAATTTCAATTAACATAGCACATTAAAGTACAATACCTGTTTTATTAGAATAACAAAAAAATATCCCACCACGAATAATAAATATGTTACACAGCTTGCGACAATCTTAAAAAAAAATGAAAAATGGTAAGTATATTGAGGAAAGAATGAAAAAATCACTTTTAATATCCATTGCAGCAGTCATAAGCGCTATTGGGCTGATAAATATAGCGAGAGCTGCAGATGATACACTTGAAAAAATTAGAAAAACAGGGGAAATCACTCTAGGTGTTCGCGAATCATCAGGTTTAGCCTATGCTCTTGGTAATGGAAAATATGCAGGATTCCACACAGAAATGGCAGAGCTTATCATTGATGACATTGCAAAAAAAATTGGTAAGCCAATCAAAATTCATTATCTTCCCATCACGTCACAAAATAGAATTCCTTTACTAAAAAACAGTACCTATGATTTTGAATGTGGCTCAACAACAAACGATATTTCTCGTAGTAAAGAAGCAGCATTTGCTTATACCACTTATGTCGAAGAAGTTCGGATTGCCGTAAAGAAAAATTCTCATATTAAGTCCCTTGAGGATTTAAATGGAAAAACAATCGCAACAACCACTGGAACAACCTCTGTTCAGCTTATACGTAAAAATAAACGCGCAAAAAAACTTCACTTTAAGGTTGTGAAAGGAAAAGATCATGGAGATAGCTTCTTATTACTAGAATCTGGCCGTGCTGATGCTTTTGTCATGGATGCCTCAATTCTTGCTGGACATATCGCCAAATCAAAAAATCCATCTGATTATGTCATTCTTGATACCGTACTTTCAGTCGAACCTATCGCCTGTATGCTCAGATTAAATGACAAAAACTTCGAACAAGCAATCAATGATAGCATCTTGCGTCAAATCAAAGACGAATCACTCGAAAAACTTTATGATAAATGGTTTATGAAACCAACCCCACCTGCAAATGCTATTATCAACCTTCCCTTGTCACAATCAACAAAATATGCTTGGGAACATCCAAACAATAAACCTCGAGAAGACTATACAGAAAATAATTTGTAGAATTCTTTAAAAATATAGCCACACTCTTTGAAAATTGAGTGTGGTTATGTTTTAGTTCCTTTTTGAATAAATTCCGCATATGTAAATATAGGCAGATTTGTTGCCCTATTTGTCAATGGCTAAATTTAGGAAATATTAATTAATGGACTTTTCTTTCCTTTGTACAGATGACCTTACCCAAACAATGGTAGCCGGGTGTCTCGGAACTCCTGGCGTGAGTCATACTTATTTGGATACTTTGCTCGATGGTTTAAGAAATACAGTTGTACTCTCCATCACCTCACTAATCTTGGCTGTATTCTGTGGTGTTACTATAGGGACAATGCGCACTCTACCTAATACTTCGATAACCAATTGCTTATTCCGTACTATTGGGTGTATCTGGGTGGAAATTATGCGTAACATTCCTCTCCTTGTACAAGTGTTTTTATGGTATTTTGTTGTGCCTAAGATTTACCCACCAGCAATGAATTTTTCACCCATTCTCTTAATAACATGTGCATTAGGATTTTTTACATCTGCACGCATCGCAGAACAGGTTCGCTCAGGAATTGAATCTATCCCTTCTGGACAGCGCTATGCAGCGATGGCAATGGGATTTACAACATCTCAAACTTATCGCTATATCATATTACCGCGTGCTATACGCACAATCATGCCGCCTCTTACTTCAGAAGCAATGGGGATTGTAAAAAACTCGTCTATAGCATTCGCAGTCTCAATAAATGAACTTATGCAATTTCAATACCAAACGATTGAAGAAATAAGTCATGTTTACGAAAACTATTTGCTTGTTACGATTCTTTATATTGTGATCGCCTTATTCATATTCGTAATTATGACACTAATTGAACAAATGCTTAAAATTCCTAATTTGCAAACAGAGGGACATTGAATATGATAGATTTCATGAACTCTCAGTTTCGACTTTATTCTCCTTTTAATTTTTTAGACTTTGATTTTTCTTTTTTTACTTTTGATATATTTTGTTCTTACATTTTATCAGGTTTGCTCTTTAGTATTTTTCTAACCCTTTTTGCAACGGTCTTTGGATTTATTTTCGGCACACTCTTAGCGATGATGCGGCTTTCTTCTATTAAACTGCTCTCTTCGCTTGCAATAATTTATATAACTGCTATGCGTTCAATACCGCTTGTTATGGTTATCTTATGGTTTTTTGTGCTTTTACCTTTCATTACCGGAACATCAATCGGTGCAAATAAATCAGCCCTTATTACTTTTACTGCATTTGAGACCGCTTATTTCGCCGAAATTATGCGCGCCGGTATAAATTCAGTTTCGCAAGGACAAAAATATGCAGGGCAGGCTCTCGGAATGACATATTGGCAAAATATGTATATTGTAATTCTCCCCCAAGCCTTTAGAGACATGCTACCAGTCTTTTTAACACAAGTTATTATACTTTTTCAGGATACAACTCTTGTTTATGCAATCAGTGGCAACAGCCTTCTGAATGGTTTCGATATTGTTGCTAACAATTTTGGTGTGAAGCAAGAAGCTTATGTCTTGGCAGCCATTTTCTATTTTGTTATCTGTTTTACGCTGTCTCAAATAGTTTTATATTTACAGAAAAAAGTATCCATTATTCGCTAACAGGAAGAAAAAATGTCTACTCATATGATCGAAATAAAAAATGTTTCCAACTGGTATGGCGAAGTTAATGTTCTTAAAAACTGCACAACCAATATTAACAAAGGGGAAGTTGTTGTCGTTTGTGGGCCATCAGGTTCAGGTAAATCAACACTCATTAAAACTATTAATGCTTTAGTGCCTTTCCAAAAAGGTGAAATTTGGATTGATGGAGTACCAGTTCATGCAAAAAAGACGAATCTATCTAAGTTGCGCAGCCATGTAGGAATGGTATTTCAACACTTCGAGCTTTTTCCACACTTATCTGTCACAGAAAATTTAACAATAGCACAAATCAAAGTTCTAAAGCGCACGAAAAAAGAAGCACTTGAACGCGGCTTATTATATCTTGAACGCGTTGGACTCATTGAACATAAAGATAAATACCCCGGTCAGCTTTCAGGAGGGCAACAACAACGTGTTGCTATTGCACGTGCATTAACTATGGATCCGCTCGTTATGCTTTTTGATGAGCCCACATCTGCCCTAGATCCTGAAATGGTAGGTGAAGTACTAGATGTCATGATCAGTTTAGCTGAAGAAGGTATGACGATGATTTGTGTCACGCATGAAATGGGTTTTGCTCAAAAAGTATCGGAACGTGTTATTTTCATGGATCAAGGAAAAATTCTTGACGATTGTTCATCCAAAGAGTTCTTTTCTGCCCCGCAAGCTAGAACACCACGTGCACAAGAATTTTTGTCTAAAATCCTCAGCCATTAGTTATTACATGATGATAACCAACAAATTTTTCCCAATTAAGACCCAAATGGCAATCCAAATCCTGTTATAAAAAAGTCTAAGAAACATTGTGAAAAATATTCAAAAACTGTTATTTTTTAGAATATCATCAACCAGAGACATTGCCATACGTCGCTCAAATTCATCACAAATGGCAAAAGCGCGCTGTTGCATAGAACGGATCCAATCTCGGTCTTTTGCATTGGCTTTTTCATAAGCTGCAGTTAATATAGCAACACCGCGGACTTTTTTTCCTGCCTGAACAAGCATATTTCCAAGCATTGCTTGCGCAGGAGCATTCCCTTTTCTTGCTGAAAGCTGAAACCATCGCGCTGCCTGTACAAGGTTTTTCTCTCTTCCCTCTCCCTTTAAAAATATTTTTCCTAGATAATACTCAGCTATAGGATTTCCATAATTTACCGCAGCTTGCATATAAAGATTAGCAGCATAAAAAGAATTAGGTTTTATAGGTGATTGAGGAATGCCTTTTTTTATATACCCAGCAAGCTTAACCAACGCATCAGAAACATAGCTTTCATTCTCGGAACCAAGATCAGCGCCTTTTTCAACAATATATGCGAAAAAGGTATATGCTTTATAATCATCTTCAGGCACACCATCGCCATTTGCATAGATATAGCCAAGTTTCCAGTTCGCTCCAATATTGCCCATGCTGGCTGCACAATGTAAAGCTGGAATAGCCTGATTTATTTGCCCATTTTTATAAGCAGACATACCGCGTTTCAAAAAATAAAACGAATTATCAGTAGCTTTCTGCAAGCTATTTACATCTATTCCATAAGCAATAGAAAGAATTCCCCCCAAAGTAATAATAATCACAGCTTTTCGAAACACCTTAAGCCTATTTACCATCTAAAAATCCCCCCTTTATCTCAGTTTTAATTGTTACATCTGCTACAAATCTCTTTGCATGCATTCGAAATATTCTTCTTAGTAAAAGAGAAACAAGATATTTCGAAATTAGCATTTTAACAAAAAAGGTAAATAAATGGAAATAACCCCACATATCCAACTAAAAGAATGTTTTCCTTTTCTGTGCAACAATTTGATTTTTTTAGCATAAATCATCTTGTATATTTTGTATCAGATTACTTGATATTATAGTATTTGGTTATTTCAAACACTCTTATTACTAATCAGCAAAAGCTATCCAATAGAAGGACATATGTATTGAAGAAAAATTTTAGAATACATGTAACATACGATTAATTAACCGTTAGCAGTAACCAACTTTTAAAAGAGATAAATATAACAACTGACTACTTCATAAACGTAACAACATAAAAACTCTGTTGATTTTTTGTTATAATATTAACAAGCAACACCATAAGATGGAATTGAAGGAAAAAGAGATTTTCTACAAAGAAAATCTGTGCATTAGTAGCATAATATTTCTTCATGAGAAGAAGAAAATAAAAGATTCGATTACATTAAATGTTCTAAAGCAATAGATATTTTCTTCTGCGCCGCACGCAATTCTACAATTCTTTTACGTTCAACCTCAACAATCTCCGGTTTTGCATTTGCTATAAATTTCGGATTACTTAATTTAACTGATATTTTTTCAATATCTTGTTTAATTTTACTGACGTCTTTCATCAAACGAGCACGTTCAGCTTCCAAATCAATCAATTGCCCCAATGGTAAACAAAAAACCGCCTCTCCTAAAATCATTTGCGCTGATACAGCTGGAACTTTATCAGAGAAACGAATTGTTTCAATACGGGCTAACTTTTTAAGAAGAGCATCATAACGTTGCACACGTTCTCGCGTTACTTCCCCTCCCTCTACAATAACAAGGGGTGCAAGCACACCCGCGGGAATATTCATTTCAAAACGCACAGATCGAATGCCACTGACAACGTCAATAAGCCAATTAATATCAGCAGCAGCCTCTTCATCTGCAAATATTCCCTCTGGCCATTGTATCAATGCCAGCATATCCTCACGCTTCATGCTTGGCGTTTCTGTTAGAGACCACAACTCTTCCGTCATATGAGGCATAAAAGGATGAAGAAGCTTATAAACTTCATCCAAAACCCAAGCAGTACATGCCTGAGCCTCATTTTTAGCATTCTCATTGGAACCTTGAAAGACAGGCTTGAGAAGTTCTAAGTACCAATCACAGAGTGTATTCCAAATGAAGCGGTAAAGTACGCTAGCAGCCTCATTAAACTTATAGTTTTCAATACCGGTAGTTACTGCCGAAACAGTTTTAGATAATTCTGTTAAAATCCAACGATTAAGTGCAAGTTTTGCTTTTTCTGGCTTAAAAGTTGGATCATGCTTAACACCGTTCATCTTCGCAAATCGGGTAGCATTCCACAATTTTGTAGCAAAATTACGATAACCTGCAATACGAGAAGGATCAAGTTTGACATCACGCCCTTGTGCTGCCATAATGGCCAAAGTAAAACGGAGTGCATCTGCGCTATATTGATCAATAAGCTCTAATGGATCAATAATATTTCCCTTCGACTTTGACATTTTTGCCCCCTTCTGATCCCGTACGAGAGCATGCACATAAACCGTTGGGAAAGGAACCTCACCCATAAAATGAAGCCCCATCATCATCATACGAGCAACCCAAAAGAAAATAATATCAAACCCCGTAACCGAGAGAGACGTTGGGTAAAAGGTGGTTAATTCAGCCGTTTTATTGGGCCAACCTAACGTTGAAAAAGGCCAAAGTGCTGATGAAAACCAAGTATCTAAAACATCCTGATCACGAGTCAACTTAACCACTTCACCATAATGAGAAAGAGCAGCAGCTAAAGCCTCTTCTTCACTTTTTTCAACAAAAATTCTACCATCAGGACCATACCAAGCTGGTATCTGATGTCCCCACCATAATTGGCGTGAAACACACCAAGGTTGAATATTTTGCATCCAATTGAAATAAGTTTTTTCCCAACTATCCGGCACAAATCGCGTTTTTCCTTGACGAACAGCCTCTATTGCTGGCTTAGCCAATTCTGCAGCATGAACATACCATTGATCTGTCAAAAAAGGCTCAATAGGCACCCCACTCCGATCTCCATGAGGAACAGTATGCGAATGATCATCAACAGTAACTAAATATCCTCTCTCTTCCATCAAAGAAACAATCTGATTGCGTGCAACAAAACGATCAGATTGATCTAAATTTTCCACCAATGTTTTTAATTCATCCGATAAGACCAAACCATCAAAAAAAGCTTCATTTTCACGTAAAAAAATCTCAGCTTTTTGCGTAAAAATATTGATCAAACGTAAATCATTGCGCTTTCCCACTTCAAAATCATTAAAGTCATGTGCTGGTGTAATTTTTACAGCACCACTTCCCTCATCAGGATCGGCATAAGCATCACCAACAATCAACAACTTACGACCAACAAGCGGTAAAATAGCATTTTGACCTATAAGATTTTTATAACGCTCATCTTCGGGATTAACCGCAATTCCCGTATCACCAAGCATTGTTTCTGGTCGTGTTGTCGCAACTGTTATAAAAGTAGTAGCATCATTTGGATCAAAAACTTTACCTTCAAGTGGATACCTAAAGTGCCACAAATGACTTTTGACTTCTTTTTGCTCAACTTCAAGATCAGAAATAGCCGTCAATAATTTAGGATCCCAATTAACGAGACGCTTATCCTTATATATCAACCCTTGCCTATAAAGCGTAACGAAAACCTCACGAACAGCTTGAGATAAACCTTCATCCATCGTAAAACGCTCACGTGACCAATCACATGAAACACCAAGACGCCGTAATTGATTGGCAATAACCCCACCAGTCTCATGACGCCATTCCCAAATACGCTCAATAAACTTTTCTCTGCCCATTTCTTGACGCGTTGGTTGTTGGCGGTCTGCAAGCTGACGCTCAACGACCATTTGCGTTGCAATCCCTGCATGATCCATACCAGGCTGCCATAACACATTTTTGCCACGCATCCGCTGAAACCGAACCATAATATCTTGAATTGTTGTATTCAGCGCGTGCCCCATATGAAGCGAGCCCGTAACA
The DNA here is from genome assembly GCF_000278135.1 of Candidatus Bartonella washoeensis Sb944nv. Taxonomy (GTDB): domain Bacteria; phylum Pseudomonadota; class Alphaproteobacteria; order Rhizobiales; family Rhizobiaceae; genus Bartonella; species Bartonella washoeensis. Next base: position 132,474 of record NZ_JH725026.1, read on the forward strand.
TTCGGAGGTGGAAGCATAACACAAAAAGGTTCTGCACCACTTTTTGAACCCACTCCGGCTTTAAAAGCACCACGAATTTCCCACTTTTTTGCAACCCGTTGCTCTATGGAAGCAGCATCATAGTTTTTTTCTATCATTCACCTCACCCATAACGCCGCTGAAAAGCGCAATGTACGATCTCAAATCCGATCATACTCTCCACAAACTTCATTTGCTCACATTAATCCTGCAAAACAGCAAACGAAACTCTCATAAAAAACAAAATGAAAAACGCAAATAATGAAAAAAACAGTTAAGATGATTTCTTAATTGCCTTAACGATCTCTTCTCGTAAAATATCTTCAAGTAAAATAGGCAATTTACGCTGTAACCATTCTGCTATAGCCGGACGTAACACATCCTTTGCAATCTTCTCCGCAGAAGAAATACAATACGCAGAAAGCTCTACACGATCAGCAGTCATATTTTCTGACTGCGATACAAACGCCTCATCACTGCATTCTTTTGTTTTATGGACAGAACGCTGTTCTCCAGAGGAAAGCTTTATCTTTTGCATATCCACGCTAACCGTATTATTTTCCGCCTCTGTATTCTCTTTCTCTTGCGTTAAAGAAAAATCCTGTTTTTCAGAAGAAAGACCAATACGATCAGCCAGGGCTTTCATCGCATCATCAACCGATAGGGTTGTATCATAAACACCTTCCGATAGTCCTGCTGAATGCTCTGTAGAGGCATTCACTGCAATACCTTCATTTGAAAAGTGATCAGGCTGAACTGCGTTCTCCTCGATTATTTCACGAATAGATGTCAAAATCTCATCCATACTTGGCTCACGTAAAACGCTTGAACTCTGTACCATACTTAAAAACCTCTCAAAAACGCAACCACAAACAGAATCACACTTCCAGTGTAAGCAAAAGAATCATAAGATCAACACGCCACTTTGTCATGATGATGATGCTGCACATAAATTTCTTCATTAATAAAAAAACAACACCTAACTGCTCTATTTTCTAACATGCTGAACTATCGATTTACTGATCTTTTAAAGATTAGAACTCTTTAGCATATTCAAAGAACCATTTTTATGTTTTTATCAATTATACTTAACCGTTTTCAAGCCTAAATAATTTGCAGTTAATTTACCAATGGCAGATTGAACACCATAACTAGCTACAACAGCATTACGCTCTGCCATCGCAAGTGCAATTTGAGCATTAATCAACTGAGTCCGAGAATTTAAAACATCCAATGTTGTTGCCTGCCCAACACGATTTTCTTGAACACGGCCTTTAAGGGCAATTTCAGCAGCACGAACACTGTCACGATAAGCAACGACAGATGAGCGTGCACCCTCTAACTGGAACCAAACAGAAGTAAGTGCTTGCCTTGTATTACTATGAGCCAAATCAAGCTGGAGATGAGCCTGCCCAAGCTGTTCCTTTGATTGACGAATCTGCGCAGACGTACGCCCACCTTCAAAAATTGGAACACTAAGTGATAATCCTATTGATTTAGAAACTCCATCCTCCCCAGGACCACTATAAATACGATTATAAGATGCCGATGCAGAAAAATCAATTTTAGGAAGCAATGCCCCTTCTTTTGCCTTTACATTATAAAAACTAGCATCAACTAAATATTTTGCATAAAGAATTGCTGGATGCAGTGCAACGCTAATTTGGTAAGCAGCATTAAGATTTACCGGCAACCCTCCTGCCAGCCGTGGACGTTTCAACTTTTCAGGATCAGAACCAACAATTTGTCGATAAACAGCCTCTGCTGACTTTACATCAGCACGTGCAAGACTAAGCTCTGAAACAGCCACAGAACGCGCCGCTTGTGCCTGAGCAAAGTCAACACGTCCCCCTTCTCCTACATCAAGTTTTGCTTTATTCGAACGAACTTGCTCTTCAAGAGCAGCCAAATTTTCCCTACGAAGATCGGCAATACGTCGTGCTTGATACAAATCAGCATACGCTTTTACTGTATCCAGAAACATATTTTGTTCAGCATTACGAAGATACTCGCGCTGGGCTTGCAGTTTAACCTGAGCTGAAAAAAATATATTTTGCGTGATAAAACCGTCAAATAACCTCTGATTTAATCTTATCCCTAAAGATCCAGAAGTATTATAAGGCCCTGCAATGGACTTATTTCGCCCATAGCTCCCAACCCCTTCAATTTGCGGCAATAACCCTGACCTTGCAATAACAACATCATCACCTGATATACGCACAGCCGCACGTTCACTATTCAACTTAGCATTATATACATAAGCCTTAGCAAAAGCATCCATCAATGTTTCAGCACAAACTGCCCCTGAGAGAAAAACACTTAGCGCCAAAAACAAACACACCTGAAACTTCTTGTTTATTTTGAATACAATACACACGATAGAAAACCCCAAAGTAATCATAAAACTATCTTTTATTCACAAACAAAACAAGCATTAAAACACAAAGTCAGGTGCTTTTAAAAAACCAGGAAGACATTTTACAGCAAGATTAAAGGCACGACGCACTGAAATAATTCCATCTTCTTTCACATAGATTCGCGCAACACCGGCATTACCATGCCCTTCAACCACAACAAGACGCCCGTAGTTTTTCATTTGATCAAAGATATACTCTGGAATAAAATCAACAGACCCCTCAATCAAAATCACATCATAAGGCCCCTCAACAGCGTATCCTTGCTCTAATGGTCCATGAACCACAACCACATTGTTATACTGATTACGTTCTAAAGTCTCAGCAGCTCGTTTCAAAAGAGTTTTATTAGCTTCTAACGCAATCACAAACCCCGCAAATTTTGAAAGCAATGCTGCACAATAACCGCTATTTGCACCAACATCCAACACAATATCCGATGATTTTACAGCCGCAAGCTGTAGTAACTTTGCTAAAGACGCAGGTGCCATCAAATAACGGGCAGATGCCTCACTTTGCTCTGAACATAAAAGAATATCGGTATCAAGATAACTCAAAGCTCTCATATCTTCCGGTATAAAATCTTCACGCGATACCGTTAAAAACGCTTCAAGAACTGATAAATCCGTTACATCTACTGTACGAATTTGATTGTCAACCATTTTGCGGCGAAGCTCTGCAAAATCTGCAACCATAATGCCCCTTTTCTCCTACATACAACAAAACAGCGACAATGAGGACCTGAAATCTTTTACTACGGATGTTACAAAAAATACGCTACAGTCAACAATGATATTCTAACCGCTCATTTTTCATAGCAAAGCGTTTTATCACGGGTAAGAACAGTTTATTTGCGCATATTATCCTTAAAGACCATTTTGTTTAAAATCGGACTGGAGGCCTCGCCCGGAATCGAACCGGGATACAAGGATTTGCAGTCCTCTGCGTAACCATTCCGCCACGAGGCCTCATCAAAAAATATAGGAGTGTCAATAAGGGAAGGTAACGCATCCGTCAAGGTATAGAAATTTTCTCTAACCTTTTTTCCTCTTTATTATGCAGTTTTTGATATTTTTTTTAAAAAAAGCAATTTTACCCTTTGCAAATCAGTATTGCTTTGCTATAGCCCTTTCAGTTGGATAATTGGGCACTGTTCCCCGGTAGCTCAGTGGTAGAGCAACCGGCTGTTAACCGGTTGGTCGCTGGTTCGAATCCGGCCCGGGGAGCCATAGTCTTTTTTTCTCCAAATAACTTATTGATTTTCCATATGTTTTTTTAAGGTGAGGGATGCGTCGATAAAAGTGAGGGAATAGATTTTCAAATCATGCCTCTGCAACAGTAGCATTCTCTTTTCTTTTTACTTCGTTAAGCGTTTCTAAGAATTGTTTGAATGCTTCTAAATCTTCCTGTGAAAAAGCATCTAAAAGTCTAACAAACATACCAACAATTTCACGACTCAACGGATTTGAAGGCTTGATTGTAAAACTTGTGCGAGAAGCATCTGCTTCCCTTCTTAAAAGGAAGGCTGTCTCTTCATCTAACGCGTAGAGTTCAATGAGCTTTTCTTCCATTCCTACCGGAACAGACTTTTTGCCAATTTCTACAGAAGATAAAAATGGTACAGATATGTTTAATTTCTCAGCCATATCTAATAGACGTTCAGAATGATCAATACGAAGCTTGCGTAAGGTTTTACCAAACAGTGTTAGCATCTAAAAAAATCCTTGAGAAAGAATAATTTTTTCATAGTGATTCTAGCAAAAATCCTTATGTCTTTCTATCTAATGATTATGAATCAGGACTTCTTTTCGGGGATTGAGAAGCGACTTCTTATCGAAATAAATCTGAATGTGTACCTGTCCTATCAAAATGGAATCGCTCTTCATCAACTATATAAATTAATAACCAATCTAGCTCTATATGAAGATCTCGACGAGGCTCCCAATTTCCTTATAATGCGTGATCATTTAAAATAGCTGGCAATTGCTGCTTATGAATTAGAAGTTGCATAACTTCTAGAAGCTTTTGCATATCTTTTCTTCGCTTTTTTGCTCGTTTTACATCCTTTTTAAACTTTCCTGAATAGCTCACTGAACGCATACTTAGATATCCAGTTGCTTCATCAAATCAGAAATATTTTTAGCATAAAAAACATCTTCATTGCTGTCGGTTTTATGAAAAGTTTCAAGCGTTTCCTGATTAGGTATCTTGTTATTTTCAACGTAAACACGGATAAGATCACGTAAAATTTGAGATGCTGGACGGTGTTTTCTTTCAGCTATAGCCATAAACGCATTTTTTAGATTTATATCTACTTTAGCTGCTATAAGTTCACTTTTTATACCCATCATATTTCCTCTTTAAGAAGTTTAATGATTACACAATGTTTAACCTAGTTAAACATGGTTTAACTTATGAGTAATATCAATTTCTTTTTAAAGAAGAACCTTTCAAATTTTTGTTAACCACCTTTTGAGGTGTGAGAGTATATTTTCGAGTGCGTCCATAAGGCGCGCAAAATCAGATGTCCAAAGTGTTTCCACTTATAAAAAGTTGACCTAGAGCCACAATGTAGCTACATTATAAAAAAGGTTAATGAATGGAGAAATGACTATGAAAGCTGATTCTATCGTTCGCGCCCGTATCCCCGCTGAAATGAAAAAACAAGCAATGATCACCCTAGAGCGTATGGGTTTAAGCGCATCAGATCTCATCCGCATGACATTTTTGCGTGTAGCTGAAGAAGGGTGCTTACCTTTCGATGTCAAAGTCCCCAATAGCACCACACGCAAAGCCATAAAGGAACTAGACGAAGGAAAAGGTAAAACATTCGAAAACGCGGATGCGCTATTTAAGGACTTAGGCATCTGATATGCTGACGCCTGTTCGTTCAGTACAATTCAAGCGTGACGTACGCAAAGTAGAAAAACGCGGTAAGGATATGAATAAACTGCGTACACTATTAAGCCTGTTGATTGAAGAAAAACCATTACCGAAATATTATTGCGATCACCCCTTAAAAGGCGCTTGGGCGGGTTGCCGTGATAGTCATATTGAACCAGATTGGCTGCTGATTTATAGAATTGAAAGAGACAAATTACATCTTGTCCGGACAGGAACGCACGCTGACCTTTTTCAAGGATAACATATGAAAAGCTAGAAATTTTTTAACTTTTTGTTAACCATCTTTTGAAGTGTGAGAAGATATTGTCTATCGCATCCATAAGGCGGGCAAAATCGATAACAAACATAAAGATGATGAACGCCA
>NZ_JH725027.1:0-9176 GCF_000278135.1 Candidatus Bartonella washoeensis Sb944nv
TCGTCACACCGCGTATATACAACCCTTCAAACAAAAGAGTCAATATCATTTTCTCATATTTTCTTAAATTATAGATTTCTTATCTTATTTTGCAACCAAAAGGTGTTGTAAATGGAGATATACCACCATAAATTAATTCTTTTACTGTATAAAATTGCTCTCCTGCTTTGCTTTGCTATTATATTCTAACAAGCTATTCCTTTATAAAAGAATCGAGCACTGTGTAAAAACAACCAAATCCTTGTAGAAACACTCTAAGCTATGCTAGCTTTTCGCATTCAATATTTAAAAGCGCACAATGAAAATCATTTTAAAGAGTACGATAAGAATCTATGTGGGATAACCAACATCAGAAAAATGATCCCGGACAGGACCCTGCTCTTGTGGTTAAACGCTTTCTTCCTGCCCGTCGACAGGTTTCTGTGCGTTGGCTTACAGGGACAGTTCTTACTGGAATCACTTCTTGTATTCTTATGGGTATTGCGCTTTTTGCTGCTTTAGATGGGCAACAACGGTTAGTAACACCGCCACAATGGTTTACACGAGAAAACCTATCAGAATCACAAACTCCTGACGCCAATGGATATAAAGGTGATCGTATTTCTCCCACACGTGCACGGCAAAGCTTCGACAGCAAACGCCAATTTGAGTTATCAATTTTGCAAAAGAAGGGGGATGAACAGGTTATTCAGACTCAGAACTTCGAATGGATCCGAATGGCTTTGGCTGAAGAGCGCCCAAAGCAATACAGCTATCCTAAATTCGATGCCTTAAATATTTTTGCTGTTGATTCGAAAAATCAAGCCGCTGCACCACAAACTTCCGGACAAATTTACGGGGCAAAAGTGGAAACAAAAATGATTCTCCGTAATTACGATTTTATTATTGATGAAATAAACTTTGATGGTGCTGATACCCTGACGAGCGATGAAGCACAACAAGAATTACAAAAAGCTGGATTTTCTTTGGAAAAAACCAATGAACATCTCTCACTTCTTACACTGATCGATCCGTTAAAATTAGATGACTTATCCTCAGATCCCCAATTTAAAGATGCTCCAGAAGTGCGTATTGTTCAAGAAAACGTTACCGTTTCTCCTCAGAATCACCGAATTGATCTCACCAAAAACTATGCTGAGGATATTATTCCTATTCATAAAAAACAAAAAATAATCGATGCACTTAAAGAAACCGAATATACAAAAGAACAAGTTGAACAGGTTGCAAAAACTTTAGCCCTATTGAACTATTCGGATACTCTCAAAGAAGGAAGTCTTTTACGCATTGGGATCGTAACACAACCCGGCGAAGAAGACCATCTTGTGCGTGCAAGCATCTATCAAGGCATGTATCATGTTCTCACAATTGCTCTCAATGACAAAAATCAATTTGTTGAAAGTGCAGAACCAGAAATGTCGCATGCACTTAAAACCGCTTTTCAGAATGGTATTCCCCATTCGCTTGTCAATACAGCACAATTACCAACCGCTTATGATGCCATCTACAATGCTGTGCTCAGCCACAATATGTCAAAATCTCTCTCTCAGCGTCTCATTCGTCTACTTGCAACCAATATTGATATGAAAAGCCGTATAACACCAACCGATCAACTCGAAATATTTTATGCCGTGCCACAACAAAACGATACAGGCAAAAATGGCCAAAAGAGCCCGAAAGCGAAACAACCAAGCAAAAATGCAGATCCTGAAATTCGTTACATTAGCGCGACTTTCGGCAATACAACTTATAAATATTACCGTTATCAATCAAAAGACGGGAGCGTCGATTATTATGATGAAGAAGGAAAAAGCTCAAAACCTTTTTTACTCCGCAAGCCTCTTCCAAATGGCATTTTTGGTTCCCCCTTTGGACCACGTAAACACCCTATTTTAGGGTATGTTCGCATGCATACAGGCGTTGATTGGATTGCTCCAAAAGGCTCTCCTATCATGGCTGTTGGGGATGGCGTTGTCATAAAAGTAGGCGTAGCAGGCGGCTATGGAAACCATACAGAAATTCAACATGCCAATGGCTATGTCAGCAGTTATTCGCACCAAAGTAGTTATGCACCAGACATAAGACCAGGTGTTAAAGTGCGACAAGGACAAGTCATTGGCTATGTCGGAACAACAGGGCTAGCAACTGGTCCACATTGTCACTTTGAAATCATGGTCAATGGGACAAAAGTTGACCCCATGCGCATTCGCCTGCCCGACAGTAAAGCTTTAACCAATCAAGACCTGCAAGCATTCTTGCGTGAAAAAAACAATATTGATTCTTTGATCAACAGCCCAATCACGGAATCAGAAAATTCTTCTTAAACCACATCTAAAACAGAGAGGTTCCTTTAACGTTTTTGCAGATGCAAAAAGAAACACCAGTCAAAAAACTTCCACAACAAAAGTGAAAAGGATTGCGTTTGCGCTTATACCATCCTCAAAAGCTTCACACAAACCTCATGATTGAGAATGAAATCTATCCTTGATTGCCTGACTTTAAAATCATCAAACAAAAGTCATAAACTTTTGATTTTAAATTCCTTATCTCACAGACAGCTGCCGAAAAAAGTAGAGACATCGTTCTTTTAAAAAACAAAACACGTAAAATCGAGCAATGCTTTACGAGCGATGTAATTTCATTGTTGTCAATATAAACTGTTTTTCAAACAAATCGTTTCATCTAAAAAAGAGTTAAAAAAATACGATTCGTGAAAAAATTTATTTTAACAGCTCTTATGAGATGACACTGAGCAAACATTTTACAGAATTATTTTAGTTTGGATGATAATCTTATGAAATACAAACATATGATAATGACTGTGATCTCTTTTACCAGCTTTTTTTGTATGAATTTTTATTTCACTCATGCGCAAAGTGTTTCTGTGACATATGAAACAAGGCGAAGTTTTATCGAAAAATTACCTAAACCTAAACGAAATTCGTTTGATGATCGTTCAACAGATGTCTACATCGTCAACGAGCTCACGAATCCCCCAACTTCTATGGTATTAATTACGAAAGGTGTTCAGCGTGGACAATGGAAAGCGGGAGGATACTGGGGAAATGCAGGACCTTCGAATATAATTGCATCCGGCTCAGTAGGAAAAGCAGCGACAACATCTAATGCTTGGCTTTTTGGTGCCGGTGGTTGGGCTATATATAAAGTGCAAGATGACGGAGCTATTTTAACATTCCGGTGGTATAATCCGTATATTGGTCTCCATGAATACACTGCGACTGCAAGCAAAGACAATTATTATTTTGCACGAAGAGAGGAAGGAGAAAATAACGCACGAGTCATTTGGTACGTAAAAAGAAAAGAACCAATAAAAAATTATACTGTTGTCATCGCAGCTGATCCGCAACCATGGCGTTTGGGTTCTGGCGATCCTAACGCGAACAGTAACAGAGAACCATGGTTAGCAATAAATAAGAAAGTCGCAAATGCAATAGAATCGCACGCAGCTGCATTTTATATTATCAACGGCGACTTAACTGAATTTGGTCGACCACAAACTTATCAAGACTACGCAGATGTCTATAAAAACATTGTTTATCCTGTCTATGAAGGACTAGGCAATCACGATTACTATAATAATATTGGTGATTGTACAATACCGATATCAAATCTTTCAAAGGATGCATGTGCGGTAAGTGCCGTGAGAAGAATGTTCCAAGAAATAAGGAAATATAGCGGTGCTTTACCGCATTTCAATAAACATGTAACTTATCGTCAGTTCATTCAATACGATGTCATGCGTGACATAATAACTGGGAGTTTAAGTTATTCATGGGATTATGGAGATATACACTATGTACAGCTTCAAAATTATCCAACTTATACTGCTCATTTATATGATGGCCATACTAAAGTAATAATAACGAAAGCTCTGAAATGGTTAAAAAAAGATTTAGCAGCTGCTGATAAAAGAGGGAAAGTTACGATTCTCAACTTCCACGATGCTCGTCCCTATTTTAGAGATAATGATTCGCATTTTCTTCATCCCAAAAATGCGAAAGATCTAGCTGAATTTAGATCAATCATTACACGTCACAATGTCAAAGCAATCTTTGTTGGACACGAGCATCATCAAATCTCTTGCCGTGCACGAAATGACAAAGTCTTTGGCAGTATCCCTGTATACACCGCAGGGGCACTCTTCAGAGGAGACTACTATCTCGTCAATGTGCGAGGAAAAGACATTCACGTGAAAGCTTATAATGGAAAAACAGGAAAACCAGCTTTGGTCAAAGATTTAGGGCTCAACGGAGCCAAAACACGATTATCGCACAGTTGTAGTAATTTATAAGGACATTTTTTCCTTTCAACCTTGATCAATAAAAGGGGGAAACATCCCCCTTTTAAGAAAGAATTGGTGAATCCTTTGTCTGAAGTTTTGGCAAAGGGATTGTGACTTTTGTTCCCCCTAAATCAGACTTTTCAAAAAGTGGTTTTTCGCCAAACTGCATACAAAGTTGTTCGATAACCAAACGACCAAGACCTGCTTTTTGCTCTGATGTTTGGTGCTTCATGCCCACACCATTATCTTCCACAATCAGCATCAATTGTCCATCTTGTTGGGGACCAAATAAGATATAGATATGCCCAGCGCGTTTATCAGGAAAAGCGTGTTTTAAGGAATTTGTCAGCAATTCACCAAGAATAATTCCGAGTGTTGTTGCATCTCTTGAAGACAATCGACAATCTTTAAAATTCGTGTGAATAGTGATGTTTCCGCGCAATTCAAAAGGCACAGCCAATTCAACATCATGCACCACCGCACTGAGAAACTCTGCTAATAAAGTTGTTTCCATATCATCGCTCAAACGCAAACGACGATGCGCTATGGATATTGTCTGGATACGGTCCCGTGCAGCGCCAAGCACAGAACGCACCTCTTCATTTTTGCTGCGATTTAATTGCAGCCCAAGCAAAGAAGATACAGTACCAAGAGAATTCCCAATGCGATGACTGGCATCCTGTAGCAACATTTCGACACGTTGACGTTCTTTTTCGGCGTGATTGCGTGCACTTTCCAATTCTTGCGTGCGTTCTTTCACACGGGCTTCAAGCGCTATATTTTCACTATGAAGCAGCAATTGATACATTTTTAAGGCGCGGACATCACGCTGAAACCGATTAATGACAAAATAGGCGGAAATAAAAGTACTCACCACAGAAACAATCGCTGCCAATGTTAAAGCAGCACGCATAAGCGCTATGCCTTCACGCTGTTTTTGCCGCACCACATCATCCTCATTCATAAAGTTTGTCATCAACTGGGCTAAACGCGCCACTTGAATCTTCTGCATTTCAACAGGAGCAGAAGGTTGATCAGGAAGCGTATCAAGAGCAAGCATATGGGCATTCATAAAATCTTTGCGTGCTTCAACCTCTTTTTTAAAAGCAGTAAACCATTCATACCATTGCGGATGTGCATAAACAATGAGCTCTGTATATTCGAGAAGATCATCAAGACTGCGAACAGCACTTTCAAAGTGTGCTTTGTCTTCTGCGTTGCGGGTTTTGGCATAGCTACGGTCGGCGACCGCCATATCAATCAAACTAATGAGCACCAAATCAGCCTGTTCGCGCAATTCTGAACTTGTATTTAACTGTGCAACTTCCCGATCAACAGCATTTGAGAGCAGCATAATAAAGGCAGAAGCCAAAAGCGCCATAACAAGAGAAACAATAATTGCCACCCAACGCCAACGTGATATTGTTGAATCAGAAAGTGAACTTTGAGGAAGAAAATTCGTCTTTGTTGTCATAGAATTTCCATCGTCGAATCTGAAAATCGTCATTTTTCAGCACAAAGGAAAACTGCCTTAAGGATAATAGTGCACAAAGCCCGATGGGTGATTTCATCATTTAGACTCTGTTATTTTCTTAAAGGTCAGGTCAAATACTCTGAATTTCCTCAGATGCTGACTTTACTGTAATAGCTATAACGAGAATAAAAAAAACAAGGCTATCAACCATAATTATTATGCTTTTTTAGCCATTAAATGAACATAATGTACTTCCGGCCGAATAAGAATCGGGGCCATAATCGGATTCCCCATTCACCTTAAGAAGTTCTTGTAAGCGATTACGCGCTCGACTGACACGGCTTTTAATTGTGCCAACAGCACAGCCACAAATAGCCGCAGCATCTTCATAAGAAAAACCAGATGCACCAATGAGGATAATAGCTTCTCTTTGATCAGCAGAGAGCATATTTAAAGCTTTTTTAAAGTCCTGCAAATCAAGCGATCCATATTGAGCAGGATGTACAGCCATGTTTTGTGTGAACGTACCTTCAGTGTCTTGAACTTCTCTTCCTCTTTTGCGCATTTGACTGTAAAATTCATTGCGCAAAATCGTAAAAAGCCACGCTTTGAGATTAGTCCCCATTTCAAAACTGTCCTGCTTAGCCCATGCTTTCATAACAGTGTCTTGGACCAAATCCTCAGCCTTATCGTGCCTGCCACTTAAAGAAAGTGCAAAAGCCCGCAACGCCGGCAAAACCAAAAGGAGTTCTTGTTTAAAGTCTTTCACACCCTCCGTCATAAAGGACTCAAACCTTTTCCCCATTGTTCAAGTTAAATTGCTCTGCCCTCTCCAACCTGTCCAAAAGTTCGAGCAAACGCACAGGCAGTGCTTCTTCTTGAATTTCCATGTAAAATTGACGTAATTTCCGCGCTATTTGACTATTGACGCCGAGAAGATCATCTCCAAACATAGAATGATTGGTGAGATTTTTTTCATCACGGTCGTTCATTTTTTATCCCCCTAATCCATATACTATAAGTAGCAGCTATAAAAAACTTCTCTCAATAGTTGTAAATATGGTTGTATGTAAAAAGTTCCATACGAACAGAGGAACTTTTTCCTCTGTTGAGGATTTCAACCAACAAAATGCTTGCAAAAGGTCAAAGGAGTTATAAATCATGTCATTATCAACGCGCATTGCACCGCATCTTCCCTACCTTCGACGTTTTGCCCGATCTGTCACGGGCAGCCAGTCATCCGGCGATGCTTATGTCTCAGTAATGTTGGAAGCGCTCATTGCTGATATTTCTATTTTTCCCAAAGCATCCAGTGACCGTATCGGCACCTATTGGCTTTTTTGCCATCTTTTTGACCAAACTACGCCAAATATTCCTGAACCCCTGCCCCATTTTGGCCTTGAACAAAAAACCAGTGCAAAATTATCGTATCTGACCCCCCGTGCACGCCAAGCATTTTTATTGATTGCAGTTGAAGGATTTAATGAGCAAGAAGCCAGCGAAATTATGAACCTTGAGGCAAAAGAATTCCGTAAACTCCTTAACCAAGCATCGATTGATATTTCTCAACAAATAGCCACTGAAGTGATGATTATTGAGGATGAGCCTCTCATTGCAATGGATATTGAGCAAATGGTAGAAAGCTTAGGCCATCAGGTCGTGGGCATTGCACGTACCCGCGATGAAGCTGTGGTGATGTATCATAAAAAAAAGCCACGGTTGATTTTGGCTGATATTCAATTGGCTGATAACAGTTCTGGCATTGATGCGGTCAATGACATTTTGAAGAATGACCGTATACCGGTGATCTTCATTACAGCTTTTCCTGAAAGATTATTGACTGGAGAGCGTCCAGAACCGACTTTTTTAGTCACCAAACCCTTTAATCCTGATATGGTGAAGGCGCTTATTTCCCAGGCTTTATTTTTTCAAGAAAATGCTTCTAAAGCTGCCTAGAATAGAAGAACATCTTCATTATGATCGTGACACCGATTCCAACCCCACCTATGGATAAATCACATCTTAGTGCTCTCATGCAAGCGATTCGTGGCGCTGATATTTGTGTTCTCTATCAAACAACAAATCTCGTCTATTTATGGGCTGAAAACTTACCGAAGCATTTGCAAAGCAAATGGCGTGTAGGATGTCGTGACAGTGATTTTTTTTCGCTTGATCTTGCTGACAATATGGAAACAATCAAATTGCAGGTTTTAGCCACGGGCAAAATGCAAACCATTGAAGCACGGTTTGAAGATATGGCCAAACAAGCACTTTGGTACAAATTTTCTATTGATTGCCACCACAATGATAACGGAGAAATTATTGGCATTATCACCACCGGTGTTGATATTTCAGGATTGCGCCGACGTGAGCAGGTCCTAAAAATACTCCTTCGAGAAGTAAGCCACCGTTCAAAAAATCTTCTTGCCATCATTCAAAGTATTGCCAGCCAAACCGCACGCTATACTGAATCGCTTCAAGTTTTCTTACGCAAATTTCAAGGACGGCTCCATTCTCTTTCTCATTCTCAAGATCTGATCACCGATTCCGATTGGCGCGGTGCCCAATTTCGCGAATTAGTTCATTCGCAAACTTCAGGTTATTTTATGAAAGAAACAGAACGCTTTGCCATTGAAGGCGTTGATCCTTATCTCTTTCCCAATGCAGCTTTGCATATTGGTTTGGCTTTTCATGAGCTCATTGTCAATTCCCTTTCTTTTGGTGCCCTCTCACAAGAAAAGGGAAGTGTCTGTGTACGTTGTGAAATCCACACAAGGATGAATGAAACAACACAACTCCTCATTACTTGGAATGAACATTTTGAAGCCAAAACCCTTCTCTCTAATGAGAACAAAGCCTGTTTTGGAAGTGCTGTTTTAGAAAAAATTGTCCCCATTTCTGTCAATGGTTCGGCTTCTTTAAAATTGACAGAGACAGGAATTGTTTATTGCCTGTGTGTTCCAGATAGTTATTTCGATACTCTTTTTTAAAAAAGCGGATAAAATATTTGCGAAATAAAAAAAGTAAAACACGATGCCCCCAAGAACTGTTCTCAAATCCCCGTTTCCAGAACGAAGATATACTCTCTCCGCATAACCAGCTTCTTAGAACTTAGCTTTGTAAAATCTGGTCTACCGAAACGTATCCCCCTACGAAAACGAGCCCTCTAGAATCCAGATCAAACAGTAATATCCCCACAGGCGTTTAAAGATCACTCTCTCATTTAAACATTTTCCTGTGCTACAAGCATATTACCACTCAGCATCAATGCGTTTTTTCTAAATTTGTTCACCCAATGCACAGCTTACCGGAACAAAACTACGCCGGAACAAAACTACGCCGGAACAAAACTACGCCGGAACAAAACTACGCCGGAACAAAACTACGCCGGAACAAAACTAC
>NZ_JH725027.1:10356-31821 GCF_000278135.1 Candidatus Bartonella washoeensis Sb944nv
CCGGAACAAAACTACGCCGGAACAAAACTACGCCGGAACAAAACTACGCCGGAACAAAACTACGCCGGAACAAAACTACGCCGGAACAAAACTACGCCGGAACAAAGAGTCTTTAAAAAAGTTTTACTGTGAAAAAATCTCTAGAGAAGAGAGTTTGCATTTCATTTTGTCAAGCTTTTATTTGGAAAATATTTTATGAATCCTCTTGTTTTTATCCTCTTGGTGGTCTCCTGTACAGATGATTTTAACAGCTGTTATTCTAACAAGACAATGGCCAAAACCTACCCAACAGCTCAAGCATGTGAGCAAGCCATGGTACCATCCACCAAAAAATTTACATCTTATGGGCAACAAATTTTTGCCCAATGCACAAAAGTACACGCCAACTTACAGCAACAAAAAATTAATGTAATATGGACTGTAACAAACCGAGGCAATTTCCTGCTAAAAAGCCAAAATATCAATGATAAAGTATCCGCAAGCCACGAATCAGATATTTTACCCGCATCATTCCCTGCTCTCTGTCCACCTCCCATAAACCTCTTGCATAAAAAACCTTAAAAGCATAAACCCATTGGACTCTAAGAAAATAATCAAGGGAAGAGTGCAGCATGATGGATAATAAACCAATTGAAACTTTAAAAAACCATCGCGCAGAGCAAAGCGCTCTGTCTGAAGATCAACCTTTAGACCCAGCAGTAGAACGCGTGAGAAAAAAACTTATGCGTCTCATGATAATTTCTATTGTCATAACGCTTATTTCTATTCTGGTCGTACTCTTTTTAATTGTATACAAAATGATAGCAACGGGATCTGCTCAAAAACAAACAGCCCCCTTTTTCTCTCACAGCAAAAATCCGGAAGTTTCCTATCACACACTCGCCTTACCGGAAAAAACACAGATACTGTCGCAAAGTCTTTCGGAACACAATATTCTGTTGAAAATTTTAACGCCAGACGGTCAAACAAAATTTATGGTTTACAATTACCATACTGGCGCACTTCTTGCTGTTCTTTCCGTGAAAACAACGGAGGAAACATCTGCCACCCACCCCCGTTAAGACAGAAATAGCTTCACAGGCACGTCAATATTAGCCTCTTTTTTAAACATTTTCCTCTGCTACAAGCATGTCATCACTCAGCGCCAGTGCAGCTTTCTCTGAATCTCTTCACTCAGTTAAAAGGCCATAGGGATCTTTCCCCTACTATTGAGGAAAAAGCAAAGCAAAAAAACCCTTCAGAGATCCCATTGCCCAGCACAAAGACATTTTTCCGCACAATCAATTTCTTTACAACCTTCATATGGAATCTCATCAATTGGAACGCTCTCAGCTTCTCAAATCTAGATCATGTGACAACATTCTCAAGGATACTTGATCATCATTTTTGCTTAAACATTCTCCTCTGCCGAAGATGTGACCACTCGGCGCCGACGTGGTTTTCTCTGAATCTCTTCACCCAAGAGAGGCAAAGAAGCAACTTTCTCTGTCGCCCCATCACCATTCTTGGAAGTTTCTGACACCGCCTGTGAAAGTCCAAAAGAAAGTTCAGATGACGATTCCTCCTGAACACGCACAGTGCGCCGACGTGAAGGTCGACGTGCTTTTTTGACAGGATCAATATTCTCTCCAGCAGCGCATTGCTCTTGGACAGTTTTTCCATCTGATAGAGTGCCAACCTCTAACGCATCATCACGCGCATAGCCGTTTTGCGCCTTCACGTGTTGATCACTCCCATTCTTTTTTGGCTGTGTTTGTGATACATCTATATCACAACTGACAGTATCTTTTTTTTCACCTTCAGCGTTTATTTCACTGTAGTCTTGCTCATTATTTTCATCGCGATTTTCATCACGTCGAACAGATTGGGGCGTTTGCCCAGCCGCTGCCAGAATAATACGCAAGTAGTGTTCAGCATGTTGTAGATAATTCTCTGACATAACGCGATCCCCAGCACCCTGTGCATCACGCGCAAGACTTATGTATTTATCAGCAATTTGCTGAGCATTTCCGCGAATCTTAACATCCGGACCGCTACTTTCATAATTCCGAGACAACGGGTTAGGGCCGCGACGATTATTATTGTTGTTGTTATTACCATTGTTGTTGTTATTGCGACCGCGTGCCCGTCTATTTTGTTGTGGCCTCATCTTTATCCCTTTTGGAGTGTTTGTATGTCTTAATGACTCTTCTTTTATAGCATTACTTTTCGATAATACTGATCATGTTCAAAATACGGTTATTAGGCTATCCCCGTTTTATTTTACTAAAATGATACCTACTGATATTTGATAAAATATATTTTTTGAAAATCACAAAAACAGCAGGGGAACAGTAAGCCTAAAAATCCCTATCTCTCTGCTAACCAGCAAAAACCTAGTAATGTTCACATAAAATGCCAAGTGTTTTTTTTTAAATAGACCATATTTCACTAAAAAAATAACTATCTTGTGGAAAAAGAAAAAACGACAACATGCGTAAAACTCACCTTCCAGCAAACAACCAACTTTTGCCAGAAAAATACGTATCTGCCTTTTTCCTCTAAAACTATCGATCTTTAAAAGTCGATATTTCCTACTCTCCGTGCACTTAGCTTACAAGCACTACACCCCCACACGTCACTACACGAAAAGATTCTTATATAACATAGCCTCTCTTCTGCACTAAAGCAACCCCCCTTGTGAATAAAAACCGCAAACAAAAATTGCGAATGACAATTTTAAACGACAATTCACAACCACTTTACAGATTTCTTCGTATCTATAGATAGATTAGCAGAGAGCATTATTCAAGTACTTATGACCATCAGAAAATCACTGTTTTTGCTTCAATCACCCCAAATGGTAGTTTTTTAGCTCAGTTCTACAGGAATTATAAGGAAATGGGATCACCCCCATTGATGACAATACTCGGCATAAAACCAAGTAAAAAATAGAATACGAAATTTTTAAGAAAAAAAACGACCAACATGCCATCTGCTCCCCTCCAAAGCCTATGCATAAGAATTTTATCACGCGCTTTCCTCTTTTCGTTATGCTCTTTATAAAAAAATTTGTTCACAAAACGAGGACAGTGTTTTGCTTATTTTGCCAAGAGCACCCGAAACAAAGAGGCTCTGCCTTTGTGGTCGACTTTTATAATGCCCAGCACCAATAGATCAAAAAATTTAAAGATTTTACTCTATTTTTTATTTTTTTGATACAACAGCTAGACTTTCTTTTGATCAATTAAAATTTATGAGCTTTCGGTTTTTATAACAGTATTGTTAGAGATTTTCTGAAACATCTGCTAGGCGAAGTATTCTTAGCAAAAAAGCATAAAGCTTTAAGTTACAAGCAAGAATAAGAAGATCAATGGAACCTCTGGGGACAGTCTATTAAACTCTATGCCTATCAACAATCCACAAAGCATATTTTCATCATCGACACATTGCAAATCATATATTCTCTTGCCGCTTCATAGCTTGCTGCTTAAAGTTTATTTCCCCAAATTAAATAACTTCCGTTTTTCTTTTTGCAGCATATTGATTTATAAGAAAAAATCTTCGTTTTGCAATTTGAATGAGAGTCGCAAATATCGTAAGATTCTCTCAATTTCAAATCCCTTTATCCTCAATCAACAAAAACCGTTCGCTTGCACGTTAAAAGTAGAATTGGTGTTCGGATAAAAACCGTTTAAAAAACGAGTAGATATACCCCTTATGAGCCGTCTAAATGCAACAGCAGGTACACAATCATTGAAAACGAGCAAAGAGAATGGTGCTTCCAGCATGTAGCGGCATTCCACCAGCATAAGTTCCAGCATAATTATGGCTTGAAACCGCGTGAAACCCCTCATGCCTTTGTTTTTGCCTTTATCTAGCACACCTCATACACGCAATACAGCTTTTGCCCAGCAAGACAGAATATTTCCATCCACACTCTCAAAAACACTGCCAACAGCATTTTATTTGAAACCTGTGATACAGGTGGACTATTGTAAAAAAACTAAATATCCTCGCAAAATCCTATACTTGATAACATCGACACACCTATGCTTGATTTTGCAGCAAGGTTCTTCTCATTTGAAGTACGGATATTACACAAGACAGAAGATAACCCAAATTTTGCTCTCAACCAAATAGCTTAACAGACCACCCTAACACTAGAAAAAAACTTTAAGAGATCTTCATTTCTAGCAGCTGCAACCAAGAACTACCAGAAATCTATGGAACAATAACAAAGGACTAAGGATCTTACTTTAGAAAAATAGAGCAAACATATCCCTCCTCCTTGCCCACCTAAAGTGCCCCCCAATGAGCAGCAGAACTGTCTTTATTATTAAGTGCAAAAGATAAATTTTATAATTTTTACTGAAGTGTTTTTCAGATTTAAAAATAGGCAAGCTGTCTCATAAAAAAGGAAAGATCTTCCTGTTCCTCAACCGGAATCAAAAAGAGTTTGCTTTTGCATGCATTTTTTCACCCCTCTTCCAAGATGGATGATAGCTATGAAAAGCAAGAACAATGTTTAGCCTTTGTTTCTTCCTGCATATGTAGTTTTTAATGATATCTTTCAAACCGCGCAATAAAGGCTGCTAGATAAGGGAGAAATTGCTGTTGCATGCAACCGTGAACTTTAACTTTAAAAAAGGCACAACCTTTCCAAAATGAGATCTTCCCTTTTCAAGATGAGATGTTTTTTGAGAGCATGGTTTTTATGTTTTTTATTAGGCATCATCTCCCCTTAAATTTCCCTGTAAAAACCTAAAAGTGATTGCGCAACTTAGTTTTTTTACCCTCTTTTTCATTGAGAATACAATCGCGTAAGAGAAAATAGTTTCCATCCCCCGGACGGACCATTTTCATACATTTTTTCTTTGCAGGATCAGAAAGCGTGTCCCACATTTCACGAATTGCAAAATAGGCTTCACTTTCCAAATTAATACAGTGCTGATAAACTTGCTTTTTCATATCGGGCATGACTGAAGCAGCAACTTCCTTGCAATACACGCGGTGATCAAAAACAGGAATATTCAATTCAAGAGCCATGAATTGCATCACGCTTTTTTTGGAAGAAAAATAACTGACAATTTTTACTATGGCAAAACCAAAAACCAACGCACATAAGAGCAGCATGCAAACAAAAGCAATCTTGCGATATAATTTTTTGAAATAAGCTTTTTGCCTTGCGCGGATTCTTTTTTCCATAAAGACTGTATCCTTTACTTTCCCAAGATAAGCTTTTTACAGCAAAAAACAGTAGAAGCATCAGTCGACACAATACATGTTGCAGCCAGATATTATCAATCTTCTTTTATGAAAACACTGCTTTTTCTCTGTATTATTAACGTTTTTATTCTCTTTATTGTTTGAAATTATCGCTGGAAACTGTTTGCATTCGCTTTATGAAAAGAATGGAGAGGCATTCACATAAGACTTTGTTGATGTAAAACCCCATAAGTAATATGACTGACTTTCTCATTGAAACAAATACGCGCTGTTGAAATCACTGTCCCCATTTTCATACGATAGCACCCATGCTTTACGGCTGTCTCTCACTCTTCGTCTCTCTCACTCTTCACAAGTTCGAAAAGGATTTCATTCTGCCTTCAACATTGTCTACCTCACAACCTAACATAAACAGAACAAAAACAAACCACCTTCTGCTTTTTTGCTTTTGTGAAGAACGAGATTTAACCAGAGGTGATGATATCCAGCTGAAATGCTTTCTTTATTTGGGAAATTTCTACAATCATATTTGACAAATTAAGAGAATAAAGATTTTTGCATTCCCCAAGCGCATTACCGTAAAAAAATAGGTAAATTGCAGGATACCACTTTATCATGAATGCACGTTTATAATTTTCCAACTTTTACCATCAGACTGATACATTAAACTCTGCCCCTTTTTTATTGTCATCACGCCATTATTGACATGAATAGACGAACTGTAACCCGCTCTATGATCGACAAAATTTGATTTTCACTTAAACGCACCAGCTTGTGGAAAAAAGATATTTTTAGCCCAATGACCATCATAGGAATGAATAACAACCAGATCTTCTTTTTTCAATGCGTGAGAAAGTGTCTGCACACTTATATTTCTCTCATTGATGAGCGGAACTTCAAATGCGTTGGATGGTGCAATCCCACCAAGATTTATAGCATTAGTGCAAGCTTCATCATGACATGCAGTTTGGACAACACGATGATCATTGCAATTTCCATAGCTATAAGTGTATTGTTTTGCTTTAACTTTCCCATCTCCTATCGGATTCGCAAAGATTGAACTTTGTGGCCCCATCGCAAAACAAGATGAAAGCTCGTTCGTACCTTGGGAATATTCTTCAACAAAACCAGAAGATGCATAGAGTTTACCAAACGTATTTGGAACTTCGATAACACCAACTATCGTTGTTTTCCCATTAAGCAGATCTGTCACAGTGCCCGTAACCAGATTTCCTTTTCTAGAAACCTCTATCTTATATTGACGCCCAATTTTCCATGGCACCCTAATATGACATTGCACCCCCGATCCTTCATGGCTGAAAAGATAACAAGGACCACTTTTCCATTTTTTTGTATCCCAAATAGAGAAATTAAAACTATGAACACCATTGCCATTATTTTGCAAACCAATATATCCACTATATCCCTGCTTGAAATAAATTGGCCCAATCGTATCTAGACTTTGGCCCACCATCCTTATTGATTTGCTGAAAAAATATTAATTTATCGAATTGTGAAGAGGCAGGCTATGTGTGTTGAAGAGCTACAATCCCACCAGCATAAATAGCATAGCTTGGTGAACTTATCAGCAATAATGAAAGTGCGAATAATATTTTTTTAAATGTGTTATTCATAGAATCTCCTATGAATTTTTCTTTTAAACCAACAGAGCAAACACATAAGAGCAACCTTTATTAAGATATGCATCTGCAAAGAGAATAAGAAGATTTGCTCTAGGTTTTACTCTGATTTTGAATTGGCGCCTTGGTCGGTTCGCACTGTTGCGTCGCTCATACGGTACATTTCATAGGCATAATAAGCAAGTTCAGTGTTTCGTTTGTCTCTTGCCCATCCCGCACCATGAAATATTTTAACCATTCATTTGCATATTAACGCAAAAAAGCATGGGGAGTAGAGAGCTTTCAGTGCATCCTCCATAGCCTTAAAAGAGGAAAGAGAACAGTAAAAAATCATTCCCGCAGGTGTTTAAGTTAAGGATTTTTCTCCCTATCCCCCAACACATGTTACTTCTTTTTAAAAAAGCGGTCTGTCACCATAATCCAGCGTGATAAGAAGGGCTCAGGTTTGTCCAACTCTAGTGCTTTCTTCATGATCAAAATAGATCAACCACCCCGCACAAGACAGCGGCACATTCATCTAGCGCCACGCCTTAAGAGCAAAACCGATATGAAAAGGAGAGAGAGAAAAAATTTCTTCATTAATTTTCTGACCATTTTGAAAAGCCCAAACGACTTAAATCAAAATTCTGTTATGCTCAAAAGAGCGACCATAAAAAAAGCTGCAGAGCGCAGCAACAATTCCTAAAGCTACACTCAAGCTTCAATGAAACAAAAAAATTACCGATATTCTTCCCTCATTCGGTAGACAGACATCGTAATACCGGCGATTGTTGCCAAAACCATCACAATGGCGAGAGCCCATTGTACAGGCCCCTGTCCGGTTAAAATGCCCGTTAAGCCTGAAAAAGAGCCAAGGATTGGAGCCAAAACTTCCATATTCTGCAAAAAGGGCTTTTTGGGTGGCTCTACTTCTTGATAATTGGAAGAAACATAAGCGCCTTTAGCCCATAAACCTGCTTCTGCAGCACGCCGGTGGACAAGCCCCTGCAAGCGTTTTCCTCGCGCTTTGGTCCATTTTTGCAATTCAGCTGGCACAGCCTCATAATCCCCTTTATTCAGCTTTTTTAACAGCGTAGAATTGCCAAAAGCCTCCACTCCGACATTATAGCAAAAAGACACAAGAGCGGCAAATTGTTCATTGGTTAAAGAGCGATCAACCATCTGTTCAACCGTGTGCTCAAATTGTGTGAGATCTTTTTGCAAAAGAGTTTCTGCTTCGGCAGTAGTAATTTGCATTCCTTTCCTTACAACAGGCTCCCCTGCTTGTGCAGTATGTCCATAGCCAATTGTCCACACACCCATAGCATCTTGATAAGCTTGCAAGCGGAGCCCCTCCCATTGTTTAATGAGCGCCAACCCCTCTTTTGAGATTTTTCGCATTTTTTAAAACTCCTCAAGTCTTTTTGTCTTTAAAAGATGACAATCTCAATAAATCAGAGGCACGAAATCCTGTATTATCACTTGTAACTGCAGTAGATAAGTCAGAATGAATTCATATGTTATTTCCTGTAAACTTGATCAATTTATGAGGTTGAAATTCTATGCCCTCACTTATAATTGCAGTAGATAAAACAGAATGAATGTCTAGGTCATCACTCCCTACAATATTGACAGAATTAACAGATGCGTGAGATTGAAGTTTTGTGTCACTACCTGCAATGACACGTTCGCTCTCTTCCTTACCACTTTGAACGTTTTGACTCTCCTGTTTGGATTTGGCATCCTCAGGATCTTGCAAAATCGTTTTCAATTTTTTTTCTAACTCATCCACACGCTTTGTCAGTTGTGTCGTGTCTTTACTCTGTTTTCTATCAAAACACTCGATATCTTGACGCATTTGATTCAACAGAGCATTTAAAGGAGCATGTCCCATTCTTCCGCTCGCATAAAGAACCACACGAATGCATTCAGGATCCTCAATGTCGGAGATAGAAAATGGAAAAAGTGCCATTGTTATGACCTTATTTGGTTATAAAGAAAGAGCAAACGATATCAGCTGGTTTGAGGCGTTTGCGCCAACACGCTTTTGAATACTCAAGCCTCAAGAGGTTTAAAATAAACTGAAAGAGAGCTACTATCGGGCAAATACCGAGAGACAACCTTCTGCCCAAATTACACCCTCATCGTGCACAGGCATTTTCAGAAATAGAGGTATTTTCAGATGCGATGAACCGTCAATTATAAATCAAACACAAAAAATCTATTCTTTTTGCAAAAAACGAAGACGGGCAAAGACAGAGAAGAAAAGAAAGCAGCACTCTCTTTTGAGAGGCTGTTTTTTTTCCGTTTGAAAACGCGTTTTTTCATAATCGACATGCGAGAATTTTATTTTGACATTGCCAAAACCAAATTGCAGATTCAAACAACGCTTTGTATCTTTTTTCAGTGCCGTAACAAGATTCAGTTTTCACGTTTTCACAGCATAAATAACTGTATTGATATCGCGAATATTCGGCGGTTTTGGGTTTAAACTGGCATCCTTTGAATCTTGTAAATCAGGGACATTAAATGTTGTACTCCCATCTCCTATTCCCCATATAGTTCCCATACCAAGTGCAAAAAAGAGATCTTCATATTCCTTTCGCGAATACTCTTGCCCATTACACAAGAGCCAACCTTCAGGTATCAATTTCGTAGCAAAAGCGCCAATAAAACCTGTCGGAAAACTTTGAGAAATTTCAGGGATTTTGAGTGTAGGATTGGTTAAAAACCAACCGTCTAGATTTTTTCCAGCAATGTCAGAAGAATAGACCAGCTCATAAAGCCCCCCCGTTTGAACTTCTCCACCTCTTAAAGGCTTTATCCCCTGCGTGGTTATCTTATAAACGGGCTGTGCCGCTAATTGGTTTAACGCCACGGTTGTTTTTCCTTCATTCACCCCTTGTGCTTTAAATCTGATAACAATGCCATCCATATATGATGCAATAGGAGACTTTGTAGTCAAACGAATGGATGTCGTATTGTCATACTCCCTGATCGTAAACTGTGTCTCAACTACCCCTCCATGATCTAATACATATTCTTTGATGCGTTGCATCATCGCGCGGGCACTATCATTCACTGTACTTGGAGGCTGTCCTTCTGCCCAGTTTATGATTTCATCGGCATAGGCATTTTCCGATGCCATAAGTGACCAATCATAAATCGAAGTCATAGAAGATATCCTTTTTGCAAAAAGTGAAGACGCGCCAACAAAGCAGAAAAGAAGGTCAAGATTCTCTTTTTAGGTGCTGTAATTTTCTCCATTTGCACGCCAATTTTGTTATAATCGACATGCAAGAGTTTTGTTTTTGCATTGACATAGACAGCAGCGGGATTCAAACGCAGCACCTCTTGAGCAAGAACACCGCGATAGCGTTGCGGATCTCCCTTATAATTAAACACATAAAGCGGATAGCCATTTTTTTTGCCCACAGGAACAATATTTTCTTTCGCCCTGACATCAGAAAGGCCCAAAAGTCCTCCCACCAATCCAAGCACTTGCTGTGCATCACGTAACGGATCTTTGGTGATAGAAGGCATTGTTGTGGAGTTTCCTGATTTTGTCCCGTAATTTCCGGCGGCTTGTGTTCCCATTTGCAGCAACTGTGCCAACCGGTTCCACCCTTGATTATCTTGTTCGGTCCATTTTTGGCGTTCTGCATCCAAAGCATTTTGGCGGTTTGCATCTTGGATCATCCCACCTTTTAAAGCATTGCTTTGTGCATTGCTTTGTCCTTGAAAGTAACTGTTGGCAGCATTAATCTGATCAACCAATGAACGATCAATCATTTGATTAGCATTCATCATATTTTTAACATCTTGATTATACTGCTGCGCGGTCGCATTTGTTGCCAATGCCCCCAGCTCATCGGCAAGCACCCCGGTATGCGCACCAGATCCATAGCGCCCCGCTCCTGACATCGATTGATTAATAGCATCAGAGGTTTTATTGAGTGCATTTTGCAGTGCAACATTAAACTTAACGTTACCTCCAATTGCGTTTCCCTTTGCCATATTAAGGAGATTCTGAGCACTTTGCGTTGGAGCATTAAACCACTTTGTAAGAGCTGGATTGTTGTACTGATCAGCAGCCTTTTCTAATCCTGTAAGCGCATTGTTTGTCATATTACCAAGACCAACAACGCGCTCCCCTTGATAAACATTCCCGCCAATGCCTCTATTATAAAGATCGAGCGCTTGAGAGCTTGCTTTTTTAAGGATTTCTTCTGCCCATGCGGGTGGTGCATTTGTTTGTGTTGTTGTTTGCACTTGGGGTGTTACTTTTTTTCTCATGGAACCAAAGCCTTTCTATAATGAATAAGATGACGAGAATATCCATGATGGCTCAGCATTTTAGCCCATCCAGATCTTCCAAACATTTGCACTTCCTCAGCGTTGATTGACCGTGCCCACTCTTCAAGCTTTTCAATCAACTTGACCAATTTCAGTCCACCTTCTCCAGCAAGATCACAAAGGACAATGCGTTTTTTTCCGGTATGTGTTATTTCAATTTTTGTAATCGCAAAGGCGCTAAATTGGGTTGCATTTTTTAAGATCAACCACAATTGCGCTTGTCCAGTAGCGATTTCTTCAGCAATTGTTGCCAAGCACACATCATCGGAAAATCGCTTAGCATACTTTTGCAAAGCCGCATTTATGTCCTCTTGATAACGCGTTATTTCTTCCCAGGACCATTGATCAGTAAGATGCGCAGAATAAAGGTTTTGACTGTCTTGTTGCTGTGTCATAATTTTGGCTTCAGCCTCTTAGCAATACACTCTATGACTGTTTTTTTGGCATGCGTACTGAATTTTTTTATCCTGGCAATTTGCCATGTCACCTCTTAAGAGAACAATGGAAACCAAAAGCTTTTTAATTTTTTGAGAACCACTGTTTCATATGTGCAAAGATATTATCTATCGCATCCATGAGACGTGCAAAATCAAGGATAAGTAAAAAGATAAAAAATGTTATCCATTTCATAAAACGAGACATGACTTTCACACTTTGGTAGATAAGTATCATTTCTTGCAGCATTTCTTTTTCTGCTTCTGTAAGCTCTCTATACTTTTCAGTTTTTTTTCTGGCCATGTTTCCATCTACACAAGCCTTCACCTTGTTTTCTCATGTTTTAAGATGTCTCTTATTAAAGTTTGTACGGATCACACTGATGTCTTGCACATTTAAATAAGTTGGCAACCAGCGTGCATAAGAAATATCTGCATTGCTTTTTTTATGACAGATTAGCACAATGGATCGCTCCCTTCCTTGATCATAATTTTGTATACGCACTGCATACTTTTTGATTACAATCTAGCATGCGGTGCACATGCTTTTTTTATTATCATTGAGCATACTCACCGCATGCTTTTTTTATTATAGTTTGGCATACTCACCGCATGCCGGCAGGCTTCAACTCAACATCAAATCCTGTCACATGCGACCAATTCACCCCCTCAGGGATACGTAATTTAAAGCGATAAAAGCGTGCTCTTGCACGAGAGTGAATTTGCCCAGTATTGAGAGAAGGTTTTTTTTCTGGCAACCAAACAGTTTTTTCTTCAAGTGATTGCCGCAAACGCATTCCCACAGACAAAGTGAACTCTCCACTATTGACCTGAGGCATAATATTTTTCACCCGCGTCATCATACCATTTGTCTGCCCCATTTCTTGTGACGTCACAATACAAGCCATCGGTTGACCAGAAAATGCGCCAAGCCTCCCTTGATGATCAAACGCACCAAGAACAGGAGATTCATTTTGCCAAACCTTACTGTCGAGAGAAAAAGACAAACCATCAACGTTCTGTGAAATCCGATCAAGCCCTTCCAAAGTTGTCCCTGCTAAGAAAATAGGCAAGATCATTTTGATGTCCACATTGGCTTTTGTCCATTTTTGCAATCCCCAATCATAAATCAGCAAAGTACGTTCTTGGGTTTTATCCCCGGTATCGACCATCCAATAAACGCGATTATAAACCCCATCGATAGCAGCAGAAAGATTGGTCAAGTTGTTATGATTGGTTTGGGTTGTTATGGTTCGATCAACTTTTTCGAAACCAATGGGTATGATCTGTCCCTCATGGGTTATCTGATAAAATCCACCTTCATCAGCAAAGAAGGCAAAATCGCCCCGACAAACGATAGAATCAGCATTTTTAACACCACGTTTATCGTGTATTTTTTGGAAACTGAAGATAATCTTAGAGCCAGGAATAAAGGATCCAGCATAGATTGCAGAACGCATAAAGATAATAGGATTTGTTGTTTCTGTTGCCCCTTGCACGAATCCGCCATCGGGGAAATCTTGATAATCGCAGCTTTTTTTTCCGACAGTCCAACATTCGGCATCGTTCAAGCCTGACCAATGGACACGCCGTGGATGCTCTGTCAATTTCATCAGACAAACGAAATCGCCCCACACACGCACAATAGCAGCTTGTGGTGGATTTCCCTTTAAGTTTCTAAATCTTTGATCATGATGAATATCAATAACTTGTGGCTTATCATTCGCATTCACAGCAATGACATAATCGCCAAACAAAGCGAAGGACCAAGGGGCATCGATATTGGCAAAATAGTGTTTTCCATTTCGACTAATATCCTCCCACTTGAGTGTTGTATTGTTGAGAAGGTAGATTTTTTGTGCTGTTCCAGCAATAATAGACACACCGGATTTTGTTTTCACAGCAATTGCGCCCAAAATAGGAGCAGGACAAGGGGCTGTCAAAGGGGTAAAGCCTGGCATAGGGATATAAGACCCATCAGCAGGCAACACATTAACAAGCTCATCGGTAAAGATTCCATTGATGTCAGCAACATCAGGCCGATAATCAGCGACTGGGAAAAAAGTCATTGAGAACCCCATTAGAAGAATATTTGAAGAGCCTTCTATGTGCGATGTTTTAAATCGCCAAGGCCTATTTTTATTTTTAAAAAGCAAGAGCCCCTAAAATGAGATCAAGACAAAGCCCTGACAGGGGTGTAAAGCCAAAGTCCGCAATAGGGTGTAAAACCTCATAGGTTGGCAATAGACTGCATTCAACAGTAAAATTGCCCTCAACATTCACATTGGCAACACCAAAGCCAATCACCAACACCATGCAGCAATCCCATGGAACAGCAATGAAGAAAAAAGTCCTTTAAAACGTCATAGGAAGAATATTTGAAACGCCTTTTCGGCGCGATGTTTCTGTGCGCAAGATTTGCAGCTGTTCTTGAAAATCATTGAAAGAAACAGCAGCATATTCAGGATCTTTGAGAATATTTTTGTAGAGCTCGTATTTTGCACGCGCTTTAATAAGGTCAAATGCATGCATGAACCAAAGATGATCCTCTTGTTTATCTTTATCGGTTCCCTCTCCAAAATGCGCGCGTGCATAAGAAAGACGCACAGTTTCCACCTTTGAAGGCGTTGGGAAGAGTCCTATTTTTTGATCAGAACAGGTATAAAAGGCCGGAGTTGCTAAAGGAGGTTGCACTCCATATTGTTTTTGCAACGCTTCAGAAGGTTTAAAAAACAATTGTGTTTGCGTTGATGTATGTGTTCCTAAAAACACGGCATCGAGTATCATTTCGGGATACAGAAAGAAACCATCCTTTTGTCCATACCATGTTTTCCCTATTTGTGTTTTAAATGTTACCATTCTTTTTTCATTGAAGAAGAAAGGTTCCCGTTCACACAAACGCAAAGCAGTAAAAATTGAATCTTGAATTTGAACAGAATATTCCGCTGTTGTATCGTCAATTTCATCTTGAATAAGTGTCACCATATAATCAAAAGTTTGAGAACGGTCTAAATGTGTGAAATCATGAGAATTGGTATCGGTAGGCAAAACGGTCATGAGCAGTGATAATCCTTTTGCGTATAAAGCATTTTAGCTCTCTCGCCCCCCAATAGAGAAAGTTCTATTGGGAGCAACATCTTGCAAGCTTTCCAATAACGTTGTTAGGCAAACACGCTAGAAATTCAGATCACGCGTATGCCCAAATCCCTTACCCCCATTGTCGATGCGAAAGGGATTTCTTCCCCCAACGAGAATATTCTGCTAGGGAAGAAACATTTTGCAAGCTTTCAAGCAGCATCTTTAAGATAGCAACCTTAAGCAGGCGCTCCATAAGTTGGGATAACGATTGTACCGAAATCCTGAGCACCTTGCGTACTTCCTGGTAAATTGTAGCAAGTTTTTTTCATACCAATAATGGTTTTAGCCGCGACACCGAACTCGCGTTCATAATCAAAAAGCTCTTCGACCAATTTATAGCGTGTCGCACCACGATCTTTACCAAAAGCAATGACAGCACTTTGCGCTCCCAAAAGAACAGCACGGCGCACATTTGGCACAGCCTTTTCTGCTGTGCCTGACTCAACACCTTCGGTAATATGTTCAGCTTCACGCAAAACAACCCCATTATACATGCCAAGCGAGCCATCATAGAGAGGGTTTTTGATACGACTTCCATTATAGATTGCCTTCGTAATGTCAAGCCACTGCCCAGCATCTGTATTGGTGCGCAATTGCGTCACTTGTGTTGGATGAAGATAAAGGACATAGACATTTTCGCCTTCGACGCGCACTGGTCTAATTTTTGGATTTGCCAATTTAGCGCGTTCAACAGCTTTATCGATGAGCTTGAGATCAAAAACATCGTTTGCTTTTAAATCTTCATCTTTTGTTTTTCCATTAGGACGCACGACACGTTTATCCGTTGGTGCGGTTGGTGCATTAAATCCGTAATGAACAGGTTTAAGCGTAAGAGTGCGTCCTTCAAAGTTAATGGATTTTGCGGTATAGCCGCAAACTTGAATGAAGAACATCATGCTCAAACGATCAGCATACCAATCAACCAAGCCATTTTTGGCTTCTGTACGTAAATCATGGAGAACGCGTTGTTGATCAATAGTGCCTTCATTTTTGACACGCACAGCATGAACGAGCTCATTAATTGCCAAGCGGTCATTGAGAAATTGGAGCGCTTCTTCATTGCCTTCAAGCGCCTGTCCTTCACTCACCCCATCTCCAAGCAACTGCACACGCAAGCCAAAGCTAATGGCATCCCCACTTGCTTTATTGGTTTCATCTTTTAATTGTACGATACTGTTAGAATCATTCCCGATCAACGGAGCAATAGGGATTGCTTTTGAAACTTCCTGGTTCAGTAATTTAGACCATGTGCGTACAGCCATAGGGTCATTGAGTCCGATATAAGTTACGGTCATTTTATTCCTCTTAACGATTATTGACATAAAAAAACCGGGCAAAGCGCCGGTTGTTGATACTCCGCATCTCTTCTTTTGCGGACGATGGATTGGTGATTGCGACTTAATGTTTATTGATAACTTTTACCTTCCCCCTTTAAGTGTCCCCAGAAATTCCTCTCCCAGAAAATTTTCTTTGAAAGATCTTCTCACCATGCTCGCGCTTTAAGAAAATTCTTTCATATTCCTGTTTTGAGAAATTTTCTCACCACATGCCTTCTTGGAAATCCCCCTAAGACATTCCCTTTGAGAGTTCTCCCTCCACGCATGCTTGTTTTAGAGGTCACCTCCACCCATTAAACGGTTAAAAGCAGCCTTGTTTTTTGGGTCAATGATCCAAGTGCTAAATTCTGCCTCCGACATTTTGTCGAGCATATCCAAAGAAATGGGACCACCTGGAGTTAAACCGTTATAAGCAGCAAGTGTGCGTGCAGAATGATGCCTTTCTTGCAAATTTTCAACAGTGCTACTTTGTGGGGATGTATAGCCAATTTTTTGCGCAATTTCATAGATCACTTCAGCAGGGTTTTGATTTTTTTGCGCACAATCGCGTAACATCTGCTTCAATTCATTGCCAATCACTTCATCAATCACTTTTGGATCAGCCATTTCGGGATAGAGCGAAGCAACAGCAGCCAATTGTTGAGCACGCATATCATAAATAAAATCGGCAGCTTGATCAAAATCGTGATGCTTTTGTTTCACAGCACTCACAGATTTCTGGTAGAAAGAGTACAACTGTTGTGCTTCAGGAACAGCGGAATTGTATTGTTGTTTGTCCTGTAACAATCCCTGTTGATGGAGCGTTTTTCCTAACCATTGCATATAACCCATAAAATCTTTTTGCGGGTCTGGCGGGGCATCATCCCCTGCCGAACCTTCGATCTCTTGTGGTCGCCCCCCCCCTGCTAATGCACCACTCGCTGCTACGTCCTGCTGTTGATATCCTTTCTTATGCCCTTCCAAATGACCTTCAAGCGTTTTTGCTTTTTCTCCGCCTCCCATTTCAGTATTTTCTCCCGCTTGGGGTGTGGAAAGAAAATCCTGTCTTAATTGGTTTTGTTCTGCTGGCGTTAAATGTTCTTGATCCATACTGTTGGCCTTCTCTTTTTAGGACAATAAGATGATATTTTCTTGCAATGAAGCAGCTTAGCTTTACGTATTTGCCATCTGCAAAATGGATTGCATCATCTGCTCTGCTCCAGCATTATCTCTCTGTTGGGAAGCATTTTGTTCCTCCTCAAGAGCGCTCTGCTTTTGCGCTTTTATGGCGATTTTATGAATAAGGGAGGCAGGCAAAGGCGAATACCGCAAGAGATCAAGCATAATCTCTGGCGTTGTAAAATTCTGCATCAAAGGCAGCAATTGCATAATAAGTGCGAATGTCCGCTCTTTTTCATTAAGACTTGTTGGTGCATCATCGACGACAATATCATATTCCAAACTGGTGATCATTTCCCGTGTTAAGGGCACATACTTTGCATTTTCGTCACCAGCAATGCGCACCAATCGTCCATCTGAGAGGTAATTTTGAATAAGATAGAGGATAATTTTTCCCTGTCGTTGCCGATATCGGCGCAACCCATCAAAGAACGAAGCCAACAGATTGAGTGATGATTGGCGGCGTTGTTGTTCCAGAATACCTGGTTGGTTCACCGCGCGTGTCCCAATAAATTCAGAGGACAAGCCAGTCACTTGTTCGATTGCGCTCTTTGCCTCATGAAACAATTGGAAGAAGCCCTGCGGGAATTGCGCAACGGGTTTAGGCTGAATTCTTCCCCCAGAAACTGCGCCACTTTTCAACCAAGTAATACTATCAGCTCTTGCCCAACTTTCCATAGCTTGACGGTCATCATCAAAAGCATCACGTTCTGCCATAATTCCGCCTTTTGACTGACTGTTCAGCAGATGCATAATTTGACTAAAATACTTATTGGCCCAGCGTTGTGGATCTTTTGTTGGTTTGACAATGCCATAAAATTGTCGACTGAGCTTATCAAAAGTACCCGTAATACACTCCCACCCCAATTGATTAGGTGGCACTAAGGGTTTATCAGGAGCATCCAGCAATTTTTTTCCCAAAAAGGCGCGTTTGACAATTTTTCTGGTCAATCTTGTTGCTTGAATATTTGGAAATTCTTTACACAAACTTTGAAACTCTGGCTCCGAATAATCAATAAACTTTCCGGTAAGCGGATCGAGGACTTTATAAACAATCTCGCGTTCGAACCACCGGCATTCAGCCAAAGTAACCATTTTAGAGCTGTGAAAATTGCTTCCATCATCAGCATCTGCACTATAGCTTTGCGTATTGCCATTGCTCATTTGATACAAAACGCTATGATTTTTAACCCAATCAGCATTCAGATCGCTCCAATGAACATTGGGGAACATTTCTTTGGCAACCACTAGGGGCTTCTCATCAATATACCAAACACGCTGCGCATCAATAAGGTTAGGCTTCACAGCGCTTGCATCCCAAACCATTTTCATTGGGTCTAATCTTGCAATAACAGGCTTTCCTTGAGGATCTTCTTCATAATCAAGGCGTGTATCTGTCCACCCCATTCCGCAAATAATGGCATCTTGGAAAGCATCAGAATCCTCATATTCCCCATCAGCCTCATCACGAAACCATTCAGCTGCTCCGGTAAGGATTTCATTGGCAAAAGCGGCGCCTTCTTGTCGTGGAATAAATTGCACCTGTCGTTTATTATTGCGCTCCGCCCCGATCACCGCATTAATCAAAGGTGCGATACGGTTAAAGGTCATAACCGGTCTATTTTGTTCTCGCAACACAGCAAGATCTTGCGCATTCCATTGCCGTCCATTGTAAAAATCATAGTCTTCCTGGGCATTTTTTCGCCATTGCTCGACATGGGCAATATCGTCTTGATACCAGGCGACGAGTTTTTTAAAAAGTGCCTGCTGTTCGAGTGTTTCGAGCGAATGAAGAGAATTGATAGAAATATTCATTAAAAAGCCATCCATGATGTTTGAGAATGGTGAAAAGAGCGATAGGTCTTTTTTTGCGGGCGAACATTTGGCTGTTCATAAGCCACACACATGAGGCCAAAACTATCAGCGCCATGGCTTGCCCAATCATGTTCGGCACCCAACCCAATATTGCGTTGTTCGTCACGTTTTTCGTGATACCAAGCCAGCGCTTTTCGCCCAGCTTGTGTGGTATCGCGATTAAACCATATGGCAGGAAACAATCGTCTCACCGCTTCAATGCGCATTTTAACGGCTCCCACCCCTTGATTAGGAATAACTTTGGTTTGAAACCCAGCCTGTTGCAGAGCACTTTCAAAGCTTACATTATACACGCGATCTTTTGTTGCCCCATCATGGGGCAAGACCATCAACGCCTTATCATATCCCCTTTGAAACACCCAACCCACATGCTCTGAGAGGGGTTGTCCCTGCGCTTCATAATAATCAAGGACACGGATTTCGCGCCCGACAAACTGTGCAACCCACAGCGCGGTAGCATCCGCCCTTGCCCCTGTTCCGCCGATATCCCAAAAGATCTTGACCTGCATCAGCGGATCACGTGGAACAGTGGTAATGCGCCCCTCCTGCTCTGCTTGCAACAGTGCTTTTTGATAATAAGCACCTTGCACAGCTTGCAGATAGTCTCCTTCCCAAATATGGTTATACTGTTCTGGTCTTTGTGCTAAATCTGCCTTACGATCTCGATTAAGTTTTTCAGGAAATTGCGGATTATCGCGCCAATTGATTTCAACCCCTTTGATATTGGGATCATTGACATTTCGGAAGCGTTTTTCAACGGGCGCATTTTCACGGCAAGGGTTCCATGTCACCCATAGTTCAGCATTCCAATCTTTTCCTTCCTCACGCAAAGTCGGAATAAGCGTTTGCCAAGCGGTCTCAGTTACAGGCTCCGCCTCATCCACCCAGCAGAGAAAAACCCGCCCCATTGATTTAATACTTGCAATATTACGATCAAGCCCAGCAAAAACATAAACGATACGCCCATCCTTTGACTTAATATATTTATCGCCAATTTCATAATAATCTTGCAGGAAAGGATAAGCCTCAATTGCGCGTTTAATTTCTTCTAACGAACTTTCATTGAGTGAATTTTGAAATTGTCTTGCACACAGGATAATACCCTGTTCTCCGGCTTTTCCATGCCGATATCCGATCACAGCAGACATGAGGGCAAAGGAACGTGTTTTTCCAGAACCTCGTCCTCCCCAAGCAGCACGCACATCAGCCTTTCCAGCAAAAACGGGAAGAAGCTTTGGAATAAGAGCAATTTGCGCAGTTGTCATGAATCCTCAAACACAATCATTCCCAAAAACCACGATCTCGAGACATCCCGCCTCACAAAGCAGCTCGCGCAGAAACCAAAATCAACAAGCTCCAGCCCGCTAGGCTCCCGACAAACGCGCCATTCCCCCAAGCAACACATCGGCTCAAAACAACACGCCTCCTCAGGCTTCACTCCCCTGCGATTTCCCATCCCCCTCAAACTTTACTTCCCTTAAAACCACGGGCATAATTTCAACACGCGAAATAGTTTTAACCGCTTCTCCACCCTCTCCAGACTGTGACAAAAGCAAGACCTTTGCAAGATGCGCAAAAACTTCTCACAAGCAGCACACCTATCAGCTTTTCAAAAAACAACCTAAACGGTCATCCTTGACATCTCATAGATTAGACTCTCTTGATTAAATGAAGAGAGTTCCCTCTAACCTTTGCTTTTTGCTGCCTTCTTCAAAAAAATCCGTTCAATGCTCTCTCTTAATTGAAGCCGCACCCTGATAATGTATCCATTGACCACCTTTTGTATGATCACCCGACACATTGCCACATGAAATGGATTATCACCCACCACGAAAGGCTCCCGAATACCCCACAGAATTTAGCCTACACCCTTTGAGAGCCTCCCACCAAACCAGCACCACTTTCTCCAAAAACTGCAATCTTCAGACACCATGGTCTTCAGATATCCCGCCTCACAAAGCAGCTCGCGCAGAAACTAAGACCTCCCCCCAAGCACCACAGTGCCCCAAGCAACACAAGCAACACATCGGCTCAAGACAACTCGGCCATTGGATCTTGTCTTTCTTTTTGAATGATACGCTTGAGAGAACGCGCGCTATAGAGGGGATCATTATCCTTTATTGGCAAGGAATTGCCGAACCTCTGATTCAATCTGCAAAGTTACTTTGCGTTCATCGAGTAAATTTTGTAACTGTTTGATTTGAATATCGACGATTGCTTCCATATCGTGGCGTTGCAATCCCTCAAAGAGAATAATCTCATCAATACGGTTTAAAAATTCAGGACGGAAAGCTGCTTTCACAACATTCATGACATCATTTTTTGCCTGATCGGTTGTTT
>NZ_JH725028.1 GCF_000278135.1 Candidatus Bartonella washoeensis Sb944nv
AACTCTCGACAAAAGCCGCTTAACCCTTATGGGGGTGCATTCACAGCCTCCTAGCACCCCCCACCCTTTTCTAAAAACCGTCAACACATGCGTGCTTCACGCCACAGGCAAATTGCACCCAAAATTTAAGGAGAAGAGATATGCCACACCGCCCACCGACCATCACGCAACCAACTATTGCACGGGCTTTAAGAGAAGCTAAAAAACAAGGGTGTGAATTAATAGAAATCAAACCTACAGGGGAATTATTAATTCATATCAATAAAATCACCCCACCCAAACCGACAGATAATACTTATAGCATTGACGATTTTCCACCGCTTGAAAATGAACAAGAAGAATATAGCAACAATAAATCTTGCCCCTCTGTTGGCGATATAAAGTTTTAGCCATGCCAAAGCGTCGTCCACCACATCTTGTTCGTGAACGCACACGCCATGGAAAAATCATATGGTATGTACGTATTAATCATGGACCACGATTTCGGATTGAAGGAACCTATGGAACGCAAGAGTTTGTTGACAATTATACGCTGGCTATTAAACAAGCGCAAAATGGCACCTCCAAGAAAATAAAACAAACCAGACTTATAGAAGGGTCTTTCAATTGGTTGCTGCATCAGTATTTACAAAGCATGCAATGGCATAATCAATCAGAATCGACTAAAAAAGTTAAGTATAGAATTTTAAATAATGTTTCTAAACATATTGGTGATCGTGCATATAAAAGCATAGAAAGACACCATATCCTTGACGCCGTAGACAGAAGGCGAGATACCCCCGCGGCAGCAAAGCATTTTTTAACGGCTTTAAACGGTCTTTTCAATTGGGCTGTTGATAATGCTCTTTTGAATAGAAATCCTGCTTTTAATATTAAAGCACCAAAATCTTTGAACAGTGAGGGATTACTGCCATGGCTAGAAGAGGACATAGACAAATATTATCACCGTTGGTCACATGGTACACATGAACGTGTTTGGATTGATGTTCTTCTTTACACAGGCTTGCGCCGTGGTGATGCTGTTCGCATTGGTTGGAAAGACGTCAAAGATAATATTATCCACCTCAAAACAGAAAAGAGCCAATTTAAAACAGATGTTTTTCTTCCGATTTTACCAGAACTAGAGGAAACCCTTAAAATTGGTCCCATAGGTAATGAAACATTCATTTGTGGTAAAGGTGGAAATAAGCTGGTTAAAGAAAGTTTTGGCAACCTATTTCGTGAAGCATGTAATGCGGCGGGTATTAAAAAATCAGCGCACGGATTGCGAAAATTAGCAGCAACACGTGCAGCTAATGCAGGCGCTACGGTTTCACAAATGAAAGCGCTTTTTGGCTGGACAGAAGATAAAATGGCTTCACTCTATACTAAAACGGCGGATAGAAAACGACTAGCAATAGAAGCAATAAAAAAGCTTCAAAAAAATTATTGATGAAATCAAAGCGGCGTTTGAACAGAATCAGAAACCAGAGGACAAATGGGTGGTTGTACCCGTTGCATTGTTTGCCATAAATTATAGTTTGTTTGCATATCTAACCAAAATTTCGCTTTACTAAAACCAGCTAATTCTAATTTAATTGCAAGCTCAGTGCTTATAGAAGCACGACCGTTAATAACTCTTGATAGAGAAGCCCTTGTCATATGGAGATGGTCAGCTAATTTCTGTATTGTTAGCCCCATTTCTTCCAAGAAAGCTACTTTTAGAACTTCACCTGGGTGGGCGGGGTTATGCATCATCCTTTTAATTCCTTTCATCAATGGTAATCTTGATAATCAACAAGCTCAACATCTGTTCCAATAAAGCGAAAGGTAACACGCCAATTGCCATTTACCCATATAGAATAATATCCAGTAAGTTCACCTTTAAGAGAGTGCATTTTAAAGGCAGGGGCATTTAACATTTCAGGGCATGTAGCACTTGTTAAAGCCGTTAAAATAACACGTAACTTTTTTGTGTGGGCTGGTTGAATAGCTTTTGTAGAACCAGTCGTATAAAATAGTTTCAACCCTTTATGTTTAAAGCTCACAATTGCCATTACCATTCCTATTCGTATACTATTACTATACGGAAAATGATAATAAGTGTCAAACAGAATACTGGAAATTCTGATTCCATATTTGAATAAATATGAATACATATAAGCGATAAAAAGCTTCAAAAAGGGTCGGGATAGACAGGAAAAAAGTTAAAAGAATCAATGGAATCAAAATTCCCGAACTTTTATATAACCTATTTATTACATAATAAATATAATGCTCCCACCCCTACCCCCACCACCCCATGCTTGGATTTCTACTTTGGTTTTATCGGTTACCCAGTCTGGCCATTCAATTTTTCCATCCTGCGTATAGAGCAATTCAGCATCGGCAAGAGCCGGCCAATTAATGATATTCTCAATCAAATCTTTTTTAATTTTTTCTCTTTCTACCAAGATAGCTGCATCCACTTGCGCCTTGGTATAAACAACATCACCATCAACTTTCAGTGGTCCTTTAAGCAAGCTACCACTCGCACTTAAGTTTGTGATCACTTCACCATTATGGGTGAGGCTAAACGAGGAATTACCAATGAGTTCCAAATCACCACTCATAGTGACTTTGCTGGTAAATTTGTTGTAATTCTGCCATTCATTTGAGCTGGCTAAGCGCCCATAGGCTGTCAGATCTTGATTAATCTTGGCTCGAAATTCGTCTAAACCGACAATATCTTCGGTTTTATGCTGGTGCGTTCCAAGCAAAGATATCGCACTGCCAAAGGTAAAATGATTGTTGCTTGCTTTGTAGAGAACATAATTGTTGGCGGCATCTTGTGCACCTTCGATATCACCCAAATCAGCAAAGGAGAAGGTTTTATCCGCTGCCATTTTACCTTTAAGGGCTGCTTCAAGGTCTGTAACATCACTTATAGTGTGCGTATGTTTTAAAGGCGCTTTTTGGTCTACCTTTTCCTCAACTTCCGTGATTGCCTGATCAATTTTGGTTAAGTTTTCCCGCAAAATGGGGAATTCAGAACTGATAAAACGCCCTTCTTTCGGCAATTCCATTTCAAGCTTTTTTGTTTTTTCCATGTCTGTTCTCCAAGTCTCTAAAGCAGCCTAAAACCTCGTCTTTTAAAGCGAGAAAGATGTCACAAGATGCCGGCACCAAAATCACGCAGCATTGACCGCGCTGCTGGTCCACCGGTGAGCGTGAGTTTTAAGCGCGCCTGTTTGGCTGTTTTGTCGTGACTTACAAATTTTCGCTCTGTCCAAAGCGGCTCGGATAACTGCTCTGTTTCCTCTAATGTGAGAGGGGTGAAAACACCATCATCCAGTTGCATCTCCAGTGAAAAGGTTGCTCCACCAGGCAAAAAGGTTTTGATATAGCTGGTCAACCTTGCCTTTTCGCCAAAGGCAAAAGCACGGGTGACATAAGTGGCTGTTTTATGAATTTTTCCTGCAATCAATTGCACTGGAGCGAACAAAACCGGTGAGAGTTTTTCTGTGCCTTTGAGAATGGCGCGGAGCTTAACTTTTTCACTGATATATTCAGTAAGGCTTAGCAATTGAAAGGGCAATAGTTGATAAATTGTGCCGTTGTTTCTCTCAATTTCAAAGATGACAGAACAATCACTGGAAGGCAATTCAATGGCTGCACGCACTTGCAAATCAGAGCAGTCAACAAGATCAATGGTTTTTTCTGTTTGTGTGTAGCGTGCTGCCAACACCCGAAAGGCTAAAGCCTCATCTTGATGGGCAGTCCATGTCTGCGCATTAACAGAAGAAAAGCGTGGACCGGTCACATAAGGGTGGCTCGAGACAACTCTCTGCTTTTCTGCATCAAAACTCCCAAGCTTTGCCAAGGAAACGGAGTGATTACTATCATCGGTTTTAATGACAAAAGCTGTTAAGCGATCATCGGGGACAAGGAGTGGCACATCATAGCGTGCCTCTGCCCACCCTAGCTTTGCGCCCTTCATGGAGTAAAAACTTTGCGCTTGAACATCAGCGGTCGGATAACCGTTTTCTGTGGTGACCAAATCAACTACGAGATCATGATCAGGATCACCGATTTTACAAAGATGAAAGTCAATCCCTGTTATTTGCCTTGTTTCATCAGGAGTGAAGACTTGCGCTTGTGGGTCCACTTGCGTCCATATCTTCACCGTTGTGGTACGCCGCATCACCTTCACATCAATCACGCCTTGCCCAGTAAAAAGCCCTGTTGCAATTGTTCCACCTTTTCCCCGCGCCATAACGTTTTTTGTGCCAGCAGTAATGTTTTCAGGAATCGTGAAAGTTCCTTCAAGGGTGCCTTGTCTATCGGCGACAAGGCGACTTTTTGGCAAGACACTCACACCATCAAAGGTAAGACTTGTCAAAATTTCCCCTTTACCAAAACCTTCAATTTTAAAGCCAAGTTCAATTTGTCTTAAAAAATCGATTTGTTCTAAGGTTTCACTGACCAAGT
This sequence comes from Candidatus Bartonella washoeensis Sb944nv, assembly GCF_000278135.1. GTDB lineage: Bacteria > Pseudomonadota > Alphaproteobacteria > Rhizobiales > Rhizobiaceae > Bartonella > Bartonella washoeensis. The sequence continues at coordinate 4,450 of NZ_JH725028.1, forward strand.
TATCACGCACTTCCGTCTTACGGATGCTACTACCACGATGCGTCCCCATGAACAGTTGATTGGTCACGCTTGAGAGCCAATCAGTGCGCTGGACATGCCAAAAGTCTGTTGCAGGTGTGAGTGTTACTGTACCGGGTAAAGTCGCAAAATTTTGATAAGGGTTGATTTTTTCGCAAGCCGTTGTCAATTCTTGCGCAATGATCACTTCATTTGTCCAGTCAAGGGTGACAGGCGCTTTTAAAGGGGCTGTATAGAATGTGGGATCAATAGCAAGCTGTAAAATACCGTTGCCAACAGCCCCTGTTTGTTGAAAGCCTTCATCTCGATAACTGTCATCAAGAAAAGGGTCAGCAAACATGCCTTTTTTGGCAACGGGCTCTTTAGAGTCGACATTGCTTTTAATGCGCTCTAACTGCATCAACCGGTCAAGCGAAAGCACCCGTTGAAAATAACGCCACATCTCATCATAGGGGGCAACGCGTGTGCCATCATTGACAACAAGCGGCGTTTCAAGCCAATTGTTGGTGATCGTTGCAAGCGATAACACATCATCAGGAACGCTCGGTGCCATGGGATCGTCTGCCGAAATCTCCTTGATATAAACCACATTGCCCGCTGTATTGAGACCTATACGGTCAATACGGGGCAATTTGTACGTGTAACTGACGATAATATCACCGCCCTCAGCACCCCCTGAGACAGTGATTTCCTGTGCTGTTACTTTATCGGCTGTCACTTGTGCACGATAACGGTAAGTGACTTTATAGGTGCTCCCACCAGCAGGTTCATCGCCCACAGGCGCCCAATCAATGGTGTCTCCTGTCTTTTTAAAATCAGTCCCTTCTTTAAATTCCTTATTGCCTTGAACAACTTTGATAAAAGAGGTGATGCTTTTATCAGGAACACCATCACGCCCTGCAGCAACCGCACCGCGGGTAACGTTAACGGTTTTTTCTTTTGTCAATAAAAGCGAGTGAATATCAGCAATGGGAGCATAGTAGCTTTTAAAGGTAAAGCTTGTTTTGCCTTTTGAGGGCGCAAAAATATGCGTTTCGCTAGGAACTATGCCTTTAGCAAAATCCTCGCGTTCTTCATGGCGCAAAGCGGCAAGGCGTTTGCGTTTAAAGCCATTGATATTGGCTTCTCCCTCTTGAATACTAAAGACTTGGCAACCGTTGTTTTGTCCCAATGCGCTCACACGGCAGCCACTCACGATATAATAATGCTCAATTGCTCCAATTGTTTTAAAAAATTGAAGGATGGTAGCACTTGGATTAGCCATCTACATGATGGTGATAATCTGGATCAGCAATCGGCAAAGGCTCTTCACGTAAATCAACTCAATGAAGGGAAACACTACGTATCAATAAGTGTTGGGCAAAATTTTTGTTAACGAGGGGTGATGTATCGAACCCAAAATAATCGCAATATTCACGAGGATTCTTCTTTATATTCTTCTCCGATAAATCTGTCTAAATTCTTATAAATGATCATAAATAAAAT
>NZ_JH725029.1 GCF_000278135.1 Candidatus Bartonella washoeensis Sb944nv
GCAATTGATCTGAATCGGTGGCTTTCAGGTGCTTATATCTTACCGCCGCCGCCACAAAAAACTGATGAAGAAGAATAAAAGACGGTCAGGTGTTCCTTTAAGAGTGTTAGAAACTAAGGCTTTGGGGTGAGGAGGACTTTGGTTATTTGGATTTAGGAGAGGATGTGAGTTTAAGCTTTGGAAGTATCGGGTGTTTGCTAGCAAGCCGGCACCATTCTATTTTCTAGCGTTTAATGTTGTAACTGCTCTTGCCTTGAGAGAGTTTATAACAGGTATTTTTCTTTCTTTCTTCAATGGTTGTTATCTATATGCCAATCACCCTTGTTTTTTTGATGTGTAAAGGAATGGTTATAAACAGGTTTCAAGTAAGGTAATAAATATCTTTATAAATCAATCGTTTATGCCATAAGGAAAATATGTGTTTAAGTTGAAGGTGTTCTGAGTGTTTGAGAACATCGAAGGCTTTAGTGTTTGAATTGGGGGCTTGGCATTTTGAGCCAAGGAGAAACCCGAATGTTTGGGTTGAGGGACTGGGGGGTGTTGAGGGAGTTACGCGTGTTGGATGCGAGCGACTTGTTTTAAAGCTTGCGAGAAAATTGAGCATTGAGAGCGAGGGATTAAAAACTAGACTGTTGTTGCTCTTTTTGTGAACGATATTTTCTCTTCTTTTTGCAAAGGTTTTCCATGTTAACATTTTTCGCCTCTGTAGAGGGGATGTTTGTGCTATAATCCTTTTGGCTATGCTTTTCTTGCTGTCGTTTTCTGATAATTTCTCCCTCTTTGCAGTCTTTTCCCTCTTGTTATAGAGGGGATGAAAACCCATATTTCTTTTAGCACTACGGTTATTCTTCATGTTGTGTCGTTTGCGCTGTTTGGTGTGGTTTGGTCGTTCCTTTCGGGATGCCTCTTTTGTGGAAAATGCTGGGGGGAGCTAAAGTGCAGTGATGTGGCTTAAGATAAGGAAAAAAAATGAACCTGGAAAAATATAGTGAACGGTTGCAAGGTTTTTTACAATCAGCACAAAATAGTGCCCTTTCTTCCGATCATCAACAATTTATGCCTGAGCATTTGTTAAAAGTGCTGTTAGATGATTCTCAAGGATTGGCTGCATCGCTGATCCAAAAAGCCGGTGGTGATCTCTCTCTTATTCGAAAGGCTCTCAAGGAAGCACTCGATGCTCTGCCGAAGGTGCAAGGCGGAAATGGACAACTCTATCTATCGCAGCCTTTGGCAAAAATCTTTAGCATGGCAGAAGATCTCGCGAAAAAAGCCGGCGATCAGTTTGTTACCGTGGAGCGTGTGTTGCAAGCGCTTATCATGGAAAAGTCCGCAAAAACAGCTGATATTTTAACAAATGGAGGGTTGACAGCACAGGCACTTCATCAGGCTATTAATGCGCTGCGGAAGGGAAAAACAGCAACAAGCCCGCATGCCGAAAGCCAATATGAAGCACTGCAAAAATATGCGCGTGATTTGACAAAAGATGCGCGCGAAGGAAAACTTGATCCTGTGATTGGTCGTGAAGAGGAAATCCGCCGTACCATTCAGGTTCTCTCACGTCGTACCAAAAATAATCCTGTTTTGATTGGTGAACCTGGAGTGGGTAAAACCGCAATTGTTGAAGGTTTGGCACTGCGTATTGTTAATGGTGATGTGCCCGAAACTTTGCGCGATAAACAACTCCATGCACTCGATATGGGGGCGCTGATTGCGGGAGCAAAATATCGTGGCGAATTTGAAGAACGTCTCAAAGCTGTGCTGGCAGAAGTGCAAGCTGAAAATGGTCAAATTATTCTGTTTATCGATGAATTGCATAATCTTGTCGGAGCTGGAAAATCTGATGGTCCTATGGATGCCTCTAACCTCTTAAAACCCGCTCTCGCACGTGGTGAACTCCATTGTGTGGGGGCTACCACGCTCGACGAATATCGAAAATATGTTGAAAAAGATGCTGCTCTGGCACGTCGTTTCCAGCCCGTTTTTGTGCCTGAGCCAACGCTTGAGGATACTATCTCTATCTTGCGCGGTATTAAAGAAAAATACGAACAGCACCACAAAGTGCGCTTGGCAGACAGTGCTTTGATTGCGGCTGCGCGTTTGTCTAACCGCTATATTACCGATCGTTTCTTGCCTGACAAAGCCATTGATCTTATCGATGAAGCTGCCGCACGCTTGCGGATGCAGGTCGATTCAAAACCGGAAGAACTCGATGCTATTGATCGGCGAATCTTGCAGTTGAAAATCGAACGCGAAGCTTTGAAAACAGACATTGAGCCAACAGCAAAAGAGCGTTTGCAAACTGTGCAAGAAGAACTCAAAATATTGGAACAACAGTCGAGCGAAATGACAACTGCTTGGCAAGCGGAAAAGCAAAAATTGGGTCATGCTGCTGATTTGAAAAAACAACTCGAAGAAGCACGCAATGCTTTGGCTATTGCCCAACGTGATGGACAATTTCAACGCGCTGGAGAATTGGCCTATAGTGTTATCCCTGAACTCGAAAAACAACTCAGTGTTGCCGAAAATGATGACCAACAAAATCATTTGGTTGAAGAAACCGTTACTGCTGAACATGTGGCACGTATCGTTTCAAGGTGGACTGGTATTCCTGTTGATCGGATGCTCGAGGCAGAGCGGGAATCCCTGTTGCGGATGGAAGATGAAATTAGCACCCGTGTTATTGGGCAGGGCGAAGCGGTTCAAGCTGTTGCCCGCGCTGTGCGGCGTGCACGTGCTGGACTCCAAGATCCCAATCGCCCGCTTGGGTCCTTCATGTTCTTAGGTCCGACGGGGGTGGGGAAAACTGAATTAACCAAAGCTCTGGCGGCTTTTCTTTTCCAAGATCCCAATGCAATGCTGCGCATTGATATGTCTGAATATATGGAAAAACATGCTGGTGCACGGCTGATTGGCGCACCGCCAGGATATGTCGGATATGAAGAAGGTGGTGTGCTGACTGAGGCTATTCGTAGAAGACCCTATCAGGTTGTTTTATTCGACGAAATTGAAAAAGCTCATCCTGATATTTTTAATCTCTTGTTGCAAGTGTTGGATGAGGGACGATTGACCGATAGTCAAGGACGTACTGTCGATTTTCGCAATACCCTCCTCATTATGACTTCAAATCTTGGTGCTGAGTTTTTAACCGCGCTGCCTGAGGGACAAACAACCGATCAGGCAAAAAATGATGTCATGAATGTTGTGAAAGCAGCTTTCCGTCCTGAATTTTTAAACCGTATTGAT
>NZ_JH725030.1 GCF_000278135.1 Candidatus Bartonella washoeensis Sb944nv
CGCTGCCTGAGGGACAAACAACCGATCAGGCAAAAAATGATGTCATGAATGTTGTGAAAGCAGCTTTCCGTCCTGAATTTTTAAACCGTATTGATGAGATTATTCTCTTTCAGAGATTGCAACGCCACGATATGGAAGCAATCGTCGATATTCAAATCAAACAGTTACAAAATTTACTCAATGAACGCAAAATAACTTTGCAAATCGAACCAGAGGTGCGACAATTCCTCGCAAATAAAGGGTATGATCCTCTCTATGGGGCGCGTCCTCTCAAGCGCATTATTCAAAAAGAAATACAAGATCCAATGGCTGAAGATATCTTGTTTGGAAATATTCCTGATGAAACAACCGTTAAAATTACAAAACAAGGAGATCGTTTGGTGTTTTCGCCCATAACACAAAAATAGGTTGCGAGCTGGAAGAATGATAAGGAGAGCATAAAAAACTTGACAAGGTTAATCTCAACAGATAAAATAGCTACATAATTACAATTGCGCGTTTTTATCAAGCCAGCGAAATTACGTTGGAAAAATCAACAAAAATCAGTAAGAAAAGAAAAAGAAGACTCTTCGTAAGAGAACAGCGCGCCCTCAATAAGCTGCAAATCAGTCGTAAATCAGTCGAGTGATAAGTTGGAGATGAATGCGTAAAGTGTTTATCGTTTATCAGAAAAACGTTTGTCAAAATGTATAAGGTTTGTCACGTATAAGGTTTGTCACAACGTGTCAAATGAGGCGACGGTATCAAATCAGGCGATAACAGTGATGGCGATAACAGTGATAAAGAGCGCGAAAAGTAAGCCAGATAACCAGATAAACAAAACCGATAACCAATAAACAAAAAAGTCAGTCAGAAAATTCAACCGGTATTAAATCCGTAAAGTGGAAATTGAGCTGGTGAAGCCGGTGAAAAATAAAAATAACCTAAACAGAAGTGCGTAGATGAGAGGGAATGTTTCTGATTTAAGATTTTCCAAGTTTGTGTGCTTTTCCTTGTTTGGGTTTTTCGGAATTTCCGATTTTTCCTGAATTTTATTGTCTGTGCAGTGAAAAAGATTTCTAGGGGAGGTGTTTCTCTGGAGAGGGGATGATTGAGGTAATTTCTATTGTGTGCTGCTTTTATGTGGGGGTGCAATGTTGTTAAGCCGTATTGGCTTTTTTCACTTTATTGACTGATTTCTTTCTAAAAAATGATTCTATACTTTATGTGAAAGAAGATAATGGTGACAGAGGAACGTTGCCTTCCCTTACGTCGGAGAGGGCGCTCAAAAGGTGCTTTGAATAAAACAACAAGGCGGTTTAATGAAGCCCTTCTTACAGCTGCTGAACAAGCTGGCTATCACTATGGTGAAGATGGGCTGGTATCCTATCTTCAATATCATGCACTCAATAATCCAGTGCCTTTTTTTTCACTTCTCGCAAAGGTTTTACCTCTGCAACTGACTGGAGAGGGCGGAGAGGCTGTTAAAACTATTTCGCGTGTTGAAATTGTGCCCGTGATTTCAAAGGATATGAAGCCTGAGGGGGATATGAAGCCTGAGGGGAATGTGAAGTCTGAGGGGGATGTGAAACCGCAGGGGAGTGAAGCCTGAGGGCTGTTGTTTGATGAGGGACGATTGATCGATAATCAAGGATATACCGTCGATTTTCGCAATACCCTCCTCATTATGATTTCAAATCTTGGTGCTGAGTTTTTAACCACGCTGCCTGAGGGACAAACAACCGATCAGGCAAAAAATGATGTCATGAATGTTGTGAAAGCAGCTTTCCGTCCTGAATTTTTAAACCGTATTGAT
>NZ_JH725031.1 GCF_000278135.1 Candidatus Bartonella washoeensis Sb944nv
AAACAACCGATCAGGCAAAAAATGATGTCATGAATGTTGTGAAAGCAGCTTTCCGTCCTGAATTTTTAAACCGTATTGATGAGATTATTCTCTTTCAGAGATTGCAACGCCACGATATGGAAGCAATCGTCGATATTCAAATCAAACAGTTACAAAATTTACTCAATGAACGCAAAATAACTTTGCAAATCGAACCAGAGGTGCGACAATTCCTCGCAAATAAAGGGTATGATCCTCTCTATGGGGCGCGTCCTCTCAAGCGCATTATTCAAAAAGAAATACAAGATCCAATGGCTGAAGATATCTTGTTTGGAAATATTCCTGATGAAACAACCGTTAAAATTACAAAACAAGGAGATCGTTTGGTGTTTTCGCCCATAACACAAAAATAGGTTGCGAGCTGGAAGAATGATAAGGAGAGCATAAAAAACTTGACAAGGTTAATCTCAACAGATAAAATAGCTACATAATTACAATTGCGCGTTTTTATCAAGCCAGCGAAATTACGTTGGAAAAATCAACAAAAATCAGTAAGAAAAGAAAAAGAAGACTCTTCGTAAGAGAACAGCGCGCCCTCAATAAGCTGCAAATCAGTCGTAAATCAGTCGAGTGATAAGTTGGAGATGAATGCGTAAAGTGTTTATCGTTTATCAGAAAAACGTTTGTCAAAATGTATAAGGTTTGTCACGTATAAGGTTTGTCACAACGTGTCAAATGAGGCGACGGTATCAAATCAGGCGATAACAGTGATGGCGATAACAGTGATAAAGAGCGCGAAAAGTAAGCCAGATAACCAGATAAACAAAACCGATAACCAATAAACAAAAAAGTCAGTCAGAAAATTCAACCGGTATTAAATCCGTAAAGTGGAAATTGAGCTGGTGAAGCCGGTGAAAAATAAAAATAACCTAAACAGAAGTGCGTAGATGAGAGGGAATGTTTCTGATTTAAGATTTTCCAAGTTTGTGTGCTTTTCCTTGTTTGGGTTTTTCGGAATTTCCGATTTTTCCTGAATTTTATTGTCTGTGCAGTGAAAAAGATTTCTAGGGGAGGTGTTTCTCTGGAGAGGGGATGATTGAGGTAATTTCTATTGTGTGCTGCTTTTATGTGGGGGTGCAATGTTGTTAAGCCGTATTGGCTTTTTTCACTTTATTGACTGATTTCTTTCTAAAAAATGATTCTATACTTTATGTGAAAGAAGATAATGGTGACAGAGGAACGTTGCCTTCCCTTACGTCGGAGAGGGCGCTCAAAAGGTGCTTTGAATAAAACAACAAGGCGGTTTAATGAAGCCCTTCTTACAGCTGCTGAACAAGCTGGCTATCACTATGGTGAAGATGGGCTGGTATCCTATCTTCAATATCATGCACTCAATAATCCAGTGCCTTTTTTTTCACTTCTCGCAAAGGTTTTACCTCTGCAACTGACTGGAGAGGGCGGAGAGGCTGTTAAAACTATTTCGCGTGTTGAAATTGTGCCCGTGATTTCAAAGGATATGAAGCCTGAGGGGGATATGAAGCCTGAGGGGAATGTGAAGTCTGAGGGGGATGTGAAACCGCAGGGGAGTGAAGCCTGAGGGCTGTTGTTTGATGAGGGACGATTGATCGATAATCAAGGATATACCGTCGATTTTCGCAATACCCTCCTCATTATGATTTCAAATCTTGGTGCTGAGTTTTTAACCACGCTGCCTGAGGGACAAACAACCGATCAGGCAAAAAATGATGTCATGAATGTTGTGAAAGCAGCTTTCCGTCCTGAATTTTTAAACCGTATTGAT
>NZ_JH725032.1 GCF_000278135.1 Candidatus Bartonella washoeensis Sb944nv
TTAGGTAAGTATCAAAATGGAAAAATATGAAAAAAATATAAAATCCGTATTGACATTAAAGGAAGGCTCGTTTAGAAGGGTGTCAAGTGTGTAGAAACGCTAAACCAACAGCGGGTAGGTTACGAAACAGCCTCTCCCATGATTAAAATACTGATTGTCTTTTATGCTTTAAAGAGCATATAACGATTTTGTCGGGTGTAGTTACGCCATACAATACCTTTTCGAAGGAAAAGCGTAACAACGGACTGTTGGCCGTGTTTCTAGCGCCCGGCGCCCTTAAGGGGTGTCAATAGAAACATTAGAACTAACAGGATTACTAGCATGAATTCTATAGAAAAAAACGAACTCAATATAACCACTGATTTTTTATGCGATTTGTGGATGGCTGTGTTTAAGGAAGTTAACAGTGGTTATACTGAATGTGAATATAGCAATGCTTTAGTAGAGCTTATGGCTGATCTTGAAAAAGTCTTGATTTTAAAATCACAAAATGAAATTCCGAATGTTGCAAAAATCTTAGCAATTATTACAGAGTTTGGTCAATCCGAACCAATACAATCAATAGCTCCATTGTTGAAAGCTTATAGCCCTGTTTTGAGTGAAAAACCTCATCAGTCATTAAAAGCAGCGTAACGAACGGCGTGTGGAGGGCGCCAGCTTTTTAACTTTCACAGGAGATAAAGATGTCACAATATTTAATAGATGTAAATCAAACCAACATTGATGGTGAATTAGTTCAAACAGTGAACGCACGTGAATTACATGCATTTTTAGAAGTTAAAACCAGTTTTAAAGATTGGATTATTCGTCGTATTAAAGAATGTAAATTTAAAGAAGGTTATGACTTTTGCTCTTTTTTGAGCGAAAGTTCAGGAGGTCGTCCTTCTAAAGATTATGCTCTCACATTAGACATGGCTAAACACCTTTCAATGATAGAGCGTAATGAAAAAGGACACCAAGCAAGAGAATACTTCATTGAATGTGAACGGCGTGCAAAACAAATAACCACACCACAAATCGATTACGCAAGTCCACAGGTAATGTTAGGTGTCTTGACGCATCTAAAAAACGAGAATGAACGTAAAGACATCATAATCTCAGAATTAAAACCAAAGGCAATAGCTTTTGAAGGCTTAAAACGCTCCGATGGCTTATTTGGTATTATAGAGGCAGCCAAAATATTGGAAGTAAGACCTAAAGATTTAACAGATTATTTGCGGAGTCATGATTGGGTATACAGAAGAGCGCCTAGCGCTCCTTTGTTACCCTATCAAGATAAGATCAAAAAAGGTCTTATGGATTGTCCTGTTATAGTTATTCAAAAACCTGATGGTTCAGAAAAGTTGATACCGTCAACAAAGATAACATCCAAAGGATTAGCATATTTAAGAGAAGAAATTTATGGGAATATGCAATAATTTTAAAAAAGCAGCGGCGTTGCGGGGGCGCCTTCTCAAATTTCCATTAAAATTTTATTAGATATTTAGATTAGGAGTAACACCTATGGCTAATAAAAAT